>NZ_DATENY010000146.1:0-20817 GCF_035274705.1 Mycobacterium sp. | reverse complement strand
CAGGCGGCGGCCCCGCCGACGTGGTGGACCTGACTTTGGCACTGGCCACCGAGATGCTCGACGCGGCCGGGCTCGACCGCGCCGATCCCGCCGAGACATTACGTGACGGCTCGGCGATGGACCGGTTCCGCGAGTTGGTGGCTGCGCAGGGCGGCGACTTGTCCCAGCCGCTGCCGGTCGGTGCGCATTCCGAGACCATCACCGCGCCGCGCAATGGCACGATGGGCGGTATCGACGCGATGGCGGTGGGACTGACGGTGTGGCGGCTCGGGGCGGGCCGCTCCCTCCCCGGTGACCGAGTGCAGGCAGGCGCAGGACTTCGCATCCATCGCCGTCCCGGCGAGCCCGTCGCCGCCGGGGAGCCGTTGTTCACGCTCTACACCGACACGCCGGAACGTTTCGGGGCGGCCATGGCCGAACTCGACGGTGGCTGGAGCGTCGACGACCATGCGCCGGAACAGCGGCCGCTGATCATCGATCGGATCTGTCCATGACGACACCGTTGACCCTGGATTCGATCGGGCGCGCTCCCAAGGCGCTTTTGCACGACCATCTCGACGGCGGGCTTCGTCCGGCCACGGTGCTCGAGCTGGCCGGACAGAACGGCTATGACGAGCTGCCCGCGACCGAGGTCGACGAGCTTGCGACGTGGTTTCGGACCGCGGCGCACAGCGGATCGCTGGTGCGCTACCTGGAGCCCTTTGCGCACACGGTCGGGGTCATGCAGACACCGGAGGCGCTGCACCGGGTGGCCTACGAATGCGTCGAGGACCTGGCCGCCGACAACGTCGTCTACGCCGAAATCCGGTTCGCGCCCGAGCTTCACATCGACGGTGGCTTGTCACTCGATGCCGTCGTCGACTCCGTGCTGTCCGGATTCGCCGACGGCGAGAAGGCCGCCAGCGCCGAGGGCCGCGCCATCACCGTGCGCTGCCTCGTCACCGCCATGCGCCACGCCGCCCGGTCGAGAGAGATCGCCGAATTGGCTATCCGCTTCCGCGACAAGGGCGTGGTGGGTTTCGACATCGCAGGCGCCGAAGCCGGTTACCCGCCTACCCGCCACCTTGACGCGTTCGAGTACATGCGAGGTAACAACGCCCGCTTCACAATTCACGCCGGCGAAGCCTTTGGTTTGCCATCCATTCACGAGGCCATCGCGTTCTGCGGCGCCGACCGGCTCGGCCACGGTGTGCGGATCGTCGACGACATCACCGTGGCCCCCGACGGCACCGCGAAGCTGGGCCGGCTCGCATCGCTGTTGCGCGACAAGCGGATTCCGTTCGAGATGTGTCCGAGCAGCAACGTGCAGACGGGCGCGGTCGGCAGCATCGCCGAGCATCCGTTCGATCGGCTGGCGCGGCTGCGGTTCCGCGTCACCGTCAACACCGACAACCGGTTGATGAGCGACACCACCATGACCCAGGAAATGCTGCGGCTGGTGGAGGCGTTCGGCTACGGCTGGAGTGATCTGGAGCGTTTCACGATCAACGCGATGAAGTCGGCGTTCATCCCGTTCGACGAGCGGCTGGCGATCATCGACGAAGTCATCAAGCCGCGCTTCGCCGTTCTTATTGGCTAAGTCGTCAAATTAGCCAATTCCCGGACGGGTGCGGCGTAACGTCATACGCCGCATCACTCGTCGAGGGGAGAATTCGATGCGGAAATTCATGATGACAGTTGCCGGTGTGGCGATGCTGTTCGGTTCGTTGATTACCGCGCAGACTGCGCAGGCCGCGCAGGCCGCGCAGCCGTCGCACGACACAGTCGTCTACACCCAGCCGCCAACGCCGACGGTGAAGGCGTTGGACTGCCAGGGCACGACGGGCAATATGGGCTGCGGCCCCGGTTGGTTCTGGCGCGACGGCTGGCGTGGGTGGGGCTGCTACCCATGCTGAGGACGAGGGGAGCGCACGGGGCAATCGCGGCCGGTTTCGTGGCGATCGGCGCAATGATCGCCGGGATGGGTTCTGCGGCAGCGCAACCGGATTACGGTGCGTTGCCCGTCAACCCCAATGACGTCGTCGACTCGACCGCCTACATCGCGGCCGCGCCGATACAGAATCCCCAGGGACAGCCGGGCATTGAAGCAACCTATTCGCACCGTGACGGCAGCCGCACGGTCACCGACACGATTCTCGTGCTGGCCAGCCCCCAGGCGGCGGCGGCCGCGATGGACCAAGCCAGGGGAGGGGTATCCAGCCAGGTCGTCGGTACGCCACAGGTTGCGCCCGTCGGCACCGGTGGGTCGATCGTTGCCGGGACGTCTCCGGACGGGACCAAATCCGTTGCGGTGCTGACGTTCACCGAAGGTGACGCGTTCACGACGGTCGAGTTCGAAGGCCCTGCCAACGATCCGGCGCCCGTCGACCTTGTCACCGACTACGGCCAGAAGCAGGCTGCCGTCCTTCGGGACGCGTTGTCCGTATAGGAGCTACTAGCCGCGGAGAACCTCGGTGAGTCGGCGCGCGAAATCGCCCGGCGCACCGAGGAATCCGCCGTGGTCTCCAGGGAACTCCACCGGTGTGGAGCCGAGCAGCTGGGCCAGCGCCGTGGAGGTTCGATGCGTGACGAGCGCACCGGAATCCACGCCGAGCCCGACGAGAACCCGCGACGAACTGTTCTTCAGCGTCTCGATGTCTGGCAGGTACCGCGTCGTCGGCCGCAGCTCATGGTCGAAGAACCGCACGGCCTCCTTGAGTTCGTCATCGGACGGTTGGGGCGGAGCCTCCACCGGCGCACCGTCGGGCGCGCTCATGTCGAAGCCGGCGTTGAGCATGAACTTGTACCAGGCTGCGTGCAGGCCGGACGTGTGGAACGTGTCGATGATGTCTTCGGTGTTCGCGCGTTGCTGCGCGGCATCGGGGAGTAGTTCGAGGAGCGGCGGCTCGTGCGCGACGAGGGTGCGCACCCGTCCCGGATGCCGGACCACCAACGCCAGCCCCGTCACCGCGCCGCCGCTGGAGCCGAACACGTCGGCCGACTCGGCACGGAGGTCGTCGAGGATGGCGGCAATGTCGTCGGCGCGCGACTCGGCGGTGGCGTCTTCATCGGGGTCGTCGATCGTGCTGTTGGCGTGGCCGCGCGGGTCGTATGTGACGACGGTGTGGTCGCCGGCGAGTGCACCGGCCACCGGCGCGAACTCCGCCGACGACATCGGCGAACCGATGACAAGGAGCAACGGACCCGACCCGCGCATCTCGTAGTGCAGGCGGGCGCCGGGGACGGTGACGATACGAGTGGTGGTGTTGATAGGCAATGTCATAGCAGGACAGACCGGCGTGGGGCCGGGAATTCATCGTGAAGTCGTATCGTGGCCGCCATGATTATCGGCGCTCATGTCATCGTCTACAGCCGCGACGCGGAGGCGGACCGCGCCTTCTTCCGCGACGTCCTGGAGTATCCGCACGTCGACGTCGGCGGCGGCTGGCTGATTTTCAGACTCCCGCCCGCCGAGGTGGCCGTCCACCCGGCAGATGGCGCCGGTTCGCAGGAGCTGTACCTGATGTGCGACGACGTCAACGCCACGATCGAAAACCTGGCCGCCAAGGGCGTGACGTGCGGACCGGTCAGCGAGGAACGCTGGGGTTTGTTGACCAGCATCCGGCTTCCCGGCGGAGGCCAACTCGGGCTCTACGAACCGCGCCATCCGCGGGCCACCGAGCTGTAGCGCTACTCCTGGCGCAGCCGCGACTCGACGAAGGCCTCCAGCGCCTCCCACTGTTCAACGGCCTTGGCGTACGGCGGGTTCGGCTGTCGGACGGTGTCGGGATCCAGTACGTGGGCGACAAAGCGTCCCAACGGCTGATCGGCGTCCAGCGTCTCCTCGGCGGTGGTGTCCTCGGCGTAATCGCCTACGTCCCTGAGGAATTCGACGGCCAGCTCGAGCTGGTCACGGTCGACGGAGTCGGGTCCGTCGGCGAGGTCGTCCGCGATGCCGGTCAGCACGTAGATGTTGTCGTCGGTGACGTTGATCTCCAGCGAGCCGTCGGTGGCCGCCGTACGGATATCGTCGTAGGTGGCCAGATCCGACAGGTCGTGGTCGTGTTCGTCGGCCAGATAGCGCGCCAGGGATCGCTCGGAAGTGAATACGCTGAGTCTTCCGTTGCGGCCCAAGAAGATCGGCTCGTCGTCCAGATAGCAGCGCAGGGTGTAGTACGTGCCTGCACCGGTCATGATCCGGACCGGGTCGATGCCGACCTTGAGCCAGAAATCGTCGTCGCTGCCCAGCACGAGGCCGTCGGCGTGGTCTTCGAGGTCGTCGGTCTCCTCGACGTCGTCCTCGGGTTCCTCCTCCGTGTCGACGATCTCCTCGACTACCTCGGGCTCAGGCTCAGGCTCGGGGGCGGGTTCGGCCAGCTCGGCCGCCGCCTTCTCCGAGGCGGCCTCGTCGACGTCGGGTGTGCTGATGATGGTGTCGACCGCGTCGACGACGTTGTCCCAGCCGCGCCCGATCACCGCCTCGATCTCCGCCCAGCGCTTGCGCCCGCTGCGGCCTGCGAACGCGTCGATGCCGCCGCCCAGGGTGGACAGCACCGGATTGCCGTTGAAGAATTTGCTCACCGCGGGCAGCTCGCACACCGATCCGATGGCCGACACGATCGCCAGGGTGCGGTGCAGCTCGGTGACCGCCTCCTCGTTGAGCTTCTCGGCCACCAATTCGGGCACGCCGACGAGGTCGTACTGCCGCTCCTCGGTCGGGTCGAGCCGATGCGCGTTCGCCTCGGTCAACTTCTCCCAAGCCGGATGGTCATTGAGGTCGTTGTCGCTGTTGGTCCTGACGAACGCCACCAGGTCGGCGACCGACTCGAACGCATACAGGTCGTCGTCCTTGCCGAGGAAGGCCTCCCACTCGTCGCCAGCGTCGCGCCAGCGTGGCGCCCACAATGTGTAGAGGTCACCCTTGGTCAGCCCGAGCCGGATCGACACGATGTCAGCAGCCATGCGCGACAGCCTAGCCATCGAGATCGACGGCCAAATCACCGAGCAGGCATCGACGGCGCTCCTCGGCGTCCTCGAGCCCGCCCAGCTCGTCAACGATCCGATCGATCGCTGCCACCCGTCCGTGGGCCCGCCCCATCACCTCGTCGAAGCGACGTGCCATCGCGTCGAGAACCTCGACGTCGTCAGGCGGTCGGCCGGAAGAAGCCATGGAATCCCTGCCCGGCGTTCGTGGTCCTGATGGGCGAGAGCTGTACCTGATCGGCCGCTTCCATTGTCGCCGGGCGATGCCATGATGGCCATCCGTTCGGCGACACCATCAGCGGCTTACGCAGAGGGCGGAAGCATCCATAGGTGACGAATGGCATTCGCCGCGAGGACTTCCGACTCTGGCGCACACAGCGCGCCGAGGCAAACGGTGGGGGTGCTGGTTTGCAACTTGCGTGAGCGTGGCAGGAGGTCCAATATCGGCTACTCGCAACAGTTTTCGCGTATATCGGCACCCTGCCAAGGAGGAGGTCGGGTCATGAAGCGTGTCATTGTCGACCATTTCGGCGGCCCTGAAGTTGTCAGCGTGGTGGAGGAATGCGATCCGCGACCAGGTTCGGGTGAGGTCCGCGTCCAAGTTCTGGCCTCGGGGGTGTCACTCAGCGATGCCCAGATGCGCGCCGGCACGTACCTCGGCGGCCCGAAGCCGCCTTTTACGCCGGGTTACGAGCTCGTCGGGGTCGTCGATGAGGTCGGCCCGGGCTGCTCGAGGCTGCATGTGGGAGACCGGGTCGGGTCGCTGACGCAGTGGGGCGCCAACGCGGAGAGTGTCTGCGTTCCGGAGCGATACGCGGTCGAGGTGCCCGAAGACCTCGACCCGGCCGAGGTCCTGAGCCTCGTCTTCATCTACATGACCGCGTACCAGATGCTTCACCGCGCAGCGAGGGCAAAGAGCGGGGAGACGGTGCTTGTGCACGGCGCGGCCGGCAGGGTGGGCACCGCGGTCCTCGAACTCGCGGCTGCGGCCGGACTCCGCGTCTACGGGACGGCTTCGGCGGACGACCGTGCCGCGGTCGAGCGGTTGGGTGCGGTGGCGATCGACTACCGCAATGAGGATTTCCTGACGCAGGTGCGCAAGCTGACCGGCGACGGTGTGGACATCGCCCTCGACCCGTTCGGCGGCTCAACGTCGCTCCGCTCCTTCCGCGCATTGCGGCCCCGCGGAAGACTTGTGATCTACGGCCGCCAGAACACCATCCAGCACGGGCGCAAGAATTGGCCAGCGGTGTTCGGGTGGTACGCGGGAACCGCGATCGTCGCGCTGTGGGGTTTACTCTCGCCCCGGCGACGGGTGCTCGCCTACCGGATCCAAAAGCTACGCATCCCTCACCAGGACTGGTATCGAGAGGACTTCCGGGCGCTGCTCGAGCTCCTTCGTAAGGGCAAGATCCACCCGGTTGTAGCCGAGCGCCTGCCGCTGTCCGATGCTCGTCGGGCTCACGAGCTGCTCGAACGCACGGCGGCGACGGGCAAACTGGTACTCGTGTCCTAGGCCGACGAGGACGCTCCGTGATGGTGCCCGACGTGTGTGGTGGAGTCTCGCGGGGACAAAGGGTGCGCTATCTGCCCATCGCCGAGCATGGTCTGATTGGCGACTTATACACGGTCGCGCTCGTTGGCACCGACGGGACGATCGACTGGTACTGCTGTCCTCGGTTCGACTCGCCGAGCGTCTTCGCGGCGATCCTCGACGCCGACCGCGGCGGCCTGTTCCGCATCTGGCCAGACTGCGAAGGCTGGAGCTCCAAGCAGCTCTACCTGCCCGATACCAACATCCTCATAACGCGCTTCCTGATGCCCGACGGAGTGGGGGAGGTACAGGACTTCATGCCGCCGCGTACCGCCGAGCCGGCATATCGTCACCGCATCGTCCGCCGGGTAGTCGCCGTGCGCGGACACGTGCGATTCGTCGTCGACGTCGCCCCGCGCTTCGACTACGCCCGCGCACACCACGAGGTCGCGCTCACTGAGCACGGCGCGCTGTTCCGCAGCCCGGCGCTCGGGTTGAGCCTGTCGACGCGCTGCCCACTGGAGGTGGTCAACCCTCACGACGTCCGCGCGCACTTTGCCGTCAGAGCCGGGGAGACAGCCACTTTCGTGCTCGACTGTGTCGAGCCCGGCGAGATGCCGGTTACGTACTCCGATGCCGACGTCGCCGCCGAGTTCGACGCGACTGTGGCGTTCTGGCGGGGTTGGCTGAGCCGCTCCCGCTACAGCGGGCGCTGGCGGGAAATGGTGCATCGCTCCGCCCTCACGCTCAAGTTGCTCACATATGCGCCCACCGGCGCGATCGTGGCAGCCCCAACCACTAGCCTGCCGGAGCACCTCGGCGGCGTGCGCAACTGGGACTACCGCTACACATGGATGCGCGACGCCGCCTTCACGCTCTATGCGCTGCTAACGCTGGGGTTCACTGAAGAGGCCGGCGCCTTCATGAACTGGCTGCAGAGGCGCTTCCGTTACGCCGACCACGAGTCCGGCCCGCTGCAGATCATGTACGGCATCGATGGGCGCGAGGATTTGCCCGAGGAGGTGCTCACGCACCTCGAAGGTTACCGGGGCTCGGCGCCGGTGCGCATCGGCAACGGGGCAGCGACCCAGCTGCAACTCGACATCTACGGCGAGCTGATGGACTCGATCTATCTGTGTAACAAATTCGGGCTGCCCATCTACTACGACGGATGGATGGACCTCACCCACAGCCTCGAGTGGCTGATGGACCATTGGGACCAGCCCGATGAGGGCATCTGGGAGGCGCGCGGCGGTCGCCGTAACTACACCTACTCCCGCCTGATGAGCTGGGTCGCAGTCGAGCGCGCGATCCGGATCGCCCGCCAGCGGGGACTGCCGGCAGACATCACCCGCTGGAGCGAGGTACGTGACCGCATTTACAACCAGATCATGGAGCGCGGCTGGAATCCAAGGCGGCGGGCGTTCGTCCAGCATTACGACTGCGACATGCTCGACGCCTCGCTATTGCTCATGCCGCTGTGCAAGTTCATCGCGCCCACCGACCCGCGCTGGATCTCCACACTCGATGCCATCACCGCCGAGTTGGTTTCCGACAGCCTCGTCTACCGCTACAACGTTCACGGGTCACCGGACGGATTGGAGGGCGAGGAAGCGACGTTCTCGACGTGCTCGTTCTGGTGGGTCGAGGCCCTCGCGCGGGCGGGGCGCCTTGACGAGGCGCGGCTGGCCTTCGAGAAGATGCTCACCTACGCAAACCACGTCGGGCTCTACTCGGAGGAGATCGGGCCGACGGGTGAGCAGCTCGGCAACTTCCCCCAGGCTCTTACGCACCTGGCGCTCATCAGCGCCGCCTACAATCTGGACCGCCAACTCCGATGAACGGCGAGCTCGAAGCCACTGTGCCACAACGTATCTGATCACGCAGTCGGCCGGAAGAAACCCTGGAATCCCTGCCCGGCGTTCGTGGTCCTGACGGGCGAGAGCTGTACCGGATCGCCCGCCTCGATCATCGTGTTGTTGCCCACAATCATCGCGACGTGACCGTCCCACACCGCCAGGTCGCCCGGCCGCAACGAACCGGGATCGACCGCGGCGCCGACATCCTGTTCCTGCGCCAGTCGCGGGATGGCCAGGCCTGCTTCGTGATACGCCCACTGCGTCAAGCCGCTGCAGTCCAGGCCGACACCCGGTGTGGTTCCTCCCCAGTGGTACGGCACGCCGAGCTGGGTCAGCGCATGCCGAACCGCGCTGGCCGCGACGGCATTCGGCGCCATGGTCGTGCTGCCGTCGGGTAGCCGGACGGCAACGCCGTCGCCGAACGTCGCGGCATCGGGCATCGGCAGTCCGGCCTCTGGCGGCGCGAGCGCCGCCAGGTCGGCCAAGCTGGAGCCAGACATCCCGCCCATGCTGGACAGCGGGCTCATCCCGGGGCCGCCGGCGAAGCCTGCCGGTGTCGCCGGCGCCGCACTGGCCGCAGGGGCCGTCACCGCGGCGGCGTGCCCGTCCAGCTCTTCGCGCAGCTCGTCGACCACGGCGATGGCTTCGTCCAGCGATCGCTGCGCCTCGGCCTGTAGCTCCTCTGCCACGCCGGGGGAGTCCAGTTGCGATTCGAGCGCCGCGGCGCGCGCCTCGAAGCCGTCGACAATCGACCGCAACCGTTCGTTGGCACGTGCGACAGCGGCCGCTGCCGCACCTGCCGTCGCGCCTAGCTGGCCGGCGCGCACCGCCATCGCGTCGATGGCAGCGACCGTCGCCGCCGAGAATCCAGCCGCGCCGTCAGCGCCGGCTCCCGACCACCATCCGCCGGTGTGGTGCCAGGCTCGCCCGGCGCCCGCAGACACATCGGTGAGGGCATCACGCACGCCGTCCAGCACGCTGGCAGGGTCGGCGGCCCGATCGCCGGACCAGCCAGGGCCGACCAACGACTGCACCTCACGGATCGGTGCGGACAAGGCCGCCACCAAGGCTGAAGGCACTGTTAGATCCGTGGCAGCGATGCGCCCACGCGCTGGTCGGCGGCTTCGTAGCCCGCCGCCGATGAGCGTGCCGTGGTGCCCGCCGCAGAAACGCTGTCACGCAGCGCCGCGACGGCGTGCGACTCACGGCTGGCGGCGTCGGCCAGCGCGGCCACGAAACGGGCGGCAACCGGGCCCATGATGGTCGCGACAGCCCCGATCGGCAGCGACGACAACGTCGAGGCAATCGCGGACAGGTCGGCGGCGTGGGCGGAGTTGGCGGCGCCGAAGGCGCGCACAGCGTCGGTATCGGCGAACATGTGGTTAGGACGTCGGCGACCGTCCGGCGGTTCCGTCGGCTGTCGGACGGCGACAATTGGACCCGGCGCTATCTGCTTAACGACGTGGTTGCATCCAGGAGTCGCCTAGCGTGGACGCAGATGCAACCTCTCCCAGTCCGCGCATCAGCAAATCTACTGTCGTCCGGGCTGATTTTTCCGGGATCAAACAATCGGCATTAAGGTCGGCGCATGGATGTGCGCGTCGTCGACCACCCTCTGGCCGCCGCGCGGCTGACCACGCTGCGCGACGAGGCAACCGATAACGCCGCGTTCCGGGCGGCGCTGCGCGACCTCACATTGATGCTCGTGTACGAAGCCACGCGCGACGCGGCCACCGTAACGATTCCCGTTCGCACACCGCTGGCCGACACCACTGGCGTCCGATTGGCCAATCCGCCGTTGCTGGTGCCCGTACTGCGGGCCGGGCTTGGCATGGTCGATCAGGCGCACGCACTTATCCCGGAAGCTCGCGTCGGTTTCGTCGGTGTCGCCCGCGACGAAAAAACCCACGAACCCACACCGTATTTGGAGTCTCTGCCCGACGATCTGAGTTCGCAGCCGGTGATGGTGCTCGACCCGATGCTGGCCACCGGCGGATCGATGGCGCACACCATCAAGTTGCTGCGCTGCCGCAATGCCGTTGACATCACGGCGATTTGCGTCGTCGTCGCGCCCGAAGGCATCGCGGCGCTGGAGAAGGTTGCACCCGACTTGCGGCTGTTCACCGCGACCATCGACGAGCGGCTCAACGACATCGCCTACATCGTGCCGGGCCTGGGCGACGCCGGCGATCGGCAGTTCGGTCCCCGCTAGAACCGCTGCGCGACGCTGGCGACCTCGTCCTGGATTGCACGTGCCTTGGCCCTTGTCGCACCCAGCTCGCCGGTATTCGCGCACCGAACTTCGATATAGGACTTGATTTTTGGTTCGGTGCCCGATGGGCGCACCACCATTCGGACCCAATTGTCGCCGTCGCCGCCGAAGAAGATCAGCGCGTCGGTGCGGCCACGGCCGTGCTCCCGCAGCAGATCGGTGACGGTCACCTCGAAGCCGCCGAGCCGGTCGGGCGGATCCTGGCGCAGCCGCGACATCATCGCTTGAGCCTCCTCCGCATCGCCAACCGGATGGGAGACGGCCGCTGTCGTGTGTACGCCGTGACGGCGGGCGATCTCGTCGAGGGCGTCGAGCACCGTGCGGCCCCGATCGCGCAGCGCGGCAACCAGATCGCACGCCAGCACCGCCGCGCTGATGCCGTCCTTGTCACGCACCGCGGCAGGGTCGACGCAGTGGCCGATCGCCTCCTCGTACGCGTAGACGAGTGTGCAGGCCGGCTGGTCGACGTCGGCGCGCGACAGCCACTTGAACCCCGTCAGTGTTTCGACGTGGCGGGCGCCGTGATCCTTGGCGATCGCGGCCAGCAGGCGTGATGACACCACCGTGCTCGCGACCACGGTGCGTTCGGTGACGGGTCCCGGCTCGATCTGCGACAAAATGTAATCGCCGAGCAGCCAACCAGTTTCATCTCCGGAAAGCATGCGCCACCCGTTGGGAGTCGGCACCCCGATCGCGCACCGGTCGGCATCGGGATCGAGCGCGATGGCGATGTCGGCGTCGACGTCGGCGGCCAGTTCCAGCACGGCGTCGACGGCGCCGGGCTCCTCGGGGTTCGGAAACTGCACGGTGGGAAAGTCCGGGTCGGGCGCGAACTGATTCTCGACGACGTGAATATCGGAGAATCGCGCCCGCACGAGTGCGTCCATTGCGAACTCGCCGCCCACTCCATGCAACGGGGTCAGCGCCACCCGCACCGACCCGTGCGTGTGCCGGACTTGGGCGGCACGCTCGACGTAGTGCTGAACCGCGTCGACACCCGACGGCTTGACGGGTCGCCGCGGAATTTCGTCGGCGTAGGGCGCCTCCGCGATCGCATCCTCGATTTCTCTGTCGACGGGCGGCACGATGGCAAAGCCGCCCTCGAAGTACACCTTGTAGCCGTTATCGGAGGGCGGGTTGTGCGATGCCGTGATCTGGATGCCGGCCGCGGCGCGGTGATGGCGCACCGTGAACGCCAGCACGGGCGTCGGCACGGCGACGAACAGCAGCGTGACCGCAAAGCCCTCGGCGGCAAGCACTTCCGCGGCGGCCAGGGCGAACTCCTCGGATCGGTGCCGAGCGTCGCGGCCGACCACCACTTGCTTACCTGCCAGCCCACGGTCCTTGAGCACCTTGGCGATCGCCCATGTGGTGCGCAGGACAACTGCGAGATTCATGCCGTTTGGCCCGCCGCGCAGGGGCCCCCGCAGCCCGGCGGTGCCGAACGTCAGCGATTGCGCGAACCGGTCGGCGAGCTCGTCGTCGGTGCACGCGGCGAGCTCAGCTGCGGTCTCGGGATCGGGGTCGTGAGAAATCCACTCCTGCGCGGCCGTGGAGGTCCGCGACTGAGTCATGGCGCTAGTGTGCCCGCTTTCGCGTCTGTGTAAGCCAGCTTGCGCAGCACCGGAGCGACGAGCATCAGCAGATCGAACTCCAGCTGCGACAGGTTGTCGCGCATGGTCGCATGCAGCCAGGCGTCGCGTTCGGCGCGATCCGCCTCGAGCAGCGCCGTGCCCGCGTCGGTGATTTCGATGAGCTGACGACGCCGGTCGGTTTCGTCGGGCCTGCGCTCGATCAGGCCGCGGCTGACCAGTTCGTTGATGCTGTCGGTCAGCGACTGCACCCGCACATGGAGGCGGGTGCCGAGTTCGGCGGGTGTGGTCACGCCCGTGCGACTGACCTCGCCCAGCAACTCCAGCTGGCTCAGCGTCAGGCCGTGGTCGGGCCGGTGTCTGCGCATCTGCCGGGTCACGGCCATCATCGACTCCCGCAGCTCGGTGGCCGACGACGCAGCGGTGTGCATAACCAAGTTATACCTTGGTAATTGTGCACTGTCACGCCTAGTAACTCGTGTTGCGCACATGAAATGACAAGGGCATACTTGCAATCAATGGTGATTCGTCGACTGCTCCGGTGGGCTTTGCTGATAGCGCTGACAGCCGCGGTCACCATCCCGCTCACCCGCGTCGGTGTGCCGTCGGCGGCGCTGTTCGCCGCCCTCGTCGTCGGCATCGTGCTGGCTCTCGGCGCCCTGGCTCCCGGCCGGGTGCCCCGCAGGGCCGGGGTCATCGCGCAGGGCGTCCTTGGCGTCTACATCGGCACGATGGTCCATCAGGACGCGGTCGGGGCATTGGGCTCCGATTGGCCGATCGTGGCCGTCGTCGCCCTTGCCACCTTGTTGCTCAGCATCGGCGCGGGCGCGCTGCTCGGGCTGCACCGCGACGTCAATCCACTCACCGGTTCGCTGGCGTTGGTCGCCGGTGGCGCATCCGGCCTTGTCGCCATCGCCCGCGAACTCGGCGGCGACGACCGCGTGGTCTCCGTCGTGCAATACCTGAGGGTCGCGTTGGTCACCGCGTCGATGCCGGTGGTCGTGACGCTGGTTTACCATGCCGACAAGTCGCACGGCTCTGGGCCGATCACGCAAACCCACTCTGCTCCTTGGTATTTCAGCGTCGGCCTGCTCATCGTGCTGGTGGCCGTCGGGGCCACGCTCGGACGGTTGATTCGGCTGCCGGGGGCAGGCCTGCTCGGGCCGTTGGCACTGACGGTCGTGCTGCAGCTGACCGGGCTGTCCTTCGGGCTGGCCGTACCGATGGTGCTGGTGCAGATCGGCTACGCACTCATCGGCTGGCAAGCGGGTCTGGCATTTACGCGTGAGTCGCTGCGCGCCGTCGGTCGCACGCTGCCCGCGGCGGTCGGCCTGATCGTCGTGCTCGGCGTCGCGACCGCGGGCCTGGGCGTCCTGCTGGCGCACGTCGCCGGGCTCACCCCGCTGGAGGGCTACCTGGCGACCAGTCCGGGCGGCGTGTACGCGGTGCTCGCGACGGCCGTGGAAACCGGCTCCAACGTGACGTTCGTCATCGCGGCCCAGGTACTGCGGATCCTGCTGATGCTGTTCGCGGCGCCGCTGATGGCGCGCAGCGTGGTGTGGATCAGTAAGCGTGTCGGTCGTCAGACTCGCGCGATGACCGCGGACAGCAGAGAACCCATCCGCGTCGCGGACTGACGGCCCGCCTCCAGCACCTCGTCATGGCTGAGCGGGTGGCCCGTCATCCCCGCCGCCAGATTCGTCACCAGCGACACCGCGAGCACGTGTGCACTCGCGGCGCGCGCGGCGATCGTCTCGTGCACGGTCGACATGCCGACCAGGTCCGCCCCGAGCGTGCGCAGCATCCGGATCTCGGCCGGCGTCTCGTAGTGCGGCCCCGGTAACCCGGCGTAGACGCCCTCGGCGAGCGACGGATCGATCTCGTGGGCGATCGCGCGCAGCCGCGGCGAGTACGCGTCGGTGAGGTCCACGAATTGCGCCCCGACCAGGGGCGATCGGGCGGTCAGGTTCAGGTGGTCGCTGATCAGTACCGGCTGGCCGACGCTGTAGTCCTCGCGAAGCCCGCCCGCAGCATTCGTCAGCACCACGGTCTGTGCGCCGGCCGCACATGCCGCGCGTACAGGATGCACGACGTGGCGCAGCTCGTGGCCCTCGTAGGCGTGGATCCGGCCGACGAGGACCAGCACGTGGTGGTCACCGATCCGCAGCGACAGCACTTGCCCGCCGTGTCCAGCGGCGCTCGGCGGGGAGAAGCCGGGCAATTCGGCCATCGGAATCACGGCCACCGGATCACCGAGCTCGGCCACGGCAGGGGCCCATCCGGATCCGAGGACGACGGCGACGTCGTGCTTGCCGACGCCGGTGCGGTCGCCGATGGCCGCCGCCGCTTCTTGTGCCACCGCCGCCGGGCTCGTCATCCAGGCGAGCTTAACTGTCGGGCAGCGGCTCAGCGTGCAGTGAGATACTGCTGAGATGCCCACTGCCACCGCGTCGAGTTGCGTCGAAGACGCCGTCAATCGACGCCGCGACGACTTGGTGGAGCTTTCGCACTCGATCCACGCAGAGCCGGAACTCGCATTCGCCGAACACCGGAGCTGCGCAAAGACGCAGGCTCTGGTCGCCGAGTACGGCTTCGCGATCACTGCGGCACCGGGCGGGTTGGACACCGCGTTTCGGGCCGACTACGGCAGCGGCCCACTGGTCGTCGGCATCTGCGCGGAGTACGACGCACTGCCGGACATCGGACATGCCTGCGGGCACAACATCATCGCCGCGTCCGCGGTGGGCACCGCGCTCGCTTTGGCCGAGGTGGCCGACGAGCTCGGCTTGACGGTGGCGCTGCTCGGCACACCCGCCGAGGAGGCCGGCGGCGGAAAAGCGTTGCTGCTCAAGGCCGGAACGTTCGACGACATCGCAGCAACCGTGATGCTGCACCCCGGGCCGCTGGACATCGCCGCCGCGCGGTCGCTGGCGCTGTCCGAGGTGACCGTCGGCTACACGGGTCGCGAATCGCATGCCGCCGTCGCGCCCTATCTAGGTGTCAACGCCGCCGACGCCGTCACCGTCGCGCAGGTCGCGATCGGCCTGCTGCGCCAGCACCTGGTGCCCGGGCAGATGGTGCACGGCATCGTCACCGACGGCGGCCAGGCCACCAACGTCATCCCCGGCCGGGCCGAGCTGCGCTACACGATGCGCGCCGTGAACTCCGAGTCACTGCACGAGCTCGAGGACAAGATGGCGGGCTGCTTTGCCGCGGGATCGGTGGGCACCGGTTGCACGCACACCGTGACCGAAACCGCGCCGGCCTATGCGGAGTTGGCACCGGATGCCTGGCTGGCATCGGTGTTCCGCAGCGAGATGCTGCGGGTCGGACGTCAGCCGGTGGCGGAGGACGTCGAGGCCACGCTGCCGCTGGGCAGCACCGATATGGGCAACGTCACACAGGTCATGCCGGGCATCCATCCGATCGTCGGCATCGAGGCGGGTGGAGCGTCGATTCATCAGCCGGCGTTCACGACCGCCGCGGCGGGTCCCAGTGCGGACAAGGCGGTCGTCGAGGGCGCGATCATGCTGGCGCGCACGGTGGTCAGCCTTGCCGAGACAGCGGCCCAGCGCGACCGGGTGCTGGACCTGCGGGCGAGGCGGGCGTCATGAGTTCCCGAAGGCGAGCGGGAGTCGAGGCATGACTATCGCCGACACCACCGAACTGTGGCTGGACGCCCACTACGACGATCTGATCGCGTGGCGCCGCCACCTCCACAAGCATCCCGAGCTGGGCCGCCAAGAGTTCGCCACCACGCAGTTCGTCGCGTCGCGTCTGGCCGACGCGGGCCTCAACCCGAAGGTGTTGCCCGGCGGCACGGGACTGACGTGCGACTTCGGACCCGAGCACGGGCCGAAGATCGCGCTGCGCGCCGATATGGATGCGCTGCCGATGGCCGAGCGGACCGGCGCGCCGTACGCGTCGGTGGTACCCAACGTCACGCACGCCTGCGGCCACGACGCGCACACCGCCATCCTGCTGGGCGCGGCGCTCGCACTGGCGTCGGTGCCCGAGCTGCCGGTCGGCGTCCGGCTGATCTTCCAGGCCGCCGAGGAGCTGATGCCCGGCGGCGCGATCGACGCCATCGCGGCGGGCGTGCTGACCGGAGTGTCGCGGATCTTTGCGCTGCACTGCGATCCGCGACTGGCGGTCGGCAAGGTCGCCGTGCGGCCGGGCCCGATCACCTCTGCCGCCGATCAACTCGAGGTCACGCTGCAGTCGCACGGCGGGCACACGTCGCGCCCGCACTTGACCGGCGACTTGGTTTACGGGCTGGGCACGCTGATCACGGGTGTGCCCGGGGTACTGTCGCGTCGCATCGACCCGCGCAACGGCACCGTGATGGTGTGGGGTGCGGTCAACGCCGGCGTGGCCGCCAACGCGATCCCGCAGACCGGCACGCTTGCAGGCACCATCCGCACGGCCAGCCGTGATACCTGGGATTCACTGGAATCGATTGTGCGCGAGATCGTTTCGTCGCTCTTGGCGCCTTTGGGTATCGAGCACAGCCTGCAGTATCGCCGCGGTGTGCCGCCGGTGGTCAACGAGGAGATCTCGACGCGAATCCTCACCCACGCCATCGAGGCGATCGGCTCCGACGTGCTGTGCGACACGCGTCAGTCCGGCGGTGGCGAGGACTTCTCCTGGTATCTCGAGGAAGTCCCGGGCGCGATGGCGCGGCTGGGCGTGTGGACGGGCCGCGGTCCGCAATTGGATTTGCATCAGCCGACGTTCGACCTCGACGAGCGGTCGTTGGCGGTGGGCGTGCGGGTGATGGTCAACATCGTCGCGCAAGCCGCGGCGTTCTAACGCTCAGGTGCCGGGGCCGATGTTGCGCGCCGGTCGGGTGCGCAGATCGTGCACGTATTCCGCTGGGGCGCCGGCAATTTCGGCGGCATCCGCCATGACGCCCAGATAGCGCGCCGACGGCAGCCCACCTTCCCATGCGTCGACCACATACAGCCACGCCAGGGCCGGATCGGTTGTCGTATCGGACGACGTGCGCTCGACGCGACAGCGGATCTTCTTGTGGATGCCCAGCTCTGATCCTTCCCAGCGGTCGAGGTTCTTCTCGTCTTCCTTCGTCATGTCGTAGAGCACGACGAAGACCTTCGACGACGGATCCTGAACAACAGTGGCCAATGCGCCGTCCCAGCCGATGTCCTCGCCGCCGAATGTCAAGCGCCACCCGTGCAGCCAGCCCGTTCCCGCCATCGGCGAATGCGGAGCACGCTCAAGCATCTGTTCCGGATGCATGTTCGATCCGTAGGCGGCGTACAGCGTCACGGGGGAAAGCCTAAGGCTTCGCTTAGTAGATCCGGAGGGCAGGAGCGAAGCGACCCGGGAATGAACTGGGCGATCAACGGTCGGCTTGGCTAGGTTAGGCGGGTGGCAACCCGCATCGTGATCATCGGCGGCGGGCCCGCCGGTTATGAGGCGGCACTGGTCGCCGCGGCTCGAGGCCCCGAAATCGTCGAGGTCACCGTCGTCGATTCCGACGGCATCGGTGGGGCATGCGTGCTGTGGGACTGTGTGCCGTCCAAGACGTTCATCGCCTCGACGGGTGTGCGCACCGAGCTACGTCGCGCCCCCGATCTCGGCTATGCGCTGGAGTTCGAGGACGCCAAGATCGAGCTGCCGAAGATCAACGAACGCGTCAAGAGCCTCGCCGCCGCCCAGTCCGCCGACATCGCCGAGCGGCTGCGCAGCGAGGGTGTCACCCTCATCGCCGGCCGCGGTGAGCTCGTCGACGACGTGCCCGGCATGGCCGCGCACACCGTCAAGGTCACCGCCCACGACGGCACGGTTTCCCAGCTCAAGGCCGACGTCGTGCTGATCGCCACCGGCGCAAGCCCTCGCGTGCTGCCGGGCGCCGAACCCGACGGCGAGCGCATCCTGAACTGGCGCCAGCTCTACGACCTCGACAAGCTGCCCGAGCACATGGTCGTCGTCGGCTCCGGCGTCACCGGCGCCGAATTCGTCAATGCCTACACCGAACTCGGCGTCAAGGTGACCGTCGTCGCCAGCCGCGACCAGATCCTGCCGCACGAGGACAGCGACGCCGCGGCCGTACTCGAGGACGCCCTTGCCGAACGCGGTGTGACGCTTGTCAAGAACGCCCGTGCCGACTCGGTCAAACGCACCGACGACGGTGTGCTGGTGACGATGACCGACGGCCGCACCGTCGAGGGCAGCCACGCGCTGATGACCGTCGGCTCGGTGCCCAATACCAGCGGGCTGGGGCTGGAACGCCTGGGCATCGAGCTCGGGCCCGGCAACTACTTGACCGTCGATCGGGTGTCGCGCACGACGGTGCCCGGCATCTATGCGGCCGGCGACTGCACCGGATTGATGCTGCTGGCCTCGGTCGCGGCCATGCAGGGCCGGATCGCGATGTACCACGCACTCGGAGAGGGGCTCAGCCCGATCCGGCTGCGCACCGTCGCCGCGGCGGTGTTCACCCGGCCCGAGATCGCCGCGGTCGGCGTGCCGCAGGCCAGGATCGACGACGGGTCCGTGCCCGCCCGCACGATCATGCTGCCGCTGAACACCAACGCCAGAGCGAAGATGTCGAGCCTGCGTCTCGGCTTCGTGAAGATCTTCTGCCGGCCCGCGACGGGCGTGGTGATCGGCGGAGTCGTTGTCGCGCCGATCGCCTCCGAGCTGATCCTGCCGATCGCACTGGCCGTGCAGAACGGCAACGACGTAGGGGACCTGGCGCAGACGTTCTCGGTCTATCCGTCACTGTCGGGCTCAATCACAGAGGCGGCGCGGCGGCTCATGGCGCACGACGATTTGGATTGAGTCAACGTAACCTTGGAACAGTGAGCGACCCGACCACAGCCAACGGGCCGACGCTGCTGGGCCCTGAGCAGCGGCGACAGGCTTGGGAACGGCTCGGCAGCGAGCAGTTCGACGTCGTGGTCATCGGCGGCGGCGTGGTCGGTGCCGGTGCCGCGCTCGACGCGGCGACCCGCGGGCTCAAGGTGGCGCTCGTCGAGGCCCGTGACTTTGCTTCCGGCACGTCCAGTCGCAGTTCGAAGATGTTCCACGGCGGCCTGCGATACCTCGAGCAGCTCGAGTTCGGGTTGGTCCGCGAGGCGCTGCACGAACGTGAGCTGTCGCTGACCACGCTCGCGCCGCATCTGGTCAAGCCGCTGCCGTTTCTGTTCCCGCTGACCAACCGGTGGTGGGAACGGCCATATGTCGCCGCAGGCATTTTTCTGTACGACCAGCTGGGCGGTGCGAAATCCGTTCCCGCACAAAAACATTTCTTCAAGGCCGGTGCGCTGCGGCTGGCGCCCGGGCTCAAGCGCAGCTCGCTGATCGGCGGCATCCGCTACTACGACACCGTCGTCGACGACGCCCGTCACACCATGACGGTGGCGCGCACCGCGGCGCATTACGGCGCCGTGGTGCGGTCGTCGACGCAGGTGGTGTCGCTGCTGCGGGAGGGCGACCGCGTCATCGGCGTCCAGGTTCGCGATTCCGAAGACGGCGCGATCACCGAGGTCCGGGGCCACGTCGTCATCAACGCCACCGGCGTGTGGACCGACGAGATTCAGGCGCTGTCCAAGCAGCGCGGGCGGTTCCGGGTGCGCGCGTCGAAGGGCGTGCACATCGTCGTGCCCCGCGATCGGATCGTCAGCGAGGTGGCCATCATCCTGCGCACCGAGAAGTCGGTGCTGTTCGTCATCCCCTGGGGCACGCACTGGATCATCGGCACCACCGACACCGACTGGAACCTGGACCTGGCTCACCCGGCGGCCACCAAGGCCGACATCGACTATATCCTCGGACATGTCAACACCGTGCTGGCCACGCCGTTGACGCACGACGACATCGACGGGGTGTACGCCGGGCTCCGCCCGCTGCTGGCGGGGGAGAGTGAGGAAACGTCCAAGCTGTCGCGTGAGCATGCGGTCGCGGTGCCTGCGCCCGGCCTCGTCGCCATCGCCGGCGGCAAGTACACCACCTACCGGGTGATGGGCGCCGACGCTGTTGACGCCGCCGCCGAGTACATCCCGGCCCGGGTGGCGCCGTCGATCACCGAAAAGGTGCCGCTGCTGGGGGCCGACGGCTACTTCGCGCTGATCAACCAGACCGAAAGCGTCGGTGCGCATTACGGCCTGCACCCGTATCGGGTGCGTCACCTGCTGGACAGGTACGGCTCGCTGATCAGCGCGGTGCTGCAGATGGCCAGCGGACAAGCCGCAGCGCGGCCGGACCTTTTGGATCCCATCACCGCGGCGCCGGTGTATCTGAAAGTCGAGGCGTGGTACGCCGCGGCCGCCGAGGGCGCGCTGCACCTGGAGGACATCTTGGCGCGACGGATGAGGATCTCCATCGAATATCCGCATCGCGGGGTGGACTGTGCGCGTGAGGTCGCCGAAATCGTTGCGCCGGTGTTGAATTGGAGTGCCGAGGACGTAGACCGTGAGGTCGCCACGTATTGCGCACGCGTCGACGCGGAGGTGCGGTCCCAACAACAGCCCGACGACGAGTCCGCCGACGCGCTGCGGGCCGCGGCGCCAGAAGCGCGCGCTGAGATCCTCGAGCCGGTGCCGCTTAATTGAGACCTCCGCCGTTGCCGGT
>NZ_DATENY010000145.1:0-6923 GCF_035274705.1 Mycobacterium sp. | reverse complement strand
TCCGCCATGTCGAGGGCAAGGCACGCGAGCGCCTCGACGTGGTCTGGTCGCGGCTGAGGTACGCCGCTGACCACCATGTAGGAGTCGCCGCTCGTCTTGACCTTTTCCAGCCCGTGCCTGTCGACCAAGGCGTCGAGGTCGGTGTAGAGGCCGTCGAGAAAGCGCACCAGGTCGCTCGGTGTGGTGTCGCTGGCACGCTGGGTATAGCCGGCGATGTCGGCGAACAGGATTGAGGCGTCGTCGTACTTGTCGGCAATGATGTTGCGCGACGGATCTTTCAGTCGTTCGGCGATGGCCTCGGGCAGGATATTGGTCAACAACCTTTCGGACCGGTCGTACTCCGCCTCCATCGCTTGTCGCGCGCGGGCGATTTCACGCAGCGCGTACCACACCACCGCGACGACCATGATCCAGGCCGTGGTCACGGTCAGGATGAAACCCAACCTGAAGGCCCAATCGGGCTGCACGCCGGTGTTGTTCGGGACGTTGAGTTCGAGCCAGATGACCGTCGCGGCCCCGAGAGCGGCCAACGCCGAAGTCAGCACGATGTAGTCGATGCCGAGGGTAAGCACCAGCAGAGTTGCCGCCACCAGGAAATAGAACTGCAGTCCCGAGCCGGTGCCGAGGTTCCAGCAGACGACGGTGATCGACGCGTAGGCGGTGAAGAAGAACACCAGGGGCGCGACGAGGTCACCGAACCGGTAGAGCAAGGGAGTCAGCAGAAAAATGACGCCGCTGGCGAGGTTGACGTGCGGAATCCACCACACGTCAACCCCGACGATCAGTCCCTGGATGCCGAAGAAGACGCTGACGGCGGCGGCGATGCGCGTCGTCACGGTGAGGACGCGTAGGTGACGGGCCAGTCTTTCGGCATGGTGGCGGGTGCGTGCCGGTATCCGGCTCTCGATCGCCAGCTCGGGTACACAGATGGGTCGCATCTTGACCACCATGGGCAAAGCCTATCGCCGGGGCATCCGCCGACCTGGGCTTTTGCGATCCTTTGGGGGAGGGGACGGGCTTGCTTTTGCTTAGAAATTCCGGTAGGGCGACCGCCGCGCGAACGGCGGTTTGCGGGCTATAGAACCACACCTTTCTGCAGTGCATAACCGAGGCATCCGCATCCGGTCGAACCCGCGAGGAACTTCGGGTCCGTTCGTCACGTGACGTAGGCGGCTATGGGGCCACAGGCCGGCGGCCTTTAGGGACGCTAATCACTCCGTAGAAAGGCACACGCCGGACGCGGCATTGGCAGGATTGTGGATGGCGTCGCGAACCGGACGGGCGCAGAAGTTGCTTCGGCTCGGGAGGCTAAATGCGCAGGCAATGCGGTTCGCAGCAAAGCGTGCCGTAATTGCGTAGTGACCGCGCCGTGATTACCTGCATATTCCCAGTAGTGGGACACTTCTCTCGCCGGTTCTCGCCACGATCCGACCATGGGTATCTTCTTTGCTGGATTTGTGTATTTGTGCGCGCACTTTGAACGGCCTTAGCCCGGATCGGCGGCAGGCGCGGAGATGTCTTGACTCGTCACCTTTTTCAGACTAAAAGTTCTTTTTGAGTAAGTACGCAATTCTCTTCCTAATCCGCTAATTTGAGTCGACACAACTTGCGGAAGTCCCCGCCCGAGTTCTGAAATCAGGAGTGGCTATGAGGCGTTTCGTGGGTCGCCGTCTGCGGCGCTATGCGATAACAACTGTGATTGCCGTGGCGCCGATAGCCATCATGTGTCTATACGTCACCAATTTGCTTGTGCCGACGTCCCCGCTACCGAGGCCGGCGAGCTATGCGTTCGTCCCGACGGCAGTCATCGACTCGTCCAACAACACTATCGGCGTCGCCGATTCCGACGTCTGGGGCGCGACGACCGGGGACGGCCAGATCGACTACGCCGAGATCGACAAACACCTCGACGAGCTGAAGACGTTGGGTGTCGACACGGTTCGGGTGCTCATCCCGTGGTCGGGCAACGAGCCGGTGGCGCCGGGGACGTTGCCGCCTGACTGGGAGGCCAGTTTCTGGGCGCGGTCGGATTACATCGTCAATGCGGCCGCCGATCGCGGCATGGCCGTTCTCGGCGTGCTGAACTCCACTCCCGCCTGGGGCGCCGATCCGAACCAGGGCGGCTGGGGCGCCGGGGCCGCTCCAGATCCGACGAAGTTCGCCGAGTACGCCGCGACCGTCGCGCAGCGCTATCTCGGAAAGGTGTCTGCGTACGAAGTGTGGAACGAGCCGAACGCGATCCCATACTGGACGCCGCAGCCGGATCCCGCCTCCTACACCGAGGTGTTGAAGGCCGCCTACTCGGCAATCAAGACAGCAGACCCGAACGCGTTGGTCGTCGCCGGCGTGCTCGGCGCAGTCGTCAACTTCGGCAATCTCACAATGGACCCGCGGGATTACGTCGAGCAGATGTATGCGAACGGCGCCAAGGGTTTTTTCGACGCGTTGTCGTTCCACCCGTACCAGTACACGACGAAGTTCTCGGAGGGCACGCTGACTCCGGACAAGCCGTGGAATGCCGATTCCCCACTGGAACAGCTGATCGCCATGCGGCAGTTGATGATCGACAACGGCGATGAGGCATTGAAGATCTGGGCCACCGAATACGGTCTGCCGACCGCAGGCGTCAACGGAGTCACTGAACAACAGCAGGCCGACTTCATCAAGGACTTCCTGGACTCGTGGCACGACCTGTCGTACACCGGCCCGGCGTTCATCTATACGACGGTCGACCGCATGGACGGCACTGAAGACGGCTCGTTCGGCATCTTCACCAAGGACGAGGCGGGCAACTGGGTGCCGAAGCTGGCCGCACAGATCATCAAGGACGCAATCGCCGCGCGTCAGGCGACCCAGAATCCGCCGGACCTCGGGGCCGCGATCGCTCAGGCACTGACGCAGCTGTATCAGCAGCTGGCCCACGTGGTCCAGAGCTTTGTCAACGTGGTCGCTCAGGCCTTGGCGAACTTCTTCGCGAGCATCTTCAACCCGACGTCGACAGTCGCCACAGCGCTGTCCCTGCCCGCCGACACGCAGGCCGCGGTAGCCGAGGGGACCACCGCGGCCGCGCGGGTGGCGGCATCGATGACGGCCGACAGCGCCGAGAAAACATCGGCCACGACGGAGAAGTCGGGGTTGGCCGGCGCGGCAGTCACGGAGGCGTCGACTGCCGAAGTGGCTGCGGCCAAAGCGGTTTCGACCGCCGAGGTCACGCCGACTGAGGCGACGACCACCGCGCCGACGACGACCGCGACGGAGACAGCCACAGAGACGACGGCAACAGACGCGACCGCGACAGGCGCCGCCGCTGGCAAGGCTTCCGCCGCCGCCGCCACCGCGACCGCTACGGAGACGGCCACCGCACCGACATCGACGGGCACTAGCACCGGAGTTCCAGCCGATGAACCCAAGCCGTCCACCGAGACCAAGCCGTCGAGTGATGCGACGGCGTCCGAGCCGAAGTCGGCCGACGAGCCGAAGGCGAGCACGCCGGGCCGCAAGGAGTCCGAGGACGGGTCGAAGGGCGACGACGCCAAGAAGGACGCCGACCATAAGCCCGGCGACGACAAAAAGGACACAAACGGTGCCAACCCGGGCGGACGGCACGCGGAAGGCAACGTCAAAAACGGCACGTCGGTCAACGACATCAAGGCCAAGCTTGGCCACGAGACCGCCAAGACCGCGACCGACAGCGAGGGCGCAGCCGCATCTGCCGCGTCGTCGTCCGCCTCGTCCAGTACGTCCTAACCGTCCGACATCCTGGCGGCGTCGCGAGCCCGCAGCGCGAGCCACAGCTGGTGGCGGTCGTGTGCGGAATCCATGCGCCGGCCGGTAAGTCGCTCGATTGCGTCGATGCGGTTGCGCATGGTGTGGCGATGTACCCGAAGGGCGCGCGCGGCGGAGCTCCAGTGCCCGTTGTGTTCGAGGAATGCGGTGAGCCCGCGCAGTTAATTCGCCGGTCCGATCTGTCGCATCCAGGGGGCCGAGCGCCGCGGCGGCGTAGGCGTTAAGGGCCTGCGGGCCAACGGTGTTCAGCAGGAGTCGGCTGCCGGCGATCTCCAACGTTCGAAGCACACCCGGCAGGTCGCTGTCGGCTCCCGGTCGCAGCGCTGACTGTCGCCTACGACATCCTCGTCGGCGGACTGCGCGTGCCGATCCTGGGTGGGCTGGTGTGCCGTCGCGGCCATCGCCACTTTGGTGACGATCATCTATGTGGGCGATATCTTCGCCAACGAGCCGATCTATGTCGTCGGCAGTCTGACCATTGAGCTCACCGATCCCGAGGTCTTGGCGGAATGGGATCGCCGCAGCCGCGGACAGGACGTGTCGGCGGCACCCGTCGAGGTCGCCTAGCCCGTAGCTGCGTTTGCCAACACGTGAGCACCTCTCTCGTCCGGCAAGACGGGCGGCGTGCTCTCAGGTCGGTGGACAGCGCGCCCCCGGTGGGTGATTCGTCCGTACCGTAAATTAGCCGGCGAGACATTGACGACCACATCTAGCAAAGTCTGTGCGACAATGATCGCTGTGCGCCGGTCGGGAGTACGTCGAGCAGCAATCAGCTGCATGATCGCTTACACGGCCATGGTTGTCGGGCCGGGTATTGTCGGCAGCGCAATATCTTCAGCCGACGGTCTGTTCGGTATTGACGTCCTCGACATCTTTTGTCACAACCGGAAGAAATGCGACAAGCGCGATTCCGGACTGGATCTCCCGCAGGCGCGCAGCAATCAAGTAGCAGGTATCAACATGGTTCCCCAAAGCGTTGCCGGCAACGGTGATGGCGGAGAACCTCGCAGTAGCGGCAGCACGGCCAGGGCCTCGAACCTTCCGCCCGTACCCACCGCGCCGAGCGCCCGCAGCGTCGTGATCCGGGCCGAGCCTCCGGCGTCTGCACCCGTCGGCGTAGCACCGGAGCCCGTTGGCGTGCCGCCAGTGATCGCGGTGCCGCTCGTCGCGCCGGTGGCTCCTCCCGAGGGTCTGCCGTCGGTCCCCGGCCCCGCGCCGGCGGCTCCAATACCGGTGATTTCGCAACCGCCGGCAGGGCAGCCGGGCATCCAACCGCTGCCGACGGTCGTAGTGAATGCGCCAGGGGTGCCAGAGGCGTTCCGCGTGGGATACCCCGATGTCCTGAGGACCGCCGATCTGGAGGCCCTGATCATCGCGACCGTGCCTGGTGTCAGCGGCATGGTGGCCTTGACGGCGGCCGGCGCAATGCTGGGTTACCGCCAGGCCAGGGCCGCGCAAGCGATTCGAACGACGGCCATCGCCCGGTTCATGCGGTAGCTCACAGAGTGTTCCTCGCGGGTTCTTGTGAACCCGCTCAGTCGCTTGTGCCCTCGGTGAGACTCGAACTCACACTGTCTGGGTTTTGAATCTTTTTAGCTGGCGCTTTGTAGCTTTGCTGATTCGCACGCGGCATCGAATGTGACCTGTTCAGGTGGGTGATTGCTAGTTGCTGTTGGGTGCCCTTGGGTCGGGGCGTGCGTACGATCTGCGTACGGCGAATCCGCCTAGACGTTCCTGGCAATGATCTTCAACATCCCGAGCGGTCTTCGAGCGCGCGCACCACTCAACGTGTCATCGAACCGTTCGTGGACTGGGCGACGAAGGCCAGCGCAGCAACGCGCATCCGCTTCACCACCGACGGTCTCGTGACCAACGTGAACGCCGTGAGCTCGCGTTCGGCACGGAGGCCGACCACGCCCAGGTCCACTGAATCGCGCAAGCCTCGAAGACCCAGAAGGCCGGCGCCGGGACAGTCCCGCCGTATGCCCTTTTGGGGTCGACCAGGGTGGCGCAAGGCCAAGCCCGACCTGCGGATGGCGCCGACGTCTTAGGCGGAGCGCCAGAACCTCAGTATCCGGATCGGCACGTGACGATTCGCGAGCTCATCAACGCTGCCATTCGGGCGGGCCCGTGCGTCCGGTGGCAAAACGCTCGACGGCGCGTTCACACCGATGATCAACTTCTTCGCTTACCTAAACAAATCGAATGTACAAGTCTGCATATCCATATTCATGTGTAGTCAGTTCGCACGACATGTGCTATACACGCAGTTCAAAGACGCTTTCTGTGACAGCAACAGGAAAAACGACAGGTAGGAACTGCGGGTTCCATGTGCGGCATTCAACCCTTGCGCTCGGTGCCGCGCCTCGGTCACGGAGCGTGGAACAGAGTCTTCCGACAAAATCGACCTATTAATCGAACGCATAGGCGATGATCGCTTGACAGGTCGAATGTCATGTGTACCCTCGCTCATGAGGTTGTCATTTTGGTGACATGGATCGAGCAGAAGAGGTCGAAATGACTGGACCCGACGACGCGAACGGCGACGAAATCCGGGCGGCCGCCGCGGCTGCACTTGCAGATTGTGATGCGCTAGGTGCGGAAGGTGAGGACCGCAGCATCATCTTGAAGCACGTGTTGCAAGTGCGCCTACCAATCCGCGGCAGCGATGCGACCCTGGGCGCGGTGCCCGCGCTTGTTCAGCGGCAGCCCGGTACTCCGCACCCGGTTGACCTGGACGACGGGGACGTGCTTGGAAAGATTGCGGCAGCCCTAAAGCTGGATCGGGACGTGCTGGAACTTGTGTACGCCGTGAAGGATGGCGAGCCGGAATTGGTGTTGGCCGCGAGGCGTCTTGCCTCAAACAAGGCCCAGGCGGCTCGTCAACTCGCTCAGTTGATTTCGGTCGCCCGCCAGGCAGCGGGACTCGAAGAATGGACTTCGACCGCTCCAATTCGCAAGGTAGTGACCGACTACGGCAAGCTGGATAGCGGCAACTTCGCAGCGACGATCCAGCAGATGGACAAGGTGGCGGTCCTTCGCGGGAAGGGACAGTCGCGCGAGGTCAAGATCACGAGACCGGGCATGGAGGCGACAGCCGACCTCATCAAGTCTTTGGTGGGTAACGAAGCGTGACT
>NZ_DATENY010000144.1:0-17857 GCF_035274705.1 Mycobacterium sp. | reverse complement strand
CGCTGCGCCGCCGCCGGGCGGCGCATCCGGCGATGCTGGCGGCCGGCCGTGCATCCGCTGCGGTTCCTGCGCTGCTGCTGCGGTGGGGCGTCAAGCAATTCGACCCGACGCTGAGGTCGCCGACGGTCACCGGCAACACGGTGGTGTCCAGCGTCAATCGCGGGCCGGCCGATCTGCATTTCGGTGATGCGCCCGTGGCGCTGACGGCCGGCTATCCGGGCCTGTCGCCGATGATGGGGTTGACGCACGGTGTGCACGGCATCGGCGACACGATCGCCATCAGCGTGCACGCGGCAGAGTCGGCAATCGGCGATGTCGACGCGTACGTGAAACGGCTTGAGGCCGCGCTGAGTTAGCGGCGCAGCAGCCCGAAGGCCCAGTTCGTTCCGAACCCCCGCCGCAGCGCGAGGTGGATCCAGATCAACGCATACGGCTCCAGCAGCCGGGCCAGCGTCAGGTCGCCCGCATTCACGGCGAGCAGACGCAAAAGCCCCCGACACGCCGAGAAAATGGAGCACTTTGCGTCTGCTGGGCCTTAATCCGTGGCACGCATCCCGTCGCGGCGGATGAGCACACCAGCGGAGGTCGCCGCCACGGTGCTGTTCCTGGCCAGCGACGACGCCGCCAATGTTCACGGCGCCGTGTTGAGTGTGGACGGGGGTTGGGCGGCCGTTTAACACATGGCTTAGATTTTGTTGCATGACTGCGTACCACACGGCCATCGACACCGGACTGCTGATTCTTCGGGTGGTGCTGGGTCTGACCATGGCCGCACACGGTTACAACAAGTTCTTCGGCAAGGGCGGCCTGGCCGGCACTGCGGGCTGGTTCGACAGCATCGGCATGAAACCGGGCATGTTCCACGCCCGGATAGCCGCCACCACGGAGATGTCGGCCGGCGTCGGTTTGGCGGTCGGACTGTTGACGCCGATTCCGGCGGCCGGCTTCGTCGCGCTGATGCTGGTTGCCGCCTGGACCGTGCACCGGCCCAACGGCTTCTTCATCGTCAAGGAGGGCTGGGAGTACAACCTGATTCTGGCCGTGACGGCGGTGGCGGTGGCCACAATCGGCCCCGGCAAGTTCAGCCTCGACTACGCGCTGTTCCACACGACGGCCCTCTACGACTTCCTGCACGGCTGGTGGGGTCTGCTGATCTCTGCCGGGCTGGGGCTCGCCGGTGGCATCGGGCAGCTGGCGATCTTCTGGCGGCCACCGGCCAAGGCCGACGCCTAATTCGCCATGCGGAGCAACACGTCGGCCAGAACTGACGGCCGTGAGTAGAACGGCGAGTGGTCGCCGGGAAGCTCGATGAGTTCGGCGCCGATCCGCTCACGGGCGGTTCGTCTCGACCAATCCGGACGCAGGATCTGATCGTCGCCACAAACCACGTATGTCGTTTCCACCGCTGGGAATTCGGTCAGTGAACACGGCAGGATCGCCGGGTAGGCCGATTGGGGTCGAAGACGGTCGAGGGCAGCCTTGGCGGTTGGCTCGTCACAGTTGCCGTAGAACATCGCGGACGCGATGTCGACGTCGGCCCACACCTGCCGCAGCTGCTCATCGGGCACGCTCAACCCGTGTTCGTATGCCGGGTTCAGCATCTCCAGTTCGTCGCTCAGCTGATCGAACAGACTGCGGCCGATGTCGGGGATCATGGCGCACAGATAAACGAGACGTCGTATCGGTCGCCGCGCGGCCACCAGCGGCACGGTGTGTCCGCCGTAGGAGTGCCCGACCAGCACGACATCGTCGTCATGTCCAGCCAGCGCCGCGCATACCACGTCGGCGTAGGTGTCGAAGGTCGCCGTGCCGTCCTCGCTCGGTAGGTCCATCGCCACCACGTCATGGCCGGCTTGCTGCAGGAACGGTGTCAACCGCTCCCAACACCACGCGCCGTGCCACGCGCCATGCACCAGGGCAAATGTGGTCATCGGGTAAGGCTAAACCGATTCCACACCGCTAGAACACGTTCTAGTCTTGGTGGCCATGGGATTCCTGAAGCAGGACGCGCCCGTCGTCGACTACGACGAGTGGAGCAAGGGCACGCGCGCCGAGAAAATCGTCCCGATGGCCCGGCACTGGGCCGAGGTGGGCTTCGGAACTCCCGGTGTGCTGCACCTGTTCTACGTCGTCAAGATCCTGCTCTACATACTCGGCGGCTGGCTGTTCGCGCTGGCGACCAAGGGCATCGACGGGTTCACCAATGTGGCGTCCTGGTACGCCGAGCCGATCGTCTTCGAAAAGGTCGTGCTCTACACGATGCTGTTCGAGGTCATCGGACTGGGCTGCGGCTTCGGCCCGCTGAACAACCGGTTCTTCCCGCCGATGGGGTCAATTCTGTATTGGTTGCGGCCCAACACGATTCGGTTGCCCCCGTGGCCAACGCGGGTGCCGCTGACAAAGGGCGCCACCCGCACGCCCGTGGACGCGGCGCTGTATGGGGCGCTGCTTGTCATGCTTGTGGTCGCGTTGTTCTCCGACGGAACGGGTCCGATCCCGGCGCTGGGCTCCACCGTGGGCGTACTACCGATGTGGCAGATTTGGACGATCCTCGGTCTGCTCGCGGTGCTCGGCCTGCGCGACAAGGTGATCTTCCTGGCCGCCCGCGGCGAAGTGTATGCCTCGTTCACGGTGGCCTTCTTGTTCGCCGGGGTGGACATGATCATCGCCGCCAAGTTGGTCTGCCTGGTGATCTGGCTAGGCGCGGCGACGTCAAAGCTCAACAAGCACTTCCCGTTTGTCATCTCGACGATGATGAGCAACAACCCGGTGTTCCGCCCGCGGTGGATCAAGCGCAAGTTCTTCGAACGCTTTCCCGACGACCTGCGGCCCGGTCGGCTGTCGCGGTGGCTCGCGCACTTCAGCACCGCGATCGAGGGGCTCGTCCCACTGGTGTTGTTCTTCTCCCACGGCGGTTGGCCGACGGCGATCGCCGCGTTCGTCATGCTGTGCTTCCACTTCGGCATCCTGTCGTCGATACCGATGGGGGTGCCGCTGGAATGGAACGTGTTCATGATGTTTTCCGTGCTGGCGCTGTTCGTCGGCCACGCGGGAGTTGGACTCGGCGAGCTGCAGACTCCGTGGCCGATCGTGTTGTTCTGCGTCGTCGCGGGCACCGTCGTCATCGGAAACCTGTTCCCTCGCAAGGTGTCCTTCCTGCCCGGGATGCGGTATTACGCCGGCAACTGGGATACCACGCTGTGGTGCGTCAAGCCGTCGGCCGCAGCGAAGATCGAGAATGGTGTGGTGTCGATCGCGAGCATGCCGCAGGCTCAGATGGAGCGGTACTACGGCAGCCCGGAAACCGCGCAGATGTACCTCTACATGGGATATGCTTTCCGCGCGTTCAACACTCACGGCCGCGCGATGTTCACCCTCGCGCACCGTGCGATGGCGGGGCAGAACGAGGACGAGTACGTCCTGACCGACGGTGAGCGGATATGTTCGACGGCCATTGGCTGGAACTTCGGCGACGGCCACATGCACAACGAGCAGCTGATCGAGGCCTTACAGCAGCGGTGCCACTTCGAGCCGGGCGAAGTGCGTGTGCTCCTGCTCGACGCGCAGCCGATTCACCGCCAGACCCAGCAATACCGGCTCGTCGATGCGGCGACAGGCGAATTCGAAAGCGGCTACGTGAAAGTGGCCGACATGGTGACGCGCCAGCCATGGGATGACACCGTGCCCGTGCATGTGTATGGACGTGACCGCGCCGACGCCACCTGATCGGGTGTCTGTCTGGTACGACGCGACCGGACAGCTGATGAGCGACCTTGGCCCCGTCGACAGCAACTGCGTCGTACGGGTGATCAGCGGGCATTGCCCCGACCGGCATCAGTGTGTGCTGCTGTACCGGGCGCCGGGTCCGCGGCTGCTCTATGGCAGCGAGCTGATGTCAGAACGTGACGACGAAAGGGGGATCTATCTGGAGACCCATGCCAAACAGCTTGCAGAGGACCTTATTTCGATCACCGTCGATCATGTCGGGGCTGACGGAGACGCAGGCGGCTGGCGCTACCGGCTGCTGCCCATGCGCTGGAAGACGGAGGACGGATTGGCCGATACCACTGCGCGCCTGGCGGTTTGGCCGGATTAGCCGACACTGCGCACAGATCGCGATCTGGACCGAAAACGTGATCTCCCCGTAGTTTCGGCGAGGCTGCTAGCCCACCACGTCGCGGACCTTGACGTTCTCGAGGCCTTCGGTCATCAGGCCGCGCGCAACGTCGAGGTGCTTGCGCCAATGCGCCTCGGCCGCCGCGCCGTCGCGTGCGCGCAGCAACTTCATCAGTTTCCGGTAGGACCGCATCAGCTTGTCGTAGTCGGCCTTTGACACGGGCCGGTTTTCCTTGAACACGAATGCGGTGTGGCGCACCGTGATCTCGTGCAGCATGCCGGCCATCATGGTGAGCGTCGCATTGCCTGAGAGCTCCACCATCCGGCGGTGGAAGTCGCCTGTCGTTTGTGCCAGCCGATCCGTCTCCCAGCCATTCGGGACGTGTTCGGCCAGCATCTGGTCTAGCTCGTCGAATGCCTCCGCGGTTCCCGATTCGGCGAGCAATCGAGCGGCCATTGGTTCGATACCAGCCTGCGCCACCATGACATCGGCGATGGTGGCGCCCGACAGCTCGAGGAGCAGACCGGCGGGACGCGCCACGATCTCTGGCCCCGGCACGCGCACACGGGCACCGGTGCGCGATCCGCGCCGCACCTCGACCAGCCGCTCGGACTCCAGCACCCGCACGGCCTCGCGCAGGGTCGGACGGCTGACGCCGAAGTGGGCCATCAGCTCGGCCTCGTTGGGTAGGAAGTCACCCTCCTTGAGCTGCCCGTCGACCACCATGCGGCGCAGCGTGCCCGCGACGAGCTCGGCCGTCTTCGGTGATCGGACGGCCGCACTCGCCGGGACGGCGTGAGAGCCGATCATCGGCGCCAGCGGTGTGCTTCGCGTCACAACATCTCCCCAAGCAATGGTTTTCGAGCTATGCAACTCAGTAAACCATGTCGCGCGGCCACGGGGCTCGTGTGAAGGCGGGCCGTCAGCCTACCAACTAGTAGGTTGACCTAGTAAACCTTGTTCGTTTACGTTCGGGTGTACACGACAGACCTACGAAGGAGAGTTCCATGGCTGAAGCAGTGATCGTCGAGGCCGTGCGGTCGCCCGTCGGCAAGCGCAACGGCGGACTTTCGGGCGTGCATCCAGGGGAGCTCTCCGCACAGGTCCTCAACGGCCTGGTCGAGCGCGCCGGAGTCGACCCCACAATCGTGGACGACGTCATCTGGGGCTGCGTCATGCAGGCCGGCGAGCAAGCGCTCGACATCGCCCGCACCGCGGTGCTGGCGGCGGGCTGGCCGGAGAGCGTCCCGGGCGTGACCGTCGACCGGCAGTGCGGGTCGAGCCAGCAGTCCGTGCACTTCGCGGCGGCCGGGGTCGTGGCGGGCCACTACGACGTGGTGGTAGCCGGCGGTGTCGAGGCGATGTCGCGGGTGCCCATGGGTTCCTCGCTGGCCAACGGCGGCCATCCCTACCCGGAGGCGTTCCGCAACCGCTACAGCCAGACGCCGAACCAGGGCATCGGCGCCGAGATGATCTGCGAGCAGTGGGGCTTCGATCGCACCGCGGTCGACGAGTTTTCGCTCGCCTCGCATGACAAGGCCGCGGCCGCACAGGATTCCGGCGCGTTCGACGACCAGATCGTGGCCATCAAGGATCAGGACGGCAACCCGGTACTCAAGGACGAGGGCATCCGCCGCGGCACCACCATCGAGAAGATGGCTCAGCTCAAGCCGGCGTTCAAAGAAGGCGGTGTCATCCACGCCGGCAACTCCTCGCAGATCTCCGACGGCTCGGCGGCGCTGCTGTTCATGTCGGCCGAGAAGGCGAAGTCCTTGGGGCTCAAGCCGATCGCGCGGGTACACACCGCGACGCTGGCAGGCGCCGATCCCGTGATCATGCTGACCGCACCGATCCCGGCGACGCAGAAGGCCTTGAAGCGCTCGGGTCTGTCGGTTGACGACATCGGTGTGTTCGAGGTGAACGAGGCGTTCGCGCCGGTGCCGATGGCGTGGCTGAAGGACATCGGCGCCGATGAGAAGCGGCTCAACCCCAACGGCGGTGCGATCGCGCTGGGTCACCCGCTCGGCGGATCGGGCGCCCGCATCATGACCACGATGCTGTACCACATGCGGGACAAGGGAATTCAGTACGGCCTGCAGACGATGTGTGAGGGTGGCGGCCAGGCCAACGCCACCATCCTGGAGCTCTTGTGAATGAAGCGGTGACGCAAGCTCAGCTCGACTCTGCGGCGCTTGTTACGCGCCGCGGCAACGTCATGATCATCACGATCAACCGGCCAGAGGCGCGCAACGCCGTCAACGCCGCAGTGAGTATCGCCGTGGGCGACGCGATGGCCCAGGCGCAACAGGATCCGGACATTCGCGTCGTGGTGATCACCGGTTCCGGTGATAAATCGTTCTGTGCGGGAGCCGATCTCAAGGCATTGGCCAAGGGCGAGAACCTGATGCATCCGGAGCATCCCAAATGGGGCTTCGCCGGATACGTACGGCATTTCATTGACAAGCCGACCATCGCCGCGGTCAACGGCACGGCGTTGGGTGGAGGCACCGAACTTGCCTTGGCCAGCGACCTCGTCGTCGCCTGCGAAAGCGCGAAATTCGGTCTGCCCGAAGTGAAGCGGGGTCTGATCGCCGCTGCGGGCGGAGTGTTCCGGCTCGTCGAACAGCTTCCCCGCAAGGTCGCGTTGGAGCTGATGTTCACCGGTGAGCCGATGTCGTCGACCGACGCGCTGAAATGGGGCCTGATCAATCAGGTCGTGCCCGACGGCACCGAACTCGACGCCGCGCTGGCGCTGGCCGAACGGATCACCGTCAATGCGCCGTTGGCCGTGCAGGCCAGCAAGCGCGTGGCCGTCGGCGTCGACGACAGGGTGATCACCGACGACGAGGCAGGCTGGTCGCGCACCATGCGCGAGGTCGTCGAACTGATGAAGTCCGACGACGCGAAGGAAGGACCGCGGGCCTTCGCCGAAAAGCGCGAGCCCATATGGAAAGCGAAGTAAAGACGATGAAACGAACCGTATTCGAAGCTGAGCACGAGGCCCTGCGCGAAACCACCCGCCAGTTCATCGCAAGCGAACTGGTGCCCAACGCCGAGAAGTGGGAGGCCGACCGCATCGTCGACCGGTCGGCGTTCGTCGCCGCCGGTAAGTACGGACTGGTCGGGTTCAACATGCCCGAGGAGTACGGCGGCGGTGGTTCCGACGACTTCCGGTTCAACGCGGTGATCGACGAGGAATTCGCCCGCTACGGCGGGCCTGCGCCGTCGCTGGGCCTGCAAAACGATGTCGTCGCACCGTATTTCAAACATCTCTCCAACGAGGAGCAGCTGAAGCGGTGGATGCCCGGAATCGCCAGCGGCGAAACGATCGTCGCGATCGCGATGACCGAACCGGGTGCGGGCAGTGATCTGGCGGGCATCCGCACCTCGGCGGTTCGGGACGGTGACGACTGGATCGTCAACGGCTCCAAGACATTCATTTCGTCGGGCATCAACTGTGACCTCTGCGTGGTCGTCTGCCGAACCGACCCCGACGCCGGACACAAAGGCTTCACGCTCCTGGTCGTGGAGCGTGACATGGAGGGCTTCACCCGCGGCCGCAAGCTCGACAAGATGGGACTACACGCGCAGGACACCTCGGAACTTCACTTCGAGGACGTCCGCGTGCCGGCAGCGAACGTGCTAGGCCAGGAGGGCCGCGGCTTCTATCACCTGATGCAGAATCTGCCGTCCGAGCGGATGAGCATCGCGATCTCCGCCATCGCCGGCGCCCGCGAAACCTGGCGTCAGACAGTGCAATACGCCAAGGATCGCAAGGCGTTCGGGCAGCCGATCGGCAGCTTCCAGCACAACCGCTTCCTGCTCGCGGAGATGGACACCGAACTCGACGTCTCCGAGCAATACATCGACCGGTGCCTGCAGGGCGTCGTCGACGGCGACCTGTCCGCGGTCGAGGCCGCCAAGGCCAAATGGTGGTGTACCGAGACCGCGAAGAAGGTCATCGACGGCTGCGTGCAGCTGCACGGCGGGTACGGCTACATGATGGAGTACCGCGTCGCGCGCGACTACGTCGACTCGCGCATCCAAACCATCTTCGGCGGCACGACCGAGATCATGAAGGAGATCATCGGTCGCGACCTCGGCTTATAGCCGGCTCAGCCGACATGGCCTATAGCCGGCTCAGCCGGCGTGGCCTCTAGCCGGCCGGCGGGGGCGGCGCCTGGGTCGTGGTGGTCGTCGTGGTCGAGCTTGTGCCCGACGGCGTGATCGGCTCCGGCGCCTGGTTCGGGTCCAGCACCGTGTCAATCAGGTAGATCCGTGCGTTACTGGCCTGAATGGCGCCGCAGACCAGCTTGGCGGTGTCATTGACCTTGACGTCGCCGCCCTTGCCGGTGACCTTGACCTCCGCGCCCTGCTGCGTGGGCCGCTGGCCGTGCACGTCGTCATTGCCGAGCAGACCGAGGAAGACGTGGTAGTAGTCGAGCTTGGCCAGTGCCGCCGGGTCAGCCTTGATCGCGTCGAGCTGGCCCGGCTCCAGAGCCGCGAACGCCTCGTTCGTCGGGGCGAACACCACGTACGGACCGTTGTTCAGAACAGACACGATGTTCACGGCGGGATTGGCTTGACCGGAGACCAGCGCGTTGAAGGTCGAGATGTCGGGGATGCTTGCCAGCGCGGTGCCGACCGGCTGCTTGTCCAGGTCCTTGAACCCGGGCACCGCCTGCTTGAACGCATCACATCCGGAGCCCTGGGGATCGGGGATCGGCGCGACCGGCGTCGTGGTCGGATCGGCGGATGCGGTGTACGCCATGGGCAGCGATGCCACGATCGCGGCGATGCCCGCGGCAGCGCCCAATGCCTTGCTGGTACGAGTCTTCAACTCCGGCTCCTCGGCTTGTTAGGTCCCTCAACCCGCATCGCATGTTAAATGCAGTGATCAGTGCACGGCAAAGTCAGGGAGCCGCATGGATCATGCGGTAGCCATGCTGACCTGCGCTTTTCGCACATTTACGCAGAGTATCGCGGCGACGAAACACAGCCCGGCCGCCAGGTAGAACGCCAGGTCGTAATTGCCCTGCAGATCACGCAGCCGGCCCGCGCCCGCGGCGGCGATCGCCGCGCCGAGCTGGTGAGACGCGAACACCCAGCCGAATACGACGGGGGACCGGCTGCCGAAGTAGTTGCGGCACAAAGCGATCGTCGGCGGGACGGTTGCCACCCAGTCCAGGCCGTAGAAGATGATGAACACCCATGTGCTCGGTTCGGCGTGCGGCGAAAGCAGCGCCGGTAGCAACACCAGCGAAATCCCGCGCCCGGTGTAGTAGACGACGAGTAGCAGCCGAGGGTCGACGCGGTCGGTCAGCCATCCCGAGAACACTGTGCCTGCGACGTCGAGGACGCCGATGGTGGCGAGCAGCCCCGCCGCGACCGTGGTGGGCATGCCGTGGTCGTTGGCGGCGGGAATGAAATGCGTGCCGATCAACCCGTTTGTCGTCATCCCACAGATCGCAAAGCTGCCCGCCAGCAGCCAGAAGGCAGGCACTCGCGCGCCAAGCAGCAGTCCGTCGAACGCTGCGCGAAAACTTGAGGCGGGCACCACGGCCGGCTCGGCGACGCTGGCGCCGTACGCGGTTAAGCCCTTGTCCTGCGGGTAGTTTCGCATGAAGACGAGCACCAGCGGGACGACGCTGAGCGCTGCCGCCGCGACGATCAGCGACGCCCATCGCCAGCCATGACGGGTGGTCACCTCGGCGACGATCGGCAGGAAGATCAGCTGCCCGGTCGCACTGGCTGCGGTCAGCACGCCCGTGACCAGTCCGCGGCGGGCTTCGAACCAGCGGGTGGCGACAGTGGCGACGAAGCCCATCGAGATCGAGCCGGTGCCGACGCCGACCAGCAGGCCCCACAGCAGCACCAGCTGCCAGCTGGCGCTCATCGTCACGCTGAGCGCCGAACCGGCGGCGATGAGCACCAGGGCCGCCGACAGCACCGGCCGGACACCGAACCGGTCCATCAACGCCGCCGCAAACGGTGCCGTCAGGCCGAACAACGTCATGTTGACCGACATCGCCAGCCCGACGACGCCGTGCGTCCACCCGAACTCGTGGTGCAGCGGATTCATCATCACGCCGGGAACCGAGCGGAAGCCCGCCGCGCCGAGGATGGCGACGAAGCTGACGGCGGCGACCACCCAGGCCCAATGGATCCGGGCGGTGCTGTTCTCTGCGGCGGCGAGCGTCACCGGATCACTTTCGCGGAATGCGGTTGGTTCGGGCTAGTGGCATGAATGACACCATTCGTCAAAAACATGCCAAAATGGCGGCATGCATCGCGTCACCGTACTTCTGCTGCCACCGGTGGTGGGCTTCGACGCCGCGATCGCGCCCCTGCTGTTCTCCAATGGCACCGACGCCGACGGCAACGCGCTCTACGACGTCGTGACCTGCGGGCTGACGGTCGGGCCGGTCGCGGCGACCACGGGCTTCGGCCTGCTACCCGGTGCCGGACCTGAGGCGCTGGCCACAGCCGACACGGTGGTGATCCCCGGTACGCGCTACCCGCCCGCACGCATCGACGGCGTGCTGGCGCCAGAGGTGTCAGCGGCACTGGCCACGATCCGACCCGGCACGCGTCTGGTATCGATCTGCACCGGCGCGTTCGTCCTCGCCGCGGCGGGCTTGCTCGACGGGCGACGCGCCACTACCCATTGGAAGTTCGCCGACTCACTGCGCAGCCTTCACCCGGCGGTGTTGGTCGACGAGAATGTGCTGTTCGTCGACGACGGCGACATCTTGACGTCCGCGGGTCTCGCAGCCGGAATTGACTTGTGCCTGCACATCATTCGCTGCGACCACGGCGTGCAGGTGGCCAACGCGGTCGCCAGGTATTGCGTGGTGCCGCCGTGGCGCGAGGGAGGCCAGGCGCAGTTCATCGATCGGCACATTCCCGAGCCGGATGACTTTTCCACCGCGCCGACACGCGAATGGGCGCTGCAACACCTCGACGAGGAGCTGACGGTGCAGCGGCTCGCGCGGCACGCGAAGATGAGTGCACGCACGTTCAGTCGGCGATTCCACGAGGAGACGGGCCAGTCGCCAGGAGTGTGGGTGCGCAACCGCCGGGTGGACCGCGCCCGCGAACTGCTCGAGTCGCACGACCTTCCCGTCGACGAAGTCGCCCGGCTGTCCGGCCTCGGATCGGGCGGCAACCTGCGACACCATCTGCGTCGCGGCGTCGGGATGTCGCCGTCTAGTTACCGCAGGGTGTACCAGGGCGCTTAGTCGCCGTCGGAATGCAGCGCCCGAACCAGATCAGCGACGTGCTCGGCACGCGGACGGTATCCCGGGAAATAGCAACACACTTCGTTGGCCCGCCCCCCGAACCGCCTGGCGATCTCGGCCGCACAGTGTTCGGGATCGCCCACCACGCCAATGGTTTCCACCATCTCGTCGGTGATCAGCCGGCGCATCTCGTCGAACGCGCCCTTCTTCGACAACGCATTGAGTGTCGGCTGGATGTGCTCCCACCCGTGCGCCTGCAGCACGGGAAGATACGCAGGTGTCGAGCCGTAGAACGCGATCAGCGACCCCACACCTTCGACGGCCGTGGCGATCTCGGCATCGCTGCGGCCTACCGCCACCATCGCCTGCGCGATCACCGCGAACTGAGCGGAGTCACGGCCTGACCGGCCGAACCCCTCGTCCAGGGCGGGTACGGTCCGGTCCGCGAAATGGCGAGCGCTGTTGAACGGCATCACCAGCAGTCCGTCCGCGACTTCGGCAGCCTTGCGCGTCATGATCGGACCGAGTGCGCCCATCAGCACCGCCGGCGGTCCATAGGGGTTAGGCCCGGGATTGAAGTTGGGCGACATCAGCGTGTGCGTGTAGAACTCACCGCGAAAGTCCAAGCGGGAGCGGCCTTCCCAGGCGTCAAAGATCGCTTTGACCGCGCGCACAGATTCCGCCAGCCGGTGCGCGGGCTTGCCCCACTCGCTGCCGTACCGCTTCTCGATGTGCGCCCTGATCTGCGACCCGAGCCCGAGCCGGAACTTACCAGCGGACAGCGCCTGCAGGTCGTACGCCGCGTGGGCCAAGTGCAGGGGACTGCGTGGCGACGCGATCGCAACATTCGTCATCAGCATCAGATCGGTTTCCTGCGACGCGATCACCAGCGGGAAGAACACGTCGTGCTGGCCCTCGAAGGTGAAGATCCCGTCTGCGCCCGCGGCGACGATGCGGCCGATATTCTCCGACAGCCTGGCCGGCGCCCCGTCGACCTGTAGGTGCACCTTCACGACGTCAGCATCGCACGGCTCAACCGGGCGATGTAAATACCTGGTAGCGGGGGTTCGTTGAGGAGTGGCAGCGGGAACGACACGCCCCTCCTCGACGGTGACAGTTGACGAGGTGCCGGCCGTAACTCCCGAACACTTGCCACGGACTCAGGACCCGCGAAGTGCTCCATTGCGCGTGCTCTACGACGCACACTCGGTCGCATTGTGGCGCTACGCCCTTCGATTGACTCACGACGCGCATCAAGCACACGACGTAGTGCAGGAAACGCTGATACGCGCGTGGCGCCACCCCGAGATCACCGAAGAAAGCAATCGATCGCCAAGGGCCTGGCTCTTCACCGTCGCGCGCAATATCGTCATCGATGACCGCCGCACTGTCCGGTTCCGTAACGAAGTAGCCATGCCCGAGGGCGCCGATTTTCGCGAGCCCGTCGATCCGCAGGACGCAAACGCCACGATCGACCGGCTGATGGTCAGGCACGCGCTGGCTCAGTTGTCCGCCGATCACCGCGCCGTGCTCTGGCGGTCGTATTACCTGGGCTGGACGCTCGAGCTCATCGCCGAGGATCTCCAGATCGCCGAAGGCACCGTGAAGTCGAGGCTGCATTATGCGTTGCGGGCGCTGCGGCGGATCTTGGAGGACGGCGAATGAACGGGAGGTAGTGGACGGCGTCTCGATTCCAATGTGACCGGTCCGGGTACAGCCCTACGGTGAGTACCGTGCGAATCCTGGTCACCGGCGCCACCGGCTACGTCGGTTCGCGTCTCGTCAGCGCGCTGCTCGACGATGGCCACGAGGTCGTCGCCGCGACCCGAAACACCGACCGGCTGGCCGATTTCGGCTGGCACGAGCGGGCCAGCGGAGTCGCGTTGGATGCGCACGACGAAACCTCGGCCGCCAAGGCGTTCGAAGACGCGGGCCCGATCGACGTCGTGTACTACCTCGTGCACGGCATCGGCCAGCCGGACTTTCGCGACGCCGACAACCGTGCGGCGGCCAACGTGGCGAACGCGGCCAAGGATGCCGGGGTGCGGCGGATCGTGTATCTCGGTGGATTCGTCCCCGATGACGACGAACTGTCCGAACACCTGACCAGCCGCGCTGAGGTTGCCCACGCGTTGAGCATCGACGGCGGCGCGGACGTGGTGTGGCTCGGTGCGGCGATGATCATCGGCTCGGGTTCGACGTCGTTCGAGATGCTGCGCTATGTCGGGGACCGATTCGTGTTGATTCCTCTGCCGGCGTGGTCGGCCAACCCAATAGACCCGATTTCCATCCGAGACGTCCTCTACTACCTCGTCGCAGCGGCGGACGCCGACCGCGTCCCGGCCGGCGCGTACGACATCATCGGCCCGGAGACCACCTCGTACAGCGACCTGCTGCGGGCGTATGCGCGGATAACGGGGAAGTGGCGCGCGGAGCTACCCGTTCACCGGGTCGATACCAGCGTGGTGTCATGGATGACGGCCGCGGTCCTGCCGGTCCCGGGCGGTCTGGCCGCCGATCTCGTGGAGTCGTTGGATCACCCGATGATGGCGTCAGACGCACGGCTGCGGGATATCGTGCCCGATCCGCCCGGTGGGCTGCTGTGCATCGACGACGCGATTTCCCGTGCGCTGTCGAGTGATCTGCGCCAGCCCGTCGACGAGCTCGCCGATCCACATCATTTGGCCGACACCGACCCGCCGTGGGCGGGCGGCGACACGCAGCGCATCCAGCAACTGGCGCGGCCGCTCACACCGGCCTTCGTGCGGCCCTCAGTGCTCGGCCTGCTAGGCGCCGTTCCTGGGCCCGTCGCCGCGGCGCTGCGCACCGGACTCGACACGGTGATCGGCCTGGCATGACGCCCCTCAGCCTGGTCCACGAGTTCTCCGACATCCTCACCACCGTCGCCGTCCCGCACCACGAGCCGCCACACGTGATACGCCGACGGCGGATCGTTGTGGTGATCGTGTTGGTGATCGGCGCTGCGCTGCTTGGCTATTCGTTGACCCGGCCGCCCGGCGACTCGTCGTTCTATTGGCTGATGCTTGCGCTGGCAGCGGTTTGGGCGGTCGGCGCGCTCGTGTCGGGCCCGCTGCATCTGGGTTGCGTGCGGTTCCGCGGCCGCAACCAGCGTCCGGTGATCACCGGGACGGTTGTGGGTTTGGCGCTCGGTGGTGTGTTCCTCGTCGGCGGCTTGATCGCGCGTGAGATACCGGGCGTGCGCGAATTCGTGGTCAGGGTATTGGATTTCGCGAATCACGGACCGTTGGTGCTGGTGGTGTTCATCACCGTGATCAACGGGCTCGCCGAGGAATTGTTCTTCCGCGGCGCGCTCTATACGGCGTTGGGCAAGGCGTATCCGGCTGTCGTCTCGACGATCGTCTACGTCGCCGCGACCTCCACCACCGGCAATCCGATGCTGGGTCTCGCCGCAGTGATCGTCGGTGCGGTGTGCGCATTTGAACGCCGAGCCACCGGCGGCGTGCTCGCACCGATGATCACCCACTTCTTCTGGGGTCTTGTCATGGTGCTCGCCTTGCCGCCGGTGTTCGGCATCTAGCGCAACGGGTGTGCCAGCTCGTCTTGGCGCATCCGGGCTGCCGTCATCGCCGCGGCCGCGAACAGGACCGGTGCGATACCTGCCACGAGGAAAATCGTCTGTATCGAAACGACTTTCGACAGTGGGCCGACGATCGCGAACGACACCGGCATGAACGCGAGCGAGACGAAGAAGTCCAGGCTTGACACTCGGCCGAGCATCTCCGTCGGGACACGCCGCTGCAGCAGCGTTCCCCAGATGACCATTCCGGCGCCGTCGGTGACGCCGATGACGAACGTCGCAGCGGCCATCAGCGGGAACGACGACGTGATGCCGACGACGACAAGCGGTATCGAGCCGACGCTCCACATGGTCATCATCACCGTGAGATAGCGCCGCGGCAGTCGTCCTGACGACACTGCGAGTGCGCCCAGGGCGCTGCCCACACCGAAGAATGCCAGGATGAAGCCGTAGGTGCGGGCGCCGTCTTCGAAGCGTTGCTTGGCGATGAATGGCAGCAGCACCTCGATCGGTCCCAGCACGAGCAGCACGAACATGCTGGCGAACAACAGGGTCCACAGCAGCCATGGCGTGCGCATCATGAAGAGGAAACCGTCGCGCAGGTCGCGAAGCACATGCTGTCGAACCGGTTGGTCTACAGGGCTTTTCACCGCCGGTTTGGTGGCGACGAGGAGCAGCAGGCCGACGGCGAACAGCGTTGCCACCACGGCCGCGCCGAGGGAAGGGAACGTCGCACCCACCACAATGCCCGCGACGGCCGGACCGACGGCGCGCTGAAACACCGGACGCACGACGCCCTCGACGCCGTTGGCGGCCAGCAGCTGGGCGGCCGGCAGGATGCGCGGCAGGAGCGCGCTATAGGCGGGGAAGAAGAATGCCGCGGCGATGCCGAGGGTGGCTGCGGCCACCGCCATGTGCCAGATCTGCAGGGCGCCAACGAGTCCGAGCACGGCGATGACCGACACCGCGATCACGTTGACGGTTTCGACGGCGATGATGATGGCGCGCTGGTCGATCCGGTCGGCGGCGAGCCCGCCGATCAACACGAAGGCGACCAGGCCGGCGCCGAGGCATGTGGCGACTAGCGACAGCGACGCGGGATCGTTGTCGAGTTCGATGACCTGAAGCGCCATCACGACAGCCCACATGCCCTCGGCGAAGATCGACGACGAGACGGCCGCGATCAGCAGGCGGTACTCGCGGACTTTGAAGGGTGCGAGCACGCGCCAACCGCCGGCGTCGACCACCGGCTGTTCAATGTCGAATTGCGTACTCACCATTCGATGGTCGCGGACCAGCCGGTCCTGAGTCCACCGATTTTCTTGGCGCGAGCAGGCGCAAACCTGCCTAAAATCGCCCCAAATAAGGCAGTTTTGCGTCTGCTCGGCGGGAGAACGTCAGGAGTCGGTGAAGTTCGGTGAGCGGCGCTGCTGGAAGGCACGAGTCCCCTCGCGGAAATCGTTGGATTCCAGCAGTACCAGCTGGCCCTGCTTCTCCCGTTCGAGTGCCGCCTCCAACTCCGTCAGCGTCGCCGCGTTGATCGCGTCCTTGGTCTTGCGCAGCGCTACGGCCGGACCCGACACCAGCGCGTCCACCACCTTCGAAACCTCGTCGTCGAACTCCTCGGCCGGATACACCGCGGTCACCAGCCCCCACTCGAATGCCTCCGCCGCCCCGATCCGCTCGGCCATCAATGCCATCCGCATCGCGCGGATGCGCCCGACCGCCGCGGCGATCAACGCCGACGCTCCACCGTCGGGCATCAGCCCGATCTTGGTGAACGCCAGCATGAAAAATGCCCTCTCCGAGGCGAGTACGACGTCACACGCCAACGCCAACGACGCCCCGACTCCCGCCGCAGGCCCCTGCACCACGGCAACCGCCGGCTGCGGTAGTCGAACAATCGATCGCACCGCTCGGTTCGCGGCATCCAGCACGTCGGCCGGTGTGCCACTCGCCCCGGGGTTGGCGTGATCCTCCTCGCTGATGCCGGCGCCCGAACTGAACCCCCGTCCGGCCCCACCGAGGCGCACCACGCGCACCCGCGGATCGCCTGCGGCCTGCTCCAGTGCATCGGCGATGCCCTTCAGCATCGCTGCCGTCAACGAATTCAAGCTTTGCGGCCGGTTCAGCGTCACCGACAGCACGCCGTCGGCAAGCTCGACGGAAAGGTCGTCAATGCTGGTGTACGCGGCGGCGCCGGAGTCCAGGGTGGTCATAGAAGGCACCCTAGATCTGGCGACTTGGTTATACAAGTAAGCTATGTCGGCGGTCGACTACGGAGGGCGATACACCATGGCTGGACCACTGCGCGGGCTGCGGGTACTCGAACTGGCGAGCATCGGTCCCGGCCCGCACGCCGCGATGATCCTCGGCGACCTCGGCGCCGACGTCGTTCGCGTCGAGCGGCCGGGCAAGGGCCCGGGCATCCCCACCAAAGGCATCGACTACCTGTTGCGCAACCGGCGCTCGGTGGCCGCCAACCTCAAGACCGATGAAGGCCGCGACTTGGTGCTGCGGTTGGTTGCCAAGGCCGACGTGCTCATCGAGGGCCTCCGTCCCGGCGTCACCGAGCGGCTGGGGCTTGGCCCCGACGATTGCGCAAAGGTCAACGGACGTCTGATCTACGCGCGGATGACCGGCTGGGGCCAGACCGGCCCGCGCAGCCAGCAGGCGGGTCACGACATCAACTACATCTCTCTCAACGGTGTGCTCCACGCCATCGGCCGCGCCGGTGAACGACCCGTTCCGCCGTTGAACCTGGCCGGCGACTTCGGCGGCGGCTCAATGTTTCTCCTCGTCGGAATCCTGTCGGCATTGTGGGAGCGCGAGCGCTCCGGCAAGGGTCAGGTCATCGATGCCGCAATGATCGACGGCTCGAGCGTGCTCTCCCAGATGATCTGGGCGTTCCGGGGCATGGGCATGTGGAGCGACGAGCGT
>NZ_DATENY010000143.1:0-15771 GCF_035274705.1 Mycobacterium sp. | reverse complement strand
GTGTCGGCGACATCGACGCAAAGCACAACCAGCTGATGGGGTATCTGGCCCAACGCCTCGCCCAACTCGTATGCCTGTGGCAGACCGATGGCGTGCGAGCTGACTACGCCCGGCGGGGTCCCGTCGCCGGGCATCCAGCGTCGGATCTGTCCGGGGTTGCAGCCTTCTCCGGTCGACGCGTCGACGACGACCGCGAGCCGGGCATCGCTCCAGGCTTCGAGGATCGCAATGGGTTCACCGACGGCGGTGACCACACGCACACCGGGCACGCCGCGTTTGGCGACTACCTCAGCCACTGCAAGCCCCACCCCGTCGTCGCGACGAAATTCGTTGCCGATGCCGATGACGACGACGTCGCGGTTCATCTGCGGTCGATGGTCAGCGTCAAAAAGTGCGCAGAGCATGAGATGCACGGGTCGTGGTTGCGAATCGACTTCTCGCACAGCGATGTCAGCGTCGCGTCGTCCAACGTCAAGTTGGCGGCTACGAGTTCGGCCATTTCGTGTTCGATGGCGGCCTGGTTCTGGGCGGTGGGCGGAACGATCGCCGCCGCGCGGATCAGGCCGTCACCGTCGATCTCGTAGCGGTGATACAACAGCCCCCGCGGCGCTTCGCTCACACCATGGCCGACGCCCTCGCGCGCCGGAACGTCGACGAACGGCTGTGCCGGTCGCTGGTACTCGGCGATGATGCGCAGCGCCTCCTCGACGGCATACACCACTTCGACAGCACGTACCACGATGCTGCGGAACGGGTTTCGGCATTGCGGCCCAAGCCCGGCACGCGTGGCAGCCTCCCGGGCGATCGGTGACAGCGCAGCGGAGTTGAGGGAGTACCGCGCGAGCGGACCGGTCAGGTAACGGTCGCCGTCCAGGGTCGCGTGCAGTGCGGTGGAGTGTCGCACCTGCGCTTCGACGACATGGTCGCTGAATTCGCTGATATCAAACGTAGGGCCGACGCTACGACGGATCGTCCCGTTCTCGATGGGATAGCGGTCGTTGTCTGCCAGCGACAACAGTTCGTGGTCGAACTCTGCATCAGGGAAGTCGAATTCGGCCACCCACTCCACCATGGAGAGCGCGTCGTCGAGGGCTTGGCGTAGTTGTTCGGCGAGCGGTTTGAGATCGCTTGGATGCGGAACCGAGTAGAAGCCGCCGAGCCGCACGTTGATCGGGTGGATGGCCCGCCCACCGATCTGCTCCATCAGCCGGTTGCCGGCCTTCTTCAACGCCAGCCCGCGTTCGATGAATTCGGGGCGCTCCTTGGCCATGCTGATGCCATCCGGATACCCGAGAAAGTCCGGCGCGTGCAGCAGCACGATGTGTAGCGCGTGGCTATGGATCCATTCCCCGCAGTAGAGCAGCCGACGCAGCACCACCAGCTCGGGCGGAACCGTTACACCGCAAGCATCTTCGATCGCGTTGCAGGCGCTGATCTGGTAGGCGACGGGGCAGATGCCGCACACCCGCGCGGTGATGTCGGGCGGCTCGGTATATGCCCGGCCACGCAAGAACGCCTCGAAAAACCGCGGCGGCTCATAGATGTTCAGCTCGACGGACTCCACGGTGCCGTCGGACAGCGTGACATGAAGCGCGCCTTCACCTTCGACGCGTGTCAGCGCACCGACCGAAAGAGTGCGGATCTCGGGATTCACTCGTCGTTCCGTTCCTTGGCGAAGTTCGCGACGTTGAACGTCGAAAACACCCGGCCGACATCGCCGCCCGACATGCCGTCACGGCGCAGCACCGGAATCAACGCGGCGGTATTGGGTGTGGCGGCCGGGCCGAAGCACCCGTAACAGCCGCGATGGTAGGACGGGCACAACGCCCCACAACCGGCATGGGTCACCGGGCCAAGACACGGGATGCCCTCGGACACCACGACACACGTCACACCGCGCATCTTGCATTCGGTGCACACCGTCTTGGCCGGCAGCCGGGGTTTGCGCCCCACCAGCAGAGCGGCCAGGGTGTCGAGCAGCTGGCCGCGATCGATCGGACAGCCCTGCAACTGATAGTCGACCTTGACGTGCGCCGCAGCCGGCGTGGACGTGGCTAGCGTGTCGATGTACTCGGGTTTGGCGTACACCACAGAAGTGAATTCGCCGACGTCGGCGAAGTTTCGCAATGCCTGCACGCCGCCCGCGGTGGCACAGGCTCCGATCGTGACGAGGATCTTGGACTGCTCGCGGATCTCTTTGATGCGCCGCTCATCGGCGGACGTGGTGACCGAACCTTCCACGAGCGACACGTCGTAGGGTCCGCCGACAATGGAACTCGAGGCCTCGAGGAAGGTGGCGATCTGCACCTCGCCGGCGAGCGTGAGCAGTTCGTCCTCGCAATCCAGCAGCGTCAGCTGGCAGCCGTCGCACGAGGCGAATTTCCAGACCGCCAAAGTCGGTGTGCTCATCTACAGCTCCCTGACCCGCAGAAGGGGTTCGGCGACGTCATAGCCGACGACTGGCCCGTCGCGGCACAACAGCAGCGGGCCCAGCTGGCAATGTCCGCACCAGCCGATACCGCACTGCATGTTGCGTTCGAGCGAAACTCGAATATCACTGGCGGCCACGCCCTTTCGTAAGAGCTCAATCGCGCCGTTTCGCATCATCGGCTCAGGACCACAGAGGAACGCCGTGGTCTGCTCCGGGCGCACCGGCAGCCTGCGCAGCGGCTCGGTGACGAATCCGACCTCGCCCGGCCAGCCCTGGATCGGGACGTCGACGGTCAGGTGGACGTCAATGGCGTCATCGCGTGCCCAGCCGGAAAGTTCCTCGTCGAACAGGAAGTCGTCTCGGGAGCGGGCGCCGGCGATCAGCGTCACCCGCCCGTAGCGGTCACGTTCGGCGAGGGCGCCGAGCACCACGGGGCGCAGTGGTGCCAGCCCGACTCCGCCGGCGACGATGACGAGATCTCGTCCTTCGGCATCGGCCAACCCCCAGTGGGTTCCGAACGGGCCGCGCATGCCGATCAGCGTGCCGGGCTGTGCGTCGTGCAATGCCCGGCTCACCGCACCGACCGAGCGGATCGTGTGGGTGATGGTGTCGTCGACGGTCGGCACGCCGCTGACGGAGATCGCGATCTCGCCGATCCCGAACGCGTACATCATCATGAATTCGCCTGGGCGCGGCGCGGGTAACGGTTCGCGCGCCGGCTCCAGACGCAACGTGGCCGAATCACGGTTCTCGCTGACCCGGCTACTGACCCGGTATGGCACTGGGCTCATCGCCGACGGTGTCACCGGCCACGCCGCGGTGTCAGTCATCGGCTTCCTCCGCCAGGCCCGCAAGGGTGTTCATCTCCTCGGTGATGTCAATCCCGGTGGGGCACCATGCGATACATCGCCCACAGCCAACACACCCGGTGCTACCGAACTGGTCGTGCCACGTACCGAGCTTGTGGGTGATCCAGTGCCGGTACCGCGACGGGCCGGATTGGCGGACGTTGCCCTCGTGCACGAACGTGAAGTCGAATTCGAAGCACGACGCCCAATTCATCCATCGCTCAGCGTGCTCACCGGTGAGATCGGTGACATCCTCGACGCTCGTGCAGAAGCAGGTGGGGCACACCATGGTGCAGTTGCCACACGTCAGGCAGCGGCTGGCAACCTCCTGCCAGTGCGGTGACTCCCGTGACTCGATCAACAACTCACGCAGGTCGCCGGCCGGCATTTGACGGCCCATATGGTGCGCGGCTTCGGCGACATCGCTTCGCGCGGAATCGAGTTCGCTCGGTGTGGCATCCCGGTGGGGGAGGGCGGCCAAGACGTCGGCGCCATCGTCGCTGCCGACATCCACCACGTAACGACGACCGTCAGGCTCGATGCGTTCGGTGAGCGCCAGATCATAGCCGGGGCCGACGGCGGGTCCGGTTCCCATCGATGCGCAGAAGCACAGGCCGCCGGGTTCGGTGCAGTTGACGGCGACGACGAAGATCCGCCGGAGGCGTCCCACGAATCCCTGATCCGGATGTGCTCCGTCGCCCAGGACGCCGTTGAGCATCGCGATCGCCGAGAGGTCGCAGGCCCGCACGCCGATGAACGCATACCGCGGGGTTTCCTCGGGCGCCGTCTCGTCGGACGTCCACAGCCGCTGTCGCGGCGGATGCAGGAACTGCTTCCACGACTGCGGGCCCGCGGAGTGGCCGAACAAGGCGTCGTCGTCGCGGCGGCGCAGCCGGTAGTGGCCCGGGCCGACATCTACGCCCCAGCCCTGCGGCAGCTCGTCGGCGGAGGTCAGTTCGGTAAGAACGATCGCGTTGTCCGACAGCGTGGGTCCGACCACACGGTATCCGCGGTCGATCAGCGTGGACACGAGTTGGTGCAATCCCGCGGCGTTGATCACCGCACTACTCATGGGCCTATCGTGCTCCGACTCGCGGCACGATGCACAGTCTTTGTGTCCCACGATTAGGTGACAAAGGTCCTCGCCGGTGTTCACCGGCAGGTAACCCTGGCCCGATAGCGTCCTGCCGTACAGCGTTTGTCTGAGCAGGAGTCATGTGGTGTCGTCGCGGTTAACTCACTTGCTGGCGCGCGACGATGCCACCGACCGCGAATTGGTCCGATTGCTCGGCCATCTCGACGACCTGCTCGAGGAGCTGGAAGCGGCCGAATCGACGTGGTCTGACTGGCTCGCCGCCGCGGCAGCCGGCTATCATGCCAGCGCTCGAAATGTCGTGCACTACTGGGCAATTCGGCAGACAGACTTGCGTGAACTGCAGGGGCGCCTTGCGGCCTTCGGATTGTCTTCGCTGGGGCGCAGCGAATCACACGTCGAAGCGGCGCTTCGGCTTGTCCGATCCGCGGTGCGCGCGATCTTGGAAGGCACATGGCATCCGCCCGAACCTGCCGCGGTGGGGGCAGACGAGGGGCGCGGGCTGTTGCAGAGCCGGACCGACGCACTGCTCGGACCGTCGCCGGCCGACCGCGAAACACGCATCATGGTCACCCTCCCGTCTGAGGCAGCGACGGACCGCGATCTGATTCGAGAGCTGGTCAAGCGCGGCATGGACGTGGCGCGGATCAACTGTGCGCACGACGGCCCAACCGCGTGGCGTGCGATGGCCGATCATGTCCGGCAGGCGAGCATCCAGGCGGGTCGCAGCTGCCTCGTCGCAATGGACCTTGCCGGGCCGAAACTTCGTACAGGACCGATCCAGCCAGGGCCGCAGGTGGTCAAACTCCGGCCAGCCCGTGACGCGCTCGGCCGTATCGTTGCGCCGGCACACGCATGGTTGACCTCGAATGACAACCCGAAGCCACCACCGAACCCAAGCTTCACGTCATTGCCCGTGCCCGCGGAGTGGTTGCGTCGCCGCCGCGCCGGCGACATCGTCAACTTGTACGACACCCGTGGCGCGAAGCGGCATCTCACGATTGCAGACGACGGGACCGATGGAGTCCTCGCGACGACGGACAAGACGACCTACCTAGCCACGGGCACGGTGCTGAGCGTCCACGGCACAGATGACCCAACCAAGCTCGGGGCCCTGCCCGAGATGGAGCAGAGCCTGATGCTGCGGCCGGGTGACACGTTGAATGTCACGCGAAACTGTTCGCCCGCGCCCGCCAACACTGGCGATGTGCCGTGGATCGGGTGCACGCTTCCCGACGTTTTCGACAACGCCCGTGCCGGGGAGAAGATCCACTTCGACGACGGCCGCATCGGCGGCGAAATCCTCGGCGTGCACCCCGACATGCTCCAGGTGCGGGTCATGCGCGCCGCCACGAACGGCTCCCGCTTGCGAGCGGCCAAGGGGATCAACGTGCCGGATACGCGTTTGCCGATACCGGCGCTGACGGACAAGGACATAGCCGACCTGGCCACCGTGGTGGATATCGCCGACATCGTCCAGATGTCGTTCGTGCAAGACCCGTCCGATGTTCTGCGGCTACACGATGAGTTGGCCCGGCTCGGCGGCGACAACCTGGGCGTGGTGCTCAAGATCGAGACCCGGCGGGCGTTCGAGCGGCTCCCGCAGTTGTTGCTCACCGCGACGCGCCGGCCCCGGGTCGGCGTGATGATCGCCCGCGGTGACCTCGCTGTGGAGGTCGGTTACGAACGCCTGGCCGAACTACAGGAAGAGATCCTTTGGCTGTGTGAGGCGGCGCATCTCCCGGTGATCTGGGCGACGCAGGTGCTGGAGCAACTCGCGAAGAGCGGTTTGCCGTCGCGCGCGGAGATAAGCGACGCCGCAATGAGCGGACGGGCCGAATGCGTCATGCTCAACAAGGGGCCACACATCGACGAGGCGGTGGTCGTGCTCGACGACATCCTTTGCAGGATGGCCGAACATCACTACAAGAAGAACGCCTTACTGCGCCAGCTGAACTCGTGGCGCTCTCCGTGATCTCCACGCGGCAGGGGGCCGTTGGTTGTCGGTTGTTGGGACTTCCGGCCATGTCGTTGGGCACCGGTGGTCGGTAACATCGCGGCCATGTCGGAAGAGTCGCAACCCATCTCTATCCTCCCGGAGAGCGAATGCTGGAATCTCCTTTCCGGCGTTGCGCTGGGACGGCTCGTCACGAGCGTCGACGGCGAACCGGAGATCTTTCCCGTCAACTTCGTCGTCCAGCACCGCACCGTGCTGTTCCGCACAGCCGAGGGCACCAAGCTGGTCAGCGCTGCGATCAACAACCGGGTGCTGTTCGAGGCCGACGACCACAACGTTGCCGAAGGCTGGAGCGTGATCGTGAAGGGGATGGCGAACACGCTTCGTACCGACGAGGAGATCGACGAGGCGGAGCAGGCGCAGCTTCTGCCGTGGACGGCAACGGTGAAGCAACATTTCGTTCGCATCCGGCCATTGAGCGTGACCGGCCGACGGTTTGTCTTTGGCTCAGAGCCCGATTGACCACCGAATCTCGTTCGAATCCAACGCTGTTCAACTAGACGACGCCGCGTGCTCGGCGTAGCCGCAGCGGCGGCTGCCCATTGACTTTCGTCCTTTTTCGGCAACGTCGTGTCGATCTCCGCTACGAGGACGATCATCGTGCCTGCCCGGTTCGTCATGGTCAACTCTGGCTGAACGACGTAAGCAACCGGCTGTAGGAGACGAGCGGGATGGCCGAATTGGTATCGGTGAACGTCGGAATGCCGAAAAACGTGAGCTGGAACGGCCGCACCGTTTACACCGGCGCGTGGAAAACGCCCGTGGACGGCCCCCGCATGGTCCGCCGGCTCAACATCGACGGTGACGGTCAAGGCGACCTCGGCGGCCACGGAGGAGAGAACCGCGCGGTGCTGGTGTACCAACAGGCCTCCTACCGCCACTGGGCTACCGAACTGCGCCGCGACGACCTCACACCGGGTGCTTTCGGGGAGAACTTCACTGTCGACGGCCTCCCCGACGACGAGGTGTGCATCGGCGATCGCTATCGGATCGGCGAAGCCGTCTTCGAAGTCACCCAGCCGCGGGTCACCTGCTACCGCGTCGGATTGCGCCTCGGCGAGCCTCGCATGGCGGCTCTGCTCGTGTCGCATCGGCGACCAGGTTTTTATTGTCGAGTACTGGCTGAAGGCGACGTCGAGGCTGGACAGGAGATCGTCAAGATCAGCACCGGGCCAGAACAGGTGACCGTCGCCGAGATCGACGCGTTGCTCTACTTACCGGGGCATCCTCGCGACGCGCTCGAGCGCGCACTTCGCATCCCTGCGCTGAGCCCAGGTTGGAAGACCTCCCTACGGAGCCTGGCCGACCAGGGTGGCGGTGACGCGGCGGCGCAGGGCAATAGCGGATTGACGGGCGTCATCAACCCACCGCCGGCGTGGCCGGGTTTCCGGCCGCTGCAAGTGACCGCCATTCACGATGAAAGTCGACACGTTCGTTCGGTAACACTTGTCAGCCCCGACCGTTCGCGCTTACCTAAATGGCTTGCAGGCCAATCGATCACCCTGCGAATACTGCCCGAGTCGGGGAGTGCGCCGCTCATCCGCAACTACTCGTTGTCCAACGAGCCCGGGTCCGACGAATACCGAATCAGTGTCAAAAGGGAGACCTACGGCACAGTCAGCCGACATATCCACGAGCACGTGAACATCGGCGATGTCCTCGACGTCGCAGCGCCTCGCGGCATTTTCTTCCTCGATGACGGTCAGGCGCCGGTGCTATTGGTTTCCGCCGGAGTCGGAGTGACCCCTGTCCTTTCCATGCTGTACTCCTTGGTCGATAACGGCTCCACACGACCTGTCTGGTGGCTGCACGGCGCCCGCGACAGCTCAGAACACCCCTTCGCTCAAGAAGCTCGCGGGCTATTGAAGCGATTGCCCCGCAGTCAATCCCATATCTATTACAGCCGTCCGATGCCCACCGATCGCGAAGGTGTCGACTACACCGAGCAGGGCCGGCTCACTGCCGAAGAGCTCCGCCGACTCGGCCCGCCCCACAACGCACACGCCTTTCTGTGTGGACCCGCTTCCTTCATGGACGAACTCAGCGAGGGACTCGCCACTTACGGTCTGGAACCGCGGGCGATCCACAGCGAAATATTCGGAGCCCACGGCGCACTCACGCCCGGAATCGCCGCTGAGCTGAGACCCCCGCATCTCCCGGAGGGCCCGGCCGGCGACGGTCCCGAAATCCAGTTCGCGCGCAGCGCTATCTCGGCACCATGGGGGCCGCACTACAGCAGCCTGCTTGAGTTCGCCGAAGCCTGCGACGTGCCGACCCGATGGTCATGCCGCACCGGGGTCTGCCACAACTGCGAAACAGCGCTGCTGTCAGGACGGGTTCGGTATGACCTCGAACCGCTGCAACCGCCTGCCGAAGGCAGCATCCTCATCTGCATTTCGACGCCATCGGAGCCAGTCGTCGTTGATCTCTAACGTGCCATTTTCGGATGACCTCCGGCGGACGGCACCCGGTACAGTGCGGCGCCGGCGGCGATGCCTGCGCCTGCCGCGATGAGCAGAACCCGGTCACCGGCCCGGAATTGGGGTGCCGCACGGTCGAATGCGGCCGCCAACGAGGCGGTGTTCATGTCCTCGTCGTCGGCGACGACGATCTGTCCGGCGGGTACTCCCAGATGTCTGGCTAGTGCGGCTCGGTAGCGACGGCCAGCGGGCGCGGCGATTATCGCGTCGACGTCGCCAAGTTCGAGCGACGACGCGCGCAAGCACTTGTCGGCGGCCTGTGCCGCCGCAGCCGCGAATTGGTCTTCGTGGTCGTCCGACACCCCGAAGCGAAGCACGTTGCGTCCGTCGACGAGTCCTACGGTGGCATTGAAGCTTTCGCCTTCATCAGGAACGTTGACCCAGTGAACGCCCTCGACGCCGCCGTCGTCGGCCCAATTGCAGAGCAGGGCCGCCCCGGCCGGTGAAAACGGAAAGTTCTCACTCATGCCGTGTCCGGGATCGGCATCGCTTGTCACCACGAGGGCACAGTCGATCGCATGTGACTTCAGGAAACCGTCGACGATCTGTAGGGCCGTCAGCACTCCACAACTTCCGTTGGCGATGTCGAATGAGAATGTGCCATGGCCGTGCGCATGCGGGTCTTCGGGATTTGCGCCGATGTCCTGTTGAATCATTGCGGCGAGGGCGGGTTCGCCCAGATTGCGGTCGCGATAGATCCCGGCATTGATCAGCAGGTCGACATCATCGGCCCCGCGCCCGGCCGCGTGGAGACAGTCTTTGGCCGTTTGTACGGCAAGACGCAGGGCGCTATGGCGATTTCGCCAGCCTCCCTCGGTGACCGCAACCCGGTCAATCACTGTGCCCATAGCGATCCACCAATTCCTCGTCCACCGTCAGCAGCACGATGCCGATCTCGAGACCGGACGCCAACGCAATCAAGGCCACCGTTTCGCCGGGCCGAATGTGTCCGGCTCTGAGCTCTTCGACCAGGGCGACGGTGTGGGTCGTCGACGCGGTATTGCCATACCGGTCGACGGTGATCACCGCGTCGTGGCGGGGACTGTCACCGAATGACGCCGCCATCTTGGCCATGCCCTTTCGGATCGCGCGCGCCGACGTTTGATGGGTGATGACGTGGTCGATGTCGTGTATCGAGATGCCCACTGTGTCAAGCACTTCGTGCAGTAGCAGGGGAGTGTTGGACATCGCCGCCTTGTGTATTCCCCTGGCGTCGGTGAACATCCTTGCGGCGGGCTCGTGCCCCTTCGGATAAGCCAGGCACAGCCGGCTGTAGTCGGCCACGGTGGTGAAGCCGGCGAGCTGGATTCCGGCCGATTCCGGGCCGGCGCGTTCGAGGCAAAGGGCCGCTCCCGCGTCGCCGAGTGTCAACGACGCGAGCTCTTTGCTCATGATGTTGCGAATATGGCGAGCCGCATTCTGGCCGAGCTGGGAGATGTACTCGCCGCTGACCACCAGCGCGCGCTCGATGGTTCCCTGCCGAATCCAGTTGTTGGCCACCGTCACACCGGTCAGCATTCCTGCGCACGCGTTTGACAGGTCGAACGTCATCGCCTGTGTCGCCCCGATGGCACGGGCGACGAAGCTGCTCATCGACGGCTCGACCCACTGCGTGAGCCCACCGCGGAATTTTGTGATGCTGCAACTGATCACGACGTCGATCGAGGCGGCATCGCGCTGCGCCTTGCCGAGACAGTCCAGGGCCGCCGACGTCGCCAGGCTGTAGGAATCCTCGTCGCCCACCGACACGCGACGTTCGTGGATGCCGGTCAGCCGTTCGAGGTCGATGTGGGTGTGGTGGCGCGTGGTGGACATCAACGTGTCGGTTGTCAGATGCGTGGTAGGCAGATGCCGTCCAGCGCCGGCCAGGCGCGTAAGAAACGGTGTGGGCGATTGCCCGTCAGGTGGCTCCATCACCAGCCAGTGACTGCGCGTCATCGACTGATCATGTGTTTCGGCTTCGTGAACGCAGTAGGGGTCTATGGCAACTGAACGATGGCCAAAAGTCCCACAGGGCGTGCGTTGGTCCTTGGTGCTTGGGACCTTCGTCTCTTCGTTAGTGCGCCCCTCAATTCCTAGTCTCGGTGCATGGGCAAACAGCGACCTCTTCTCGCGGGATCGATGGCTGTGGCCACCGGCGCCGCCCTCTACCGCGCCATTTTGCGGCCGTGGATGTACACGTGGGGTGCTGACGACAACGAGATCAGCGCCGAGCTTCCGGGGGACGAGCTTGTTTCGGCGAACACACCGCGGACCACACGGGCCGTGACGATCGACGCACCGATCCGCGCGGTCTGGCCGTGGCTGGTCCAGATCGGCGAAGATCGCGGCGGCTTCTACAGCTATTCAGTGTTGGAACGGGCGGTCGGCGCCCACATCCACAATGCGCACACGATTCACGAGGAATGGCAGGACGTGCGCGTCGGCGACACCGTTTGGCTGGCGAAGCGATACGGCGACGTCGGCCGGCAAGTCGTGGCCGCCGTCGAGCCGGGATCGCATTTGGTGCTGATGTCGCCGCCCGACTTCGAGCGAGTGCAGAGAGGCGAAAAGGCCTCCGGTGCATGGGCGCTTTATCTGCGGCGCACGTACGGGTGGACTCGCCTGCTGGCTCGCGGCAGCGGCGGCGCTGTCGGCCACGCGAGCTTCGACATTCCGCATTTCATCATGGAGCAGAAGATGATGCGAGGTATACGCGATCGTGCCCAGCGAACACGCCGAGCGTCGTCACAGCGAAGCGTCGAGACGGTTTTGGCGCCCCTTTAGCGACAGGACCGAAGGCTCGCGCCGGTAATCCCTCGTCAATGCCGCCGATTCTTCGCTGTCCGCCTCGGTGAATGGAATCATGGTGGCGTGTTTGACGATGCCGGGTCGAATGTTGACCCAAGCGCGCGTCCACTGCGTGACACCCTGTCGCAGTTGCGTCTGCGTGAGCTCCTCTCAGAGGTCCAGGACCGCGTCGAGCAGATTGTCGAGGGCCGCGACCGGCTCGACGGTCTGCTGGAAGCCATGTTGGTGGTGACCTCGGGCCTCGAACTGGATCAAACGCTTCGGACGATCGTGCACACCGCCATCGAGCTGGTCGACGCTCGGTACGGAGCACTGGGTGTGCGCGGCCACGACCACGAACTGGTCGAATTCGTCTACGAGGGCATCGACGAAGCGATGCGCGAGAAGATCGGCCATCTGCCCGAAGGGCGCGGGGTGCTCGGCGTGTTGATCGATGACCCGAAACCCATTCGCCTCGACAACATCTCGCACCATGCCTCGTCGGTGGGCTTTCCGCCCAACCACCCGCCGATGCGGACCTTCCTCGGGGTGCCAGTGCGCATCCGTGACGAGGTCTTCGGCAACCTGTACCTGACCGAGAAGTCGAACGGGCAACCGTTCAGCGAGGACGACGAGGTCCTCGTCCAGGCCCTGGCCGCTGCGGCGGGAATCGCTATCGACAACGCACGGCTGTACGAAACGTCGAAGACGCGACAGTCGTGGATCGAGGCCACCCGGGATATCGGCACCGAGCTGCTGTCGGGTACCGATCCGGCGCGGGTGTTTCGCCTGGTCGCCGACGAATCCCGCGTCCTCAGCGGTGCCCAGTCAACCTTGGTGGCCGTGCCCGTCGATCCCGACGCTCCCGCAAGCGAGACCGACGAGCTGGTGGTCGCCGCGACCTCGGGTGACGGGGCGGTGGCGGAGTTGCGTTCGATTCCGGTGCCCGGAACGTTGATCGGCGAAGCGTTTGTGCAGCGCACTCCCGCACGCTTCGACCATTTCGATCTGGGAACCGACCAGACAGCGCTTGCCGGCCCGGCGCTTGTTCTGCCATTGCGGGCCAGCGAGGCCGTCGCGGGTGTACTCGTTGCGCTTCGGCCTGCGGGGGCGCAACCCTTCACCTCTGAGCAGTTCGACATGATGGCCGCGTTTGCGGACCAGGCAGCACTGGCCTGGCAGTTGGCCAGCACGCAACGCCAAATGCGCGAGCTGAGCATCCTCACCGACCGTGACCGCATCGCGCGAGACCTGCACGATCATGTCATCCAGCGGCTCTTTGCCGTCGGCCTTGCGCTTCAGGGGACGATCCCTCGGGCTCGTCTACCGGAAGTGCAGCAGCGGCTTACGGAATGCGTCGACGATCTCCAAGAAGTCATCCAGGAGATTCGCACCGCGATCTTCGATCTCCACGGTGCTTCATCTGGAGTCACCCGACTGCGTCAACGCTTGGACGAGGCCGTCGCGCAGTTTTCCTCGTCCGAGCTGCGTACCACGGTGCAGTACACAGGTCCGCTGTCGGTGGTCGATGCCGTGCTGGCCGATCATGCCGAAGCTGTTGTCCGAGAAGCGGTCTCGAATGCGGTCCGGCATGCCGATGCGCACAGTATCACCGTCAACGTCGCCGTTGGCGACGAGTTGTGCATCGATGTCGTCGACGACGGCAAAGGCATTCCCGCCGAGATCACCGGGAGCGGCCTGCGCAACCTCCGTAAGCGCGCCGACGACGCCGGTGGGTCGTTCAACGTGGACAAGGTGGCTACCGGGGGCACGAAGTTGACGTGGCGCGCACCCATGCCGTGAGGGCGCCGGACCGCTTGTCCCGCAGCTGGTTTGGGCCGAAACTTAGTGGCGCCTCTTCCAGATGACGATTCCCACAGTGAGCACGCCGAGCAGTAAGAGCGCCGCCACCGGCACCGTGCGCTTCGGCCTATCCGTCGCGGTGTGCCGCAGAGTGTCGGCCATGTCTAAGACGCGCTGCTTGGTCTCCTCGGCTTTCTGATTGGTCCGTTCCTTGACGTCGAGTTTGGCCGACAACGCTTGCACTGTCTCGCCGAGCTCCCTGCGGGTTTGTTCGATGTCGGCCGTGATGTCGTCGATGCCGGCGTCGGGCCCCGGCTCCGGTCGAGTGCCGTCAGGTCCGGTCATGGCGTGCGTCCTTCAACTCTCGAATGTCTTCTTTCACCGTTTGGACGGTTCTGGGTGCGGCTGGGGTGGCTTCCTGCGTTTGATTGCGGGCGACGAGAGCGGCGATTCCAGCGGCGGCGAATAAGACGACGCCGACGATTAGGGCGGCGGCCCACACCGACATCACCAATGCCAGCGCCGCAACCGCCGCGGCGATGAATGTCGCCGCACCGAAAAACGCGAGCACACCAGCCACGCTGAACAGGCCGGCACCGAAGCCCGCGTGTTTGGTGGATTCCTGGAACTCCTTTTGCGCCAGCCGCATCTCGTCGCGGATCAGCCGAGATGTTTGCGACGACAGCTGACTCATCAACTCGCCGATCGACGTGACTGTGGCCGGCTTCGATTCGAGACTCATCGCATACCCACCCCTGGTTGGTTGGTTTTTGCTCCAAGACAGTGATGCCCCGGTGGGGTCAGCCCAAACACCCGCTCGTTTTCGCGCGGGGTATCGGTGCGGTGACGAGACCGCCTCTCCTTCGCAACGGTTGGGTAACGCCGCAATTGTCGCGTCGGAAAATTTGACGATCGACTGTTCAGTGAACTCACAAGCAAGACGCGTCCGGCCCACAGGTTCAGGCGCAGAGAGGCTGGAAAGACGATGTCACGGACCACGAATCGGCTGGTCATTATGGCCGTGGGCACCGCGGGGGCGTATCTGGCGGTGCCATTGTTGAGCCCGTTCGCGGCCCCTGCCACGGCCGACACGACCCACGGCGGTGTGCCGTGCATAGGAATCGTGCAGCAGCTCGTGACCAATCCGGCCAACCTCCAGCAGTCGCTGCAGTCGGCGAGTTCGGCGTTCACTGCCGGTCCACCGCCGTCGCCGCCCGTCGTTGTTCCTCCGGCCAGTTCGGTAGTGGGAATTACTCCGCCGCTTACTCCGCCGCTGCCGCCGGCATCGGTTGTCAGCTCGGCATCAGGGGTAACGCCTCCCGCCCCGCCGCTGCCGGCCGTCCCCGCGGCCAGCTCAGTTCAAATTCCGGCGTCTCCGACTCCGCCGCTGCCGGGTGCTCCGATCCAGGCAGCCGCCGGCAACGTTGCGCCTCCGCTGCCGCCTGCACCGGCTGTGCCGGCCGCCAACGCAGTCGAGGTTCCGGTGCCACCGGCTCCGCCGGCCCCCTCTGCGCCGGTGGCAAATGCGGGACAGGTTGTCGCTCCTCCTTCGCCGCCCGCACCGAGCGGCGCAGTTCAGGATGCTGCGGCGCAGGCGGCTCCTCCGGTTCCGCCGCCGAGTGCTGGAGTTCAGGATGCGGCGGCTCAAGTAGGGCCGCTGGCGCCGAGTGCTGGTGTTCAGGATGCGGCGGCTCAAGTCGGGCCGCCGGTTCCGCCCGCACCAAGTGGTGGGATTCAAGATGCGGCCGGCCAGGTAACGCCTCCGGCGCCACCGGCATCCGCTGTGCCTGCGGCGAATGCCGTCGAAACCTTCTCGCCGCCCGCCCCGCCGGCTCCCGCTGTACCGGCAGCGAGTTCGGTCGAGGCCGCGACGCCTCCAGGACCGCCAGCGCCAGCTGCGCCGGTCCAGGGTGCCGCGGGAACTGCGACGCCACCAGCTCCTCCGGCTAGCGGTGTTCCGGCCGCGAATGCGGTTGAGACTTTCTCGCCGCCCGTTCCGCCGGCTCCTGCAGTTCCGGCCGCCAGTTCCGTTGAGAACGTCGCTCCTCCGGTTCCGCCGGTGCCCGCTACGCCTGCGGCGAGTTCGGTGGAGGTGGCGACGCCTCCGGTTCCGCCTGTGCCGGCTGCGCCGGTTCAGAGTGCGGCGAGCAATGTGACGCCTCCTGTTCCGGCGGTGCCTGCTGCGCCTGCGGCGAGTTCGGTGGAGGTGGCGACGCCTCCGGTTCCGGCGGTGCCGGCTGTGCCGGTTCAGAGTGCGGCGAGCAATGTGACGCCTCCTGTTCCGCCGGTGCCTGCTACGCCTGCGGCGAGTTCGGTGGAGGTGGCGACGC
>NZ_DATENY010000142.1:0-10320 GCF_035274705.1 Mycobacterium sp. | reverse complement strand
GCGATGGGCTTCAAGTTCCAGTTCATCACGCTGGCCGGCTTCCACGCCCTGAACTACTCGATGTTCGATCTGGCCTACGGCTACGCCCGCAACCAGATGAGCGCCTACGTCGAGCTGCAGGAGCGCGAGTTCGACGCCGAGGAGCGGGGCTACACCGCGACGAAGCACCAGCGCGAGGTCGGCGCCGGCTACTTCGACCGGATCGCCACCACGGTGGACCCGAACTCGTCGACGACGGCTCTTTCCGGTTCGACCGAAGAGGGTCAGTTCCACTGACGATCAAGCGGGCGTAGTCCGCGATGAGGAAGTGGAACCGAAGGCAGGAGCCACTGACCGACAGCCCCTAACGGTTGACATCAGGCCCCGTCCTTATATTGGGCGGGGCCTGATGCATGTGGTGAGGAGAATTTGGTGAGCATTGAACGGGTAGGTGTCGTCGGCGCCGGACAGATGGGGTCGGGCATCGCCGAAGTGTCGGCGAAGGCCGGCGCGAACGTCGTCGTCTTCGAGCCGACCGAGGAACTGGTCAACGCCGGCCGCGACCGCATCACCGGATCGCTCGAGCGTGCGGCTGCCAAGGGCAAGCTGTCCGAAGGCGATCGCGACGCCGCGCTTGGCAGGCTGACGTTCACGACGAACCTCGCGGATTTATGCGACCGTCAGCTCGTGATCGAGGCGGTCGTCGAGGACGCGACGGTCAAGGGCAAGATCTTCGCCCAGCTCGACGAGCTCATCACCGATCCCGATGCGGTGCTGGCGTCGAACACCTCCAGCATCCCCATCATGAAAATCGCTGCGGCAACGAAGAATCCGAGCCGCGTGCTCGGTCTGCACTTCTTCAACCCGGTCCCGGTGCTGCCGCTCGTCGAGCTCGTCAACACGCTCGTCACCTCCGACGCCGCAATCGCGCGCACCGAGAAGTTCGCGAACGATGTGCTGGGCAAGCAGGTGGTGCGGTGCGGTGACCGGTCCGGCTTCGTCGTCAACGCACTGCTGGTGCCGTACCTGCTGTCGGCGATCCGGATGGCCGAAGCCGGCGTCGCGACCGTCGAGGACATCGACACCGCCGTCGTGGCCGGGCTGTCGCATCCCATGGGACCGCTGCGGCTGTCTGACCTCATCGGTCTCGACACGATGAAGCTGATCGCGGACTCGATGTACGACGAGTACAAGGACGCACACTATGCGCCCCCGCCGCTGCTGTTACGCATGGTCGAGGCGGGTCAACTCGGCAAGAAGTCGGGCCAAGGTTTCTACAAGTACTGAGCCAGCGGCCCCCGTACGCGCCGTAAAATCCCCACTCGGTCGTATCGCAGCTGCCGCGCGCTCACCCGCACGATGATCCATCGTTGTGCGGCAAGGTATTCCAGTCGCTCGATGTCGTCGGCGTGCTGCCCTGGGTTTGTCCAGTGTTGCTCGCCGTCGTACTCGACGCCGACCTTCCATTCGGGCCAGCCCATGTCAACCCGGCGGCGACCTACTCTGATTTGGGTGACAGGCCGAGGCAGGCCGTCGCGCACCAACAGCAGACGCAACTCGGTTTCCTTCGGGGACTCGGCGCCACCGTCGGCAAGATCCAGAGCCTTGCGTAGTGAACGCATGCCGCGGGCACCGGGGTAGCGGTCGGCGATGCGTTCGACCTCCTCGACCGTGCATCTCGTGGCGTTTAGCAGCGCATCGATACGCACGATTGCCGTGTCGCCTGACATGCGTCGGCCGATGTCGTACGCGGTTCTTGCGGAAGTTGTGCAGAAGATGCTCTGTCTCAAGCAGATCTCGTCGTCGGCGATGGTGCCGCGGTGAATAAGGATGCCGGGCGGCGCCGGTTGGCGTGCATATGCAATCTCGGCCGGGGCATCGTCGGGTAGCCATTGCGTGCCGTGCATCGCCGCAGCCGAGTGTCCGACCAGCGTGGCCGTGCGGCGCGACCACAGCCATGCGGCCCTGGCCCTGTCAACTGCATTTAGTTCGAGGCCCTTGCGGGCGTAGACGTTGTAATGAACCTTGATGTATCTGGTGCGCAATGTCTGGCGCGTCACCATGCCCGCTGCAAGTGCCTCACTGGCCACGATGAGATCGTCCACACAGATTAGGTGTTGCGGGGCCTCTATCGGTTCCCGAGAGTGCGGAATATGGTGAGAAATCGGCCGAAAGTCGTCAAGTATCGTACGCTCGGCGGCGTCCGAACCCTTTAGACCTGTGTGAGCCGCTTCTTCTCCGCCTTGACGTCGAAATCCGGTGGCGGCCAAGACATGTTGAGAGTCTTCAAAGCCTCGATCAGCAACTCGGTGATCGCCAACCGGCTGTACCACTTCTTGTCGCACGGGATGATGTACCACGGCGCGTAGTCCGTCGACGTGCGGTCAAGCATCGCCTGATAGGCCTGTTCGTACTGCGGCCACAGCTTTCGCTCGTCGATGTCGCCCGGGTTGTACTTCCAGTACTTGTCGGGGCGTTCCAGGCGTTCGGCCAACCGCTTTCTCTGCTCATTGAGCGAGACGAACATGGCTACTTTGACGAGAGTCGTTCCGCTGTCAACGAGTTCACGCTCGAACTCGTTGATCTCATCGTAGCGAGGCTCCCACACCTCCGGCGGGACGAGGTTGTGGACTCGGACGATCAGAACGTCCTCATAGTGCGAGCGATCGAATACACCGATGTGTCCTGCTGGTGGCAGCGCATTGCGGATACGCCACAGGTAGTGGTGCGCCAACTCCTCTTCGGTGGGCTTTCCGAAGCTGTGGTATCGGATACCTTGCGGATTCCCTGCTCCCACAACATGTTTGACGATGCCACCTTTTCCCGCGGTGTCCATACCCTGCAGTACGAGCAGCACGGATCGGGTGTCACCCGCTTCTGACCTGCTGTTGGCGTACAGCATCTCCTGTAGCTCCGCGAAGCGCAGATTGCGCTCGTCCTGCAGCACTTCGGCGTCTTTCTTGGACCCGTTGAAACCGGGCGTGCTGTTCGTCTTGATGTCGGCGACTTCGTCTCCAGCCGAGAACGCCAAGTGCACATGGGGTTCGTGCGACCACAGCGACGGTAGTTCGTCGTTCTCGCTCATCGGTCAAGTCTTATCATCGCTCGATCAACCGTGGAGGCACGATCGGTGACGGATGCGGCTGCTCGCGGAATTTCTCCAGCGAACCGCCGACCTCGACGATGCCGCACAGTGCGCTCCAGGACAGCATCGTCAGGTAGTCGATCAGTTCGTCGGCGGTCATCCGCGGATTCGACATCCACGAGTGCGTGGCCAGCTGGACCCCACCGACGGTGTGGTAGGCCCAGGGTTCGACGCCGCGGGTATCCATGCCGTATTCCGCCATGCGGCGGCGCAGCATGACCGCAAGCATCCGCGCGATGATCTGTTCGGAGTCCGCGACCGCCTTGCTCTTGCTGGCCGAGTTGTTGGCCATGACGAACTGATACGGCTCCGGCTCGGCGGCCACCGTCTCGACGTAGACGCGGATGATCTCGCGGGTGAGGTCGTAGCCGTCCAGATTCGACGACAGCGCCGCGGCCATGTTGGGGATCAGCGTGGTCTGCGCGAACCGCATCATCACCGCGGTCGTCAGGTCGTTCTTGTCGACGAAGTAGCGGTACAGAACGGTCTTCGACACCCCGATTTCGGCAGCGATCTCGTCCATGCTGACGTTGCTGCCGCGCCGCCGGATGGCCTCCAGCGTGCCGTCTACCAGTTCGTTGCGGCGCTCCACCTTGTGTTGGTGCCAGCGCCGTTTTCGGCCATCGGTCTTGACCGCCACCGCCGAGGTCTGCTGTGCCACTGTCCCCGTGATCCGTTCCCTAGTTCCTCTTGATACTACGGCCGATCTTGGTTCGGGGGCTTGCGGGACAGGCCCTGACCCCGTAGTAGCGGATGATGGGGGAGTGGCACACAGACCGAACGTCGGCGGGCGCGCCATGACGGCCCCGCCGCGGGCCAGTTTCGCTGAGTCGCTGGCCGGGGCTGACTCCGCCGCGGATGCGCAGCGCCTCCGCGCGCTGCGGCGGATGAAGGTCGTCGCGCTGAGCTTCCTGGTCGGTGCCACCGTCGTCTTTCTTCTCTGCACATGGGCGCAGTCCAACGGTGCTGCAGCCTGGGTCGGTTACGTCCGCGCGGCTGCCGAGGCCGGCATGGTCGGTGCGCTCGCCGACTGGTTCGCTGTCACGGCGCTGTTCAAGCACCCGCTGGGCATTCCGATCCCGCACACGGCGATCATCAAGCGCAAGAAAGACCAGCTCGGTGAGGGTCTTGGCGCCTTCGTGCGGGAGAACTTCATGTCTCCACATGTGGTGGAGACGAAGCTGCGTGATGCACAGGTCGCGGGACGGCTTGGCAAGTGGCTGTCGGAGCCGGCGCACGCCCAGCGGGTCGCGGCCGAAACCTCCACCGTGTTGCGCGTGCTCGTGGAGATGCTGCGCGATGAGGATGTGCAGCACGTGCTGGACCGCATGATCGTCAAGCGGATCGCCGAGCCGCAGTGGGGCCCGCCGATCGGGCGTGTGCTGGCCTCGCTACTGGCAGAAGGCCGCCAGGAAGCGCTGATCCAGCTCCTCGCCGACAGGGCGTTTCAATGGTCGCTCAATGCCGGCGACATCATCGAGCGTGTTGTCGAACGCGACTCGCCCACCTGGTCACCGCGCTGGGTGGACCATCTCGTCGGCGACCGCATCCACCGCGAGCTGATGGACTTCACCGACAAGGTGCGCCGCAACCCCGATCACGAATTGCGCCGCTCGGCAACGAGATTCCTCTTCGAATTCGCCGACGACCTCCAGCATGACGACGCGACGATTCAGCGCGCCGAGAACGTCAAAGAGCAGATCATGGCCCGCGACGAGGTCACCCGGGCGGCTGAGACGGCCTGGGCCGCCGCCAAGCGAATTCTCTTCGAATCGGTCGATGATCCGTCGTCGGCATTGCGTACCCGGATCGCCGACTCGGTGGTCGTCATCGGTGAGTCGCTGCGAGACGACGCTGAGCTGCGCGACAAGGTCGACAGCTGGATCATCCGCGCGGCCCAACACCTGGTCTCCGAATACGGGGTGGAGATCACAGCGATCATCACCGAGACCATCGAGCGATGGGACGCCGACGAGGCCAGTCGCCGCATCGAGTTGCACGTGGGCCGCGACCTGCAATTCATCCGCATTAACGGCACCGTCGTGGGCTCGCTGGCCGGCCTGATTATCTATTCGATAGCTCAACTACTCTTCTGACCTGCGCTAACTAGTGCTTGCAAAAGTTAGCACCCCGTCGTACGGTTGATTGCGTCGCACTTGAGTCAATCCAACTGGATACCCGACGCAATCGAGGGGGCCACACAATGCCACAGGATGAAAATCTTGCCGCCGTCGTGTCCAACGCTGCACAGGACATCGGCACTTTCATCAGGACGCAACGTGAGGCAGCGCAGGTATCCGTGCGGCAGTTGGCCGAGAAGGCCGGCGTCAGTAATCCCTACCTCAGCCAGATCGAGCGGGGATTGCGGAAACCCTCCGCCGACGTGCTGCAACAGATCGCCAAGGCGCTGCGGGTGTCCGCGGAAGTGCTCTACGTGCGGGCCGGGATCTTGGAGCCCAGCGAGGCGAGCGAAGTCCGCGACGCCATCATCACCGACACGGCGATCACGGAGCGGCAAAAGCAGGTGCTGCTCGAGATCTACACGTCGTTTTGCCAACAGAACGAATCAGAAGCCGCAGGTATCCAAAGAGGTGAGGAGCCGACGACTGACTGAGACCAGATCAACCGCTCACTAGAAGTCCAACCAAATCATCTGAAAGGAATACACACATGGCACAACAGAAGAACCAGCCGAACATTGACGTTGACGACCTGAAGGCTCCGCTGCTCGCCGCCGTGGGTGCCGCCGACCTGGCCCTGGAGCGGGTCAACGAGATCGTCGCCACCCTCCGCGAGCGCGCCGGCGAGGCCCGCACCGACACCCAGGCCCGTGTCGAGGAGAGCCGCGCCCGCCTGACCAAGTTGCAGGAAGACCTGCCGAGCCAGTTCGGTGAGCTGCGCGAGCGGCTGTCCTCCGACGAGCTGCGCAAGTTCGCCGAGACCTACGCCGAGGCCGCGCAGAGCACCTACAACAAGCTCATCGAGCGCGGCGAGGTTGCGCTCGAGCGTTTGCGCAACGCGCCGGCGCTTGAAGAGGGCCGCGAGCGCGTCGAGAGCTACCGCGAGCTGACCGAGGAGGCGCTGGGCAACGTCGCGCAGCAGACCCGCGCGGTCGGTGAGCGCGCCGCCAAGCTGGTTGGCGTCGAGCTGCCGAAGAAGGCCCCGGCGAAGAAGGCCGCTGCCAAGAAGGCTCCCGCGAAGAAGGCTGCTGTCAAGAAGGCCCCGGCCAAGAAGGCTCCGGCCAAGAAGGTCACCCAGAAGTAAATATTCGGCGCCGGTCGTCCGTCAGGGCGACTCAATGTCGACCAGGGGACGTAACCCGCTTAGGCTAGCTATGTGGAGCTTCAAGGCCTTGTGGGTTACGTCCTCTTTGCTTTGCAGATGGCGGTGGTGGCGACGGCTGTCTATGCCTTCGTGCACGCCGCGCTGCAGCGGCCCGACGCGTACACCGCCGCTGACAAGCTGACCAAGCCGGTCTGGCTGGTCATTCTCGGTATCGGTGTGCTGTTGGCCTTGGTGCTCGGCATCACCGGCGTAGCGATCGCGGCGGTAGCCACGGGTGTCTATCTCGTCGACGTGCGGCCGAAGATCCTGGAAATCCAAGGCAAGTCCCGATAGTCGCGAGATGACGAGACTGCGTGTTGCCGTCGCCGCTGCGATGGTCGTTGTCGCTGTGCCGCTTGGGCTGGCGCCCGCCGCAACGGCCGCGCCCGTTGTGCCGGACCCGCCGTATGTCGACCACGTCCAGTGGGCGAAATGGGGCGACATGTCGAGCCTGCGCGTGTACCCGACCGAGGCCGCGCGCGTGGCGGCGAGCCAGCCGGGCACCGATGCGCAAGCGAACGAAGCCTGGACCGAAGTGCTGACGCTCTCGCCCGACGCAGACATCGCCGGGATGAAGTCACAGTTCCTGTGCCACTGGCATTTCGCCGAACTCGTCGAGCCGGGCAAGGTCAGCTGGAATCTGGAACCGTGGCGTAACGAGGTCTCCGACGAGGAGATGATCGCGGCGGGCTGCAACCCCGGCGGCACCGTCGAACCGTTCTAGTGCGCACATACAGCCGCGACGAGGTGGCCGAACTCGTCGACCACACGCTGCTCAAACCCGAAGCGACAGAAGTCGATGTCGCGATCCTGGCGTCCGAAGCCGCCGAACTCGACGTGTTCGCAATATGCGTATCGCCGTCGATGGTCCCCGCCGCGAAACGGGCGCGCTCACTGGGGCAGGCGATCTGCTCAGTGGTGGGATTCCCGTCAGGAAAACATCTTTCGGCTATCAAGGCCGAAGAAGCGAGGCTTGCAGTCGCGGCCGGAGCCGAAGAGATCGATATGGTCATCGACGTCGGTGCTGCGCTTTACGGTGATTTCGAGGCCGTTCGAGTCGACGTCACGGCCGTGCGGGCCGCCATCGGAGAGCGCGTGATCCTCAAGGTCATCGTGGAATCGGCCGCCCTGCTGGCATTCGGTGACGAGCAGACGCTGGTGAACGCCTGCCGCGCCGCGGCCGATGCCGGCGCCGATTTCGTCAAGACCTCCACGGGTTTTCATCCCAGCGGCGGTGCGTCGGTCCGCGCCGTCGAGATCATGGCGGCCGCCGTCCGACCGCGGCTGGAAGTCAAGGCCAGCGGGGGCATCCGCACCGCGAGTGACGCGGTGGCGATGCTCAACGCCGGCGCTACGCGGCTCGGGCTTTCGGGTACCCGCGCCGTGCTCGATGGGCTGTGACATTATTGACGCCATATTGACGCCATTGAAATTTGCTAGATTTGTTCGCTGACTCTGCGTATGATCGGCCGGGTCGCTGCCTTATGTAGGTGGTGAGACACAGATGGGACTAGAAAATGACGTCAGTTAGCCATTTGCCGCGGCGCCTCTCCGCTGTTGCCGGCATCGGGGCCATCATCGCAATGGGCACGATCGCCGCTTGCGCGAAGGAAGAGAAAGCGCCTCCGACCACAACGACGACCACGACCACGACAACGACGACCACGACGTCGCCGTCAGCGCCGCCGGTGGCGCCGACCGAAAAGAGCATCAACCCCACCGGTGGCAACCTGTTCACGCCGACGGTCTATGCGCCCCCGGCGCCGACAGAACCTCCAGGCGTCCACCGCAACGGCGGCGGCGGCGGATAGGACTGCATCATGGATTCACGTCGATTGAGTCGTCTCGGGGCCGTTTGCGGCGTTGCCGCGATCGTTGCGATGGGCGGGCTGACCGCGGCTTGTGGCGGTGGTGAGAAAAAGGCGCCCGAAACGACGCCGGCAACGACCACCGCCACTACGACACCCACGACGTCAGCGGCCGGTGCGCCTCCGGCGCCGACCGAAAAGAGCATCAACCCGACGGGCGGCAACCTGTTCACGCCGCCGGTTCAGGCGACGCCGGCGCCGAACGTGCCACCGGGACAGCATCCCGGTATCAACGGGACTCCCTAGAGTCGCGCTCGATCAGAGCCCGACGAAGCAGGGGTCCTGCTGTCCCTTCGGGATCGACGCATTTTGCGTCGAAAATTGGCTCACCACACCGGAATCGGTGACCTGCACGCTGTCGGCGTGGATGCCCATCGGGTAGTTCTTCGTCAGCTGTGTGGTGAACGCGTCCAGCGCAGGCTGCACCGTCTCGCGCGGCAATGTGAAGCCCAGTCCGGTCAATTCGGTTATCTGCAGAGAGATTCCGTTGTCGACGACCGCGGGCTTCGCGGTGATGCTGCCGAGCGCCCCCTGCAGCTCGATCGTGCCTGCTGACGGATTGGTGGAGACGCCCGTCACGAACGCGCCGATGAGCGGAATGGCGTCGTGGATGGTCTGCTTGATGCCCTCGGAACTCCACGTGATGTTGGCGCGCAACGATCCCACCGACCCGCTGGTCGTGGGGGTGTCGGTCAGCCGGACGTCTTTGATGTCGATGTCGACCTTCATGCCCTTGGCCTGACGGATCTGGTTGCCTGCGGTCTGCACGGTGATGTTGGTGTAGTCGCCGTTCATGTGTTGCCACAAGAATGGTGGCACGGCGCCGAAGGACACCTTGGCGTCGTCCTGGACGACACACGAGACGACCCTGCTGACCACCTCGTCGGCGCGGCTACGCGCATACAGCTCGCCGCCCAGCAGACCCGCTAGCACCAGCGCGATGACGATGACAACGACCAGAATGATCGACAGCGGATCGCGGAAGAGGTTCGTGGCCTTCGTAAGCAGCGAGTCCTTCTGCTCCGGCGGCGCAGGCGGTAGCGGTACGCCCTGGCCGCCCGGGGGCGGACTCGGCGGGGACTGTGGCTGCGGTGGGACAGGCGGGGCCTGATTGGCCGGGCGAGCCCAGGGATCGGTCACCCCAGCGATTGTGCCTTACCGACGTGAGCCGATACTGCGCGGTTGCGTAACACCGCGATCGTCTCTCGGGTCTTGGCCGCCGCGTCGAGATCGAGATCGGTAACCAGCAGCTGCGGTTGTGCGCCCGCGGACGTCACGACCTCACCCACTGGCGAGGCGACCAGGCTGCCACCCACTCCCGTTGGCCCTGACGCGGCGATCTCGTCGCCCGGGTGTGCCTGATCGACCGCCGCGACGAAACCCGTCGTGTCGATCGCGCGGGCGCGGGCCAGCAGCGTCCACTGTTCCAGCTTCCCCGGTCCTCCGCCCCACGACGCGTGCACGGTGATCAGCTGCGCGCCACGCTGTGCCAGGTCGACGTAGAGCTCGGGGAAGCGGATGTCGTAGCACAGGGTCAGGCCGACGCCCACTCCGCCGACCGTGATCACCACCGGTTCGCGGCCCGGTGCGACCATCTTCGACTCGGCGAACCCGAACGCGTCGTAGAGATAGATCTTGTCGTAGTGCGCCTCGACGCCGGGCCCGGTCGCGATCAGTGTGTTGGTCACCCGTCCGTCGTCGGCCGGACGGAACATGCCCGCGACGACGACGATGCCTGCCTGCTCGGCGATCGCCCGAACACCCGACGCCCAAGCCCCGTCGAGCGGCTCGGCGATCGGCGCGAGCGGCACCCCGAACCGGCACATCGTGCCCTCCGGGAACAGCACCAGCTGTGCGCCCGCGTCGGCGGCACGCCGCGTGTAGTCCTCCACCAGTCCGAGGTTGGCTGAAGGTTCTGTGCCGCTTTGGATCTGGGCGAGGGCAATCCGCATGCCCGTCAGCCTACTGGCGCCACGGTGGAGCAGGGAGCCCCGACGGGGGAGA
>NZ_DATENY010000141.1:0-71861 GCF_035274705.1 Mycobacterium sp. | reverse complement strand
CGTTGGCGTTCTTCTTCGGCGATGAGTTCGGTGCGTTGGCGTCGTTCGGTGTTGATGCGGTCGTGGCGGTTTTGTTCGCGGGTTTGTTTGCGCCGCGGCATCATCACGTCGCGCCATGGGCTGGGTTCCTCGACGGTCGATGGCGCCAACGCAGCGGTGGACTGGGCCAGGGCGGGAAACATGCTGGCGCCGTGTGCTTGGGTGGTGTAGACGTGTCCGGTCGGGGCAGTCAACACGATGGTGCCGTCGGGTAGTTGCTGTTCGGTCCACCCACCCGGCCCGCCGTAGAAGGTCTTGATCAGGTGATGGATGCGGCAGTAGTGCTTGAGATCGGAGGCGTGGGTGAGGCCGGCCGGGTAGGGCACCGTGTGGTCGACATCGCATTTGTCCACTGGTCTGTCGCAGCCCGGCCAGCGGCACGTCAAATCCCGCCACGCGACGAACTGGCGGGTCACCGCAGAGGGCCGATACCCCGGATCAGGCGCGCTGGACGGCATCACGAGCGGCTTGAGATGGGCAGTGGCGGCCAGGTCGCGCACCGACTCAGCGGGCAGAATCCCGAAGCCGGGCAGATATCCCGGAGTGTCACTAGTCCCCTCGACGGTGGCTTGTTCGGCCAGCACGTGAATCACCGCCGTAGCCGCCGCGCTGCGGTCGGCTGCTGCCGGGCAGTCGGCGCGGCTGCACTGGCAGAGCAGTTGGGCTTCCCCACGCGCCAGCGGCCCGCATGCATCGGCGCGGCGCTGCTCTTTGGTGCGCGGATCGTTGGCACACACCGTGGCCGCCAACGCATCCAGGCGCTGATCCAGCGCCGCGCCGTCCGCGGCGTTCAGATAGCCCGAGATCGACGCCACACCCGGGCTAGCCGGGTCGATGTCGACATAGCGGTTGTCGTTGACCGTTGGCGGTACCCGCACCCCGGCCGGATCGAACTTGGCCACCCACTGATCCACCCGATCGCGCAACTTGGGCCCCGACAACTTCATCCACTTGGTGCAATGACGGGCGATCGCCTCATCGAGCTCGGGCATCACGGCCGCCTCAACGTTTTCGGTGCGGGCGATGATCGTCGACACCATCCGAAAATCGATCACCCCAGAGCAAAACAATCTGCCCACCGTCGGCAGCCGATGCCACAACGCGCACGCGAACTGCACCTGACCCACCGCGCGGGCATGGCTGATGTTCTGCACCGCCGAAACCTCCGCGGCCACCGCATCACAACCATCAGCACAACACCACTGCGCATCAGCCAGCTCACCCGAGCGCCGCACGAACAACTCCGCCACCGCGGCCAACCGCTGCGCGATCGCCGTCGACTCATCCCGAGTCGCCTCACCCATCACATCGATGAGCTCCGCATCCCCGACGGCTTCGAACATACATTCGATCATGCCACAGCGCACCGACAATTCCGGCTTACAGCTTGGACGCAGCTTCCTCATCGAGCAGCCAGACGGTCGCGTCGCGGCCGACTGCACCGGCGGCCGGCACATCAACAGGCTTGGCGCCGCCAATCGCCGCTGCCACCGCGTCGGCCTTGGCCGCGCCCGAGACCACCAGCCACACCTCCCGCGACCGCTGAACCGCAGGAAGCGTCAACGTGATTCGCCGCGGCGGTGGCTTGGGGGAGTCGGTGACGCCAACGACGAGCCGATCCGTCTCGCATACCGCCGAGGTTTCGGGGAAGAGCGAGTTGATATGGCCCTCGCCGCCCATGCCCAGCAGATGCACGTCGAAATCCGGCGCTGGCCCGCCCCCGTCTGCGTTGGCGGCAAGCACCTGTTCGTAGGCCAGTGCCGCCGCGTCCAAATCGTCGCCGAATTCACTGTCGCTGGCCGGCATCGCATGCACATTGGCCGACGGAATGTCGACGTGGTCGAGCAACGCCTCGCGGGCCTGCTTGTCGTTGCGTTCGTCGTCGTCCTCGGGCACATAGCGGTCGTCGCCCCAATACAGGTGCACCTTGGACCAGTCGATCTTGTCGCTGTGTTCGCCGACCCGTTTGAGCAGGCCGATGCCGGTACCACCGCCGGTCAGCACAACCTGTGCGCGCCCACGCTTCTCGATCGCGTCGGTGATGGCCCCGACCAGCCGGTCGCCCGCGGCCTCCACCAGCGCCGCGGTATCCGGGTACTTCTCCACAACGGTGCTCATGTGTACTGCACCTTGTCGATGCCCTGCAGCGCCTCGTGATAGATCTCGTCGGCGTCAAGTCGGCGCAGGTCCTCGGCAAGGCATTCCTTGGCTTCCCTGCGCGCCAACGGAATCCGTGCTTCGGGCCTGCTGGTGCGGGTCAGTGTTGCGGTCACTCCGGTCTGTGGACGCTTCAGGACGATGGTTTCACTGCTTCTGACGAGTTCCACCTTCAGTTCGCCCACTGCGCGTTGCACCGGACCGTCGATCCGCGCGGCCAGCCAGCCCGCGAGGACATCGAGCGACGGCTCATCCCTCAGGCCCGACACCACCGCCGAGGTGACGGGCTCAAAGGGCGGCTGGTTGAGCGCTGATGCCAACAGGGCGCGCCAGTAGGTGATGCGGGCCCACGCCAGGTCGGTGTCGCCTTCGGTGTAGCCCTGCAGGCGACTCTTGATCGCGGCCAGCGGGTCGGCGCATTCTGTCGCATTCGTTATCCGGCGAATTGCCAATTGGCCCAATGGGTCCTGCGCCGGAACGGCCGGGCCCCCCGCCGGCCACCATGCCACAACCGGGGTGTCGGGCAACAGGAATGGCAGCACGACGCTGCTGGCGTGGTCGGCGAGCTCGCCGTGCAAGCGCAATGCTACGACCTCGCCCGCACCCGCATCGCCGCCGACGCGCAATTGCGCATCGAGCCGCGACTCAGCGGCGCTTCGATCGCCGGGCACCACAACGATCACGCGGCACGGATGCTCTCGGCTGGCGAAGTTGGCCGCCTCGATCGATTCTTCCAGCAGATCGTCGGAGTCAAGCGAGATCACGAGAGTGAGTACGCGGCTCAACGTGATGGCGCCGCCCTCTTCACGAAGGCCGATGATCTTCTTGTTGATGTCGTTGGTCGTCGTTCCCGGCAGGTCGACAATCATGGCCGCCTCCATCCCCGGCCCATGCGGTGCATCATCTCGTCGGCAGACGCCGGTCCCCAGGTGCCTGATTCGTAGGCATCGGGCTTGCCATGCGACGCCCAGTAGTCCAGCACGGGATCCAGGATCTCCCAAGACAACTCGACCTCAGCGTTGGTCGGGAACAGCGACGGCTCGCCGAGCAACATGTCGAGAATCAGCCGCTCGTAGGCCTCGGGAGAATCCTCGGCGAACGCCGAGCCGTAGGAGAAGTCCATGTTGACATCACGGACCTCCATCGCGCTGCCGGGGACCTTGGAGCCGAAACGCGTGGTGATGCCTTCGTCGGGCTGCACCCTGATCACCAACGCGTTCTGGCCGAGTTCCTCCGTCATCGTCTTGTCGAACGGCAGGTGTGGGGCTCGCTTGAAGATGAGCGCGATCTCGGTCACTCTGCGCCCCAAGCGTTTTCCGGTACGCAGGAAGAACGGCACACCCGCCCAGCGGCGAGTGTCGATCTCCAGTGTGATCGCCGCGTACGTCTCGGTGCTGGACTCCTTCGAGAACCCTTCCTCGTCCAGGAGACCGACGACCTTCTCGCTACCCTGCCAACCTGCCGCGTACTGTCCCCGCGCAGTGGTGTCATCGAGAGGCTGCATCAGCCGGATGGCGGAGAGCACTTTGATCTTCTCCGCCTGCAACTCGTGCGGGCTGAAGTTGACCGGTTCCTCCATGGCGGTCAGGGCAAGTAGTTGTAAAAGATGATTCTGGATGACATCGCGGGCAGCGCCGACCCCGTCGTAGTAGCCGCCCCGACCTCCGAGGCCGATGTCCTCGGCCATGGTGATTTGCACGCTGTCGACGTAATTGTTGTTCCAGATCGGTTCGTACAGCTCGTTGGCGAACCGAAGCGCGAGGATGTTCTGGACTGTCTCCTTGCCGAGGTAGTGGTCGATGCGAAACACCGACTCCTCGGGGAAGACGCTGTTCACGACCCCGTTGAGCTCTTGGGCGCTTTGCAGATCATGGCCGAACGGTTTCTCGATGACCACCCGGCTCCAACGGCCGTTCTGCGGGCGCGCCAGCCCCGACTTCTGCAGCTGTTCGCACACCTGCTGGAAGGCCTTGGGCGGAATCGACAAATAGAACGCGTGATTGCCGCCGGTGCCCCGCTCGGTATCGAGCTTGCCAAGCGTCTCAGCCAGCCGCTCGAATGCCTCCGCATCATCGAAAGTGCCCTGTACGAACCGGATTCCCTCAGCCAGCCGGTCCCACACCTCCTGGCGGTATCGCGTGCGGGCATGCTTCCTGACGGCGTCGCAGACGAGCTTGCCGAAATCCTCGTCGGCCCAATCCCTGCGGGCGAAGCCGACGAGGGCGAAATTCGCGGGGAGCAGTCCGCGGTTGGCCAGGTCGTAGATGGCGGGCATCAACTTCTTGGTGGCCAGATCGCCGGTGACGCCGAAGATCACCACGCCGCAGGGACCCGGGATGCGCGGCATCCGCTTGTCGCGCTTGTCGCGCAGCGGATTGCGCCAGTCCGTCATTTCTCCGCGGCGTCGAGCTGAGTCTGCGTCGCCTCGAGCAGCTCAAGCCACGACTTCTCGAACTTCTCCACTCCTTCGTCTTCGAGCACCTTGAACACGTCTGGCAAGTCGATGCCCACCGCGTCGAGTTTGTCGAAGGTCGCCTGGGCCTCTGCGGCCTTGCCGCTGACCGTGTCGCCCGTGATGACGCCGTGGTCGGCCACCGCGTCAATCGTCTTCTCCGGCATGGTGTTCACGGTGTTCGGTGCGACGAGTTCGGTGACATACAACGTGTCCGAGTACTCCGGGTTCTTCACACCGGTCGACGCCCACAGCGGCCGCTGCACGCGTGCACCGTCGGCCTTCAGGGCCTCGTAGCGTGAACCGCCGACGAACACTTCCTCGTAGGCCGCATACGCCAGCCGTGCGTTGGCAACACCGGCCTGGCCGCGCAGCGCCAGCGCTTCGTCGGTGCCGATCTTCTCCAGCCGCTTGTCGATCTCGGTGTCGACCCGCGAAACGAAGAACGAAGCGACCGAATGGATCTTGGACAGGTCGTGCCCGGCCTCCTTGGCCTTCTCCAGCCCACTGAGGTAGGCGTCCATGACTGCGCGGTGACGCTCGACGGAGAAGATCAGCGTCACGTTCACCGAAATGCCTTCGGCGATAACGGCGGTGATCGCGGGAAGGCCGGCAAGGGTGGCGGGGATCTTGATCAGCAGGTTGGGCCGGTCGACGATCTTCCACAGCTCGACGGCCTGCAGGATGGTCTTGTCGGTGTCGTGGGCCAGCCGCGGGTCGACCTCGATCGACACCCGGCCGTCGACGCCGTCGGATGCCTCCCACGCCTTGGCCAGCACGTCGCAGGCGTTGCGGACGTCGTCGGTGGTGACGGTGCGGATCGTCGCATCGACGTCGGCACCACGTTCGGCCAATTCCTTGACCTGCTCGTCGTATGAGGTGCCCTTCGACAGCGCGCCCTGGAAGATCGTCGGGTTGGTCGTCACACCCACCACGGATTTGGTGTCGATGAGCTCCTGCAAGTTGCCGGTCTGGAGCCGGTCGCGCGACAGATCGTCCAGCCACACCGACACACCTGCTGCGGACAGGGCCGCGAGATTCGGATTCTGAGCCATTGCTTTGCCTTTCGAAACTAGTTGTCTAGTGATCTTTCCGCGGCGGCCACCACAGCTTCGGGGGTGAAACCGAACTCACGGAACAACGTCTTGTCGTCGGCGGATTCGCCGTAGTGCTCGATGGAGACGATCTCGCCGGTGTCGCCGACCAGCTTGTACCAACTCTGCGCAACCGCCGCCTCGACGGCCACCCGCGCTGACACCGCCGGCGGAAGCACGCTGTCGCGATATTCCGCCGGCTGGGACTCAAACCACTCAACACATGGCATGGACACCACCGTCGCTGTGATTCCCTTGTCCGCCAATATCTTTTGCGCGGCCACTGCCAATTGCAGCTCCGATCCGGTGCCGATCAGCACCACGTCGGGTTCCTCTGCAGGAGTGCCACCCAGCACGTAGCCGCCGCGTGCCACGCCGTCGGCGTCGGTGCCCTCGAGCACCGGAATGCCTTGGCGGGTCAGGATGAAGCCGACGGGGCCGCTGGTGGCGCCGCGGGCGAGGATCGTCCGCCAGGCGTAGGCCGTCTCGTTGGGGTCGCCCGGACGCACCACCGAAAGGTTCGGTATCGCCCGCAGCGCCGCCAGATGCTCGATCGGCTGATGCGTTGGGCCGTCCTCGCCGAGTCCGATCGAGTCGTGCGTCCAGATGTAGATCGTGTCGATGTTCATCAGCGACGCCAGCCGCACCGCCGGCCTCATGTAGTCGGAGAATTGCAGGAATGTCCCGCCGAACGCGCGGGTGGGCCCATGCAGGACTATGCCCGACAGGATCGACCCCATCGCGTGCTCGCGGATGCCGAAGTGCAGCACCCGGCCGTACCAGTCCGCCGTGTAGTCCGAGGTCGAGATCGACGGCGGGCCGAACGAATTCACCCCCTTGATGGTGGTGTTGTTGCTGCCGGCCAGATCTGCTGAGCCACCCCATAATTCGGGCAAGTTCGGTGCGAGGTCGTTGAGTACCTGACCGAACGCGGCACGGGTGGCCAGCGGTTTGGAGCCCGGCTCCCAGTACGTCAGGTTGGCGTCCCAGCCTTCGGGTAGCTCTTGGGCCAGTAGCCGGTCGAGCAGTTTCTTGCGTTCAGGTTCACGCTCCGCCCAGGCGTCGAACGCCGGCTGCCATTTCTCGTGGGCTTCCTTGCCGCGAGCGACCAGCTTACGGGTGTGCTCGATGACCTCGTCACGCACTTCGAACGTCTTGTCCGGGTCGAATCCGAGCACCCTCTTGGTGGCGGCGACCTCTTCCTCGCCGAGCGCCGACCCGTGCACGCCACCAGTGTTCATCTTGGTTGGCGCCGGATAACCGATGATGGTGCGCACCGAGATGAACGACGGCTTGTCGGTGACCTTGCGTGCGGCCTCGATGGCTTCTTCTATACCGACGACGTTCTCGCCGCCCTCGACCTCCTGCACATGCCAGCCGTAGGCGCGATAGCGTGCCGGAACATCCTCGGAGAGGGCGATATTCGTGTCGTGCTCAATTGAGATCTGGTTGTGGTCGTAGAACACGATCAGGTTGCCGAGCTGCTGAGTGCCCGCCAGCGAGGACGCCTCGCTGGTGACGCCCTCCTCCATGTCACCGTCGGAGGCAATGACATAGATGTAGTGATCGAAGGGGCTCTCGCCGGGCGGCGTGTCGGGATCGAACAGGCCGCGCTCATAGCGCGCTGCCATTGCCATGCCGACCGCCGACGCCAGACCCTGGCCGAGCGGGCCTGTGGTGATCTCGACACCTTTGGTGTGGCGGAACTCCGGATGCCCTGGCGTCTTGGACTTCCAGGTCCGCAGCGACTCGATGTCGCTCAGTTCCAGGCCGAAACCTCCGAGGTAGAGCTGGATGTACAGCGTCAGGCTGGAGTGCCCACAGGACAGGACGAAGCGGTCGCGGCCCAGCCAGTGAACGTCGCTGGGATCGTGGCGCATCTGGCGCTGGAACAGCGTGTACGCCAGCGGCGCCAGGCTCATCGCGGTACCGGGATGGCCGTTGCCGACCTTCTGCACCGCATCGGCCGCCAGCACCCGAACGGTGTCGACCGCGAGAGAGTCCACCTCGGTCCAGTCGTCCGGGTGATTCGGGCGAGTGAGGGCGGAAATGTCTTCCAGTGTGGTCACGGGGCGTGCTCCTTGATCTCGGCAATCCGCATACCCACCCTAGTGGCCCATGGTCAGCCACCGCAGGTCCGTGGGGGACGATTAGGCCGCCGTTTAGGCGCGGTCTACCATCGTCTGTAGTAGAAGCCGCGCGCGGCGGCGACCCTTAGGAGTATTTGCGTGAGCATTCGCGAAGGCCGCCTTATCTCTGGGGCGCCGAACCGAATCGCCACCAAGGTCCTTGGCTACATCTCCTTGACGAAGCCAAGGGTGATCGAGCTCCTGCTTGTCACCACGATCCCGGCCATGCTGCTGGCCCACCGCGGCTCGGTCGATCCGCTGCTGATTCTCAACACGTTGGTCGGCGGCCTGCTCGCTGCCGCGGGCGCCAACGCGCTGAACTGCGTCGCCGATGCCGACATCGACAAGGTGATGAAGCGGACAGCGCGCCGGCCGCTGGCCAGGGCGACGGTGCCGCGAAGTCATGCGCTGGTATTCGGGCTGGCGCTGTCCGTCGGCTCGTTCTTCTGGTTGTGGTGGACGACGAACATGCTGTCCGCGCATCTGGCGGGTGCGACGATCGCGTTCTACGTCTTGGTGTACACGCTGCTGCTCAAGCGCCGCACGTCGCAGAACGTCGTGTGGGGCGGCGCGGCGGGCTGCATGCCGGTGATGATCGGCTGGTCGGCAGTCACCGGGACCATCCAATGGCCTGCCCTGGTGATGTTCGCGATCATCTTCTTCTGGACGCCGCCGCATACCTGGGCGCTGGCCATGCGCTACAAGGAGGACTACCAGGCCGCCGGCGTGCCGATGCTGCCCGTGGTGGCCACCGAGCGGCAGGTCACCAAGCAGATCCTCATCTACACCTGGCTCACGGTGTTGGCGACGCTGGCGTTGGCGCTCGCCACCGGCTGGCTGTACGCGTCGGTGGCGATACTGGCGGGCGCCTGGTTCCTGGTGATGGCCCACCAGCTGTATGCCGGGGTGCGCCGCGGCGAACCGGTCAGGCCGCTGCGGCTGTTCCTACAGTCCAACAACTATCTGGCCGTGGTCTTCTGTGCGTTGGCTGTGGATTCGGCGCTGGCGCTGCCAACGCTGTTTTCCGTTTAACCGCGGCCATTCATCGTCGGTTGTAACGCCGTGGCGTGATTTCTCGCGATTTCCCGCCATGGCGTTACATACGACAAATTAAGGCACTAGCACGACGGAGCCGACGGTCTTGCGGCCCTGCAGGTCGCGGTGGGCCTGCTCGGCGTCGGCCAGCTGATAGCGCTCGCTGACCGTGACGTTGATGGTGCCCGCGGCGATCGTGTTGAGTAATTCACCAGCACGCCAAGCGAATTCGTCGGCCGTCCGGGTGTAGTGCGCGAGCGTCGGCCTGGTCAAGAACAGCGACCCCGCGGTGTTGAGTCGTTGCGGGTCGAACGCCCCGACGGGCCCGCTGGACGCTCCGAACAGCGCGATGGTGCCGCGGATCCGCGCGCTCGCGAGGCTCGCGTCGAAGGTCGCCGCACCTACGCCGTCGTAGACTGCGGCGACCCCGCCGTCGGTCATGTCTTTGATCTTGGCGCCGAATTCCTCGGGGTCATCGGGGTAGTCGAGCACCTCCACCGCACCGGCCTGGCGTGACAGTTCGGCCTTCTCCGGCGTCGAAACCGTGGTGATCACCCGCACCGCTTGGCTGGTGGCCCACTGCGTCAGGATCAGGCCGACGCCGCCCGCACCCGCATGCACGAGCACCGCGTCGCCCTCCTGCACGGGGTACACCGATTTGATCAGGTAATGCGCGGTCATGCCCTTGAGCAGAGAAGCGGCTGCGACCTCGGGGCTGACACCGTCGGGCACATACGCCGCGAAATCCGCCGGAGCGACACAGTATTCGGCGTAGGCACCGTTGCCCTGCGCGGTGACGACTCGGTCACCGACATTGAGTGCGGCGACGTCGTCGCCGACGGCCTCGACCGTTCCGCAGACCTCCATGCCGAGGATGAAGGGCAGCTCGCGCGGATACTGCCCAGACCGGTGATAGGTGTCGATGAAATTCACCCCGATGGCCTCGGCCTTGATCAGCACTTCGCCCGAGCTGGGGGAGGGCTGAGGCTTTTCGACATAGGACAGGACTTCGGGTCCGCCGGTTTCGGCGATTTCAATCGCGTGCATGCTGACTATCCTGCCAACGTGGGGAAGCATGCCAGGCCAGACCTGTTCCATCCGCGGATTGTGCTGGCCGGATGCCCGGCCTTGCCCGAGGGCGACGGGGACGACGACGGGCTGGTCGGCGCGCTGCGCCAGCGCGGGCTGCATGCCCGCTGGCTGTCGTGGGACGATCCCGGCACTCTCGACGCGGACTTGGTGATTCTGCGTGCGACGTGGGATTACATCGACAGGCTCGACGAGTTTTTGACGTGGACGCGGCGGGTCAGGAATCTGGTGAACGGTGCGGCGGTCGTCGTATGGAACACCGACAAGCGTTACCTGTCGGATCTGGCTCACGCCGGCGTGCCGACGGTGCCCAGCCGGTTCTTTGCGCCGGGGGAGCCCGTCAGCGTGCCGCGTGGCGAAGTCGTCGTCAAGCCCGCCGTTGGGGCAGGATCCGTTGGCGCGCTGCGTTTTTCGGACACTGCAGAGGCGCGCTCGCATGCCGCTGCGCTGCAGGCCGAGGGACGGACCGTGCTCGTGCAGCCCTACGACGCGCGGGTGGAAGGCGGCGAGACGGCGCTGGTATTCCTCGGCGGCCGTCAGTCGCACGCGTTCACGAAGGGGCCGATCCTGCCACCGCCGGGCCAGGCGCCGATGTTTGACGAGTCCGGCACGTATGCGGAGGAGAGCCTGAAACCGGCAGATCCCGACTTCGAGGTGTGGGACGTCGGGCATGCGGCGCTGGCCGCGGCCGCCGGGCATCTGGGCATCGACGTCGGCGAGCTGCTATACGCCCGCGTCGACGTGATCGGAGACCGCCGCGGCGCTCAGGTCCTCGAGCTCGAACTCGTCGAGCCGTCGCTGGGCTGGCGGCAGCTGGACGAGGCGACGCGGGCGCGGCAGCAGCGCGAGTTCGCGCTCGGCGTCGAGTCAGCCGCCGACCGGCTCGGGCTTGGCCCGCTCTCGCATTGATGCCCATAGCGCGGCGGTGGCGGCCGTACAGGCGGCGGCACCGAGTACGTGGACGGCGACGAGCGCCGCGGGCACACCGGTGAAGAACTGCACGGTGCCGACGAGCCCCTGCGTGCACACGAGCACCAGCAGCACACCCAGCCGCAGCATGACTGGTCGCGGCGCCTTTACTGCAAGCAGTGCGAATCCCAAAGCGACGAGCAGCGACAAGTAGGCCACCAACAGCGACGAGTGGGCATGCACGAGCGTGGTGATCTCGACCTGCAGCCGCGGCACAGTGCGGTCGACGCTCTTGTCGCCGGCATGTGGGCCTGCGCCGGTCACCAGCGTTCCGGTCACCAGCACGGCGACGAGTACCAAGGCAGTGAGAGCAGTCAACTGGCGCAACCGTTTTGGCACGACGGGCACCGGCACACCGTCGTCGGGCTCGCCGACTTTCACGAACAGCAGCACGGCCAGCCACACCATGGTCATGGACGCGAGCAGGTGGATGGCAACCGTCCACCACAGCAGCCCCGTCAGCACCGTGATGCCGCCGATCACGGCCTGCGCGACCGTCGACGCCGGCATCAGCCATGCGTAGATCAGCACTTCGCGGCGGCGACGGGCTCGCGTCACGGCCAAAACCGCAAGAGCCGCGGCGAGCACGACGAGGAACGTCAACATCCGGTTGCTGAACTCGACGACCTGGTGCACGACCGGCACCTCGGCGACGGGTACCGGAGTGAAGCTGCCAGGGAAGCACTGCGGCCAGGTCGGGCAGCCGAGGCCGGATGCGGTGACGCGGACGATTGCGCCGGTGACGGCGATGCCGCCCTGAGTCAGGATGACAAGGAAGGCGATGACGCGCTGAACCCGCAGGCTCGGCACGGGCAGCAGGTCGACCAATCGCAGGAAGAATCGACCGACGGGCACGCCTCGATCGTAGAGGACGGCAACTACAGCACGTAGTAGCGGTCGCCCGCGGCTATTGGGACTCCACAGCGTCGATCACCGCACGCATAGGCTCGGGTGACGTACCGATCTCGCCGAGAAATGGATGCGACAGTTCGGTGATCAGGAACAAGATCACGGCAACGAGGACGCTGACCGCGGTGACCATGACGAAATGCATGCGGCCCTGCGCCTCACCGATGATGACGGCGAACCCGAGAACCAGTCCGCTGACCAGGAAGACGACTCCCCACAGCGACCACGTGGGGCCGGTGTTGGTGCGTGCCATGATCAGCCGTTCCGTGCGCGACGTACTCAGCTGTTTGAGGGAGGCCAGCGAGCTGGTCAAAGAGCTCCGTTGTTTGTCGTCGGTGGGCTGGATGTCTGCATAGGTGGTGTACAGGCGTGCCAATGCGTTCTCGGCCTCAGGCGTGGAGCGGCCGCGCGCAGCTGCCGGCCACTCGGCCACCGCCGAACGTTCGTATTCCAGCAAGGTCTGCCGGATTCGGTCGCCGTCGGCCTTGGTGAACGCGTTGGCGTCCCTCACCAGTTGCACCGCCGAGGTCGCCTCGGTCCGCACGACCTGGTCTGCCGAGTTCACCTGTCCCCACAGCACGACCACGATGAAGCCGGTCATGAAGCCGTAAACCGGTCCGACGACGGAGAATCCGACCTTCGCGATGTCGTTGTGTTCTCCCTCCTGGAGCCGAGGGTAGCGACGGCGGACGAACTTCAGGAGAATAAGTGTCCCAGCAGTGATACCGACAACGAGCGCGGCAAGAAGCAACCAGGATGGGACGTTGCTGACGATCCACTGGCTCATGTTGCCGTCCTTTAACTTTCGATAACTGCCGGCCGCGTGGTGGTCTTTCCCCGAATCGAAACGAGTCCGCCACCGATGACGAGCACCATGCCCAGTACCACGAACAGCGTTGGCGGATGATCCCAAACCGCCCAGTCGATCAACGCCGTGAACACGATGACCGTGTAGACAATCGGGCCAAGCTTGACCGATGACGCGTAGCGGTACGCAAGCACGATGAACACCTGTGAGAACAGCTGTGCCAACCCGACAGCGATCAGGTAGATCCAGGCCCGCGTCACCAACGGCTGCCACTGCACAACTGCGATCGGAATGACCATCACTGTCGAGAAGAGGAAGTAGTAGAAGAGAATTCGAGGCATCGGCTCGGTCGCCCCGAGCCACCGGACGGACATCAGCGCGACGGCTAGGAGAAGCGCGCCCGCGACCGCATACAGGTAGCCGACGGTGAAATGGTGCCGCTGAGGGCCCAACACCAGAACCACGCCGACGAAGCCGATTCCTGCGCCGACCCATGTGGCCGTCGACGACTTCTGCCGCGACACCACCCAGGCGATGACGGGCATCCACAGTGGAGCGCTGAAGGTCAACAGGATCGCGTTGGTCAACGGCATCATCGTCATCGCGACGAAAAGGGCGTACCAGCAAGCGGTTCCGGTAGCCGCACGCACGATGTGCAGGCCGATTTTCTGGGTTCGCAGCGGATCCCAGCCGCCGCGCAATGCGATCGGAAGAACGACGAGAAGGCAGATCAGGTTCTGGAACAGCACAACGACGCCGGTCGACGTGTATTGGCCTGCTGCCTTTCCGAAAGCGCTCACCAGGGCCACACAAAGAAACGACAGCGTGGTGAGGGCCGCGCCCAGCGCCAAGTTCTCGGGCTTGTGCAAAACGCCGGCACTTGGCATCTGCGCATCATATTGACGTTTCCGGCAGTACACGGGCAAACCCGATCAAGTCATCTGGACGCGACGAACGGCACCAGGACTTCGTCGACGAGCCGCACAACGAGACCGTCGGTGATCGGATCGCCGGTGACCAGTAGCCGGTGCCACAGCACGCTCTGGCCCAGTTCGCGGGCGATCTCGACGGGCACGTCCGGGCGCACGTCGCCGCGATAGCTGCCGGTGTCCTCGTGAGGGATGGCCGCAGTTGCCAAACGCAGCAAGGTGTCTCGCAGCAGGCTCGCGCTGTCGGGCCAGCGGCGGTACAGCACCGGCTTGCTCGTACGGGCGGCGGCCGCGACAGCCTCCATGGTCACGCCGCCGGGGCCGTGCTCGGCGAGCAGGTCGAGGACCGCTGCCCGGATCGCATCGTCGAGTTCCTCGCCTCGGCGGCACCATGTTCTAGGGCGGCGTGGTCATCGACCGCTATCTGGCATGGCATCCGACTGACCACATCCGCTGGGAGCTGTCCCGTCGGCTGCGGGCGGTGGTGCGGCCGAAGGCGCCCGCTTCCGCATCGTGGAAGCCTTCGGTGGCCGGCCCGCCCACCTGGAATCAGGTGAAGCGGAACCAGCGCAGGGCGCACAGCGCCGCGACGGCACCCCACGCCGCGAGCACGGCCACCCCGAACCAGTCCACTGACAGCGTCATCGCCTGCGACAGGGCCTCGGTCAGCGCGCCCGACGGCGTCAGCCGGGCGATCCACGCGACGCCGTGCGGCACCATGCCACCCTCCAGCGTCAGCGCGCCGAGGCCGGCGAAGACGAACCACAAAAGATTGGCGACGGCCAGTACGATTTCGGCGCGCAGCGTGCCACCCAACAGCAAGCCCAACGCGGCGAAGCCCGCGGTACCAAGCGCGATGATCGCCGCGCCGAGTACCAGCCCGGCGATGTTCGGCCGCCATCCCAGCGCAAAACCGATGGCGCCCAACAGGATTGACTGTAGGAACACGACTGCCACCACGGCCAGCGACTTGCCTGCGATGATGCCCCACACCGGCAGCGCCGTTGCGCCCAAGCGTTTCAGCGCGCCATAGCGACGGTCGAACGCGACCGCGATCGCCTGCCCGGTGAACGCCGTCGAGATCACCGCGAGCGCCATGATCGCCGGCACGAACGTCGCCGCACGGTCCGGCCCGAAGTCTCCCAGCGGTAGCAGCGTCAACCCGGCCAGCAGCGTGATCGGAATGAACATCGTCAGCAGCAGCTGTTCGCCGTTGCGCAGCAGCAGCTTCAGCTCGAGCCCGAATTGCGCGGCGAGCATCGTCGGCACGGTGGCAGGTCGCGGGTCCGGCGTAAACGTTCCTGGCGCAAAGCGATTCGTCGTCATTGTTGGTTCCTCGCGCAAGCGCTCGTCGTCATTGTTGGTTCCTCGCGCAAGCGCTCGTCGTCATTGTTGGTTCCTCGCGCAAGCGCTCGTCACGGTCTGAGCTCCCGGCCGGTCAAGTCGAGGAAAACATCCTCAAGGCTGCGCTGCTCGACGCGCATGTCGGTGGCCAGCACGTCCAATCGTGCACACCATGCCGTCACGGTGGCCAGCACCTGCGGGTCGATGTGTCCCTCGATGAGGTATTCGCCCGGCGATGTCTCGGTCGCCTTGTAGCTCTCCGGCAGGGCCGACACCAGAAGCGACAGGTCCAGCTTGCGGGGCGCGCGGAACCGCAGCTGGTTCTCCGCGCCGCTGTGCATCAGCTCCGCGGGCGTGCCGGCGGCCACGGCGACGCCGTGGTCGATGATCACGATCCGGTCGGCGAGCTCCTCGGCCTCGGTGAGCTGGTGCGTCGTCAGCACGACCGTGACACCGTCGCGGCGCAGGCCATCAATCAACTCCCACACCACGATTCGTGCGTGCGCATCCATGCCTGCGGTCGGCTCGTCCAGGAACACCAACTCCGGGCGGCCCACCACCGCGCAAGCCAGCGCCAGCCTCTGCTGCTGTCCACCCGACAGTCGTCGATACGTGGTGCGTGCCGCTTCCGTCAGGCCGAGAGTGTCCATCAGCCACTGCGGGTCGAGCGGGTTGGCGGCATATGCGGCGACGAGGTTCAGCATCTCACCGGCTCGCGCCGCCGGATACCCGCCGCCGCCCTGCAGCATCACGCCAATCCGCTCACGCACGCGCGCGTTGTCGGTGACGGGGTTGAGGCCGAGGATTTCGATGCTGCCGGCGTCAGGCTTGATGAAGCCCTCGCACATTTCGACCGTGGTGGTCTTCCCGGCGCCATTGGGGCCGAGCAACGCAAGCACCTCGGCAGTCTGCACGTCGAGGTCGAGGTCTGACACCGCAGTCGTCGTCCCGTACCGCTTGCTGACCCCGCGCAGTTGCACGGGGACAGCCGACGAGCGCTCGCGCGAGGAGCCGACAACACCGGAGCCGGAGGTCACGGGGATTCAGCGTAAGCGCCGGGCTTGGCGCGCTGCGGCGCCGGTAGCACCGGCTGGGCGACGGGAGGCACCGGTCTCTCACTCTCGTCTGGTCCGGTGTCGGGCAGCTTGCGCCACGGCAATCGGGAGTATGTCAGGCCGATGAGCAGCAGAACGATCACGAAGCTGGCCGCCGTCGCGAGAAGGATCTGGAACAACGCGAAGCGATCTCCGTTCGCCGTCGGCCCGAAAATGCCGATGACCAGAGTGACCACAATCACGGCTGCGCGGAACCGCGGCCGCGTCGCCCAACATGCCAGCGGAATGATCGCCCAGAGCAGGTACCAGGGCTGCACCACCGGGAAGAGCAACACGGTGGCGCCCAGTGCCACCCCGAGCCCGCCGACCGGATGCAGCCGGCCGCGCAGCACGGCGATCAGCAGCCACGTCACCACGACAGCTATCAGGAAGACACCGATGCCACGAGTCAACGCCAGCACGGCCGTCGTGTGATCGCCCAGCCCTAGCAGGATCCCGACCTGTCCCGTACCGAGTGCCAGCAGCGTTGGCGGCGACATCCAGCTGCGGACGACGTTCGCGGTGCCCAGCGTGTAGATCCAGCCGAAGCCAAGGCCGCTGGCCCACCCGATCAGCGCCATCACCGCCAGCGACGCCGTACCCAACGATCCGCCTGCGACAAAGAAAGCCTTGACCGTGCCGCCCCACCGGCAGGCCAACGCCATCGCGACGAACCCGAGCGCCAGCAGAGAAGGGAGCTTTACCTGCGACGACATCGTGATCAGCGCGCTGCCCAATACCAGCATTGCGAGTGGATACCAGCGTGCCCACTGCTCGCGGCCCCGCGGCCAGGCCAGCGGACGGGGGACAAATGGAACTGCAGCGGTGCTTGATGTCGCCGGCTTCGCGGCTCCGATGCCGCGCAGCGCGAACTCCGTGCCCGCCAGCATCAGACCGAGCATCAGCGCTTCGTTGTGGATGCCGGCGACCAGGTGCATGAACAACAGCGGGTTGGCGGGCCCAAGCCACATAGCGCTCACCTCGGCGACGCCGCACCGCCGGGCCAACCGCGGGGTGGCCCACACGATGAGGCCCACGCCGGCGAGCACCACCAGCCGGTGACACAGCACGGCATCGACGATGTTCTCGCCAGTCAGTCTCGAGATGCCGCGGCCGATCCACAGGAACAGCGGACCGTAGGGCGCAGGTGTTTCCCGCCACAGGTTCGGCACCGACAGCGTGAACACGTGGTCGAGGCCCAGGCCCGGCGCGGGGCCGACCCGGTACGGGTTTAGTCCCTGTAGCGAGATCTCGCTTTGTGCCAGATAGGAATACACGTCGCGGCTGTACATCGGCGGCGCCATCAGCAGGGGTATCGCCCACAGCAGCAGCAGGCGGTCCAGCTGGCTGCGCGACATCCGCCGGTTGCCCAACGCGAAACGTCCGAGCATCAGCCACGCGACGGCCATCATCACTGCGCCGGTGGTCGTCATCGTCAGCGAGACTGTCTGGATGCGCGAGGGAAGGTTGAGCAGCCGCACGCCGAACGTCGGATCCTGCACGACCGGCCGCGCGCCTGCGCCGAGGGCGCCAATCGCCATCAAGACCGTGCCGGTGGCCCCGAACAGGCGGGTGCGCCGCAGCGCGATGAGCTCGGCATCGTTCAGCGGGGAACCGACAGTCCGCTCGTCGCCGTGCCAGCCGGCAATCGACGTGCTGAGGGACAGTAGGCTCGCAGCCATCACAGCAGCGTAGCCGTCACCGCTATGGCGCCCGTCACCATAAGGGCACCCTTGCTTTACCCCGTCCCCGAATTCCGTCACAATAGTGTTGTGAAATTCGGTCCCGACAGCGATCGCCATACGCGCGGTGCGATCGTCCAGCTGTTGCTGGAGGCCGGACCCATCACAGCTGGTGAGATCGGTGGACGGCTCGGAATATCCGCCGCGGGCGTGCGCAGGCACCTGGACGCCCTGATGGATGCCGGTGATGCGCAGTCGTCCGCTGCGGCGTCGTGGCAGCACAGCGGACGCGGCCGTCCCGCAAAGCGGTATCGGCTGACCGCCGCAGGCCGGGCCAAGCTGGGCCACACCTACGACGACTTAGCCGTCGCAGCGATGCGCCAGCTGCGGGAGATCGGCGGCGACGACGCGGTGCGAACCTTCGCGCGCCGGCGCATCGACAGCATCCTGGCGGGACTAAGCGACGGACCCGACGACGTTGAGTCAAAGGCGGATCGGGTCGCCGCCGCGCTGACCAAGGCCGGTTATGCGACCAGCACCACCCCGGTCAGCGGGCCGATTCACGGAATTCAGCTCTGCCAGCACCATTGCCCCGTGTCGCACGTGGCAGAGGAGTTCCCCGAGCTGTGCGAGACCGAGCGCGAGGCGTTCGCCGAGATCCTCGGCACGCATGTGCAGCGGCTCGCCACGATCGTCAACGGCGACTGTGCGTGCACGACGCACGTCCCGTTGGACAAGCCAACAATCCTTCGGCGCACAGCCCGCGTCGAAGCCACCACGAGCAAGCAAGGAGCGTCGACATGACGACCACTCCCGAGATCCACAAGGTGGGCGAACCGCTCAGCCAGGACGAGGCCATCGCCTCGCTGAGCCGGTACGGCTACGGCTGGGTGGACTCCGACGTGGCGGGCGCCAGCGCGCAGCGCGGGCTGTCCGAGGCGGTGGTGCGTGACATCTCGGCGAAGAAAAACGAGCCGGAGTGGATGCTGGAGACCCGGCTGCGGGCTCTGCGCACGTTCGACAAGAAGCCGATGCCGAACTGGGGCTCCAACCTCGAGGGCATTCATTTCGACAACATCAAGTACTTCGTGCGCTCCACTGAGAAGCAGGCGGCGACGTGGGATGACCTGCCGGAGGACATCCGCAACACCTACGACAAGCTCGGCATCCCCGAGGCGGAGAAGCAGCGGCTGGTGTCCGGCGTTGCCGCGCAGTACGAGTCGGAGGTCGTCTACCACCAGATCCGCGAGGACCTGGAGGCCCTTGGCGTCATCTTCCTCGACACCGATACCGCGCTGAAGGAACACCCGGAGGTCTTCAAGCAGTACTTCGGCACCGTGATCCCGGCCGGCGACAACAAGTTCTCGGCCCTGAATACCGCGGTGTGGTCCGGTGGGTCGTTCATTTACGTGCCGCCGGGCGTGCATGTCGACATCCCGCTGCAGGCCTACTTCCGGATCAACACCGAGAACATGGGCCAGTTCGAGCGGACGCTGATCATCGTCGACGAGGGCGCCTACGTTCACTACGTCGAGGGCTGTACCGCACCGATCTACAAGAGCGATTCGCTGCACTCGGCGGTCGTGGAGATCATCGTGAAGCCCGGTGGCCGTTGCCGTTACACGACGATTCAGAACTGGTCGAACAACGTCTATAACCTGGTCACCAAGCGAGCCCGTGCTGAGGCCGGCGCCACCATGGAGTGGGTTGACGGCAACATCGGCTCGAAGGTCACGATGAAGTACCCGGCCGTGTGGATGACCGGCGAGCACGCCAAGGGCGAGGTGCTCTCGGTGGCGTTCGCCGGCGAGGGCCAGCACCAGGACACCGGCGCGAAAATGCTGCACCTGGCGCCCAACACGTCGAGCAACATCGTGTCCAAGTCGGTGGCCCGCGGCGGCGGCCGCGCGTCGTATCGCGGCCTGGTTCAGGTCAACAAGGGTGCGCACGGATCGCGCTCAAGCGTGAAATGCGATGCGCTGCTGGTCGACACGATCAGCCGCAGCGACACCTACCCGTACGTCGACATCCGCGAGGACGACGTCACGATGGGCCACGAGGCAACCGTGTCCAAGGTCAGCGAGGACCAGTTGTTCTATCTGATGAGTCGCGGCATGACCGAGGACGAAGCGATGGCCATGGTGGTGCGCGGCTTCGTCGAGCCGATAGCCAAGGAGCTTCCGATGGAGTACGCGTTGGAGCTCAACCGGCTGATCGAGCTCCAGATGGAAGGCGCGGTGGGCTAGGTGGCGGACCTGACTACTGCGGTCGAGGGAATCAACAAGGGAGAGCTGTTCACGTCATTCGATGTCGACGCCTTCGAGGTGCCGCACGGACGTGACGAGATCTGGCGATTCACTCCACTGCGCCGGCTGCGCGGGCTGCACGACGGTTCCGCCACGGCGACCGGCCACGCTCACATTGACGTCACGGAGCGCCCCGGCGTCACGACGGAGATCGTCCGCCGTGGTGACCAACGCTTGGGCCAGGGCGGCGTACCCGCCGACCGTGTTGCCGCGCAGGCCTTTTCGTCGTTCAACCATGCGACACTGGTCACCGTCGACAAGGGCGCCGTCGTCGAGGAGCCGATCGAGATCGTCGTCACCGGGCCCGGCGAAGGGGCTACCGCGTACGGGCACCTGCAGGTGCGCGTCGACGAACTCGCAGAAGCCGTGGTCGTCATCGACCAGCGCGGCAGCGGCACCTACGCCGACAACATCGAATTCGTCGTCGGCGATGCGGCGCGTCTGACGGTGGTTTCGATCGCCGACTGGGCCGACGATGCAGTGCACATCAGCAGCCATCACGCGTCGCTGGGTAAGGATGCAGTGCTGCGGCACGTCGCGGTGACCCTCGGCGGTGATCTGGTGCGGCTCACAGCGCGTGCCCGGTTCTGCGCGCCAGGCGGCGACGCCGAGCTCCTCGGGCTCTACTTCGCCGACGACGGCCAGCACTTCGAATCTCGGCTGCTGGTCGACCACGCCCAGCCCAATTGCCGCTCGCACGTCACGTACAAAGGTGCGCTGCAAGGCGATCCGGAGTCGAACAAGCCCGACGCACACACGGTCTGGGTGGGTGACGTGCTGATCCGGGCCGACGCCACTGGGACGGACACGTTCGAGACCAACCGCAACCTGGTGCTCACCGACGGCGCGCGCGCCGACTCGGTGCCGAACCTGGAGATCGAGACCGGCGAGATCGTCGGGGCCGGACACGCCAGCGCCACCGGCCGATTCGACGACGAGCAGCTGTTTTACCTGCAGGCCCGAGGCATCCCGGAGGACCAGGCCCGTCGCCTGGTCGTCCGCGGCTTCTTCGGCGAGCTGATTCAGAAGATCGCTGTGCCTGCGGTCCGCGAACGCCTCACCGACGCCATCGAACACGAACTAGAGATCACGGAATCGAGGACAGCCACCTCATGACCACGTTGGAAATCAAAGACCTGCATGTCAGCGTCGTCTCCAAGGAAGACGGGACCGATATCCCGATCCTCAAGGGCGTCGACCTCACGGTGAAGTCGGGCGAGACGCATGCGCTGATGGGGCCCAACGGATCTGGCAAGTCGACGCTGTCCTACGCGATCGCCGGTCACCCGAAGTACAAGGTGACCTCCGGCTCGATCACGCTCGACGGGCAGGACGTGCTGGAGATGAGTATCGACGAGCGTGCCCGCGCCGGCCTGTTCTTGGCCATGCAGTATCCGGTCGAGGTGCCGGGTGTGTCGATGTCGAACTTCCTGCGCACCGCGGCGACGGCGGTGCGCGGTGAGGCGCCGAAGCTGCGGCACTGGGTGAAGGAAGTCAAGACCGCGCTGGAAGCGCTCGAGATCGACCCGTCGTTCTCCGAACGCAGTGTCAACGAAGGCTTTTCAGGCGGTGAGAAGAAGCGTCACGAGATCCTGCAGCTCGCGCTGCTCAAGCCGAAGATCGCGATCCTCGACGAGACCGACTCCGGCCTCGACGTCGACGCATTGAGAGTGGTCAGCGAAGGGGTCAACCGGTACGCCGAGGAAACACACGGCGGGATTCTGGTGATCACGCACTACACCCGCATCCTTCGCTACATCCAGCCGCAGTTCGTGCACGTGTTCGTCGGCGGTCGCATCGTCGAGTCCGGTGGTCCCGAACTGGCAGAAGAACTCGATGCCAACGGCTACGAGCGGTTCACCCAGGCGGTCGGAGCCTGACATGACTCGGGCACAAGAGGTGCTCCTCTCGTCCGCCGCTAAGACTCTTGACCTCACCAAGATCAGGGCCGACTTCCCGATCTTGAAACGAGTGATGCGCGGCGGAAATCAGCTGGCCTATCTGGATTCCGGTGCGACGTCGCAGCGACCCGTTCAGGTGCTCGACGCTGAGCGTGAGTTCCTGCTCACCTCCAACGGCGCGGTCCATCGCGGCGCGCATCAGCTGATGGAGGAGTCCACCGACGCCTACGAACAGGGCCGCGCGGACATCGCGGCGTTCGTCGGCGCGGATACCGACGAGCTGGTGTTCACCAAGAACGCCACCGAGGCCATCAATCTGGTTTCGTACGCGTTGGGCGACAACCGGTTTGACGGCGCGGTCGGCCCTGGCGACGTGATCGTCACAACCGAGCTCGAGCACCACGCCAACCTGATTCCATGGCAGGAGCTGGCTCGCCGCACCGGCGCGACGCTCAAATGGTACGGCGTGACGGACGACGGGCGGATCGACCTCGAGTCGTTGCAGCTCGACGAACGCGTCAAAGTGGTTGTGTTCAGCCACCACTCCAATGTGACCGGTGCCGTCGCACCCGTGGCGGAGGTTGTCGCGCGGGCAAAGGCGGTCGGTGCGCTGACGCTGCTGGACGCCTGCCAATCCGTGCCTCACCAGCCCGTCGACTTCCACGCGCTGGATGTCGACTACGCGGCCTTTTCCGGCCATAAAATGCTGGGCCCCAACGGCATTGGCGTGCTGTACGGCCGGCGGGAGCTGCTGAACGCGATGCCGCCTTTCATCACCGGCGGCTCGATGATCGAGACCGTGACGATGGAAGCCACCACATACGCGCCTGCGCCGCAGCGGTTCGAAGCGGGTACGCCGATGACTTCACAGGTCGTCGGGCTAGCCGCTGCAGCGCGGTATCTCGGCGCGATCGGCATGGACACCGTCGAAGAGCACGAGAACGAGCTCGTCGCAGCGGCGCTGGCGGGTCTTTCGGGTATCGACGAGGTTCGGATCATCGGATCGACGTCGCTGGAAAACCGTGGTTCACCGGTGTCTTTCGTGGTCGACGGGGTCCACGCGCACGATGTGGGTCAAGTGCTGGACGACGACGGGGTGGCCGTCCGCGTCGGTCACCACTGCGCGTGGCCGCTGCATCGCAGGTTCGGCATCGCCGCCACCGCGCGGGCTTCCTTCGCGGTCTACAACACGCTTGACGAGGTCGACCGGCTGGTGGCCGGCGTGCGTCGGGCCGTCGAGTTCTTTGGCAGGGACTGACAGTGCGCCTTGAGCAGATCTATCAGGAAGTGATCCTCGATCACTACAAGCATCCGCACCACCGTGGGCTGCGGGAGCCGTATCACGCGCAGTCGTATCAAGTGAATCCGACGTGCGGGGACGAGGTCACGCTGCGGGTCGCGTTGAGCGACGACGGGGAGCAGGTGGCCGACATCTCCTATGACGGACAGGGCTGTTCGATCAGCCAGGCATCCACCTCGGTGCTGACCGATCAGGTGATCGGCCAGAGCGTCGGCGACGCGCTCAAGACCGTCGCGGCGTTCACCGAAATGGTTTCGTCGCGCGGCACCATCGAGGGTGACGAGGATGTCATCGGCGACGGCATCGCGTTCGCAGGTGTGGCGAAGTACCCAGCGCGGGTGAAGTGCGCGCTGCTGGGCTGGATGGCTTTCAAGGACGCGCTCGCGCAGGCGAGCGCAGCGGGCAGAGTTTTGGTTCGAATGAATGAGGAGACACAGGATGAGCGAGACCGCAGCGCCTAACGACGAGCTGCTCGCCGACCTCGAAGAGGCGATGCGCGACGTCGTCGACCCCGAACTCGGGATCAACGTCGTCGACCTCGGCCTTGTCTACGGCATGAACGTCGAAAAAGGGGAGCAGGGCAACGTTGCGCTCATCGACATGACGCTGACTTCGGCGGCCTGTCCGCTCACCGACGTGATCGAGGATCAGTCCCGCACCGCGCTCATCGGCAGCGGCCTGGTGAACGAGATCAAGATCAACTGGGTCTGGAACCCGCCGTGGGGACCGGACAAGATCACCGAGGACGGCCGTGAACAGCTGAGGGCTCTCGGCTTCACCGTCTAGGCGCCGTTATGGCGGCCAACGATCAAGTCCTTGATTTCGGCGAGCTGCTCATCGACTGAACGGAACCGCCCACGGGTCTCTAGGAAGCCTTCGTCCACCCGAGTTTCGAGCGCGGCCAGGCGAAGCGACTGTTCCCGCTGGTTCGCGCCGAGGGCGTTCGTGGCAGCCAGAACCGCGCGGTAGTCGGCCTGCGACGCTTCCAGAGCCGCAATCCGCGCCTCGAGATCTTCCAGCGTCGCCACCCCTCCACCCTAAGTCAGAAGTCGTCGCCCGATAGCAGTTGCTCACTTCGCCTGTGGATCGCGCAGCCTTTGGTGTGGCGAATTGCACGCCTCCGGGCTACACCAGCCGCCACAATTACCGCGTGGTCACGGTGCCGGCACTTGTATGGCGAGGCGGTTCCTTTCGTCGCGCAGTGACGGTCGGCGGCGCCGTCGGGATCGCACTGGCTGCATTGGCATGGATCGATTCCGGCTTCCTGTTGTCCGCCGTCATCGTGCTCGTCATCACCGGCGTCTTCTATGGCATCTGGATGCATCGCCGAATGTCGCGCTATTGGCCCGGCGCACGTGACCTCACCGGTGAGCAACGGGTGGTCGTCGCGCGGACGGCCCGACGTGGCGAACATATAGGCGACGTCGGGCTTGCCAAGGCGGTTATCGACTACAGCCGCGGGATGCATGAGGCGGCCGATAAGGCTCGACCGTTTCGATGGCTGGTGCCACTCGTTCTTGTCGTCGCCGTGGCCACCGCGATATGGGACGGCGTCTTCGGCACGTGGGGAAATGCCGTGGCGTCTGGCATCTATATTGTGCTGCTGCTTGTCGAGCTGTTCTGGTGGCCGAAGCGACAGGAGCAGCTGATGGCCAATGCCGATCGCGCCGCGGAAATGGCCGCCGCTATGCAAACTTCTGACTGACGTCAGAGATATGACCGCGGAGATGGCCACGTAAATTCGGCGACACTGATTCGAAAAACCGCTGCAGTGCGGCTAATTGGGGTAGTAGTCAGCCTCGGCGACCACTGGCGCGATCGTCGGCTCCTCCGTACGTAGCGCCCTGCGCCGCGCCGAGAACATCGCGCCGCGAGCTGGACGCGTCGGCGCAAAACGGGCCATGCCGCTCGGACGATTCATGTCGTCGTAAATCGCTTCAATGCCGCCGCCCATCAAATATGTCTCGTGCCAGAAGCCAGTTCCGCCAGAGTCCCTCAGGAATTGCTGCCACCAACGCTTGTGCGGCTCCGACCGGGTCCAGCGCTCCAGACTGTCGAGGTCGCGCCAGTATTGGCGCATCCCGAGGTGCGGTGGGAACAGTGACCAGATGAAATCCTCGTGTAGGAGCAGGCCATCCGGCTGCGTCTTCCACGACTTCTGGATCTGATGTCCCAGTCCGACCAAGTGCAGCATTCCGCGTGGACGTCGCACGCGCATGCCGAGGCAGATCACCACGAGGTTCGGGTACTCGCTCAGGTCCACGGTTTGGCGGTCGACAGCCATCCGGCCCTCCTTATTTCACATGAGGCCGAGAATAGGCACCCGAACTTCGGCTATTGCTCGTTTCGCGCCGTCGGTGTCCTTACGGATGTGTAACGCTGAGGTCGGGTCACGGCACTACGACAGAGAAGCCGGAGAGGAGCCACGATGGGTGACGGTTTCGACCAGACCTACGTCGCCACCCGACGCCAATTGCGTGGCGTCGCCGAAAGCTTGATCGCCGGACCGCAGTACCGGGCGGCCGGCACCATCCGCCTCGCTGTACGCGCCGACGGTTTCGCCGGCGTGGCCATTCCGCTGGCCGTGCACGGCACGGAGCTCGTGTTGCCGAACGACGCGGTTGCCCTCGCCGCGCCGCTCAACGTGATCGCCGAAATCGCAGGCATCGACGCGGGGCCGCCTGAAGGGGTGTACGAGATCGTCGACCCGCTGCCGCCCGACGCCGTGCTGAAACTCGACGCGGCCGGGGCCGAATGGATAAACCGAAGCCACTACGCCGGCGGCTATGCGCTGAAGCGTGTTCTGCCCGACTGTCATCCGGTGCTATGGCCTGAACACTTCGACGTCGCGGCCACCGAGGACGAGGTCAACTATGGCGTCTCAGCCGGCGACGATTACCACCCGGCGCCGTACGCATATGTCAGCCCGTGGACCAAGCGCATCGGCCCATTCTGGAATGCGCCGTTCGGGGCGCTGTACCCCCTCAATCCCGCGCATGACGTCGACGCTCTCACCTCGCGCATCGCCGATTTCTTCGAGCGCGGGCGAAGGGAACTGTGATCGGCAATGACCGAAACAATCGACGAAACTACCCTGATCGCCGCGCTGCGCGACGGCGACGAAGTAACGTTTTCCCGACTCGTCGACCAACACACACCTTCGATGTTGCGCGTGGCGCGCGGATACGTGCGCAGTCATGAGATCGCCGAAGAGGTGGTGCAGGAAACCTGGATCGCACTCCTGAAAGGCGCCGAGAAGTTCGAAGGCCGATCCTCGCTTCGCACTTGGCTTTTCACCGTGATGATCAACATCGCCAAGGCTCGGGGCGTACGCGAGCGTCGCGACGCGGACGCGGCGATGCTGGCGTTCACCGGCGGAACCGTCGACCCTGCGCGCTTCCGCGCAGGCGATGACCCATGGCCCGGGCACTGGAAAGTAGGGGAGGAACCTTCGCCCTTTCCCGACACGCCCGAGGGCTCGGTGCTGGGGACGGAGCTCGTCGACATCGCCCGACGCGAACTCGACAAGCTGCCGGAACGCCAGCGGACTGTCGTCACCCTGCGTGACTTGCTCGGGTTCGACTCAGCCGAGGTATGTGAGCTGCTCGACATCACCGTGGCCAACCAGCGAGTGCTGTTACACCGCGGCCGGGCCGCGGTCCGGCAGGTGCTCGAAGACTACTTAGAGGACTACTCATGAGTACCGGACCCATGGACTGCAATGAACTCGTCGAGCTGGTGACGGCCTACCTCGACGGGTCGCTCGACCTAGAGACCCGCGCGCGTTTCGACATGCACCTGCTCGACTGCGACGGCTGCGAGAACTACCTGCAGCAGTTTCGCGAAACCGTGCGCACGGTCGGCAAGATCCGCGACGACGAGCTCGACCCCGCCTTCCGCAACCGCCTGATCGAGGCGTTCAAGAACTTCCAGTGATCAGCGCAGACAGTTTGCCCTGACCATATGCTGGGAACACACAGCTAGATACCAGCGTTAGGACCAACGTGGCTACGAAAGACATCACCGCCGAAGAGTTCAACGACACCATCACGGACAACGACATCGTGCTGGTGGATTTCTGGGCGTCGTGGTGCGGCCCGTGTAAGGCCTTCGCACCCACCTTCGCGGCCTCCTCGGAGCAGCATCCCGACGTGGTGTACGCGAAGGTCGACACCGAGGCCGAGCAGCAGCTCGCGGCCGCGGCGGACATCCGTTCCATCCCGACGCTGATGGCCTTCAAGAAGGGCAAGCTGGTGTTCAACCAAGCCGGTGCTCTTCCCCCTGCGGCGCTCGAGGAACTGGTCCAGAAGGTCAAAGAGTTCGATATCGACGCCGCGATCGCCGCTCAGAGCAACGGCCAGGAGGGTTAGGGACCTGCACGCGATAGCGTGCAGTCCGTGACCGAGCAAAAGGATTTTGTCCTCGTCGACCGCCCGCGACCGCAAGTCGCGCTGGTGACGCTGAACCGGCCCGAGCGGATGAACTCCATGGCGTTCGACGTCATGGTCCCGCTGAAGAAGGTCCTCGAAGAACTGACCTACGACAACTCCGCCCGGGTGATTGTGCTCACAGGTGCCGGTCGCGGGTTCTCGTCTGGAGCCGATCACAAGTCAGCCGGCTCGGTGCCTCATATCGACGGGCTGACCCGGCCGACGTTTGCGCTGCGGTCGATGGAGGTGCTCGACGACGTCATCCTGTCGCTGCGCAAGATGCACCAGCCGGTGATCGCCGCGGTCAATGGCGCGGCGATCGGCGGGGGACTGTGCCTGGCGCTGGCCTGTGACATCCGCATCGCCGCAGCAGGGGCGTACTTTCGCGCGGCGGGCATCAACAACGGCCTGACCGCCAGCGAGCTCGGGCTGTCCTATCTGCTGCCCCGCGCGATCGGCACGTCTCGGGCCTTCGAGCTGATGCTGACGGGCCGCGACGTCGACGCCGAGGAAGCCGAACGCATCGGCCTGGTGTCCCGCGCCGTGCCCGACGACAAACTGCTCGACGTTTGCTACGAGCTCGGCGAGCGGATCGCGTCGTTTTCGCGGCCGGGAACCGAGTTGACCAAGCGCACACTATGGAGTGGACTGGACGCCGCTAGCCTGGAGGGGCACATGCAGGCCGAGGGCCTCGGACAGCTCTTCGTCCGTTTGCTCACCGGCAACTTCGAAGAAGCGGTCGCGGCGCGTGCCGAGAAGCGTCCACCGGCCTTCACCGACGACAAATAGCAGAGGAGTAGCAGCGTGATCACCGCAACGGACCTCGAGGTCCGCGCCGGAGCGCGCACGCTGCTGTCCACCGACGGCGCTGCGCTGCGCATCCAGCCCGGTGATCGCATCGGCCTGGTCGGCCGCAACGGCGCGGGCAAGACCACCACCATGCGCATCCTTGCCGGCGAAGGTCAGCCCTACGCGGGCACGATCGCTCGCAGCGGGGAAATCGGTTATCTGCCACAGGATCCCAAAGAGGGCAATCTCGACGTGTTGGCGCGCGACCGGGTGTTGTCGGCACGCGGACTCGACAGCCTGCTGGCCGACCTCGAGAAGCAGCAAGCCCTGATGGCCGAGGTCGCCGACGACGCCGCCCGCGATAAGGCGATACGCCGTTATGGTCGGCTCGAGGAGCGGTTTGCCGCCCTGGGCGGGTATGCAGCCGAGAGCGAGGCGGGCCGCATCTGCGTGAGTCTTGGCCTGCCCGAACGTGTTCTGACCCAGGCGCTACGCACCCTGTCCGGCGGGCAGCGCCGACGTGTAGAGCTGGCGCGCATCTTGTTCGCCGCGAGTGAAGGCGGAGCCGGGGCATCAGGTTCCGCGACCACGCTCTTACTCGACGAGCCCACCAACCACCTCGACGCCGACTCGCTGGGCTGGCTGCGCGAATTCCTCCGCGGCCACACCGGCGGGCTCGTCGTCATCAGCCACAACGTCGACCTGCTCGCCGACGTCGTCAACCGGGTGTGGTTCCTCGACGCGGTGCGCGGTGAGGTCGACGTTTACAACATGGGTTGGCAGAAGTACCTTGACGCGCGCGCCACCGACGAACAGCGTCGCCGCCGCGAGCGTGCGAACGCCGAACGCAAGGCCTCTGCACTGCGCGCCCAGGCCGCGAAGATGGGTGCGAAGGCCACGAAAGCCGTTGCTGCACAGAATATGTTGCGCCGCGCCGACCGGATGATGGCAGCGCTGGACGAGGAACGGGTCGCCGACAAGGTGGCCCGCATCAAGTTTCCGACTCCGGCAGCGTGCGGCCGTACCCCGTTGGTGGCCAAGGGTTTGACCAAGAACTATGGGTCGCTCGAGGTATTCTCCGGCGTCGACCTGGCCATCGACCGGGGCTCGCGCGTCGTCGTCCTCGGCCTCAACGGCGCGGGCAAGACCACGCTGCTGCGTGTGCTGGCGGGCGTCGAGACACTCGACTCCGGGGCGTTGGAACCCGGCCATGGCCTCAAGATCGGCTACTTCGCCCAGGAACATGACACGCTCGACGACGGCGCGACGGTGTGGCAGAACATCCGTCACGCCGCGCCAGACACCGGCGAGCAGGACTTGCGGGGACTGTTGGGCGCCTTCATGTTCAGCGGTTCGCAGCTGGATCAACCGGCCGGCACGCTGTCGGGAGGCGAGAAGACGCGTTTGGCGCTCGCGGGCCTTGTCGCGTCCACGGCCAACGTGCTGCTGCTCGACGAGCCGACCAACAACCTCGATCCCGCGTCGCGTGAACAGGTCCTCGACGCGCTGCGCAGTTATGTGGGGGCAGTGGTGCTCGTGACCCACGACCCCGGTGCCGCCGAGGCGCTCGACCCTCAGCGGGTGGTGCTGCTGCCGGATGGCACCGAGGACTTCTGGTCCGACGACTATCGCGACCTCATCGAGTTGGCCTGAGCCGAATTGCGAACCGTTTCATCAAATCCGCCCGCTGCTGTGTGAACGCTTCTTACGCTGGGTATGCACGGAATGCGTCGGGGCATCAGAGGCGGGGAGATGTCGATGAAGAAATCAATAAAGTCCCGGGACCAACTGCTCAACGAGCTGCGCAGCGCTTATGAGGGCGGCGCCAGCATTCGCTCATTGGTGGCATCGACTGGGCGGTCATACGGTTCGGTTCACAGCATGCTGCGCGAGTCGGGGACGACGATGCGCAGCCGCGGAGGGCCCAACCACAGGAGCCGGCGAGCCAGTTAGACGGGCTGACCTGGTTGGCTAGGATTCCTGCTGCCGCAGGGAAGCCTCGACGAGGTCCAGTACGGCGCTGAGCTTTTCGGGGTCATCACCTGAAGCCAGCCGCGCCACCAGACCGTCGAGCACCAGATCCAGATACGTCTGCAACACCGCGCTGGGCACGTCGTCACGCAGTCGGCCGGCCTGCTTCTGGCGGCGCAGCCGGGCGGTCGTCGCCGCCGACAACTCAGCAGACCGCTCGGACCATCCGCGGTTGAACGCGGGATCGTTACGAAGCTTTCGGGCGATCTCCAGCCGGGTGGCTAGCCAGTCGAACTGATCGGGCGCGGCGAGCATGTCGCGCATCACCTGGATCAAGCCCTCCCGCGATGCGACGTCGGCCATTCGTTCGGCGTCCTCGCGGGCCAGCTCGAAGAACAGCGTGTCCTTGTCGCGGAAGTGGTGAAAGATGGCGCCGCGCGACAGCCCGATCGTCTGCTCGAGCCGCCGCACGGTCGCCTTGTCGTAGCCGTATTCGGCGAAACACCGCCGGGCGCCGTCGAGGATCTGGCGGCGGCGGGCCGCTAGATGGTCATCGGTCACCCGTGGCATGAGAAGTCCTTACGACTTCAACATGTTGCGCAGCACATACTGCAGAATGCCGCCGTTGCGGTAGTAGTCGGCTTCACCGGGGGTGTCGATGCGCACCACCGCGTCGAACTCGACCTTGCCGCCGTCGCTCTTCGTCGCGGTCACATGCACCGTCTTCGGCGTCTTGCCGCTGTTGAGCGCCTCGATACCGGTGATATCGAACGTCTCGGTTCCGTCCAGCTTCAGCGACGCTGCCGATTCCCCTTCGGGGAACTGCAGCGGGATCACGCCCATGCCGATCAGGTTCGAGCGGTGAATGCGCTCGAACGATTCGGTGATGACCGCACGCACACCGAGCAGACTGGTGCCCTTGGCCGCCCAGTCGCGCGACGAACCGGAGCCGTACTCCTTGCCGCCCAAGACAACCAGCGGAATGTCCTGCGCCGCATAATTTTGCGCGGCGTCGTAGATGAACGCCTGCTCGCCGCCCTCGGTGAAGTCGCGGGTGTAGCCGCCCGACACGTCATCGAGAAGTTGATTACGCAACCGGATGTTGGCGAATGTGCCGCGGATCATCACCTCGTGGTTACCGCGCCGTGAGCCGTAGGAGTTGTAGTCCTTCTTGTCGACCCCGTGCTCGTCGAGGTACTGCGCGGCCGGGGTGCCCGGCTTGATGCTGCCTGCGGGGGAGATGTGGTCGGTGGTCACCGAATCGCCCAGCAGCGCCAGCACTCTGGCGCCCTGGATGTCGGTCACCGCCTCCGGCTCGGCGGGCATGCCGTCGAAGTACGGCGGCTTGCGCACATACGTCGAATCCTCGGCCCACTCGAACGTGTTGCCGCTGGGTGTCGGCAGGTTGCGCCACCGGTCGTCGCCCTTGAACACATCGGCGTAGTTCTTGACGAACATCTCCTGGTTGATCGCCGCGGCGATGGTGTCGTTGATGTCCTTCTGCGACGGCCAGATGTCCTTGAGGAAGACTTCGTTGCCGTTCTCGTCTTTCCCGAGCGGCTCGTTCTCGAAGTCGAAGTCCATCGTGCCGGCCAGCGCGTAGGCGATGACCAGCGGCGGCGACGCGAGGTAGTTCATCTTCACGTCGGGATTGATGCGGCCCTCGAAGTTGCGGTTGCCGGACAGCACCGCGGTCACCGACAGATCGGCGTCGTTGACGGCCTTGCTGATCTCGTCCGGCAGCGGTCCGGAGTTACCGATGCACGTCGTGCAGCCGTAGCCGACGAGGTAGAAGCCGAGCTTCTCCAGGTACGGCCACAGCCCGGCCTTGTTGTAGTAGTCGGTGACGACCTGGGAGCCGGGCGCCATGGTGGTTTTCACCCACGGCTTTGACGTCAGGCTCTTGTCGACGGCGTTCTTGGCCAGCAGGGCGGCGCCGAGCATGACCTCGGGGTTGGAGGTGTTGGTACACGAGGTGATCGCGGCGATCACCACCGCGCCGTGGTCAAGAACGAACTCCCCGAGCTCGTCGGACTTCACGTCCACCGGCTTGCTCGGCCGGCCGTTCGACCCCGCGGCCGCCGACGGAACGACGGCGTCGGCGTCGGCGAACGAGAGCACCGCCGGGTCGCTGGCCGGGAACGACTCCTCGACGGCCTCGTCGAGCTTGGAGTGCGGAACGGGGTTCTCCGCTGGGTTTTCTACGTAGTTGTGAATGTCCTTGCGGAAGGCCGTCTTTGCCTCGCCGAGGGCGATGCGGTCCTGCGGGCGCTTCGGCCCGGCGATCGACGGCACGACATCGGACAGGTTCAGCTCGATGTACTCGGAGTACTTCGGCTCATGCTTGGGGTCGTGCCACATGCCCTGTTCCTTGGCGTAGGCCTCGACCAGCGCGAGTTGCTCGTCACTGCGCCCAGTCATCCGCAGGTAGTCGATGGTGACCTCGTCGATCGGGAAAATCGCTGCGGTGGAGCCGAATTCGGGGCTCATGTTGCCGAGCGTGGCGCGGTTGGCCAGCGGCACCTCAGCGACGCCCTCGCCGTAGAACTCGACGAACTTGCCGACCACGCCGTGCTTGCGCAGCATCTCGGTGGCGGTGAGTACCACATCGGTGGCCGTCACGCCGGGCTGGCGCTCGCCGGACAGCTTGAAGCCGACGACGCGGGGGATGAGCATCGAGACCGGCTGGCCGAGCATGGCCGCTTCGGCCTCGATGCCGCCGACGCCCCAGCCGAGGACGCCGAGGCCGTTTTCCATTGTGGTGTGGGAGTCGGTGCCGACGCAGGTGTCGGGGTAGGCCACGCCGTCGCGGTTCATCACCACTGACGCCAGGTACTCGATATTGACCTGGTGCACGATGCCGGTACCGGGCGGCACCACCTTGAAGTCGTTGAAGGCGCCCTGACCCCAGCGGAGGAACTGGTAGCGCTCGCCGTTGCGCTCGTACTCGATCTCGACGTTGCGCTCGAACGCATTCGCGGTGCCGAACAGGTCGGCGATCACCGAGTGGTCGATGACAAGGTCGGCGGGTGCCAGTGGGTTGACCTTGTCCGGGTCGCCACCCAGATCGCCGACCGCCTCACGCATGGTGGCCAGGTCGACGATGCACGGCACACCGGTGAAGTCCTGCATGATCACCCGCGCCGGGGTGAACTGAATTTCGACGCTCGGGTGGGCCGACGGATCCCAGTTCGCGATCGCCTCGATGTGGTCCTTGGTGATGTTGGCGCCGTCCTCGGTGCGCAGCAGATTCTCGGCGAGCACCTTGAGGCTGTAGGGCAGTTTTTCGATTCCCTTTACCGCGTCGAGGCGGTAGATCTCGTAGCTGTTGTCCCCGACCTTCAGTGTGTCGCGGGCTCCAAACGAATTCACCGAATCCTTGCTGCTCACATCAACTCCCGGTTAGTTCTCACCGCGACGGGCTGTGTCGGCGGCGCTCGTAATCCTAACAGTACGCTTGTCCTGTAAGACATCCAGGGCTGTTTCAGTCTTGTCCTCCGAGGCGCGTGCTGCCACCCGCGTACCGACTCATCGCGTACCGTGCCCGTGTGACCGGACCGCACGTGATCCCGATCCTGCCGACCTACATCCCGAAGGACGTCTGCAGCACGGTGGGTCTCGATCCAGCGGTGACTCCGCCGGACGTTTGCATGAATCAGGTGTTGTCCGATGTCGCCGACGACGGGGTGAGCGCTCCGGTCGGTGACGCCACGCAGAAACAGCAGGCGGTCGAACTGCGTCAGGTGGTCGCCGACGCCCATGCCAAAGGTGTCGACCTGAAGGTCGTGGTGGTCCCGACCAACCCGCCCATCGACACGCCACTGCGTGACATCGCGACACAGGTCGGCCACGCCTATCCGGGTTCGACCGTGTTGGCAATCAGCCCGATATGGGCCGGAACGTATAGCCCGGTGTACGACCGGGTGACATTGGAGGCTGGCCAGGACGTCGCCAAGACTGGTGATCCGGTGCAGTCGTCGAAGAATTTCGTCAGCGAGTTGACGACGCAGCATTTTCCGTGGACGCCATTCACGATTGTGGTCGTGCTGGGTGTGCTCGCCGCCGTCGTCGCCACTCGTGTACTGCAGGTTCGGGGCAAACGCGCGGCCGCCGCAGAAGTGCATTCCGACATCCCGGAATGAGCTAATAAGCCCGTCGGGCAAATTCAAGAGTCACAGCGGGATAACGCTCCATTCAATTACAAACCTGTAATTTGTGACTAAAGTTTCCTTAGCGTCAGATGTGACGTACGGTGCAATCGGTGCTTGATGTTGCAGTTGTGAATTTTGTGACTACGCATAGACACCCACGAATGTGCCGGCACGTTCGCGTTGAGCCTTAGGAGACTTGAGTCGAATGAGACGCACCCCTGGCGCCTCTGCTTCCCGGCTGTTCGGGAGGGCCTGCGCGGTTCCACTTGTCGTCGCCGTGCTGGTCGCAACACCCGGTCTCAGCGCCGCCCAACCAGGCAGTCCCGACAGCCTGGGGTCGCTGGTCGCCGCCGTCGCAAACACCAATCAGAAACTTCAAGAACTCGGCGCCGCGATCCAGACGCAGCAGGAAAGCGTCAACAAGGCGATCGTCGACGTGCAGACCGCACGGGATAACGCCGCCGCCGCGCAGCAGGAGGTCGAGGCCAGCCAGCAGCGGGTCTCAGAAGCCGGCACCGCGATCGCGGCCGCACAAAAACGTTTCGACACGTTCGCCGCCGCAACGTATGTCAACGGACCGTCGAATTCGTATCTGACTGCGGGCGACCCCGCCGACATCCTCAACACCGCGGCCACCGGTGAGGCGCTGTCGGTCAGCGCGCAGCAGGTGATCGCCGATCTGCAGCGCGCCCGCACCGAGCAGGTCAACAAGGAATCCGCCGCACGGCTGGCCAAGCAGAACGCTGATCAGGCCGTCGCGGACGCCGAGGCCAGCCAGCAGACGGCCGTGTCCGCTCTGACCAACGCCCAGCAGACTTTCAAGACCCAGCAGGCCGACCTCGACCGGCTCACGGCCGAACGAGCCGCGGCGCAGGCAAAGCTCGACGAAGCCCGCAATTGGTCGGCGCCGGCGGGCGCACAACCTGCCGCCCAGCCTGCCTCTGCCGCAACCACTTCCAACCCTGCCACGGACTGGGACCACGCACCGCGCGACCCGGCCACCGGAAACTGGGCCACGCCGTGGGATCCTTTCCTGCCCGCCATTCCCAGTGCGTTCGTCAGCGGCGACCCGATTGCGATCATCAACACCATCCTGGGCATGGTGTCGACGTCCGCGCAGGCGACCGCGGACATGGGCCGCAGCTTCCTCCAAAAACTCGGCCTGATTCCGACTCCCACCGGCTACACCAACGGCGCCATTCCGCGCGTCTACGGCAGGGACGCCACCGAATACGTGATCCGGCGCGGCATGTCGCAGATGGGTGTGCCGTATTCGTGGGGCGGCGGCAACGCGGCCGGCCCGAGCAACGGCATCGACGATGGCGCTGGCACAGTCGGTTTCGACTGTTCGGGCCTGATGCTGTACATGTTCGCCGGCGTCGGCATCAAGCTCGACCACTATTCGGGGTCGCAGTACAACGCCGGTCGCAAGATCCCGTCATCGCAGATGCGGCGCGGCGACATGATCTTCTACGGGCCCAACGCCAGCCAGCACGTCGCGATGTATCTCGGTGACGGGCAGATGCTCGAGGCGCCGTACACGGGTTCGACGGTCAAGGTCTCGCCGGTGCGCACCAGTGGCATGACTCCCTATGTGACCCGACTGATCGAATGGTGATTCTCCTGCGCCCCAGCATTTTACGTTGCCATCGTGTCTTGATCCTGGTCCTCGTTGCGCTTGCCTTGTTGCTTGGGTTCGCTGCGCCTGCCGACGCCGATCCGGGGGAGTGGGACCCCACGCTGCCGAAGATCGTGAGTTCGGGTGCTCCCGGAGACCCGGTGGCGATTGCGAACGCGTCGTTTCAGGTGAGCCAGCTGGCCCTCCAGACCACTCAGAACCTGGGCAAGCAGTTCCTGGCCAGCCTCGGCCTCGGCGGCGGCAGTCCCGCGGCCGCCGTGCCGGCGGGCGCGCGTGTTCGCGGCCCGCAGGCGATCGAATACGTGATCCGCAGGGCCGGTTCGCAAATGGGTGTGCCGTACTCATGGGGCGGGGGCACCCTCACCGGTCCTGGTCCCGGCGTGGATGAGGACGCGGGCAAGACCGGCTACGACTGTTCGGGGTTCACGCGCTTCGCCTTTGCCGGTGCCGGCGTGCAGATACCCAAGTATTCGGGCGACCAGTACAACACGGGCCGACCGATACCGCCGTCGCAGGCCAAGCGTGGCGACCTGATCTTCTACGGGCCCGGCGGTACCCAGCATGTCGCGCTGTACCTCGGCGGCGGCAAGATGCTCGAAGCATCGAGCGCCGCGGGCAAGGTGACCGTCAGTCCGGTACGTACCGCAGGCATGTCGCCGCACCTGTCCCGGATTATCGAATCCTGAGCCAGGCCTGAGAGCCAAACGGGCAACGTCGACGGATTCCGAACTGCCTGGAATAGTTGACGACGGGCGTGCGGCCAAAACAGGCCGATGCCGCTACGACCAGCGTGTTGAGACGATGTGGGAGGACCTTTGATGTCATCACCGAGTGGACCGCCGCAGGGCGCCGGAGGATTTTCCGGTCAGGGCCCCGCGCAGGGCTACGCCCCCGGCTCTCACGCCGCACCGCCCAACAATGGCGGGCTGCAGCAGGAAGTCCACACGCTCGAGCGGGCCATCTTCGAGGTCAAGCGCATCATCGTGGGCCAGGACCAACTGGTCGAGCGCATGCTCGTCGGCCTGCTGGCCAAGGGCCATGTGCTGCTCGAAGGCGTCCCCGGTGTGGCCAAGACGCTGGCCGTCGAGACGTTCGCCAAGGTGGTCGGCGGCACCTTCGCCCGCATCCAGTTCACCCCCGACCTGGTGCCCACCGACATCGTCGGTACCCGCATCTACCGCCAGGGCAAGGAGGAGTTCGACATCGAACTCGGCCCGGTGGTGGTCAACTTCCTGCTCGCCGACGAGATCAACCGCGCGCCGGCCAAGGTGCAGTCCGCACTGCTGGAGGTCATGGCCGAGCGGAAGATCTCCATCGGCGGCAAGACGTTCCCGCTGCCTGCCCCGTTCCTGGTGATGGCCACCCAGAACCCGATCGAGCAGGAGGGCGTCTACGCGCTGCCCGAGGCGCAGCGCGACCGCTTCCTGTTCAAGCTCAACATCGACTACCCGACGCCGGAGGAAGAGCGCGAGATCGTCTACCGGATGGGCGTCAAGCCACCAGAGCCCAAGCAGGTTCTGGCCACCGGTGACCTGCTGCGGCTACAAGACGTGGCCTCCAACAACTTCGTGCATCACGCGCTGGTCGACTACGTGGTGCGCATCGTCACCGCAACGCGGCATCCCGAGAAGTTCGGCATGCCCGACGCCAAGGCGTGGATCGCCTACGGTGCCTCGCCGCGCGCATCGCTGGGCATCATCGCGGCATCGCGCGCCCTGGCGCTGGTGCGCGGCCGTGACTATGTGGTGCCGCAGGACGTCGTCGAGGTGATCCCGGATGTGCTGCGCCACCGGCTGGTGCTGACCTACGACGCGTTGGCCGACGAGATCTCGTCGGAGACGGTGATCAACCGGATCCTGCAGACCGTCGCCCTGCCGCAGGTGAATGCGATTCCGCAGCAAGGGCATTCGGTGCCACCCGTCGTGCCGGCCGCAGCGGCCGCGGCCAGCGGTCGGTGACAGTAATCTGTGACTACGTCCAGACGCACGGTCGACCTGCCGTCACTGAAACGCGGGGAGATTCGTGATCCCGCACTGACGGCAGCTCTGCGAAAGCTGGAGTTGACGGTGCGCCGCAAGCTCGACGGCGTGTTGCACGGCGACCACCTGGGACTGCTGCCCGGCCCAGGTTCAGAGCCGGGGGAGTCGCGGCTGTATCAGCCAGGCGACGACGTCCGCCGGATGGATTGGTCGGTGACGGCGCGCACCACCCATCCGCATGTGCGCCAGATGATCGCCGACCGCGAGCTGGAGACCTGGCTGGTGGTCGACATGTCGGCCAGCCTCGACTTCGGCACCACTGGCTGCGAAAAGCGGGATCTGGCGGTGGCGGCTGCCGCGGCGATCACGTTCCTCAACAGCGGCGGCGGCAACCGTATCGGCGCGATCATCGCCAATGGTGACTCCGTGCGGCGGGTCCCGGCATTGAGCGGTCGCATGCACGAGCAGGAAATGCTGCGCACCATCGCTACCATGCCCAAGGCGCCGACCGGCGTGCGCGGTGACCTGGCCGCCGCGATCGATGCGCTGCGCCGGCCGGAGCGGCGCCGGGGCATGGCGGTGATCATCAGTGACTTCCTCGGGCCGATCAACTGGATGCGCCCGCTTCGGGCGATCGCGGGACGGCACGAGGTGCTCGGCATCGAGGTACTCGATCCGCGCGACGTCGAACTGCCGCCGGTCGGCGACGTGATCCTGCAGGACCCCGAAACCGGCGTCACCCGCGAGTTCACCATCGACGAGCAGTTGCGCGATGACTTTGAGAAGGCCGCGGCCGCGCACCGCGCCGAGGTTGCGCGCACACTTCGGCGCTGCGACGCCCCGCTGCTTTCCCTGCGCACCGACCGGGACTGGATCGCCGACGTGGTCCGGTTCGTGGCCAGCCGCAGGCGCGGGGCTCTTGCCGGCCGTTAGTAGGACTGAAACGACAAGGCGCATATGACATTACCGTTGCTCGGACCGATGACGCTGTCGGGTTTCGAACACGTTTGGTTCTTCCTGTTTCTGTTCGTCGTGCTCGGGCTCGTCGGGCTCTACATCGTCGTGCAGCTGGCCCGCCACAGGCGGATGCTGCGGTTCGCCAACATGGAGCTGCTGGAAAGCGTTGCGCCCAAACGGCCCTCGCGGTGGCGTCATATCCCGGCGATCCTGCTTGTGTTATCGCTTGTCCTGTTCACGGTCGCGATGGCAGGACCCACCCACGACGTGCGGATTCCCCGCAACCGCGCGGTGGTGATGCTGACGATCGACGTGTCGCAATCCATGCGCGCCACTGACGTGTCGCCGAGCCGCCTGGCCGCCGCGCAGGAAGCGGCCAAGCAGTTCGCCGACCAGCTCACCCCGGGCATCAACCTCGGCCTGATCGCGTATGCCGGCACCGCCACCGTGCTCGCATCGCCGACCACCAACCGTGACGCGACCAAAGCCGCGATCGACAAGCTGCAACTGGCTGATCGCACTGCCACGGGCGAGGGCATCTTCACCGCATTGCAGGCCATCGCGACCGTCGGCGCGGTGATCGGCGGAGGTGACACGCCACCGCCCGCGCGGATCGTGCTGATGTCCGACGGCAAAGAGACGGTGCCGTCGAACCCGGACAACCCCAAGGGCGCTTACACCGCTGCGCGCACCGCCAAGGATCAGGGTGTCCCGATCTCGACGGTTTCGTTCGGCACTCCGTACGGCTTCGTCGAGATCAACGATCAGCGCCAGCCCGTTCCGGTCGACGACGAGATGCTCAAGAAGATCGCCGAGCTCTCCGGCGGGGAGGCGTACTCCGCGTCGAGCCTGGAACAGCTGAAGGAGGTCTTCACCAACCTCCAGCAGCAGATCGGCTACGAGACGATCAAGGGCGATGCCAGCGTCGGTTGGCTGCGTCTTGGCGCCGTGGTGCTGGCATTGGCCGCGCTGGCGGCGCTGCTGATCAATCGCCGGCTGCCCACCTAAGGCGATTTCTTGCGCCGAAACTGCTGGGAGATCGCGATTTTGGTCGTTTTCACGATCTGGCCGCAGTTTCGACGCGATTGGCGCCCACTTCTATGTCAGGGCGGTGATTTCCGCCTGCGAACAGCCACGGCGCAGAAACTCGTCGCATCCCCAACTAAGGCGATTTCTTAAGAATGCGCCGTAGGCACTAAGTTGGCTCGCATGACTGTGACCGACAATCCGGCCGATACCGCCGGCGGCCGTCCGCCGTTCGTCTCCCGGTCGGTGCTGGTGACCGGCGGAAACCGCGGCATCGGACTGGCTGTGGCGCGCCGGCTGGCCGCCGACGGTCACAAGGTCGCCGTCACGCACCGCGGATCCGGCGCGCCCGAGGGGCTGTTCGGCGTCGAGTGTGACGTCACTGACAACGACGCCGTCGACCGCGCCTTCAAAGAGGTCGAGGAGCACCAGGGTCCGGTCGAGGTGCTGGTGTCCAACGCCGGCGTCGCCGCCGACGCGTTCCTCATGCGAATGACCGAGGAGAAGTTCGAGAAGGTCATCGACGCGAACCTCACCGGGGCGTTCCGGGTGGCTCAACGCGCATCGCGCAGCATGCAGCGCAAGCGGTTCGGCCGGATGATCTTCGTGGGTTCGGTCTCGGGCACCTGGGGTATCGGCAACCAGGCCAACTATGCGGCCTCCAAGGCCGGTCTGATCGGCATGGCCCGCTCGATCGCCCGCGAGCTGTCAAAGGCCGGGGTCACCGCCAATGTGGTGGCCCCGGGCTACATCGACACCGAGATGACCCGCGCGCTGGATGAGCGGATACAGGCGGGGGCACTGGAGTTCATCCCGGCGAAGCGGGTCGGCACCGCCGACGAGGTCGCCGGGGTGGTCAGCTTCCTGGCGTCTGAGGATGCAAGCTACATATCCGGTGCGGTGATCCCGGTCGACGGCGGCATGGGCATGGGCCACTAAGAAGACACGGCTAGAGGAGAAGGCACACATGGCAGGTCTGCTCGAAGGCAAGCGCATCCTCGTCACGGGGATCATCACCGACTCGTCGATCGCGTTCCACATCGCGCGGGTGGCCCAGGAAGAGGGTGCGGAGATCGTCTGCACCGGCTTCGACCGGTTGCGCCTGATCCAGCGCATCATCGACCGGCTGCCCAAGCCGGCACCGTTGCTGGAACTCGACGTGCAGAACGAAAAGCACCTGGACACTTTGGCCGACCGGGTCACAGAGGTGATCGGGGAGGGCAACAAGCTCGACGGCGTCGTGCACTCGATCGGCTTCATGCCGCAGACCGGGATGGGCATCAACCCGTTCTTCGACGCGCCATACGAAGACGTCTCCAAGGGCATCCACATCTCGGCGTATTCCTATGCATCGCTGGCGAAGGCGGTGCTGCCGATCATGAACTCCGGTGGCGGCATCGTAGGCATGGACTTCGACCCGACCCGCGCGATGCCGGCCTACAACTGGATGACCGTCGCCAAGAGCGCGCTGGAATCCGTCAACCGGTTCGTGGCGCGCGAGGCGGGTCCGTACGGTGTGCGGTCGAATCTTGTTGCGGCGGGCCCGATCCGGACGCTCGCGATGAGCGCGATCGTCGGCGGTGCACTCGGCGACGAGGCCGGCGATCAGATCCAGCTGCTGGAAGAGGGTTGGGATCAGCGTGCGCCGCTGGGCTGGAACATGAAGGACCCCACGCCGGTCGCCAAGACCGTGTGCGCGCTGATCTCCGAGTGGCTGCCCGCCACCACGGGAACCGTCATCTACGCCGACGGCGGCGCCAGCACACAGCTTTTATAAGGAAATGGACTACCCCGCCTTTGATGCGGTCCTGCTGCTGTCGTTCGGCGGGCCGGAGGGCCCCGACCAGGTGATGCCGTTCCTGGAGAACGTCACCCGGGGCCGTGGCATCCCGCGGGAACGGCTGGCCGCCGTTGCTGAGCACTACTTGCATTTTGGCGGCGTCTCGCCGATCAACGGCATCAACCGGCAGCTCATCACGGCGCTCGAGGCCGAGATCGATCTGCCGATCTACTTCGGCAACCGCAATTGGCAGCCGTATGTCGAAGACACGGTTGCGACCATGCGTGACAACGGCATTCGTCGCGCCGCGGTCTTCACCACGTCGGCCTGGGGCGGTTACTCCAGCTGCACCCAGTACGTCGAGGACATCGCGAGAGCCCGCGCGGCGGCCGGCGATGGTGCGCCGGAACTGGTGAAGCTGCGCCAGTACTACGACCATCCGCTGTTGGTGGAGATGTTCAGCGAAGCGGTCGGGGCGGCGGCGCAGACCGTGCCGCAGGACGCGCGGCTGGTCTTCACCGCGCATTCCATTCCGCTGGCGGCCCGGTCCCGTTGCGGGGCTGACTTATACAGCCGCCAGGTGGCGTACGCGTCGCGGCTGGTCGCCACCGCGGCCGGCTATGACGATTACGACCAGGTGTGGCAATCGCGTTCTGGGCCGCCACAGGTTCCGTGGCTGGAGCCCGACATCGCGGATCACCTGACGACGCTGGCCGAAGCGGGCGCCAACGCGGTGATCGTGTGCCCGATCGGGTTCGTGGCCGACCACATCGAGGTGGTGTGGGATCTCGACCACGAGCTACGGCAGCAGGCAACGGAATTGGGCATCGCGTTCGCGCGGGCGGCCACGCCCAACGCCGACTCGCGATTCGCACGGCTGGCCGTCACGCTGATCGACGAACTCCGTTACGGCCGCGAACCCGATCGGGTAGAAGGACCAGATGCCCCGCCGCTGCAAGGCTTTTCGGTCAACGGCGCGCTCTGCACGCCGAACTGCGGCTAGCTCCAGGCCGAGTTCAGAATTGCGCTGACCGCGGCCATTCGCGCCGAGCGCACGACTCCGCCCAGCGGTCGCAGTGCGTCGCTGGCGATCTGGACCTCCGATGAACTCTGCAAGCCGATCGGAATCAGCCCGGAGCCGACGGTGATGATCGCGTCGATATGTGCGGCGTTTTCCAGCACGCGTACAGCCCGCGAGGGTGCGTGGTCGGGCACCCGGTGTCCCCGTGCGGATTCGAGGACTTGCTCGACGAGCCCGCGCGGGTCGGCGACGTCAGCGCCCGCCGCGCGGATGGCACCCAGCGCGTCAGCGGCCGACCGAACAGCCGCGCGCAGGGCGTATTCCGACTCGCCCAGGTCCAGAGATTCTGGCGGTTGAGCCGAGGGCACCGAGTACACCGTCCACGACAACGCCGTGAGCTCCGGCTCGAACTCGGATTCGTCGTCTAGGTCGTCGTACTCGAAGTCCGGGACCAGACCCACCGCGGACTCGTCGCGACCGACGATGATCGCCTCGCCCGCTGTCACCGCGTCACGCTGGAACTGCGTGCCCGCGGGAAGCCCGCGAACGTCGCCGGGCACCGGCAGCGACACGCCGATGGCGGGCGCCGAGAGCCCAGGGCCGGCCGCGGTGCGCATCGTCTGCAGCAGCGAGACCGCGCCCGCGTCGGTCAGGTCCGGCCACGGCAAACCGGTGCGGCCGGCCGCGACCGAGTCGTATGCAGTGACCGAATGCCTTGGCGCCCATTGTGATAACGCGTCGAGGACATCGTCAGGCGCGGCTGCACCGGCGAGCCAGGCATTGGCCCAAACCGACAACGAAACACTGGGGCACCACATGATGCTCGCAGTGTAGTAGTTAGCCGCGAATCGGGTCGGCTACGCGATACGCTGACGTCATGGCCGTCCCGCTGATCTGGCTAATCGCCGCGCTCGCCCTCGCCGGGGCCGAGGCGCTCACCGGCGACATGTTCCTGCTCATGCTCGGCGGCGGCGCATTGGCCGCGGCCGGAACGAGCCTGGTGTTCGACGACGTGTGGGTGGGCGGCGCGGTTTTCCTTGTGGTCTCGGTCCTTTTGCTGGTGCTGGTGCGGCCCGCGCTGCGACGGCATTTCATGTCGGGCAAGGGTCTGCCCGAACCGGTAAAGGCGCTGGAGGGCAAGAGCGCGTTGGTGCTCGACCGGGTGGCCCGCCATGAAGGCCAGGTGAAACTCGACGGCGAAATCTGGACGGCGCGCCCACTGAACGACAACGATGTCTACGAACCGGGCGACCATGTCACCGTCGTGCACATCGACGGCGCGACGGCGGTCGTCCAAAAAGTCTAGAGAAAACTGGACAATCAACGGAAAGGTTGCTCGTCATGGATGGTGCCGTCGCCGGCTTGATCCTGGTCGGAGTGCTGGTGGTGTTCGCCGCCATCATCGTGGCCAAGTCGATCGCGCTGATTCCACAGGCCGAGGCCGCAGTGATCGAACGGCTGGGCCGCTACAGCAAGACCGTGTCGGGCCAGCTCACCTTGCTGCTGCCGTTCGTCGACAAGATCCGTGCCAGGGTGGACCTTCGCGAGCGGGTGGTGTCGTTCCCGCCGCAGCCGGTGATCACCGAGGACAACCTGACGGTCAACATCGACACCGTCGTCTACTTCCAGGTGACCAACCCGCAGGCTGCCGTCTATCAGATCAGCAACTACATCGTCGGCGTCGAGCAGCTGACCACCACCACGCTGCGCAACGTGGTCGGCGGCATGACGCTGGAGCAGACGCTGACCTCGCGCGACCAGATCAATGGGCAGCTGCGTGGAGTCCTCGACGAAGCCACTGGTCGCTGGGGTCTGCGCGTCGCCCGCGTCGAGCTGCGCAGCATCGACCCGCCGCCGTCGATTCAGGATTCGATGGAAAAGCAGATGCGCGCCGACCGCGAAAAGCGGGCCATGATCCTGACCGCCGAAGGCTCCCGCGAAGCGTCGATCAAGCAGGCCGAGGGCCAGAAGCAGGCCCAGATCCTGGCCGCCGAGGGTGCCAAACAGGCGGCGATCCTGGCCGCGGAAGCCGACCGCCAGTCGCGCATGCTGCGAGCCCAGGGCGAACGCGCGGCGTCCTACCTGCAGGCACAGGGCCAGGCCAAGGCGATCGAGAAGACCTTCGCCGCGATCAAGGCCGGCCGCCCCACGCCGGAGATGCTCGCCTACCAGTACCTGCAGACGCTGCCGCAGATGGCCAAGGGTGAGGCGAACAAGGTCTGGCTGGTGCCCAGCGACTTCGGGGCGGCGCTGCAGGGCTTCACTAAGATGCTCGGCGCACCGGGCGAGGACGGTGTCTTCCGGTACACGCCGTCGCCGGTGGACGAGAATCTGCCCAAGCCCGAGGACGACTCCGACGAGGTAGCCGAGTGGTTCACCACGCAGACGGATCCCGCGATCGCCCAGGCCGTCGCCAAGGCCGAGGCGGACGCGCGTTCATCTTCAGGTATCAGCGCCATCCCGGCCGCACCGGAGGATCCCCTGCCGCCGATGCAGTATCCGCCGCTGTCACAGCAGCCGCAGGACGGTCCGCCGCAGATGCCGGGACGGCACAGCGGTTCCCCGCAGCTGTAGGCCGCAGTCAGCCGGTGATCGCCGGCTCGGTATCGGTAGCCGAGCCGGCGAGGCGCTCGCGGTGATGTCGGCGATGGGTGCGGATCTCGTAGATCAGCCCGCCGATGCCCAGGCTCGCCGTGCACAGCGACACCAGAAACAGCAGCGGGCTGACGTTGCCGGTCAGCGCGTCACCGAGGATCACGACGGCGGCGGTGCCGGGCATCAGGCCCACGAAGGTGGCCAGCGTGTAGGGCAGCACCCGCACCGCCGACGCACCTGCGGCGTAGTTGGCCACCGAGAACGGCACCGCGGGAATCATTCGCATCGACAGCACCGCCGGCCAGCCGCGCTCGCGAAGCCGCGCGTCGAGCGAGTCCACGCGCGGGTGCCGGACCAGCCGGGATAGCTGCCAACCGGCGGCACGCACGAGCAGCAGCGCGATCACGGCGCTGACGGTGCTGGCCACGACGGCCAGCGGAACCCCCAGATACGGGCCGAACAGCAGGCCCGCGGCCAGTGTGAACGCGGTGCGCGGGAACGGGAAGACGGTCACCACGATGTGCGCGGCGAGGAACGCGAGCGGGAACCACGGCCCCACCGACGTGGCCCAGTCGCGCAGCTGGACGGCGGTCGGCAACGGAACCACCAATGCAACTGCGACGAGGATCACAATCGCGGCCAAGATGGCGACAAACCGGCGCGGCGGCACCTGCGACGCCGTCGCAATCGCCGCAGCACGTAGTGCACGCAGTGTGCTGACGACGGCTTTCACGCCTACCAAGCCTACGGGTCGATCTGCGGTCCGGGCGATTGCAGCGTGGTCGGAATTGACCGCGGTGTTGTCGTGTCGGCCGCGCTGTCGACCGGCGAGTTCTGCGCGCTCCCGGTCTGACGCCGGGTGAGTTGAAGCGGTTGACGGTCTTGCAACGACGACTGGCCCGCTGCAAGCGCGGGTCCCATCGCCGCGAAAAGGCGAAACGGGCGATCGCGAAGCCCAGCCGCCGGACGGGCGGTGATAGCACGGGGAGACCTCGCCGCTGGGCGGTCTGCGAACCGTGAACCTCAACACACCACTCCTGCCGCATAAGCCGGTGGGATAACGTTGGAATCCCCGGACGTCAGTCTGGGGAGGACGTCAATTAGCCTGATGGGCGTGCAGAAATCCAGTGTTGCGGATTCCGATTTCGCGAGGTGGCGTTCGGCGGTAGCCGGCGTACTGGCCAAGAGCACCAAGCGCGACCCGGCGGATCTGCCCGCCGAACCGGAGCGGTCGCTGGATTCGCCCACATACGAAGGCTTCCCGATCCGCCCGCTGTACACGAGCGCAGACACGCTGCCCGAACCGCCGCTGCCCGGGCGGTGGCCCTTCGTGCGTGGCGGCGACGCGCTTCGCGACGTCAAGTCCGGGTGGCGGGTGGCAGAAGCGTTCCCGGCCAACGGCTCAGCGGTCGGCGACGGCAACGGCGCGGTGTTGGTCGCCCTGACGGAAGGCGTCAGCGCATTGGTGCTGCACGTCGGTTCGGGAGGCGTGGTGGCGGCCGAACTTGACCGGCTGCTCGAAGGCGTCTTCCTCGACCTCGTCCCGGTCGTTCTCGACGCCGGCGCCGACTATGTGGCCGCCTCCGACGCTGTGCTCGGCCTGTTGGCCGGCTTCGACGACGATCAGCGCTCGCGGCTGTCGGTGGACCTTGGCGCGGATCCGCTGACCGCACCGCTGAGTTCACGGGCAGCGCCGAGTGTGGCCGACGTCGTGGACGTGGCTGCGAAGGTCACCGGTTACGCCGGCGGCGTGCGCGCGATCACCGTCGACGGTCCCGTGTTCCACAACCGCGGAGCGAGCGCATCGTGGGAGCTCGCCGCCGGCATCGCCGCGGCGGTCGCCTATTTGCGAATTCTCGGCGACGGCGGCCTGTCTGTCGGGGATGCGTTGCGCCAGATCAGCTTTCGCTTCGCCGCCGACGACGACCAATTCATGACGATCGCCAAACTGCGCGCGGCGCGCAAAATGTGGGCCAGGGTGGCCGAGGTGGCCGGGGAGCCCGACGCCGGCGCGGCGCGGTTGCATGCAGTGACGTCGCTGCCGATGATGGCACAGCGCGATCCGTGGGTGAACATGCTGCGCACCACACTGGCGGCGTTCTCCGCTGGTGTGGGAGGCGCCGACACCGTGCTCGTGCACCCGTTCGACGTTGCGATTCCCGGCGGCTTCCCCGGTACCCCAGCCAGTTTCGCGCGCCGCATCGCCCGTAACACGCAGTTGCTGCTGCTCGAGGAGTCCCACATCGGCGAGGTCCTGGATCCGGCCGGCGGGTCGTGGTTCGTCGAGGACCTCACCAACAAGCTGGCCGAGCACGCGTGGAAGCACTTCCAGGACATCGAATCCCGCGGCGGCTTCGAAGCGGCCCACGACTACATAACCGACCAGATCACCGAGGTCGCTGCCCGGCGCGCTGACGACATCGCTCACCGGCGTACCGCGATCACCGGTGTGAACGAGTATCCGAACCTCGCTCAACCGCCTCTACCGCAAGGTGATCCGCTTGAGTCCGTGGTGCGCTACGCGGCAGCCTTCGAGGCCCTGCGGGAGCGTTCGGACACGTTCCTGGACAAGACCGGTGCGCGACCGAAGGTGCTGTTGCTTCCGCTCGGGCCGCTGGCCGAGCACAACATTCGCGCGACGTTCGCGACGAACCTGCTGGCGTCCGGCGGTATCGAAGCGGTAACCGACGGCGCCGACACTGGATCTTTCACGGTCGCGGTGATCTGCGGCACCGACGCCCGGTACGCGACCGAGGCCTCCGCGGCCGTCGACGCCGCGCGCAAGGCCGGCGTGTCCCACGTCCTTCTTGCCGGGCCTGAAAAGGCGGTGGCCGAAGCCGATTCGAAGCCCGACGGCTATCTGACCGCGAAGATCAACGCGGTCGAAGTGTTGTCGGACCTGCTCACCCGATTGGGGGCTTGAGGTGACTGTCAATGATGTCGCCGGCCAGCCGGCTCCAGCGACGACCGGCGTCGGCAGCTTCGCCGACATACCACTGGATGGCGAAGGAGATCGGAAACTCGCGGCCTCGCCTGTTTCGCTAGCCGCCGTCGCGAAGCATGTCGAAGCGGCCGCCGCCGCACACGGCTACGTGCCGGATCAACTCGACTGGAGCACGCCCGAGGGCATCGACGTCAAGCCTGTGTACGTCGGCGCCGACCGGGACGCTGCCGCCGCGGCCGGTTACCCGCTGGACAGCTTCCCGGGCGAGCCGCCATACATCCGCGGCCCGTACCCGACGATGTACGTCAACCAGCCGTGGACCATCCGTCAGTACGCCGGGTTCTCCACGGCCGCCGAATCCAATGCGTTCTACCGTCGCAACCTGGCTGCCGGCCAGAAAGGCCTGTCGGTGGCGTTCGACTTGGCCACCCACCGCGGTTACGACTCCGACCATCCCCGCGTGCAGGGCGACGTCGGAATGGCCGGGGTGGCAATCGATTCCATCCTCGACATGCGCCAGCTATTCGATGGCATCGATCTGTCGACCGTCTCGGTGTCGATGACCATGAACGGCGCGGTGTTGCCCATCCTCGCGCTGTATGTGGTCGCGGCCGAGGAGCAGGGCGTGCCGCCCGAGAAACTAGCCGGGACCATCCAGAACGACATCCTCAAAGAGTTCATGGTCCGCAACACCTACATCTATCCGCCGAAGGCGTCGATGCGGATCATCTCCGACATCTTCGGCTACACCAGCACCAAGATGCCCAAGTTCAACTCGATCTCGATCTCGGGCTACCACATCCAAGAGGCCGGGGCGACAGCCGATTTGGAGCTGGCTTACACGCTGGCCGATGGTGTCGAGTACATCAAGGCCGGCCTGGACGCGGGCCTGGACATCGACAAGTTCGCGCCGCGATTGAGCTTCTTCTGGGGCATCGGGATGAACTTCTTCATGGAGGTGGCCAAGCTTCGCGCGGGCCGGCTGCTGTGGAGTGAGCTCGTCGCCGAGTTCGACCCGAAGGACGCGAAATCGCTGTCGTTGCGCACTCATTCGCAGACCTCGGGTTGGTCGCTGACCGCGCAGGACCCATTCAACAACGTCGCCCGCACCTGCATCGAGGCGATGGCCGCCACCCAGGGGCATACCCAGTCGCTGCACACCAACGCACTCGACGAGGCGCTGGCGCTGCCGACCGACTTCTCGGCCCGCATCGCCCGCAACACCCAGCTGCTGCTGCAACAGGAGTCGGGCACCACCCGGCCGATCGATCCGTGGGGCGGGTCGTATTACGTGGAGTCGCTGACCCATCAACTGGCCGAGAAGGTCCGCGAGCACATCCGCGAGGTGAACGAGCACGGCGGCATGGCGCAGGCGATCAGCGACGGGATCCCGAAGTTGCGGATCGAGGAGGCGGCTGCACGTACCCAGGCCCGCATCGACTCCGGCCAGCAGCCGGTGATCGGCGTCAACAAGTACCAGGTCGACGAGGATCAGGAGATCGAGGTCCTCAAGGTCGAGAACAGCCGGGTGCGCGCCGAGCAGATCGTCAAGTTGCAGCAGTTGCGCGCCGACCGCGACGCTGTCGCCGTCGAGGCCGCGCTCGCCGCGCTGAGCAATGCGGCCGGAGGCGAAGGCAATCTGCTGGCGCTGGCCATCGACGCGGCACGGGCCAAGGCCACCGTCGGCGAGATCTCCGACGCATTGGAGAAGGTCTGGGGACGGCATCAGGCCGAGATCCGTACGATCGCCGGGGTCTACCGCGACGAAGTCGGAAAGGTCAGCAACATCTCTAGCGCTACCGAGTTAGTGGAGAAGTTCGCCGAGGCAGACGGCCGCCGGCCGCGCATCCTGGTCGCCAAGATGGGTCAGGACGGGCACGACCGCGGCCAGAAGGTGATCGCAACAGCGTTCGCGGACATCGGCTTTGACGTCGACGTCGGTTCGCTGTTCTCCACTCCCGAAGAGGTGGCACGCCAAGCGGCCGACAACGACGTGCACGTCGTCGGTGTCTCGTCGCTGGCTGCGGGGCACCTGACTCTCGTGCCCGCGCTGCGCGACGCGCTTGCCGAAGTAGGCAGGCCCGACATCATGATCGTGGTCGGCGGCGTCATCCCGCCGGGCGACTTCGACGAGCTCTACGCCGCCGGGGCGACGGCGATCTTCCCGCCCGGCACCGTCATCGCCGATGCGGCGATCGGCCTGCTGCACAAGCTCGCCGAGCGGCTGGGGTATGACTTCGGCTGACTTCGTCGACGAACTGGCGGCGGCGGTCCGCACGGGCGACCGCGCGGCGCTGCCGCGGGCCATCACGCTCGTCGAGTCCACCCGGCCCGATCATCGTCAGCAGACACAGCAGCTGCTGATGGCGTTGATGCCCGACGCGGGCAAGGCCATGCACGTCGGGATCACCGGGGTGCCCGGCGTCGGCAAGTCCACCACCATCGAGGCGCTCGGCATGTACCTGATCGAGCAGGGGCACCGGGTGGCTGTACTCGCCGTCGACCCGTCATCGACGCGGACCGGCGGATCGATCCTGGGCGACAAGACGCGGATGGCCCAGCTGGCCGTTCACCCTGACGCGTACATCAGGCCGTCGCCGACGTCGGGCACGCTCGGTGGGGTTGCCAAGGCCACCCGGGAGACGATCGTGCTGCTCGAGGCCGCCGGCTTCGACATGATCCTGGTCGAGACCGTCGGCGTCGGCCAGTCCGAGGTGGCGGTCTCCAACATGGTCGACACATTCGTGTTCCTGACCTTGGCGCGCACCGGTGACCAACTGCAGGGCATCAAGAAGGGTGTGCTCGAGCTGGCCGACATCGTGGTGGTCAACAAGGCCGACGGCGAGCACGCGATGGAGGCCAAGGCCGCGGCACGCGAATTGACCGGCGCGATTCGCCTCATCTATCCGCGTGAAACACTATGGCGTCCACCGGTTCTCACAATGAGCGCACTAGAGGGCACAGGGCTTGAGGGGCTGTGGGACACGGTGCTCAAACACCGTCAGGTGCTCACCGAAGCGGGGGAGTTCGACGCCCGTAGACGGGCGCAGCAGGTCGACTGGACGTGGTCGATGGTCCGCGACACCGTGCTGGATCGCGTGCTGTCGCATCCGTCTGTGCGCAAGATCCGCGCCGAGGTGGAACGCCAGGTGCGCGACGGCGAGTTGACACCGGCACTTGCTGCGCAACAGCTCCTCGACGCCGCTGACGCGCAGTGACTTAACGAATGGATAACACCTCGTTTATTTGCCGGGGTTGCAGGTAAATTCAATACATTGTGACGGGCGTCAATAACCGGGAGCGCAGCGCCGCGCTCCCGCACGGTATTCAGGGCGCGGCGGACTCGAACTTTGCCTGCACCGTGCAGGCGTTCGACCGACTCTTCCCGGGACGGCGGTTCGGTGGTGGCGCCTTGGCCGTCTACCTGCACGGCGAGCCCGTCGTCGACGTGTGGACCGGCTACGCCGACCGCCGCGGCAAGCAGTACTGGACCGCTGACACCGGCGCCATGGTCTGGTCGGTCACCAAGGGCATGGCCTCGACGGTCATCCACCGCCTCGCCGACCGCGGCCTGATCGACTACGACGTCCCGGTCGCCGAATTCTGGCCGGAGTTCGGCGCAAACGGCAAGGCTCACATCACCGTGCGCGACGTGATGCGGCACCGCGCCGGGCTCTCCCAACTCAACGGCGCGAGCAAGGACGAGCTGCTCGATCACCGGTCGATGGAGGAACGGATCGCGGCCGCTCCGGTGAACCGCGTGCTGTACGGCAAGCCGGCCTATCACGCCTTGACGTACGGCTGGTTGATGTCGGGGCTTGCTCGCTCGGTCACGGGCAAGGGCATGCGTGATCTGATCCGCGAGGAACTCGCGGAACCACTGAACACCGACGGCTTGCACCTGGGCCGTCCACCGGCCGACTCACCCACGCACGCCGCGCAGATCCTCGTGCCGCAGGGCACGTTATCCAATCCGGTGTTCAACTTCGTGGCACCCAGAGTTGCCGCACTGCAGTACTCGGGCGTCTTCGGCTCGATGTACTTCCCCGGGATGAAAGCGGTTGTGCAGGGCGATGTCCCGTTCCTCGACTCGGAGATCCCGGCTGCAAACGGTGTCACAACGGCGCGCGCATTGGCAAAGATGTACGCGGCGATCGCAAACGGCGGTCACATCGACGGCACCCAATTTCTTTCCCGTGAGCGCGTCGCCTGCTTGGCCCACAAACCAAGCCTGTGGCCGGACCGAAACATCTTCGTGCCGTTGAGTTTCCATCTGGGCTATCACTCCTTGCCCTTCCCGACCGGATTGACGCCTGGATTCGGTCATGCCGGGCTGGCCGGCTCGGTGGGTTGGGCGGACCCGGAATCCGGGCTGTCGTTCGGGTTCGTGCACAACCGGCTGCTGACCCGAATGGTGCTCGACCAGGTGACGTTCGCCGGGCTGCATGCGCTCATCCGCCGCGACGCCGCCCGGGCGCGCAAGCGCGGCTACCAGACCACGCCGGCGTTCGGCGCTCCCTACGACGTCTCACGACCCGTCGCAGGCTGAGAGTCAGCTCAGCGGCTGGCTTTGGTGAACCACTTGGTCTTCATTCGCCAGGACTGCGCCGACGTCAGCGCGAACCCGGCGCCGCACAGGCACGCGAAGATCCACACCAGCGTTCCGCCCTCGATCGTCTGCAGCGGCGTGACGTACGCCGTGGTGATCCGCACGGCGCAGGCGATGATCCCGCTCGCGGACGCGACGAGATAGATGTTGGCGATCCGGCGGGACCGTGGATCCTTGCGCAAGACCATCAAGGCGCGCGCGCCGTACACCAGCAGGTAGATCAGCGTGCCGCACAGCAGCAGCCAGTAGGCGTTCAACCAGAAGTCGGTTGGCACCTCGAAGAAGTCCGGCTTGTAGATCTTCGCGCCGTTTCCGAGGGAGAAAGTCGCCAGCAGCAGCGGGATACATATGGTCGCCGGGCGTTCCACATACAGCTTGAACGAGCTCTGCATGTGATGGTCGTCGGCGAGCCTGCCGAGCGCGTTGTAGATGACCGCGGACGCGGCGACGATGTAGGCATCGTGGCCGATGTAGTCCTCGAGGTTCCACATACCAGTCAGGGAATGCAGCCAATGGCCGACGGTTTCGGAGGCCAGCGGTGACATCAGCAGGACGGCGACACCCTGCAAGGCGATGTTGAGCGTGGCGGCGACCTCCCACCGGCACGACCACGTGACCCGCCGGATCCACAGGCTCCACGCGATGCACACGAGGGTGATCACAATGAGGGTTGCCTGTGCCATAGGGAGCTGCCTTCTTGCTAAAGCGAGTCCAGCAAAGTGTACGGCGAAAACGGGCTACAGGGGAGGAGCATCCTCTCGTGGCTTCAGCTCAGAAAGCCTCAGGGGCCGGGTCGTCGTCTGTGCCTGGTCCACTTTCTCCTTCACCGTTGTCATCGTGAAAGGGGCCGATTCCAGGTAGCTCCAGACTTCTTGGCGACTCATCAAGCCAAACTGAATTTGCAGGTCGGGATAGCTGAGACTGAATCTGTCAGCTACCCGCCGCAGCTCCTCGGCGTTCGGATAGTCGGCCTCTTTGATGCGCCTGTAATAGGTACTGCTGGAGATGCCGAGCGCGTCGTAAATGTCCTTGGCATCGATCTCCCCATCAAGGAGGTAATCGAGCAGGGCTTTCAGCTGTCTGCCGTTCTCATCGGTGCGGGGCACCCACACACGATAACCCGACTTCCCGGCAATGGGCACCCATTCCCGGCAAATGGATTCCAAGCTCTTAATTGACACGGCCGTCACAGTTTTGGGATGGGTCTCCCATTTTTGGGAAACCCGTGTAGCGTTAGCTGCATGGTGGCTCCCTACTTAGCTGACACGAGCAGCGAACTCACGTATCAAATGGACAGCATGAAGGCCGCGACGTTGCGGGTCGCCGACTATGACATAGCCGATGGCGCCTCTCCGAAGCTCGACCGATTGTCGATCCCGGCGAACAGCGAGCTAACTGCTGAAGTCGACGGCGCGGCAGCCTGGCTCGGGCTCGCGGCTGACGAAATTCTCCTGGCGGCACTGGGACGTGCGATCGCACGGACCATCGGCGAGGGCATCGTTGCAGTCGACGTCACTGGCGAAGGTCGGTGGCTTCTCCACGCAATTCCTCTGATGTGCGCGACGGCCCATGAGGTCGGGCCTACCGAGATGCTGGGCAAGGTGCACCAAGCACTCGCCGCGCCGCCTGGCCACGGCGCAGACGTTCAGACGGAGATCTTCCTCAACTATGTGGGCACCGTGCCCGCGGGGACGACCCCGACCTACGAGACGCCGGCCGGCCTGGGCTATGCGTTGGAGCTGCGCGTGTACCGCGTCGACGGGCTGTTGCAGCTCGACTGGTGGTACGACACCTGCCGCTTCGACAGCTACACGGTCGAAGAGCTGATGGAGCAGTTCCCATTCGCGCTCGTCGAAATGACTTCAGACGCCGTCGCTCCGGTCTGACGTCATCGGGCATCTTCCAGGCGGAAACCGACTTTGAGCGTCACCTGGAAGTGCCCGATGGCGCCGTCCTCGAGATGGCCTCGTACTGACTGCACCTCGAACCAGTCGAGTCCGCGCATCGTCTGCGAGGCCCTCGATATCGCACTACGGATCGCCGCGTCGATGCTGTCGGGTGAGCTCCCGACGATCTCGATGATTCGGTAGGTGTGATCACTCATGGCGCAACGCTACGCGGTCTAAGGTGCCGCTATGCCGGACTCCGCGAGCGACTCACGCATTCCGCGCTTGCCGCTCGATGAGGCCAAGGCCGCTGCGGACCAGGCCGGCATCCCCGATTACATGGCCGAGTTGTCCATCTTCCAGGTGTTGCTGAACCATCCGACGCTGGCGCGGGCGCTCAACGATCTGCTGGCCACCATGCTGTGGCACGGCGCCTTGGCTCCGAGGCTGCGGGAGCTGGTAATCATGCGGATTGGCTGGCTGACGGCGTGCGATTACGAGTGGACACAGCATTGGCGGGTCGCCTGCGGGCTGGGTGTCCCGGCCGAGGACCTCATCGGTGTGCGCGACTGGACGACGCACGACGGGTTCGGTACTGCCGAACGCGCGGTGCTGGCGGCGACTGACGAAGTTGTGCGTGAAGGTGCGGTGAGCCAAGAGACGTGGACCGCCTGCGAGCGCGAGCTCGGGTCGAGTTCCGCGGTGCTGGTGGAGTTGGTGACGGCCATCGGGGCGTGGCGGATGATCGCGTCGATCCTGCACAGCCTCGAGGTGCCGTTGGAGGAGGGAGTCTCCAGTTGGCCGCCCGATGGTCAGCCGCCGAGCCGGTAGGGGACGCCAGCCGGGTCAATTTGCGCCGGACACTAGAATCGTGTGCAACGGCACCGATCCGGCCATCACCGGGGAGCCTTCGGAAGAACAGCTGATACAGCCCAGTAGACCCGAACGGGTGGGCCCGTCATCGCCCGAGTTGAGCGGCGCACAGGTTGTGCGCAAGCGGGGTGGTACCGCGGCGCTCGCGCACCGGCGCGACGTCGTCCCCGTGCCTGAACAATTGGCTTCCGAGGCCGGAGGCCTCAATTCGGCACAGGAGACAACGCACCACAGTGACCGCCTACCCGAAGCCGGCCGCCGGAGCACCGAACTTCCCGGCGCTCGAATCCGACGTCCTCGACTACTGGGACAGCGACGACACGTTTCGCGCCAGTGTCGCACGCCGCGACGACGCGCCTGAGTACGTCTTCTACGACGGGCCGCCGTTCGCCAACGGGCTACCTCACTACGGCCATCTGCTCACCGGCTACGTCAAGGACATCGTTCCGCGGTACCGCACCATGCGCGGCTACAAAGTGGAGCGCCGCTTTGGCTGGGACACCCACGGTCTTCCTGCCGAACTCGAAGTGCAGCGACAGCTCGCCATCACCGACAAGGCCCAGATCGAAGAATTGGGCATCGAGAAGTTCAACGGCGCGTGTCGAGCATCGGTGCTCAAGTACACCAACGAATGGCGCGCCTACGTCACTCGCCAGGCCCGCTGGGTCGATTTCGACAACGACTACAAGACCCTCGATCCGACCTTCATGGAATCGGTGATCTGGGCGTTCAAGCAGCTGTGGGACAAGGGCCTGGCATATGAGGGCATCCGCGTACTGCCGTACTGCTGGAACGACGAAACGCCGCTGTCCAGCCACGAACTTCGGATGGACGACGACGTCTACCAAAGCCGTCAAGACCCCGCCATCACGGTGGGCTTCCAGGTCGACGGCGGCCCGCTCGACGGTGCCCATCTGCTGATCTGGACCACGACCCCGTGGACGCTTCCGTCGAACCAGGCCGTGGCCGTCAACCCCGAGGTCACCTACGTCCAAGTGCAAGCCCCGGACGGGCGGCGCTATGTGCTGGCAGAGGCACGGCTTGCCGCCTACGCCCGCGAGCTCGGCGAGGAGCCTGAGGTCGTGGCGACGTACACCGGGCGGGATCTGCTCGAGACTCGCTACCTGCCACCGTTCCCGTATTTCATGGACGCGCCCAACTCGTTTCGGGTGCTGCCTGCCGACTTCGTCAGCACCGACGACGGCACCGGCATCGTGCACATGTCGCCCGCTTACGGCGAGGACGACATGGCCACCACACAGCCGGCAGGCATCTCCGCCGTCACACCGGTCGACTCCAAAGGCCGGTTCGGTCAAACGGTCCCTGACTACGCCGGCCAGCACGTATTCGACGCCAACCCGCAGATCATCCGTGACCTTAAGAACCAGGGCCGGTCGGCTGCGGCCAATGGCGCGGTGCTGCTGCGCCACGAGACCTACGAGCACTCCTATCCACACTGCTGGCGGTGCCGAAACCCGTTGATATACCGGGCGGTGTCGTCGTGGTTCATCAAGGTCACCGAGTTCCGCGACCGGATGGTCGAACTCAACCAGCAGATCACCTGGTACCCCGAACACGTCAAGGACGGTCAGTTCGGCAAGTGGCTGTCCGGCGCCCGCGACTGGTCGATCTCGCGAAACCGCTACTGGGGCACGCCGATTCCGGTGTGGATGTCCGACGATCCGGCCTATCCGCGCATCGACGTCTATGGCAGCCTTGACGAGCTGGAACGTGACTTCGGTGTACGGCCAACCAATCTGCACCGTCCGTACATCGACGAGTTGACCCGGCCCAACCCCGACGACCCGACGGGCAACTCGACCATGCGGCGCATCGAGGACGTGTTCGATGTGTGGTTCGACTCGGGTTCCATGCCATACGCGCAGGTGCATTACCCCTTCGAGAACCAGAAATGGTTTGACGGCGTCAGTGGTGACGGCGACCAGGTCGGGGTCGATGCGCATTTTCCCGGTGACTTCATCGTCGAGTACATCGGCCAGACCCGCGGCTGGTTCTACACGCTGCACATCCTGGCCACTGCGTTATTCGACAAGCCGGCGTTCAAAACCTGTGTGGCGCACGGCATCGTGCTGGGCAACGACGGGCAGAAAATGAGCAAGTCGCTGCGCAACTATCCCGACGTGACCGAGGTGTTCGACCGGGACGGCTCCGACGCCATGCGATGGTTCCTGATGGCCTCGCCGATCCTGCGCGGTGGCAACCTGGTCGTCACCGAACAGGGCATCCGTGAAGGCGCACGCCAGGTGCTGTTGCCGCTGTGGAATGCCTACACGTTCCTCGCTCTCTATGCGCCGAACAAGGGGACGTGGCGTACTGACTCGTCGCACGTGCTGGACCGCTACATCCTGGCGAAGCTGGCCGAGCTGCGCGACGACCTGACCGAATCGCTTGATGTGTGCGACATCTCGGGGGCATGCGACCAACTTCGCCAATTCACCGAGGCGTTGACGAATTGGTATGTGCGACGGTCGCGTTCGCGGTTCTGGGAAGAGGACCCGGACGCCATCGACACGCTGCACACCGTACTGGAGGTGACCGGCCGGCTCGCAGCCCCGCTGCTGCCGCTGGTGACCGAGGTCATCTGGCGCGGCGTGACCGGTGATCGGTCGGTGCACATGACGGACTGGCCGGAGGCCGGTCTGCTGCCCGCCGACCCGGATCTGGTGGCCGCTATGGATCAGGTGCGCGAGGTGGCGTCGGCGGGGTCGTCGCTGCGCAAGGCCAAGAAATTGCGTGTGCGATTGCCGCTACCGAAACTAATTGTCGCGGTGGATAATCCGCAGCGGCTGCGGCCGTACCGCGAGTTGCTTGCCGAGGAGCTCAATGTCAAGCGTGTCGAGCTCACCGACGACATCGACGCGTACGGCCGTTTCGAGCTGACGGTCAACGCGCGCGTCGCCGGTCCGCGGCTGGGCAAGGACGTGCAGGCCGCGATCAAGGCGGTCAAGGCCGGCGAAGCCGTCGTCAACGCCGACGGCACGCTGACCGCAGGCCCCGCGGTGCTGCAGCCCGAGGAGTACAGCTCCCGGCTCGTGGCGGCGGATCCCGACTACACCACCGCGCTGCCCGATGGCGCCGGGCTGGTGGTGCTCGACGGCACCGTGACGCCGGAGCTGGAGGCCGAGGGCTGGGCAAAAGATCGCATCCGCGAACTGCAGGACCTGCGCAAGTCGACCGGTCTGGACGTGTCCGACCGCATCAGCGTCGTGATGTCGGTGCCTGCCGAGCGAGCGGACTGGGCCAGCGCGCACAGCGGCCTGATCGCCCGCGAAATCCTGGCCACCACTTTCGAATTCGGCGAGCCCGCCGACGGAACCGAGATCGGCGACGGCGTGCGGGTGGCGATCAGTAAGACCTAGCTGACGTTTCGCGAGCCAGCCGCCACCGCGGCGACGACGTACCGCCCTAGCATCGGCAATGTGGATGCTCGCTGGGTGCTGCACTTCGACATGGACGCGTTTTTCGCATCCGTCGAGCAGCTGACCCGGCCTACCCTGCGCGGACGGCCCGTCCTCGTCGGCGGACTTGGCGGACGCGGCGTCGTCGCCGGAGCGAGCTATGAGTCCCGGGTGTACGGCGCTCGCTCGGCGATGCCCATGCATCAGGCCCGCCGCCTGGTCGGCGCCCCTGCGGTGGTGCTGCCGCCGCGCGGCGTTGTCTACGGCGTCGCCAGCCGCCGCGTGTTCGAGACCGTCCGCACCTTGGTCCCCGTGCTGGAGCAACTTTCGTTCGACGAGGCGTTCGGCGAACCCGCCGAACTGGCTGGCGCGTCCGCGGACGACGTCGAGGCCTTCTGTCAGGAGCTACGGGCCAAGGTCCGCGGCGAGACGGGGCTCGTCGCCTCCGTCGGCGCCGGATCGGGCAAGCAGATCGCCAAGATCGCCTCCGACTTGGCCAAGCCTGACGGCATCCGGGTGGTGCGCCGAGACGAGGAGCGCGTACTGCTCGACGGGCTACCCGTGCGGCGGCTGTGGGGCATCGGGCCCGTCGCCGAGGAGAAACTGCACCGGCTCGGCATCGAAACCATCGGCCAGCTCGTCGCTCTGACCGATGCCGAGGTGGCCAACATCCTCGGCGCCACGATCGGCCCGGCTCTGCACCGCCTGGCGCAAGGCATCGACGACCGGCCGGTCGCCGAGAACGCCCCTGCCAAGCAGATCAGTGCCGAATCGACGTTCCCAGAGGACCTGACCACTCTCGATCAACTGCGCGAAGCCATCGGCCCGATCGGCGAGCACGCTCACACACGCCTTGAGAAAGACGGCCGCGGCGCTCGCACCGTCACCGTCAAGCTCAAGAAGTCCGACATGAGCATTCTGACCCGCTCCGCGACGCTGCCGTATGCGACCACCGACGCCGCCACGTTGATCACGATGGCCCGCAGGCTGCTGCTCGACCCGATTGAGATCGGCCCGATTCGCCTTGTCGGCGTTGGCTTTTCGGGCCTCTCCGACGTCCGCCAGGAGTCGCTGTTTTCCGACCTCGAGCTGGTTGCCGAGGAGGTGTCCAACACCCAGTTGCCGCAAACACGCACAGACGCCGCCGCGACCGCGCCCGCCTGGCGCGTCGGCGATGACGTCACGCACACCACCTACGGGCACGGCTGGATCCAGGGCGCCGGCCACGGTGTGATGACGGTGCGGTTCGAGACCCGCGGCACGGGGCCGGGGCAGGCACGCACCTTCGCCGACGACACCCCCGATATCGCCCGTGCGAACCCGGTAGACAGCCTCGACTGGCCCGACTATCTCAGCGACCTCGCGGCCCGGTCAGCCCCAGCGGGCGACGATGTCCTCGACGGGTGAACCTGCCGCCAGCGCCGCCATCAGCAGCACCCGCGCCTGCGCCGGTCGTAGCCGCGATATCACCATCGCACCCGCGTCCACCAATTCACGGCCGGGCCCGTACCCCGGACTGACGCGCCCACCGGGTACCCGCGTCGACACCACGACCGCGATGCCGTCGCGACAGTGCCGGCGCACTCCTTCGATGACCTCGGCGCCCGCGTTGCCCGAGCCCAGCGCCTCCAGGACGATGCCCCGCGCTCCGGCTGCCACGCAGGCATCCATGGCGACGGCGTCAGCGCCCGGGTACACCGCGAGGATGTCCACCCGTGGCGCGACGGCAGCCGAGAGCGGGCCGAGATATGGCCGGTCCTTCACCGCGTGGGCAGTGAAGCGGCCGTCGACGACATCACCGATCGGCTCACCGGTGAAGCCGCGCAGGCCGCCCGTCGCAACCTTCTGCAGCCCGAGTGGCTGCCACACGGTGCCCGCGAAAGCCACCATCACACCAAGGCCTCGGGCGTCGGGGCTGGCCGCCACCGTCAACGCGTCGCGCAAATTACGCGGGCCGTCGGCGTCGGGCGCGTCGGCGCTGCGCTGTGCGCCGGTGATCACCACAGGGGCCTCGCCGGCATAGGTCAGCTCGAGCCAGAGCGCCGTTTCCTCCATCGTGTCGGTGCCGTGGGTGATCACCACACCGTCGGCCTCGGACGGCACAGCGCCACGAATTCTGTCCCAGTCGGCCGGCGCCAATTGTGAGCTGTCGAGCGCCATCAGATCGACGACGTCGACGTCCAAACCCGAGGTCAGATCGGTGCCGCTGCGGGTCGGCCGCTTGACTCCGTCCTCGTCGGTACTGGTGGAGATCGTGCCGCCCGTGGTGATGACGACGAGGCGACCCATGGGTGGAATCATCGCGCATGACCGCTAGGGGATGATGGGGGAGTGACTGATGAAACATCCGGCTCCGCGGAGCCGGTGACCGAAGACGAGGCGCGCGGCCCGCGGCCCCGGCGGCGGATCCGCCTGCTGCTCACCGTTGCGGCGGTGGTTCTCGTTCTCGACATCGTCACCAAGGTGCTCGCCGTCAGGCTGCTGACGCCAGGCCAGCCGGTGTCGATCATCGGTGACACCGTCACGTGGACGCTGGTGCGCAACTCCGGCGCCGCATTCTCGATGGCCACCGGCTACACCTGGGTGCTCACCCTGATCGCGACCGGTGTGGTGATCGGGATCATCTGGATGGGCCGCCGGCTTGTGTCGCCGTGGTGGGCCATCGGCCTCGGCATGATCCTCGGCGGCGCGATGGGCAACCTCGTCGACCGTTTCTTCCGCTCACCCGGGCCGCTGCGCGGGCACGTCGTGGACTTCCTGTCCATCGGCTGGTGGCCGGTGTTCAACGTTGCCGACCCGTCGGTAGTGGGCGGTGCCATCCTGCTGGTTGCGTTGTCGCTCTTCGGATTTGACTTCGACACGGTCGGCCGCCGCAAGGCCAACACGGCGTAATGGCCACCCGCTCGATGCCCATCCCCGAGGGGCTGGCGGGCATGCGCGTAGACGCCGGGCTCGCCCGGCTGCTCGGGTTGTCGCGGACGGCCGCGGCGGAGCTCGCCGAAGATGGCGGCGTCGACATCGACGGCACGCGCGCCGGCAAGTCGGACAAGCTGCCAGCGGGCGCATGGTTGGAGGTCCGGCTGCCGGAGGCGCCTGCGCCCGTGGAGAACACGCCTGTCGAGATCGAAGGCATGGCAGTCCTGTACTCCGACGCCGATATTGTCGCGGTCGACAAACCACCCGGGGTCGCCGCGCATGCCACCGTCGGCTGGAGCGGGCCGACGGTGCTGGGTGGCCTTGCCGCAGCGGGGTTCCGGATCAGCACATCGGGAATCCATGAGCGCCAAGGCATCGTGCACCGGCTGGACGTCGGCACGTCGGGTGTCATGGTGGTGGCGCTATCTGAGCGCGCCTACACGCTGCTTAAACGAGCCTTCAAGCAACGCACTGTCGAAAAGCGTTATCACGCACTGGTGCAAGGACATCCGGACCCGTCCAGCGGAACAATCGACGCACCCATCGGCCGCCACCGCGGACACGACTGGAAGTTTGCCGTCACCGAACAGGGCCGGCACAGCATCACCCACTACGACACCCTGGAGGCGCACCAGGCCGCCAGCTTGCTCGACATCGAATTGGAAACCGGTCGCACACATCAGATTCGGGTGCACTTCGCCGCACTGCACCATCCGTGCTGCGGCGACCTCACGTACGGCGCAGATCCGACACTGGCGAAAAAGCTTGGGCTGGAACGTCAATGGCTGCACGCGCGGTCGCTGGCATTCGCGCATCCCGCCGACGGTCGCCGCATCGAGATCACCAGCCCGTACCCGTCCGACCTGCAGCACGCTCTAGACATGTTGCGCAACCACGAACTGTGAGCGAGACGCGTCGTTCCGGGTTGCTGTTCGGGGTTGGCGCTTACGCGTCGTGGGGCCTGTTCCCGGCGTTCTTCCCGCTGCTCAAGCCCGCCAGCGCATTCGAAATCCTTGCGCACCGAATCGTGTGGTGTTTCGCGCTGATGGTCGTGGTCGTCGCGGTGGTGCGCCGACTGGGCGACATCCGGGCGATGACGGGCCGCACCTGGCTGCTGCTGACGTTCGCATCGGCCCTGATCTCGGTCAACTGGGTGATCTACATCTACGCGGTGAACAACGGCCATGTGGTGGATGCCGCGCTGGGTTACTTCATCAACCCGCTTGTCACGGTCGCGTTGGGCTTGTTGATATTTCGCGAGCGGCTCAACCGCGCGCAGTTCGTCGCACTCGCCGTCGCGGTGTCCGCCGTCGTAGTGCTGACCGTTGAGGTCGGCACGGTGCCCCTCATTGCCCTCGGGCTCGCGCTGTCCTTCGGGCTGTACGGCGCGGTGAAGAAGGTGGTGCCGGTCGATCCCCGGGTGAGTGTCGGCATCGAGGCTGGGGTGGCGGCTCCTTTTGCTCTGGCCTACCTCGTGGTCTTACAGGCCGGCGGCCATCAGACGTTCACCAATCACGGCGCGGGCCATGTCGCGCTGATGATCCTGTCGGGCGTGTTGACGGCGTTGCCGCTGCTGCTGTTCGCCGCCGCGGCCCAGCGGCTGCCAATGGTCACGATGGGCCTGCTGTTCTACCTGACACCGGTGATGCAGCTCACCTGGGGCGTGGTCGTCGGGCACGAGCCGATGCCCGCGGCACGGTGGCTGGGTTTGGCGCTGATCTGGGTTGCGCTGGCAGTGTTCAGCGGCGATGCGATCCGGCGGGCACGTGTCGATCGGGCGGTGCCTGAGTCGTCATACCGGTGACACCATCTACGACAGAAAGGACACCACGATGCGGTACTGCCTGTTGATGCACTACCAGGAGGGCCACGAGGTCGGCCTGTCCGAAGAGGACATGGCCCCTGCGATGGAGGCCTTCAAGGCCTACGCCGACGACCTGTCGGCCGCCGGAGTGCTCATCGACACCGAAGTGCTCGAATCGGTCGTCTCCACCACCACCGTCACCGCCCGCAACGGCACGCTGGAGGTGCAGGACGGGCCGTTCGTCGACACCAAAGAAAAGCTCGGCGGGATCTTCGTCATCGAGGTTGACAACCTCGATGAGGCGCTGAAGTGGGCGCAACGAAACCCCGCCAACGGCTGGGGTTCGATCGAAATCCGCCCGGTGGCGCGGACATACGCCGCCGACCTCGGGTGGTATGCCCCGTAAAAGGGCCGGATGAGCCGCTTGCGCGAAGACCAACATGCACAGGCCCGGGTGGCTGCGGTCACCCGGGACTCGTACGGCCGGCTGCTTGCCGTGCTCGCGGCGCCGAGTCGCGACATCGCCGCCGCCGAGGACGCGCTGGCCGACGCGTTGGAACGTGCGCTGTCCCGCTGGCCCGACGAGGGCATACCAGCCAACCCCGAGGGGTGGATACTCACCGTGGCGCGCAACCGACTACGCGACCTGTGGAAGTCGTCCGCATACCGCACTACCGAGCCGCTTGACGAAACTCACGACGTTCCAAGCACTTTGGAAGCCGACGACATGACTGCCCTACCGGACCGGCGATTGCAGCTGATGCTGGTCTGCGCTCACCCCGCCATCGCGGCCAACGTCCGCACGCCATTGATGCTGCAGACGGTGCTTGGCGTGGACGCCGCGGCGATCGCGTCGGCATTCGCTGTTGAGCCCGCCGCCATGGCACAGCGATTGGTGCGGGCCAAGAAACGCATCCGCGATGCCGGTATCGCGTTTGTGCTGCCCGAACGCGACGACCTCGTCCGGCGCCTGCCCTCGGTGCTGGAGGCCGTCTACGGCGCGTACTCGATCGACTGGCAGCTCGCGCCGCAGGGCGCGCCGATCGAATCGCTGTCGGCCGAGGCCCTTCATCTGGCGCTGGTGCTCGCCGAGCTCCTACCCGACGAGCCGGAGGTGCTGGGCCTGGCCGCGCTGGTGTGCCTGTCGGAAGCACGGCGACCGGCACGTCGAAGCGCCGGCGGGCGCTTCATTCCGCTCGACGACCAGGACACCACGCTGTGGGACGAAGTGCTGATCTCCCGCGGCGAATCGCTGCTGCGCCGTGCCCATGCGTTCGGTCGGCCGGCCCGATTTCAGTACGAGGCGGCGATCCAGTCGGCCCATTGCGGCCGCGCCACGCACGGACACGTGGACACCGAAGCGCTGCGAAGGCTGCACCGCGCGCTGATGCGGGTGTCGCCGTCGCTGGGCGCGGCGGTGGCGTCGGCCGCGATCGACGGAGAACTCGACGGACCCGAGGCGGGGTTGCGCGCACTGGACGCGATCGCAGACCCAGCCGTCGAGCGGTTTCAGCCCGCATGGACGACGCGAGCCCATCTGCTCGCCGGGGCCGGCCGCGCGGCCGCAGCCGCCGACGCATACCGCAAGGCCATCGAACTGACCACCGATGCCGGGGTGGCCGACTACCTCTCGCGGCGTTTGCGCGAAGTATCCGGTTGACCGGCCATCAGCAATGCCATAGCGTTTGCCAATGTCGTTCGACACCCGGCCCGAACCTGCCGGCCGCGGACGTGGGCGTCCGATCGGTTCCAACTCCGCCGAAACCCGGGCCGGCATCCTGCGCGCCGCGCGCGAGGTGATCAACGACCGCGGGTATGAGGCCGCGAGCTTTCAGGCCATCGCCGATCGGGCGGGGCTGAGCCGGCCGACGATGCACTACTACTTCCACACCCGGGAGGAGATCTACGACAGCCTGGTTCAGGAGGCGTCGTCGATCGTCGCGGATTGCATCAACGAAGCCCGGTGTGAGAACACGCTTCTGGGGCAGCTGTCGTCGTTTGTTGCAGCAGCTTCACGGTTGGGGTTTGCCGAGCGGTCGATGATGCGGTTCATCATCATCGCCCGCCTGGAATTCCACCGAAGCCCGACCCTTCGGCATGGTGACGGACCCGTCGTCGCCGCGATGGAGGCTTTCTATACGTCGATGATCGACGACGCGATCGCGCGAGGTGAGATCCCGCCGGGCATGGATGCGGCGGCAGTGGCGAATATGTTGCTCGCGATGTTCCTGGGGATGGGCTTCTATGCCGGATTCATTGTTGATCACGGCGACATGGCTGTGATTGCCAAGCTACTCCGCCATCTGATGACTCACGGATTGCTAGATCACAACCAGAACGCCGTCCGCTCACCATCGGACCGCCGGAGCCGGTTACCGTCGGGGATCTACCCCATGTCTGGTCGGGTCTGACGGGGTGATCATGTTCCCGCAGGTCAGCTGGCTGTCAAAGCGGCCGTGACAGTTTTCGAGGGAAACACCCGATTTCTCCCGGGGCGCACGGGAATACTCGATGCTGGACGGTCCCCGACCGCCTTGACGCATCCCCTACAACGGTGGCGCGTCCGGGCGGAGGCGCGATTCGGACAAGTCTGTCTGCTCCGGAGCTGTCACCCCGGTCCCGTTTGGGGGCGGGGCAGCGCCGCGCCCACTGATCTCGTCGGCCAGCGATGCAACCTCTTCTGGGCCGATGAACCTATATCGGGTCAGAAGCTCAGCGCGGTTGATGCCGAGATTGGCTCCGGCTTTGCTCAGGTTATCCGCCGAGATCAAGGTGCCCTTGTCCAGCTGGTCGTAGTACGTGGAGCGGGGCAGCTCTAACGCGGTCCAGATCTCTTCCTTGGTGAGCGTGCGGCCCATCAGGTAGGAGAGGACGGCGGCGAGGTCCTTGCCGGTGTCATCGGGATACACGACACCACAATATCCGGTTTCTTGGACAAATCAAATAGCCAGCAAAATACCAACTCAGGTTTGCGCCTTCGCCCTTGATCATGACCCCGCCCGGCATTCACGCGCACGACCTCCGACGATCTAGATGACCCGGTAGGTGCCGTCGCCCCAACCGTGTCGCCGAGCACGCGGTTCACGGTGCTGTGGCGCATGCCGCGGTCCTGCGCAGTACTACGTCCGCTACGCGAAAGCCTTCTCCAGCGAAAGTTGACGCCGTCGAATTAGTCGGCCGGCAAGGTCGCCTTCTTCGTCCATAGTGACCTTCGGAGTCACCCGCGAGGTGGCGAAGCGAACGAATCCCAGACGCCCTATAGCGGCGGCGCATCATGACGTCGCCGTAAATGGGAAATCGTCGCCGGCTTTTGCGCAATGGTCTTCACCGGGTTCCTGATCACCCCCGTCCGTGACGGGGGGAGTGCGAAAGGTTGGGACCCGCCGATCTCTTCGGCCAGCGATCTGATTTCTTCGGGGTCGATAAGCCGGTACCGAATCAGCAACTCAACCTGGTTGATGCCGAGGTTCGTCGCGGCCTTCCGCAGATTGTCCGCAGTGATCAGAGTTCCCTTTTCCAGCTGGTCGTAGTACGTCGACCGCGGGAGTTCCAGCGCCCTCCAGATCTCTTCTTTACTCAGGGTGCGTCCAGTCATGTAGGAGAGGACCGCGCCGAGGTCTTTCTCGGAGTCGTCTGGGAACATAAGCAGAGAATGTATCCGGCATATTGGACAATAGCAATCAAGTCTGCTACGGGTTCCGGACGTCGATTGCCATCCGCAAGCAGTCCGCGGCGCTCGGCCGACCATCCATCGTCGTACAGAGATTTTAGCTGTCGAACCCCATGAACTGGGGTTATAACGGTTGCTGCGCAATCATCTGCAAACGGCCCAGCTGGCGCCAGCCTCACTCCGGATGCCATCAACACGTCATACGCCGCACGCTGACAGCGAGTTTTGTCACCGTGGACTGGCCGACGTGGTTCATATAGTTGGACCAATAATCCGACACATTGGACATTGAGTGTTAGCCTCGCGGAAGGTCAGCGCCCTTGGGGAGATTGGCGCCTGAGGGCTTGTAAACCACAGCGGGGAGGTGGCCCGATGCACGTGAGCGAATCTTCCATCCCGGCCGCGCTGCAGAAACAAGCCCGACAACGTCCCGATGCGCAGGCGTTCACGTACATCGACTACGAACTTGACCCTGACGGATACTTCGAGACCCTGACGTGGTGTCAAGCCCAACAGCGCGTGCGGATTGTCGCCCAGGAAGTGAGGCGCTGCGGATCACCGGGTGATCGCGTCGCCATCCTCGCCCCGCAAGGCCTTGACTACATCATTGGATTCCTCGGTGCGATGGCAGCCGGCTTCGTCGCGGTCCCGTTGCCGATGCCGCTGTTCGGCACGCACGACGAACGGGTCTTCGCGGCCCTAAAGGACAGCACGCCAGCCGCAATCATGACAACATCGGCGGTCGTCAACGACGTCGTCCCGTATGCACGTGTGCTCCCAGGCTCGCCGCCGGCAGTTATCGAGATCGATGCCCTCGACCTGGATGCGCCGCCCGCCGTCCACCCCACCAGCACGTCACAGACAACGACGGCCCTGCTGCAATACACCTCCGGCTCGACTCGTCAGCCGGCCGGTGTTGTGATCTCGCACAAGAACGTCATCGCGAATATTAAGCAGGTAGTGGACGATTATTTCGAGGACAACGGGAAGGTTCCACCACCGGATATCACGCTTGTATCGTGGCTGCCCTTCTATCACGACATGGGCCTGCTACTTGGGGTCACGGGTCCAGTGCTGTTGGGACTTCACGCAGTGCTTACGAGCCCTATGGCGTTTCTGCAGAAACCGGCCCGGTGGATGCAGGCGTTGGCTCGCACTACCCGACCGTTTTCGGCGGGGCCGAACTTCGCTTTCGAACTGGCTGTGCGACGAACCTCCGACGACGACATGTCAGGGCTCGACTTAGGGCATGTGCACACGATCCTCAGCGGTAGCGAACGGATACAGGCCGCGACAATCCGGCGGTTCACGGAGCGGTTCTCCCGCTTCAACCTTCCTGAGAGCGCGCTGGCGCCGTCGTACGGCCTGGCCGAGGCGACGGTGTACGTCGGATCGGCGGCCCCGGCGCGCCGCCCGACGACCGTCCGTTTCGACAACGAGAAGCTGTCGGTCGGCCACGCGAAGCCGTGCGCACGTGAAGCCGCTTCCGAGCTTGTTAGCGTCGGGCCTCCGCGCGCCTGCACCGTGCGCATCGTCGATCCTGAGGCATGCGTTGAGAAATCGGCCGGGAAGGTTGGCGAGATCTGGGTGCATGGCGACCAGGTTGCGAGCGGCTACTGGCGAAAGCCGCAACTGTCGGAGCGGACCTTCGGTGGACGGCTCGTCGATCCATCGCCCGGCACGCCCGAGGGGCCCTGGCTTCGGACCGGAGATCTGGGCGTCATTTACGACGGCGAGCTCTTCATAATCGGCCGTATCAAGGATCTGCTGATCGTCGACGGGCGCAACCACTATCCCGACGACATCGAGGCGACGGTTCAGGAGATCAGCGGAGGGCGTGTCGCAGCAATCTCTGTCCCAGGTGAGCGCACCGAGCGGTTGGTCGCGGTCGTGGAGCTCAAGAAGCGGGGTAGCTCCGACGAGGATGCGCTGGACAAACTTCACACCGTGAAATACGAAGTGACATCAGCGATCTCGAAGACCCATGGATTGCGGGTAGCCGACCTCGTCTTCGTACCACCCGGCTCGATTCCGATCACCACGAGCGGCAAGATCCGCCGCTCCGCGTGCGCGGAGCGTTATCGGCAGAACGAATTCGTCCGCCTGGACACCGCATGACGGCTCTTGACAAGGGCCGACGTGAGCCTGACGGCGGGTGCACACGACTCTGAACCGAAGGGGGGATTCAATGTCGGCAATCGAATCGTCCATACCCGGTGTGCTGCAAGAGCGTGCCCGGCAACGTCCGGATGCGCCCGCGTACACGTTCATCGACTACGAGCTCGACCCTGCTGGGTATTCCGAGAGCTTGACGTGGTCTCAGGTCCACCGGCGGGCGCAGGTGGTCGCCGCGGAACTCGCGTCGTGCGGATCGCCGGGGGACCGCGTGGCGATTTGTGCTCCGCAGGGCTTCGAATACATCGTCGGTTTCCTCGGCGCCGTGGCGGCCGGCTTCATCGCGGTCCCAGTGTCCGCGCCGCTATACGGCGCACACGACGAACGACTTTCCGCAGCGTTGACGGACAGCTCGCCGGTGGCAATCCTGACTACATCGAGTGTCGTCAACGACGTCGACGCATGTGTGCGTGCGCTCCCCGGCTCGCCGCCGACAGTGATCGAAATCGACGCGCTCGAACTCGATACGCCTTCGGCTCTCCACTCCACCGGCACGCCGCAGACCAAGACCGCCTTACTGCAGTACACGTCCGGTTCGACACGTCAGCCGACTGGCGTGGTCGTGACGCACAGCAACATCTTCGCGAATGTCGAGCAGGTGTTGTCCGACCATTTCGAGGACAACGGGAAGGTTCCACCACCGGATACCACGCTCCTGTCGTGGCTGCCGTTCTATCACGACATGGGCCTGCTGCTCGGAATCGTCGGTCCGGTATTGACAGGACTGCACGCAGTTCTGACGAGCCCGATTGCCTTTCTGCAGAAGCCCGCCCGGTGGATGCAGCTGTTAGCCAGCAATACCCGACCGTTTTCGGCGGGGCCGAACTTCGCTTTCGAACTGGCTGTGCGGCGGACGTCCGACGACGACATGTCGGGGCTCGACTTGGGGCACGTGCTCAGCATCACCACCGGCAGCGAACGGGTACACGCCGCGACGATTAGACGTTTCACGGAGCGGTTCTCCCGCTTCAACCTTCCCGACACCGCGCTGCGGCCATCGTATGGGCTTGCCGAGGCGATGGTGTACGTGGCGTCGTCGGCCGGGCGCCCCCCGACGGCCGTCCGTTTCGACGACGAGAAGCTGTCGGCCGGCCATGCAAAGCGCTGCGACGAAGGCGGTGTCGAGCTGGTCAGCCACGGTGCACCGCGCGCCTGCACCGTGCGGATCGTCGACCCCGAGACCCGTGTCGAGAATCCGGCCGGCAAGCTCGGGGAGATCTGGGTGCACGGCGGCAATGTCGCCGATGGCTATTGGCGAAACCCGCAACTGTCGGCACGGACCTTCGATGCACAGTTGGTCGATCCATCGGCCGGCACGCCGCAAGGACCCTGGCTCAGGAGCGGAGATTTGGGCGTCATATCCGACGGTGAGCTCTTCATCATCGGTCGCATCAAGGATGTGCTGATCGTGGATGGAAGTAACCACTACCCCGACGATATCGAGGCGACCATCCAGGAGATCACCGGGGGCCGTGCTGCCGCGATCTCCATCCCAGACGATCGAACGGAGCGGCTCGTCGCGATCGCCGAATTCAAAAAACGCGGCAACAATCTTGAAGAAGCGCTGAGCAGGCTTCATACCGTGAAACGCGAAGTGACATCAGCGATTTCGAGGTATCACAGCTTGCGGGTCGCAGATCTGGTCCTGGTGCCGCCAGGCTCGATCCCGATCACCACAAGTGGCAAGGTTCGCCGCTCGGCGTGCGCCGAACGTTACCGGCAGAACGAATTCACCCGCCTGGACACCGCATGACGTCGTCAAACGAATTGGCAAGGGCCGCCGGTCAAGAGTCCGAGCTGTTGCAGCACCTTTCGGAATGGCTGGGTTGAGTGCGATGGCTCAATCGGTGGATCGTCGGGTGGTTATTACTGAGGCGTTGCGCAAGATTGATGATTTGAGTGCGCGGTTGCAGATCGCTGAGAAGGGTGATGTTGAGCCGGTTGCGGTGGTGGGGTTGGGGTGTCGGTTTCCCGGTGGGGTGGATACCGC
>NZ_DATENY010000140.1:0-24632 GCF_035274705.1 Mycobacterium sp. | reverse complement strand
GTCGCGGTGTCCTTGAAGAACAGCGTCAACGACAGACCCTGGTCGACGTGCTGCGTCGCCGCCGCGTATGTGTCGATGACCTTCTCGTAGCCGATCTCGTAGGCATCCTCGTAGTACTCGAGGTTGTCGTTCGTCAGATAGGGCGCCGGGTAGTAGACGCGGCCGATCTTGCCTTCCTTGCGGATCTCGATCCTGCTCGCCACCGGATGGATGGAGCTCGTCGAGTTGTTGATGTAGCTGATCGACCCCGTCGGCGGCACGGCCTGCAGGTTCTGGTTGTAGATGCCGTCCTTCTGCACCGACTCCTTGAGCCGCGTCCAGTCCTCTTGCGTGGGGATCCGGATGCCGGCCTTCTCGAAGAGCTCCTTCACCCGGTCGGTCTTCGGCTCCCACACCTGCTCGGTGTACTTGTTGAAGAACTCCCCGCTCGCATACTTGGACTTCTCGAAGCCCTTGAACGCCGTACCCCGTTCGACGGCAATGCGATTCGACGCCCGCAGCGCGTGGTACAGCACGCAATAGAAGTAGATGTTCGTGAAGTCGACGCCCTCTTCGGAACCGTAGAAGATCCGCTCCCTCGCCAGGTAGCCGTGCAGGTTCATCTGCCCCAGCCCGATTGCGTGGGAGTCGTTGTTGCCCTGCTCGATCGACGGGACCGAGTAGATGTGCGTCTGATCCGACACGGCCGTCAGCGCCCGGATCGCCACCTCGATCGTCTGCGCGAAGTCCGGCGAATCCATCGCCTTGGCGATGTTCAGCGACCCCAGGTTGCACGAGATGTCCTTGCCCACTTGGGCATAACTCAGGTCGTCGTTGAACACCGACGGCGTCGACACCTGCAGAATCTCCGAGCACAGGTTGCTGTGCGTGATCTTGCCCTCGATCGGGTTGGCCCGATTCACCGTGTCCTCGTACATGATGTACGGGTAACCCGACTCGAACTGCAGCTCGGCCAGCGTCTGGAAGAACTCGCGCGCCTTGATCTTCGTCTTGCGGATACGCGCGTCGTCGACCATCTCGTAGTACTTCTCGGTCACCGAGATGTCGGCGAACGGCTGGCCGTAGACGCGCTCGACGTCGTACGGCGAGAACAGGTACATGTCCTCGTTCTTCTTGGCCAGCTCGAACGTGATGTCCGGGATCACCACGCCCAGACTCAGCGTCTTGATGCGGATCTTCTCGTCGGCGTTCTCGCGCTTGGTGTCCAGGAAGCGGTAGATGTCGGGGTGATGGGCGTGCAGGTACACCGCGCCCGCACCCTGCCGCGCGCCGAGCTGGTTCGCATAGGAGAACGAGTCCTCCAGCAGCTTCATGATGGGGATGACGCCCGAGCTCTGATTCTCGATGTTCTTGATCGGTGCGCCGTGCTCACGAATGTTGCTCAGCAGCAACGCAACCCCGCCGCCGCGCTTGGACAGCTGCAGCGCCGAGTTGATGGATCGCCCGATGGACTCCATGTTGTCCTCGATGCGCAGCAGGAAGCAATTGTGCACGACCGCGCCACGAATCGTGTACGTATGCGTCCCCTCGACGTGCAGGTTGTACACCTTCTCCGGAACATCTTGCGTGCGCTTCAGTTCGCGGATTCCGTATACGTGCCGTCCATGCACGACTTGGTATGTGGTGCGCGACGACCCTTTCGCGCCGACGTAGTTGTGCAGGTTCTTGCCGACGTCGAAAATGAAATCTTCGTTGGTGCCGGGTAGCCCGGGGACGAAGACCTGCCCTGTCACATTGCCTGACCGATTGACGTACTGGCGGACTCGGGAAACTATTCCCTGCCGGCGCAGAATGAGTTGGACCTGGTCGATCAGTTCCGGGTTCACCAGGTCGAGCATCATCCCGCCGGTAGTGCTGCACCCGTCCCCGCGGAACAAACCGTCCAACAGCCCGCGCTGGAACTCTTCGTCGGCCGTCAAGACGTCGTGGGACAACCGCTTCGTGCGGTATCCCGTGCCGACCATGGACAGGAACAGAGACGCCACGACCTTGCTGTTACAGATCATGCGCACCGATTGGTCCGAGACGCTCTGGTTGACCGAGAGATCGGTCGCGAACACTCTCTTGAACGCCGCGGCCAACTCTTGCTGGTACTCGAGTTCGTGAGTACCGAGCGTGAAGTGAATGCCATTGGGCGTCGTCGCGCCATCCGGTCCCGACCGCTTGGAGACGTGGCCTTCTGATACGTACCAACCGAGGATCAGGCCGAGGTCATACGACTCTTCGACGTAGCGATTCACCGAGACGAAGACCATGCTGTGGCGCTGCTTGTTGCGATGCTTCTTGTCGCAGTTCACCTTGCGGAGAAGTCCGTCGACCTCTTCGTACTCGCCCGAGCCGACGTGGTCCATCAAGTCGTGGACACGTCGCTCGCGTCCCTCCAGCGGTGCTGCCGTCACGACGAAGTCCGAAGGGTGAACATCCTTCGCAGCGAGCCATACGAATCCGTTGAATGGGTCCGCACCGTCGCCATCGATGAGTGTCTCCACATCCCGCGTTGTCCACACGAGGATCGGGTGCTCGGGAGTGCACCGGATCGGCTCCTTGTGCCCAAAGTGCGAGATTGATACCAGGGCTTGGTGGTTGGGGTTCTCGACGACCGACTCCACCAGGGAGAAAGACCCGTCGTGCGACAGCACCCGGTCACCTGGCTGCAAGGTCTCGATCGCCTTCGGCCCCTCGGGCGTGTCCACTGGAGTCCCGGCTGGGAAGCAGCTCACCGGCTCGCCGCGCTGTTTCTTGCCCGAGTTCAAGAACGTCGGCGTCGCTGGCTGGAAGCGACCGTCGATGATCTCGTCGACGAGCTTCTCGGCCAGCACCGTGTCACCGGCGGCCAGCGTCAGCGACACCATGACGACGCGGTCCTCGAAGCGCTCCAGATACCGCTTACCGTCAAAGGTCTTCAGCGTGTACGAGGTGTAGTACTTGAACGCGCCCAGGAACGTCGGGAAGCGGAACTTCTTGGCGTATGCCCGGTCGAGCAGCGTCTTGACGAAGTTGCGCGAATACTGATCGAGAACCTCGCGCTCGTAATAGTTTTCCTGGATCAGGTAGTCGAGCTTCTCGTCGACGTCGTGGAAGAAAACGGTGTTCTGGTTGACGTGCTCGCGGAAGTACTGGTGTGCCGCTTCGCGGTCCTTGTCGAACTGAATCTTGCCGTCGGCGTCGTACAGATTCAGCATCGCATTGAGCGCGTGGAAGTCAGTGGCCTCCCCGGCGCCCCCTTGAGTCCGGGCGTGCGCGCCGGTGGTTACAGGCTCTGCAGCTGTGACGGTTGGTGGCACGTCTGGTCCTTCCAAAAGTCTTCCAAACCCGCGCGGACGGCCTCGACGTCGTCCGGGGTTCCCATTAGTTCGAAGCGATAGAGGTACGGAACGTCGCACTTGCGGGACACCACTTCACCCGCATAGGCGAACTCGGCACCGAAGTTGTTGTTGCCCGCCGCGATGACGCCGCGGATCAACGATCGGTTGTGTTCGTTGTTGAGGAACGCGATGACCTGTTTAGGGACATAGCCACCGTCATTGATGTTCGGCGTCGCCCGCCCGCCGCCGTAGGTGGGCAACACCAGCACGAACGGCTCATCGACCTCGATGCGCCCGTGCAGCGGGATCCGAATGGCGGGCAGACCCAGCTTCTCGACGAAGCGGTGGGTGTTTTCCGACACGCTGGAGAAATACACGAGATTGCTCATCGTTTTCCTCCTTCCTGCCCGTTCGGATACCCCTATGCCGTGACCGCGACCGCTCCGGCAAGCGCCTTGATGCGATCGGGCCGGAATCCCGACCAGTGGTCGTTGCCGGCGACCACGACCGGCGCCTGCAGGTATCCGAGCGCCATGACGTAGTCACGGGCTTCGCTGTCGAGGCTGATGTCGACCTTCTCGTAGGCGATGCCCTGCTTGTCCAGCGCCTTGTAAGTGGCGTTGCACTGCACGCATGCGGGCTTGGTGTACACGGTGACGGTCATCTGCGGTACGGCTCCTCTACAACTGGCACTGCACTGAGACTGGCAACTGATCTGAAACTGCGTTCCGCTGCGAATCAGCGGCCCTCAAGCCCTCAAAATTCCTAGCGTCCGGGGCCATGATCCCGGGGGCTGGAAACCGACACCGCCGGACTTCTGGGCTCCGGCCGACCTCCGAACCGTGGGGGTCTGTCGGTGTTCGAAACACTACACCTAGTGTCCGACATTGCGAAGGGATACCACATGTTCTGAATAACATTTCTGAAATTCCCTGGTCGTAAGCCCGCCGCCCAGAACACGTGCGGCGTGTCGCACGTCACATTCTGCGCGTGTCGCGGTGTACGCCTATATCTACACCCGGGCACCGACATCTACCGTGCCGCGAACTGTCACGGTGACGGAACAGCAAAGCCGCCGGCGGGTCACGACAGACCCGGCCGGCGGCCGCTAACAGCTGACGTATTTAGGAGACTTCGGCGGCGAGCTTGCCCACAATGCCGCGCAGGGTCTCGACGACCTCGGTGTTCTCCCGCGGATGCTTGCCGTCGAACGCCGTCGCTTGCACCGACAGCTTGAGGTCCTCGACCACCCGCGGCCCGGCGACGCCGAACGACTTGCGGGTCTCGTCGTGCGCCCACACACCGCCGTAGCGGCCCAGCGCGGCGCCGACGACCGCGAGTGGCTTGTCTTTCAGTGCCCCGTTGCCGAACGGTCGGGACAGCCAGTCGATCGCGTTCTTCAACACGCCAGGAATGCTCCCGTTGTACTCCGGGGTGATGACGAGGGTCGCATCCGCCTGGGCGGCCGCCTCACGCAACGCCACAACCGGCTCGGCCACGTCGTCGTTGTCGATGTCTTCGTTGTAGAAGGGCAGCTCGCCCAGCCGGTCGAACAGTTCCAGGCTCACTCCGTCAGGAGCGGTCTCGATCGCCAGCTCAACCAGCTGCCGGTTGACCGACGCCGCGCGCAGGCTTCCCAACAGCACCAACACCTTGGTATCGGACATCTTCACGTTTCCCTTCGGTCGTCTGGAACATACTCGCACGCCTCAACCGGACTGCGGTCCGATTTATTCCGTCTGAACTAAACTGCAGACATGACCGCATCTCCCCCCTTGCGCGAGTTGCCGGTCACGGATCAACCGCCTCAGGAGCGGGGCGACGCTGCCCGTAACCGCACGCTACTGCTCGACGCTGCGCGTCGCCTGATAGCCGAGCGCGGCGCCGACGCGGTCACGACCGACGACATCGCCACGGCCGCAGGCGTCGGCAAGGGCACTCTGTTCCGCCGCTTCGGCAGCCGGGCCGGCCTGATGATCGTGCTCCTCGACGAGGACGAGAAGGTCCAACAACAGGCCTTCATGTTCGGCCCGCCGCCATTGGGACCGGGCGCACCTCCGCTGGACCGCCTATTGGCCTACGGTCGCAGCCGGCTGCAGTTCGTAGAAGCCCACCACTCGCTGCTGTCTGAATCCAACCGCGACCCGCAGATGCGGTTCAACGAGCCAATGATGTTGCACCACCGCCATATTCGCGTCTTGCTGGAAGACGCGGGCACCACCGGCGACCTCGACGCGCAGGCGTTCGCGCTGCACACGCTGCTCGACGCCGACTACGTCCATCTCCGGCTGGAGCGCGGCCAGACGCTCGAGCAACTCGGCGACGCGTGGGAAAGCGTGGCGCGCAAGCTCTGCGGGACATGACGCCACGGTGGGTCCTGCACGTCGACCTCGACCAGTTTCAGGCCGCAGTCGAAGTGCGCAGACGGCCCGAACTTGCCGGGCTGCCAATCATTGTCGGCGGGAACGGCGATCCGAATGAACCACGCAAGGTGGTCACATGCGCCTCCTACCCGGCACGCAAGTTCGGCGTGCACGCCGGCATGCCGCTGCGCACCGCGGCCCGCAAGTGTCCCGATGCGACGTTCCTGGCGCTGGATACCGACGCCTACGACGCCGCGTCCGAGGAGGTGATGAACCTGCTGCGCGACCTCGGCCTTCCCGTCGAAGTATGGGGCTGGGACGAGGCCTACGTCGGCGCCGACGTCGACGATCCCGTACAACTCGCCGAGCAGATCCGCGAAGTCATAGGTCAGACGGAATTGTCGTGTTCGGTCGGAATCAGCGACAACAAACAACGCGCCAAGGTCGCCACCGGGTTCGGCAAGCCGGCCGGAATCTATCAGCTCACCGACGAGAACTGGATGGCGGTGATGGGCGATCGCGACGTTGACGCGTTGTGGGGTGTCGGCCCCAAGACTGCGAAAAAGCTAGCCGGCATGGGCATTACCACCGTTGCCGATCTCGCCGCCACCGACGCCACGCCGCTGACGTCGACGTTCGGCCCGACGACCGGACTGTGGATTCTGCTGCTCGCCAAGGGCGGCGGCGACACCAACGTCAGCGCCGAGCCGTGGGTGCCACGCTCGCGCAGCCACGTCATCACGTTCGCCCACGACCTGACCGACCGCGACGAAATCGACTCCGCCGTCGTCGAACTCGCACACCAAACCCTCAAAGAGATCCTGGCCCAGGGTCGCATCGTCACCCGGGTAGCGGTGACCGTGCGCACCAACACGTTCTATACCCGGACGAAGATCCGCAAGCTGCCATTGCCGAGCGTCGACGCCGACCCCATCACGCAGACAGCGCTGGAGCTGCTGCACCTGTTCGAACTCGACCGGCCCATCCGTCTGCTCGGCGTGCGGCTGGAGCTCAGCCCGCCGGAAGGCGGTTACTAGCGCTTGACTGCCGGCCGCAGCGCACGCGTGAACAGCACGTTGGCCTGTCGCATCGCAACGCTGTAGGGCCACCACGCAACCCGCTTGAACGCATACAGCGCGCGGATGTCGGGCGAGGTGTAGATCAGGAAACGGTTCTTCCGCATGCCGGCCAGGATCTTGTCTGCGACGTGCTCGGGCGCGACAGCGTGTCCGCTGAACCGGTCCGTCCACCGCTTCACGTTCGGATCGTCGCGGTCCACGCCCGCAATCTGAACGGTCTGCACCAGAGGCGTTTTCACCGCGCCGGGCACCACCACCGATACTCCGATGCCGTAGCGGGCCAGGTCGAAGCGCAGCACCTCAGACAGTCCGCGAAGACCGTACTTACTTGCGCTGTAGGCGGCGTGCCACGGCAACGCCACCAGGCCGGCGGCCGATGAAACGTTGACAAGGTGCCCGCCCCTGCGGGAGGCGAGCATGGGCGGGACAAACGTCTCGATGACGTGGATGGGTCCCATCAAGTTGATGTCGACCATCGACTTCCAATGTTGGTGGGTGAGATGGTCGACGGTGCCCCACGCGGATACCCCGGCGATGTTCATCACCACATCCATCGGCTGATGGTTGGCATGGATGTGCTCAGCGAAGGCGGCCACCGCTTCGTAATCGGAGATATCCAGCACGCGGTGTTCGGCCACTTCGGCGCCCAGCGCACGGGCGTCGACGACGGTTTTCTCGAGCCCCTCGTCGTCGCGATCGGTCAGGTACAGCTCGGCTCCCTCGGCGGCCAGCTTCAGCGCCGTCGCGCGGCCGATCCCGCTGGCGGCGCCGGTGAGAAAACAACGCTTGCCGGTGAAGTCGCTCACTGCTCCTGCCCACCCCAGAACGCGCTCAGCCACAACCGCTCCACGATGTCGACGGCACGCGCCGCATCTTCGCCCCGCCCGACGAAGGTGCTGTCGTGCATCAACGTCATCGTCGTCGTAGCCGCCAACGTCCGCACCAAGGCCGGCAGATCGCCGGAAACCGGGCGCGCATCGTGGTCCTGTTCCAGCAGCGCGATGAGCTTGTCGATCACGCTGTCGTAGAAGTCGTCCATCATCTCGCGGATCTGCGCATCGGTATTGCGGGCAACCGCGCATGCCGACAACACCGGATCGTCGTTGGCGTACACCGCGGCGGCGCTGCCGACCATCCGCTTCGCGAACGCCGCCGGCGTCTCGCCGGGCTCCCGGGGAGCGAAGTGATGAGTCAGCTCGTCGAGAAGCTCGTTCGCGTCGGCCAGGATCACGGCGAGCACGGCGTATTTGGAGTCGAAGTAGAAGTAGAAGCCGGACCGCGCGACACCGGCGCGCTCACTGATGGTGCTGACGGACAGGTCAGCGAACGAGCGCTCGTGCAGCAGCTCACGGACCGCAGTGACGATGGCGTCGCGTTGCCGGTCGCCGCGGCTTCGGCGGATCTCGGTGGGCGCGGATTCGGCGGTCATGGGACTAGACCTTGGCATCGCGGCGCGCGGGAACAAAACTTGACATGCGTCAAGTCTGCCATTCAGGATGAGGCTAGGAGTGACAACGGCCACAGTCTTATTCCTCAGGAGCATGTGAATGGCGACGATCAGCACCCCGGAATACCTGCTCGATCAGGCGAGGCGGCGGTTCACCCCGACGCCGAACACCATCCCAGGCATGGGGTTCGTCGAAAAGCGGCTGCTCAACCACCAATGGGATCAGTTCGTGCTGGCGCAACCGCCCGCCGGCAGTGGCCTCAAGCCGGTAATGGGTGACTCGGGGTTGCCGATCATCGGCCACATGGTCGAGTTCTTCCGCCGCGGACCGGACTTCGCCGTGGAGGTGTACCGCAAATATGGTCCGATCCACTATCAGTACACGCCCGCGCTGGCTTCGGTGCTGGCACTGGGACCCGACGCGACGCAGGCCGTCTTCTCGAACCGCAACAAGGAGTTCTCCCAGCGGGCCTGGGATCCGGTCATTGGCCCGTTCTTCGAGCGCGGTCTGATGTTGCTCGACTTTGACGAGCACATGTTCCACCGCCGGATCATGCAGGAGGCCTTCACCCGCTCGCGGCTGTCGGGTTACGTGGGGCATATCGACTCCGTGGCGAGCAAGGTGGTGGCCAACGACTGGGTGGCCAACGACTCGAGGTTCCTGTTCCATCCGGCCGCCAAGGAGCTCACCCTCGATATCGCCTCGATGGTGTTCATGGGTCACGAGCCTGGCACCGACCACGATCTCGTCACCAAAATCAATCAGGCCTTCACCACGACCACCCGCGCCGGCAACGCGATCGTGCGCAAGCCCGTGCGCCCGCTGACGTGGTGGCGCGGCATCGAGGCCCGCAAGACGCTGGAGGACTATTTCGCCGCGCGGGTCGCCGAGACGCGCGGTTCGCAGAGCGCCGACATGCTCAGCGTGCTGTGCCAAGCCGAAGATGAAGAGGGCCAACGGTTTACCGACGCCGATATCGTCGCGCACATGATCTTCCTGATGATGGCCGCCCACGACACGTCGACATCGACGATGACCACCATGGCGTACCACCTGGCGGCCAACCCGGAATGGCAGGACCGCTGCCGCGACGAGTCCGCCCGCATCGGCGACGGGCCGCTGGACATCGAGGCGCTCGAAAAGCTGGAAACCTACGACCTGGTGATCAACGAATCGCTGCGGATGGTCACCCCGTTGCCGATGAATTTCCGGCGGGCCGTGCGCGACATCGACCTGCTCGGCTACTACATCCCCGCCGGCACCGACGTCGTGACGTGGCCGTCGCTCAATCATCGGCTGCCGGAGTTGTGGACCGACCCCGACAAGTTCGACCCGGACCGCTTCGCCGAACCCCGCAGCGAGCACAAGAGGCACCGCTACGCGTTCGCACCCTTCGGCGGCGGCGCACACAAATGCATCGGCATGGTCTTCGGCCAGCTCGAGATCAAGACCGTCATGCATCGGCTGTTGCGTAAGTACCGACTCGAGTTGGTGCGGCCCGACTACAAGCCGCGCTACGACTACGGCGGCATGCCCGTCCCGATTGACGGCATGCCCATCGTGCTGCGGCCGCTGCGCTAGCTTCGTGAGTCACAAGTTCTGTGGCAGATTCCGACGAACGCGGGGCATGCAGAACTGTCGAGACTGTAGTTATCGTGGCCGCTACTCGCTCAAAGTCACGACAACTGCGGTCTCACCGCAAATGCGAAGAAGCGGCGCAGAATTAACGACCCACGACGCTAAGCGGTCAGCAACCGGTTCGCGCAGGCGATGACCGCACGCAGTGCCGACTGCGTCGGGTCGTCCGAGAGACCCATCGCCCATTCGGAGCGCAAGCCGTCGGAAGCGCGAATGAACGTCGCGGTGTGCGAACCGGCGGGAAGCTGGTGAAACGCCGTCATTTCCACCCCTATGCCGCGGTCGTAGAGCATCGCGGTCAGTGCCGCGACGGGTCCGGAAGCGGCAGCGGTCGAGGTGCTGATGCTGCCGCCGACGGCCAGCGTGGCCTGGTAGTTGCGGGCCTGCGGACCAAGCCGGGTAGCGGGCCGCCGGTCATCGGTGCACTGCCAGTGACCCAGGCGCAGCGGTCCCGAGGTGGACGCATATTCGTCCAGAAAATCTTCGAATGACATCGCGTCGGCCTCCTCGCGCAGACCGCGTGGTATCGGTGCATCGATGTGAGCCGCAAAAGGCAGCGGCGCTGCGCTGGTAGCGAATGTGCTTGTCATGTGCCGGTCTTCTCAAACTGGAAGGAATGACCGACGACGTAGCGACGACCCACAGCGAGGGGTCGGTCAGGATCAGACCCCGCTGCGGGTTGCTACTACGAGTCGCCTCGGCACGATCGCGACTCTAGACGACGGTCCGCGCGTCGTGCAAGCGAATTCTCCAACCGCGTACCGTTGCCTGAGTGTGGCCGATGACCTGGGTGGACGCGGCCTTACTCTTCGCAGCGGGAATCGCAGGCGGACTCACCGGCAGCATCGCGGGCCTGGCATCGGTCGCCACCTATCCGGCGCTGTTGGTCGTCGGGCTTCCACCGGTGACCGCCAACGTCACCAACACGGTGGCTCTGGTGTTCAACGGCATCGGATCGGTCTGGGGTTCACGACCCGAACTCACGGGCCAGGGCGCATGGATCAAGCGCATCATCCCGGGCGCCGCGCTCGGAGGCGCGGTGGGCGCGGCATTGCTGCTGGCGACGCCCGCAGAAGGGTTCGAGAGAATCGTCCCCATCCTGCTCGGGCTGGCATCAGTGGCGATCCTGCTGCCACGCGGCGGCAATCAGTACGCACGGGTCGCCAGCCATCACCGCCACACCGTCACGGTGCTGCTCGAAGCCGCGGCGATCTTCGTGATCTGTATCTACGGCGGATATTTCGGCGCAGCGGCAGGTGTGATGCTGCTCGCTCTGCTGTTGCGCGCTGGCGGTGCGACGCTGGCTCATGCCAACGCCGGCAAGAACGTGATCCTTGGCGTCGCGAATAGTGTTGCGGCGCTGATATTCACGTTCTTCGCGCCGGTCCAGTGGCCCGCCGTACTCGTACTCGGTCTCGGATGTCTGCTCGGATCGCGTCTGGGTCCGATCGTGGTTCGTCATGCGCCCGCGGGTCCACTGCGAGTGTTGATCGGGGTTGCCGGCGTCGCGCTGGCAATCAATCTCGGAGTCGACGCCTACACCTAGGCGGGCCGGCTAGTCCAAGTCGAATGGATTGTCGCCCTTGGCGACTCGGGTACCCAGCTCGATGAGATTCTGCGCCGAAGAATGCAGCCGCTCCCCCGCCTCCCAGCTCGCCTGCCCGGCCAAGTAGCGGGACCACGTGCCTTCGATCACGATGCCCAACTTGAAGCACGCCATCGCGACATACCAATCCAGCCTTGACGTTTCGTGGCCACCGCCCGCCAGATACGCGTCGAGCAGCTCGCGCCGGCTCGCAAGTCCGCCCAGCGCCGCGAGTTGTGAACCGGCGTTGATCGGGTTCGGGTCAAGCGGCCAGCAGATCAGCATCCATCCGAGGTCGAGTAGCGGATCTCCGACCGTGCACATCTCCCAGTCGATGAAAGCGGCCAGCTTCGGCCGGTCGCGCCGCAGCAGCACGTTGTTCAGATGCGCGTCGCCGTGCATGATTCCCGCCTCGCCGTCGGGCGGCCGGTTTGCTTCAAGCCACTGCGCCAATTCGGTGACCGCAGGAAATGATTCCGGTGCATAGTTCTCGTGCCGGTAGCTTTCGAGCAGTCGCAGAAATTGCGGAACCTGGCGCTGCAGAAAAGATCCCGGCCGCTTGATGGCCGCCAATGGGCTGCCCTGCCAAGCGACATTTCCAAGCTGGGCGAGACTGGCGGCGTACGACAATCCGACGGCGTGCCGCATGCCGGCGTCGCGCACGTACGCCTCATCCATCTCGTTGCCGGGGTTGAAGCCGTCGACCTCTTCCATCAGGTAGAACACCACACCGAGCACGTCGAGGTCCTCGCAGCCGGCGATGAAACCCGGATGTGGCACAGGCGTACCCGCGAGCGTGCGCAGCACCGCGATCTCGCGAAGCATCGTCTTGTCACTCGTCGACCGCGGGTGCAACGGCGGGCGTCGCAGCACCATCGCACGCCCGTCGACGCGTAGCCGCACCACGATGTTCTGTGAGCCACCGGTCAGCGGCTCTACATCGCTGACCGTCGACCCGAGACCTTCTATGCGCACCCAGCGAAGCAGCGCGGCCTGATCGTCAGAGCTCAGCGTCGGCACTTCGTCGGGCATGCCGACATGGTGTCAGCCCTTGCGCGCCGTCAACAATAAGTACTCCCAATCCATCGTCGACGAGCCGCGCAGGACGCTGTCGCCCAGTCGCGCGATGTCGGCGTCGAGCGACGCGACGCGATCCGGATCGTCGCCGATCGCGCGGTACGCCGAGATCGTCGGCCCGTAGTTGGCCTTGAAGTAGTCGCGGAACGCGGCTCCGTCGGTGAAGCGGTCGACGGTCAGCGTCCGGCGCTCGGTGACCACGTCGGTGACGCGCTCACCCAGCAGCGCACGCACGTGGTCCTCGCTGCCCCACAGCGGCGGCGGGGACACCCCCGGCGGCGGCGCTGGCACATACGGCTTCATCGTCGCGAACAACTGCCCGATGAATCCCTCCGGCGTCCAGCTGATCAACCCGATCCGACCGCCGGGCTTGCAGACCCGGATCAGCTCGTCGGCCGACTGTTGATGATGCGGCGCGAACATCACCCCGATACAGGACAGCACCACGTCAAACTCGTTGTCGGCGAAAGGCAGCGCCTCGGCGTTGGCCTCGCGCCAGTCGATATCGACCCCACGTGTGGCGGCCAGCCGGCGGCCGTGCTCCAACAGCTCTGGGCACAGATCGCTGGCGATGACGGTGGCGCCGGTCGCGGCGGCGGGAAACACCGCATTGCCGGTACCCGCCGCGATGTCGAGCACCTTGTCGCCAGCATCGATGCCCGCCGCGGACACCAGCACAGGTCCGAGCGGTGCGACCACCTCGTCGGCGATGGTGCTGTAATCCCCGAGCGCCCACAGCGCCCGGTGTTTGGCCTCCAGCTCGCGGTCGGCGGTGACAGCGTTCATCGAGCCTCCTTCTGTCCAGGTAGAGCTATCGTCTCGCCCCCGATCGTGCAGATCCAGTAACAGATCTGTACCGGCACTGGTTCTATATCTGTACTGGTCATACACAGCACGGAGGTAGCCAAATGTCCGGATACGGCCAGTTTTGTCCGGTCGCCAAGGCGATGGAACTGCTCGACGAGCGATGGACCCTGCTCGTCGTGCGGGAGCTGCTACTTGGCAGCAGGCATTTCAACGAGCTTCGCCGCGGTGTGCCGAAGATGTCACCGGCGCTGCTCTCCAAGCGGCTCAAGTCGCTGGCTCGCGCCGGCGTGGTGGAACGCGACGAGATCGACGGGCGCACAACATATTCGCTCACCGACTGCGGGAAGGAACTCGCCACGGTCGTCGATGCGCTCGGCGCGTGGGGGGTGCGCTGGATCGGCGAACTCGGCGAGCAGGACCTCGATCCGCACCTGCTGCTGTGGGACATGCGACGCACCATTCCGATCGAGGCATGGCCGCGCTCACGCACGACGCTGGCCTTCCACCTCGACGGCGTGGCCCCCAGGGCGTCGCGGTGGTGGCTGGTGGTGGCCGACGGCCAGGCCGACGTCTGCGACTTCGACCCTGGCTATGAGGTCGCGGGCACCGTCGAAACCAGCCTGCGCGCCCTCACCAGGATCTGGCGCGGCGACGTCGGCTGGTCGCATGCGTTACTCGACGGCAGCGTCGCAGTGTCTGGGCCGGCTGACGTACGCAGGGCTGTCCCGACGTGGATCGGCCAGGGGTCGTCGGCGGCCGTGCCGCGGCCGGCGTGAAAGCCGTTTAGCTGTCCTTGTATTGGAGGCACGGCCCAGCGCCGTTGATGACGCCCTCGCGGAAAGCTTTCACGCGGGCCCATCCGGCGCCCTGGCGCTCGACGTCGCCCTCGCCGCGGAACACCAGCAGCGCCTTGATGCCCTCGTCGAGGTCACCCGGTGAAATGTGGTACGTGCTGGTGTCGGGACGGTTGTAGAGAATGACACTGGCCGTGTACGCCCCGGCCAGGCAGTCGCCGCGCAGCGTCGACGTCTTCTCGTCCGACTCGTCGCCAAGCCGGGTCAGCGCGGCCAACCCATACTGCGTGGCCAGCAGCGTCGCGACGGCGTAGTCGCCACCCTGTTTGTAGACCTGCGGCATGCCGTTTACGTTGTCCCAGCCCACGTAATCGTCTGGCACGCAATAGAACAGAACGTAGCCCTCGGCTGACTGGTCGCCACACTTCGGCGGATGGTTCGGGTCGAACGGCTCGAGCCCGCGCACCGGCGGCCACGGCTTACCATCGGCCACCTCCGGATACACGTGCGTCCAGTAATCCTCCAGGTCGTACGGCACGCCGTTGACGATCGAGTCATAGGGCGCGTCGCCGCCGCGGGCCTCGTCCTCGGCGTCGTTGAACGGCAACTCCAGCACCATCGGCTCGTCGTCGCGATAGTCCTTGCACTTCTCTGGTCCGCTCTCGAAACCGTCCTGGAAGGCACTAACGCGGTCGAAGCCGCTGCCGTGCGCATTCGGGTCGATATTCGACGTGCCCGGAGTGTCACGCAGATCGAGGATGCCGGCAAGGGCCGTGTCCAGGTCGGCCGCGGTCACCTTGAACACGCCGTCATCCTTCGCGTGCTTGGACCAGGCGCCCGCGAAGCAGTCCGCCTGCAACTCCTTTGTCACCGTTCGCGCCGTGAAGTTGGACCTTCCCTGCACGGCATGCCCCCACTCGTGCGCCAGCACGACTGGAATGACGAAATCGCCGTACTTGTCCTTCAGTTCGGGCAGCAGGCCCTCGGCGTCCCACGCGACAACGTCTTTGGTCGCGCAGTAGAACGCGTTGCCTGAGATTTCGTCTGCAGCAGATGCACACGGCGGCAGGTCACCCGACGACGGGATGACGGCAAAGAAACCGCCCTTGACCGGTTCGTAGTCCTTGCCGTAGAGCTGCGGGAACTCTTTACCCCAGTAGTCCTGCAGGTCGGCGATGGCCTGCATCGCCAACTTGTTCACCGGCTGTGAGGAATCGCCATGGATCTCGATATTGCTGGTGTCGGGAGCAGTCTGCTTGTGAGCCGCTTGCGGCTTGGGTCCCCCGCAAGCCGCAAGGAGCAAAACGACAGCCACGACTGACCACACCTTGATGCGCATGGGCAAACATTAGCGGCGTGGATTGGAATTGGCTTGGAAAGTGCTGAAGAATCAAGATCAGTCGAGGATTCGCCGCGCCACGTTCGTCGTTATCAGGTCGAGAAGCTCGTCGCCGCGGCCCGCCAGGATCGTCCGGATCGCGTAGAGGGAGAACCCTTTGGCCTGTTCGACAGTGATCGCCGGGGGTATCGAGAGCTCCTGACGGGCCGTCACGACGTCGATGAGGGCAGGCCCGTCGAACGCGATTGCGTCGGCGAGCGCCTGCTGCAGGTCGGCCGGCTGCTCGACGCGTCGGCCGAAGATGCCCATTGCTTGCGCGACGGCCGCGAAGTCTGGATTGACGAGCTCGGTGCCGAAGTTGACGATGCCCGCGGCCTTCATCTCCAGCTCGACGAAGTTCAGCGACGAGTTGTTGAACACGATCACCTTGACCGGCAACCGGTTCTGGATGAGCGTAATCAGCTCACCGAACACCATCGTCAAGCCGCCGTCGCCTGCCAGGGCGACAACTTGTCGGTCGCGGAAGACGGTCTGTGCGCCGATAGCGAGCGGCAGCGCACACGCCATGGTGCCGTGGTTGAACGAGCCGATGAGGCGACGCCGGCCGTTCATCGTCAGGTACCGCGCCGCCCACACCACCGGCGAACCGACGTCGACGGTGAACACGGCATCGTCGGCGGCGAGCTGGTTGGCAAGTCCTGCAACATATTCCGGCCGGATGGGGGTCCGGTCACGATCGTTGACGGAAAGCTCGTCGAGTGACTTGCGGGTCTTGCGATAGTGGCGCAGGGAGCGGTCGAGGTGTTCGCGGCCGGTCTTCTGCCGCAGCATGGGTGCCAGCGTGGCCAAGGTATCTCTGACGGTGCCGACCAATCCGAGGTCGATCGGGGTGCGACGGCCGAGGTTGCGTCCGCGGATGTCGACCTGAATCACCTTGGCGTTGTCGGGATAGAACTGCCGATACGGAAAGTCGGTGCCCAGCATCAGCAGCGCGTCGGCCTCTTTGATCGCCTTGTAGCCGGAGGCAAAACCGAGCAGACCGGTCATCCCGACGTCGAACGCATTGTCGTATTCGATGAACTCCTTGCCGCGCAACGCATGAACGACCGGGGCGTTGAGCGTGCCGGCCAGTTGGATCAATTCGTCGTGTGCACCGGCCACGCCCGCACCGCCGAGGATCGTGACAGCTTCTGCGGCATTGAGGATTTCAGCCGCCTTGCGCAGCGACTCGTCGTCGGGCCGGACGACCGAGCGCGTCGCGACGACCGGACGCGCCTGCCACGCCGACGCGTCGGCTTTCTGCAGGAAGATCTCGCCGGGCACGACGACCACCGCCACGCCGTTTTCTTCAACGGCGGCCCGCATCGCCATCTCGAGGATCCGCGGCGCCATCTCCGGCGTGCTGACCAGTTCCCTGTAGACGCTGCACTCGCGGAACAAGTCCTGCGGATGGGTCTCCTGGAAGTACTCGGAGCCGATCTCCGTGCGTGGGATGTGCGCGGCGATCGCCAACACCGGCACCCGGCTGCGATGCGCGTCGAACAGACCGTTGATCAGATGCAGATTGCCCGGGCCGCAACTGCCCGCGCACACCGCCAACTGTCCGGTCAGCGCCGCGTCAGCGGCCGCCGCGAATGCCGCGGTTTCCTCGTGACGGACGTGCTCCCAAGAGATTTCGCCCGAACGCCGTATCGCATCGGTGAACCCGTTGAGGCTGTCGCCAGGCAGGCCGTAGACGCGGCGCACACCGCTGACCGTCAGGGCTGAGATGACGTGATCAGCGACCGTTGCCACTCCGGCAGCCTATGTGATTTCGGCGCGCCAACATGCGCAGAGGGCCGGTCAGCGCGCTGAAATCGCAGTTACTTGGGCGCGAAGCGCTGACCGGCGTCCAGCCGGATGCACTGACCGTTGAGCATCGGGTTCTCGACGATAGCCAAGGCGAGTTTCGCGTACTCCTCAGGCTTGCCCAGACGCTTGGGAAACGCGGCGTCCTTGGTGAGTTGGTTGGCGAACTCGTCGGGAATGCCCTGGGTCAAACCGGTGGCGAACAGGCTCGGCGCGATGGCCAGCACCCGGATGCCCATGCTGCCCAGGTCGCGCGCCATCGTCAGGCACATGCCGGCGATGGCCGCCTTCGAGGCGGTGTACGCGACCTGTCCGATCTGCCCTTCAAACGCCGCAATCGATGCCGTGTTGATGATGACGCCGCGCTCCTCGGCCTCGTCATCAACGGGTTCGTTCTTGCTCATCTGCCACGCGGCGAGCCGACTGATGTTGAAGGTGCCGATGAGATTGAGATCGACCGACTGCCGGAAGGAGTCCAGGCTGTGCGGACCGTTCTTACTGATGGTGCGTTCGCCGATGCCGCCGCCGGCGGTAGTGACCGCGATGTGCAGTCCACCGAGGGCCTCGATCGCCTGCTGCAACACCTGCTCGGTGCCGGCGAAATCGGTGACGTCCACCTCGTGGAACGTGCCGCTGATCGAGTCGGCCACCTCTTTGCCGTTCGACTGCGGTCGGTCCAGCACCGCCACGCTGGCGCCACGCTTGGCCAGCGCCTCTGCGGTCGCGCGGCCGAATCCCGACGCGCCACCGACGATGACGGCCTTCTTGCCCTCGATCTCCATCTAGCTCCCTTTCAAGACTGTGGTGGGACCGTCATGCAACATATCTCATCGCCCATCCGGTAAGCCTTTCGGGTACGGTCACGACTTCGTAAGACCTGGCGATTCAGGACGCAGGTAGGTTTTCGTTATGACCAGACCAGCTCCCGAATCGCAGATGCTGGCAGGGATAGCGGCGGCGGCCGTCGCACTCGGCGTCACCCAGCTGGTCGCCGTCGCGTTCGGTCCGCAGGCCGACGCCCGCACGGCGGTCGGCTCGGCGGTCATCGACCTGACACCCGGGCCGGTCAAGGAATGGGCGATTCAGACCTTCGGCACGGCCGACAAACTCGCGTTGTCGATCCTCGTACTCGGCGTGATCGCGCTGATCGCGGCGGTGACCGCCCGATGGGAGACGCGTCGTGTCCCAGTCGGCAGCGCCGCCATCGTCGTCGCGGGGATCTTGGGGGGTGCGGCGGTGCTGTCGCGGGCGGGCGCGACGTGGGCCGACATTGTGCCGACGGTGGTGGGCACCGTCTGTGGTGTCGCGGTGCTGCGGCTGCTCACATCCGGGCGGTGGGTGGACGAATCCGTCGACACGGAGGCGTCGGACTCTCCCGACCGCGGTCGACGGCTCTCGTTGGTGACCTTGGGGTTTCTCGGCGCCGGCGTGGCCAGCGGCGTAGGCGGTGTCGTACTGTCCCGGCTGCTGTCGTCGGTGTCCGGCGACCGAGACGCCTTCGCATTGCCGCGCGTCGGCGTCGCCGCTCCCCCCGTGCCGCCGACAGTGCAGCCGAAAGGTGTTGCGCTGCCGTCCTTTGTGACGAGCAATGCCGATTTCTACCGGATCGACACGGCGCTGACGGTGCCGCAGCTGAGCCGATCGGACTGGCAGCTCAAGATCCACGGCATGGTGGACCACGAGATCACCTATCGCTTCGAGGATTTGCAGCGATTCGACGCCGTCGAGAAGGTGGTGACACTGACGTGCGTATCGAATCCCGTTGGCGGCGACCTTATTTCGAATGCGGTATGGACGGGCTACCGGATGCGTGACCTGTTGGCCGAGGCCGGGGTGCATCCCGACGCGGACATGGTGCTGTCCATGTCGATCGACGGGTTCACGGCCGGCACACCCGTCGACGCGCTCACCGATGGCCGCGATGCGCTGTTGGCGATCGGGATGAACGGTGAGCCGCTGCCGACCGCGCACGGCTATCCCGCGCGACTGGTGGTGCCGGGGCTGTACGGGTACGTGTCGGCCACCAAGTGGGTCGTCGACTTGGAGCTCACACGGTTCGACCGGGCCGAGGCGTACTGGACGCGGCTGGGATGGTCGCCACGTGGGCCGATCAAGACGGAGTCCCGCATCGACGTCCCGCGCAGCGGCCAGGACATCGCCCGTGGGCCGGTCACGTTCGGCGGCGTCGCCTGGGCGCAGAACCGGGGTGTGCGCGCCGTCGAGGTCCGTATCGATGACGGCGACTGGCAGCCCGCCGCGCTCGGCACGAGCTACTCCAACGACACCTGGCGGTTGTGGAGCTTCGACTGGCAGGCCACACAACCGGGCCCGCACACCATCACCGTGCGGGCCACCGACAACACCGGGGCGGTCCAGACGTCTGATCAGGCGGACCCGGTCCCCGACGGCGCGACGGGCTGGCACACCGTCTCGTTCGCCGTGAAATAACTCCCCCTCGCGAAGCGGGGCCCCCACCGCGAGCGTGCGTGTCTGCACACCGACACGCCGAAAAATCAGGTGCAAACGCGCACGCTCGCGCCTAGTTTGGCGTGCTGTGGAAGCAGCACAGATATGGCGGAACAGGTTGCGCGACGCGCTATTGACCGCCCGTAAGGACCGCGACACCGTGAGCGTTTCGGCTCTGCGCTCGGCGCTGAGCGCGATCGACAACGCCGAAACGCCCGACGGTGCCGGCGTCGACGCGTCGGCAAGCGACACGGTCGCGGGTGCCGTCGTCGGCCTGGGCGCGGCCGAGGTTGCGCGACGGGAACTCTCCGATGCACAGATTCGCATGCTGCTGCACGCCGAGATCGACGAATGGTTAACCGCGGCCGATGATTTCACTGCGCACGGCCATGCTCAGCGCGCCAGCGCGCTGCGGGCAGAGGCGGCGGTGCTCACCGGCTTACTCGGAGATGTCTGAGTCCCGTGTAAGGCTGAGCTCGTGCAGCTCGTAGAGGTCGCGTCTGCGTCGGCGGAGGTCGGCGCCACTTCGGCGCGGCTCGCCAAGATCGCCCGCATCGCCGACCTGTTGCGTCGTACCGGCACGAAGGCCGACCCGCGGTTGGTGGCCGTCGTCGTTTCGTGGCTGTCCGGTGAACTGCCACAACGGCAGATCGGCGTGGGCTGGGCGGCGCTGCGTTCATTGCCACCCCCTGCGGGTGAGCCGTCGCTGACCGTGCTCGGCGTCGACGCGGCGCTCAGCGACATCGGACAGGTTGCCGGAAAGGGGTCGCAGGCACGACGCGCCGAGCTGGTTGGCGGGCTTTTCGCAGCAGCCACCGAGAACGAGCAGACCTTCCTGCGCCGGCTGCTCGGCGGCGAGCTGAGGCAGGGCGCGCTGGTCGGAGTGATGGCCGACGCGGTGGCCAAGGCAGCGGACATCCCGGCGGCGGCGGTGCGCCGTGCCGCGATGCTCGCCGGCGACCTGCCTGCCGTCGCAGCCGCGGCGTTGACGGGAGGCGAGGCGGCGCTCGAACAGTTCACGCTCAAGGTCGGCCAGCCGGTGGGTCCGATGCTCGCACAAACCGCGACGGGCACCGCTGAGGCGCTCGAACATCTTGGTGGCACAGCAGTTTTCGAAGCCAAGCTGGACGGCGCGCGGGTGCAGATCCACCGCGCGGGTGATGCGGTGTCCATCTACACCCGCAGCCTCGACGACGTCACCGCACGCTTACCGGAGGTGGTTGAGGCCGCGCTGGCGCTGCCCGTCACCGATCTGATCGCCGATGCGGAGGCGATTGCGCTGCGGCCCGATGGTCGCCCGCACCGCTTCCAGGTGACGGCGTCGCGATTCGGGCGCAGCGTCAATCTTGCGGCCGCCCGCGAATCGCAGCCGCTGTCGGTGTTCGTGTTCGACCTGCTGCATCTCGACGGCGAAGACCTGCTGGACCAACCGACCAGCGAGCGAGTTGCCGCCCTGGACGCCATCGTCCCGAAAATCCATCGCGTGGATCGACTGATCACCGACGACGCCGACGCCGCGCAACGGTTCCTCGAGGTCACCCTCGACGCCGGACACGAAGGGGTGATGGCGAAGTCGCTTACCGCGCCGTACGAGGCGGGCCGTCGCGGCGCGGGCTGGCTGAAGGTCAAGCCGGTGCACACGCTGGATCTTGTGGTGCTCGCCGTCGAGTGGGGCTCGGGTCGCCGCACCGGCAAGCTCTCCAACATCCACCTCGGCGCGCGGGATCCGGCGACGGGCGGATTCGTCATGCTGGGAAAGACTTTCAAGGGGATGACGGACGCGATGCTGGAGTGGCAGACCACTCGCTTCATGGAATTGGCCGACGGAGCCGCGCAGGCGGCGCCATCAGGCACGAGTCCGACTGACCGCAGAATCATCAAACTTCGGCCCGAGCAGGTGGTCGAGATTGCGTTCGACGGAGTTCAGGGCTCGTCACGTTATCCCGGCGGAATGGCCCTGCGATTCGCCCGGGTGCTGCGCTACCGCGATGACAAAAGCCCAGCTGAGGCCGACACCATCGACACCGTGCGTGCCTTCTACGAGCGTGGGTCATAACCGAATCGATACCCCGAATCGCCCCAATGCCCTTCTAGCGGTGAAAGGATCACCTGAGGTATCTGACACAGTCGAGCCGACGAGGGAGAGACCGTGGCTACACCCACCGCCGCACCATCGGACCGCATCGAGGAGCAGGACGGCGATGTCACCTACATCCGCACCGATAAGGACCTGCCGCCGGTAGCGATCATCGATCGGTCCCCCATCACCACCAGACACAAGATCGTCTTCGGCATCATCGCGCTGCTCGGCGCGATCGCGTGGGCGATCATCGCGTTCTTCCGCGGGGAGACCGTCAACGCGGTGTGGTTCGTGATCGCTGCCATCTGCACCTACGTGATCGGTTTCCGGTTCTATGCGCGGTTGATCGAGATGAAAATCGTGCAGCCGCGCGACGACAACGCCACTCCCGCTGAGCTTTTCGAGAATGCCACCGACTACATGCCAACCGACCGGCGCGTGCTGTACGGCCATCATTTCGCCGCAATCGCGGGTGCGGGGCCGCTGGTAGGCCCGGTGCTCGCCATGCAGATGGGCTATCTCCCGGGAACCATCTGGATCATCATCGGCGCGGTATTCGCCGGCTGCGTGCAGGACTACCTGGTGCTTTCGATATCCGTTCGACGGCGCGGCCGTTCGTTGGGGCAGATGGCTCGCGACGAACTCGGAGCGATCGGCGGTGCTGCCGCCATCATCGGCGTGCTCGTCATCATGGTGATCCTGCTCGCGGTGCTCGCACTGGTGGTCGTGGGCGCACTCGCCGAGAGCCCATGGGGCGTCTTCTCCATCGCGATGACGATTCCCATCGCGATCTTCATGGGCATCTACTTGCGGTTCCTGCGACCGGGCCGGGTGTCGGAGGTGTCGCTGATCGGCGTCGCACTGCTGCTGCTGGCGGTCATTTCCGGCGGCTGGGTTGCCGAAACCTCCTGGGGCGCTGACTGGTTCACGCTTTCGAAGGTGACCCTGTCGTGGTGCATCATCATCTACGGATTCTGCGCGTCGGTGCTGCCAGTGTGGTTACTGCTGGCCCCCCGCGACTACCTGTCGACGTTCATGAAGGTCGGCACCATTGCGCTGCTGGCGATCGGCATCCTGTTGGCCCGCCCAATCATGGAAGCGCCTGCCGTCTCGCAGTTCGCCACGAAGGGCACCGGCCCGGTGTTCGCCGGCTCACTGTTCCCATTCCTCTTCATCACAATCGCCTGCGGCGCGCTGTCGGGCTTCCATTCGCTCATCTCGTCGGGCACCACACCGAAGCTTCTGGAAAAGGAAAGCCAGATGAGGCTGATCGGCTACGGCGGAATGCTCACCGAGTCGTTCGTCGCAATCATGGCTCTGATCACCGCGGCCATTCTCAACCAGCATCTGTACTTCGCGATGAACGCGCCCGCCGCGCAGACGGGTTCCACGGCGCAGACGGCCGCGCAATACGTCAACGGACTGGGCCTGTCGGGTGCACCGATCACTCCCGCTGAGATCACACAGGCAGCCCAAGACGTCGGCGAGAAGTCAATCGTGTCGCGTACCGGCGGCGCCCCGACGTTGGCTTTCGGCATGTCAGAAGTGCTGCACCAGGTATTCGGAGGCACGAGTCTCAAGGCGTTCTGGTACCACTTCGCGATCATGTTCGAGGCGCTGTTCATCCTCACCACGGTCGATGCGGGTACGCGCGTCGCGCGGTTCATGCTGTCCGACGGACTGGGCAATCTCGGTGGACCGCTCAAGAAGCTGCAGAATCCAAGTTGGCGCGTGGGCGCGTGGATCTGCAGCGTGATCGTCGTCGCCGCATGGGGCGGCATCCTGCTGATGGGTGTCACCGATCCACTCGGCGGGATCAACACGCTGTTCCCGTTGTTCGGTATCGCCAACCAGTTGCTGGCCGCTATAGCGCTGACGGTGGTCACCGTCGTGGTGGTCAAGAGGGGTCTCGTGAAATGGGCGTGGATACCGGCGATCCCGCTGCTCTGGGATCTCATCGTCACCCTCACCGCGTCGTGGCAGAAGATCTTCTCGGCGGATCCGAAACTGGGCTATTGGAAGCAGCACAGCATCTGCGAGGCCGCGCAGGCAGCGGGAAAGCTCTGCCTCACGGCGAAGACTCCCGCTGATGTCGACAAGATCGTCCGCAACACATTCATCCAGGGCACGTTGTCAATCGTGTTCGCGTCCGTCGTCGTCATCGTGTTTGTCGCTGGGGTCGTCGTCGTGCTCAAGTCACTTCGTGGCACGGGCAAACCGCTGACCGAAGACGAGCCGGTGCCGTCGCGCATCTTCGCGCCATCGGGCCTTATCCCCACCAAGACAGAACGGGAGGTGCAAGAGCAATGGGACGCGCTGCCGAAATCGCAAGCCAAATCGGTTGGTACTGGAGCACATTGATGGGCGATAACCACTATCGCCGCTATGTCGCCCATCGCCGGCGCACGCACCCCGGCGAGGTTGTACTGTCCGAGCGCGAGTATTGGCGCATGCGGCACGACGCGACCGAGAACAACCCGAATCCCCGCTGCTGCTAGTTGCGGCGGGGCCCGCCCGCGATTTTGCGTCAGGCTGCGATTCGCCCGGATCGACGACCACGACGCAGAAATCGGCATACGGTCGAGGCATGCCAGCGCGCCGCCAAGCAGCCGCGCGCTAAACTGTCGGCCATACGGTAAGGGAACCAGGAAGGGCGGCCCCGTGAACAAGGACGACATGATCTTGATCAGCGTGGACGATCACATTGTCGAGCCGCCGGACATGTTCAAGAATCATCTGTCCAAGAAGTATCTGGATGAGGCGCCGCGGTTGGTGCACAACCCGGACGGGTCGGATACCTGGC
>NZ_DATENY010000139.1:0-20316 GCF_035274705.1 Mycobacterium sp. | reverse complement strand
TGCGGGCCGGCGACATCGTGGTCGTCGACATCGGCGGCCCGTACGAGCCGGGCTACAACTCCGACTCCACGCGTACCTACAGCATCGGCGAGCCCGATCCAGAGGTCGCGCGCCGCTACGCCGTCCTGCAGCGCGCGCAGCAGGCTGCGGTGGAGGCGGTGCGCCCGGGGGTGACCGCAGAACAGGTGGATGCCGTGGCCCGCGACGTGCTCGCCGCCGAAGGGTTGGCGGAGGCTTTCGTGCACCGCACCGGCCACGGCATCGGGCTGTCGGTGCACGAGGAGCCCTACATCGTGGCGGGCAACGACATTCCGCTGGAGCCCGGTATGGCGTTTTCCGTCGAACCGGGCATTTACTTTCCCGGCCAGTGGGGCGCGCGCATCGAAGACATCGTGATCGTCACCGCCGACGGTGCGCTATCGGTCAACGGCCGCCCGCACGAGCTGGTCGTGGTTCCTGGCGAGCAGACGTAAAACTGCCCTATTTCGCCATGAAATGGGCAGTTTTACGTCTGCTCGCGCTGGAAAGGCGACTCAATCTTCGGCGCGGTCCAGCAGATCGGACGAGCCCAATACCCGCTCGACGCGGACTTCGATCACCACGCGCTTGGGATTGACCCGCGGTGTGCGGTAGCGCTGGGCATAACGCAGTTCGGCGTCGCGGACGGCATCGGCGTCGGTGTTGACACTGGCCTTGCCCTCCAACGACAGCCAGCGGGCACCGTCGACCTGGCTGAGCACCGCGACGCCGCGTTCATCGGCGTTGACGGCCTTCTGCGATCCGCCAGTGGTGATCACGCGGGCGATATGCGTCTTGGGGTCGAAGGTGAAACCAACCGCCACCACATGCGGCGAATTGTCCGAGCGAAGCGTCGTCAACATGGCCAAATGCCGTTCGGTGAGAAACGCCAACGCATCGTTGGTGAGCCGGGTGGTTGCCTTCGCCATCAGGCCCCACGGTAGCGCAGGCGATAATCACAGCCGTGAAGGACACGAGCGGCGGGCTGGTCGTCATTTTCGGCGGCCGCAGCGAGATCGGGGTCGAGCTGGCCATCCGGCTGGCGCCCGGCGCGACGGTGGTGCTGGCCGCCCGCCGCGCCGACGACCTCGACGAGCAGGTCGCGGCCGTGCAGGAGGCCGGCGCCACCGCTGTTCACGTGCGGGAGTTCGACGCCGACGATATGGAGTCGCACGGCCCCCTCGTCGACGCCATGGTGGCCGAGCACGGTCCGATCGGCACCGCGGTGCTGGCGTTCGGCATCCTGGGCGATCAGGCCCGCGCCGAGAAGGATCCGGCCCATGCGGCGGCGATCCTGCACACCGACTTCGTCGCTCAGGCCGCTCTGCTGACCGTGCTGGCCGAGACGATGCGCGCCGCCGGCCGCGGAACGATCGTGACGTTTTCGTCGATCGCGGGCGCGCGGGTGCGCCGCGCGAACTACGTATACGGGTCGGCGAAGGCGGGATTGGACGGGTTCTGCAGCGGTCTTGCCGACGCGCTATACGGCTCGGGGGTGCGGTTGCTGGTGATGCGGCCGGGATTCGTGATCGGGCGGATGACCGAGGGCATGGCGCCTGCGCCGTTCTCCAGGACTGCGCCGCAGGTGGCCGACGGGACCATGCGCGCATTGAGGGGAAGGCGGCGTAGCGTCTGGATTCCGTGGCAGCTGGGAGCGCTCGCGGTTGTGATGCGACTGTTGCCGAGGCCCGTCTGGCGAAGGATGCCGCGATGATCGTGGTGATCGGAATCGGCGCCGACGGCATGGCGGGACTGGCGCCGGTCTCGCTGGCCGAGTTACGCAGGGCGACGGTCGTTTACGGCTCGCATCGCCAACTCGACCTGCTCGACGACAGCGTAACGGCGGAACGTAAGGAGTGGTCGTCGCCGCTGCTGGGCGTGCTGCAGACGATTCGTGACGACACCCCCGGCGATGTGCACGTGCTGGCCAGTGGCGACCCGATGCTGCATGGGATCGGCACCTCGTGCATCCGCTTCTTTGGCGCAGAGCGTGTCACGGTGCTGCCGCATGTGTCCTCTGTGACACTGGCGTGCGCCCGCGTCGGCTGGAACGTGCAGAGCACGGAGGTGATCAGCCTGGTGACGGCCGAGCCGCACACCGCCGTCCGGCGTGGCGGTCAGGCCGTTGTGCTGTGCCGTGACGGCTCGGGACCGGCGACGCTGGCTCGGCTGCTGAGTGACGCCGGCCGCGGCGACTCCGAACTGACGGTGCTTGAACAGCTCGGCGGACCGGACGAGCGGCGCCGTTCGGCCACCGCCCGCGAGTGGGCGGCCAACCCGCCTGAGGACGTCGACGACCTGAACGTGGTGGCCGTGCGTTATCTGCCCGATGAACGTCAACTGCAGGTGCTGCCCGACGATGCGTTCGATCACGACGGGCAGATCACCAAGCAGTCGATTCGCGCGGTGACGCTTGCCGCACTCGCGCCACGGCCCGGCGAGCTGTTGTGGGACGTCGGGGCGGGCTCCGGCAGCATCGCGATCGAGTGGTGCCGCAGCGGATCAGGTTGTCGAGCAATTGCTTTCGAACGCGACGAACAGCGGCGCACACGGATCGCCGCCAACGCGGCGGCGCACGGCGTCAGCGTAGACGTGCGCGGGGAAGCTCCGGCCGCGCTCACCGAAGCGGCGCTGAGCAGCGGTGGGGTGGACGGCGTGCCACGCCCAGCGGCGATCTTCGTCGGCGGCGGCCTCACCAATTATGGGTTGATCCACGCATGCCTCCGATACCTTCCGCCGGGTGGCCGCCTGGTTGCCAACGCCGTCACGGCGGAATCCGAATCCGTTCTCGCCGGCTGGCATTCGCGGATGGGCGGTGAGCTGCGGCGGTTCCAGCATTACCGCAGTGAGCCGCTCGGCGACTTCACCGGGTGGCGGCCCGCGATGCCCGTCACCCAGTGGACGGTGACCAAGCAATGACGGTCTATTTCATCGGGGCCGGTCCCGGCGCCGCGGATCTGATCACCGTGCGCGGGCAGCGACTGCTGAGCCGCTGCCCGGTGTGCCTGTACGCCGGCTCGATCATGCCTGAGGATCTGCTCGCTCTGTGCCCGCCCGACGCCCGCGTCGTCGACACCGGCCCGTTGACGCTGGATCAGATCATCACCGAACTGGCCGACGCTCACAATGCTGGACTCGACGTGGCCCGTCTGCATTCCGGCGACCCCTCGCTCTACAGCGCCCTGGCCGAACAGTGTCGGCGCCTCGACGAGATCGGCGTCGACTACGAAATCGTGCCGGGCGTACCGGCGTTCGCTGCTGCGGCCGCGGTGCTGGGCCGTGAGCTGACGGTTCCCGGCGTGTCTCAGACGGTCACACTGACGCGGGTGGCGACGCTGTCGACCGCGATGCCGCCGGGGGAGGACCTGCAGACGCTGTCCGCGTCAGGGTCGACGCTGGTGCTGCACTTGGCCGCCGCGCAGATCGACGCGATCGTGCCACAGCTGCTCGCGGGCGGCTATCGGCCGGAGACCCCATGCGCCGTGGTGGCGTTCGCGACCTGGCCGCAGGAGACCGTCCTGCGGTGCAACCTGGCCGAGCTCGCCGACGAGATGAAGGCGGCCGGGGTCACGCGCACTGCGGTCATTGTCGTCGGCGATGTGCTTGCTGCCGAAGGGTTTTCCGACAGCTACCTGTATTCGTCTGGACGGGTGCGGCGGGGCAGACACTGATGCGTGTCCTGCTGCTCGGCGGCACGTCGGAGGCGCGTGCGCTCGCCGCGCGACTGCACCCGGACGTCGACGTGATCAGCTCGCTGGCTGGTCGCGTGCCCGACCCGGCGTTACCTGTCGGTGAGGTGCGCATCGGCGGGTTCGGCGGCGTCGACGGGATGCGCCGATGGCTGGCAGATTCCGACGTCGACGCCGTTGTCGATGCCACGCATCCCTACGCCGCGACCATCACCGCGCACGCAGCGACGGTCTGCGACGGGCTGGGCCTGCCGCATCTGGTGCTGGCACGTCCCGCCTGGCCGCCGGGCGACGCAACGCTCGCCGCCTCCGACGTCGATGCGGCGAAAACCATTGCTGATGACGGGTATTCGCGTGTCTTCCTGACCACCGGGCGGTCGGGTGTCGCAGCGTTCAGGGATGTCGACGCATGGTTTCTGATCCGTGCGGTCACCCCGCCGGATCCCGACACGCTTCCGCGGCATCACGAAGTGGTGTTGTCGCGAGGGCCGTACCGCTACGACGGCGAGCTGGAACTCCTGCGCGAGAACCGCATCGATGCGCTGGTGACCAAGAACAGCGGGGGAGCGATGACACGGCCCAAACTGGATGCGGCCGCCGCACTTGGCGTTGCCGTGGTGATGGTGGACCGACCGCCGCTGCCGGAGGGCGTGGCCACAGTGGACAGCGTCGACGCCGCCGTCGAGTGGGTCAAATCGACTGGTAGCTCTTGATCAGGTCGAGAGTGCCGAGTTCGCGGATGGCCCGGCAGCCACGGTGCAGCATCGTCAGGATCATCTCGTCGCCCCGTTCCGTCGACGCGGCGAACGCGAAGCCGAGTGCGGTGATCAGTGGCGCTTGGACCACGCCCAGACGGTAGTCGTGCCAGCAGGTGTCGGCGTCGTAATCCGCTACCCCATAACCCAACAGGGCCTTGTGGTAGCGGCCGACGAGGTCCTCTTCTATCTCTGATCGCACCTCGGGCACCAAGCTGGTTGCGGTGAAGTACGCGAGATCCCGCCCCGGCAGGCCGACGCCCATCGTCTGCCAGTCCACAACCGTGACCCGGGTGCGGTCGGGGTCGAAGAGCATGTTGTCCAGCCGATAGTCACCGTGCATCAGCGCGAACCGTTTCGGCTCGGCCAGCAGCCACGGCATCACCAATCCCATTGCAGCACGCAGTGTTTCCTGATCATCGACGCTCATGCGATCGCCGAGCTTCTCGATCGTGATGTCGGCGGCCATCACCGACACGTCACCGAGGCCCTTGGCGGCCGCCTCGTCGCCCGGCTTGGGCATGGAGATTGCCGACAACCCAAGCCACACCGGATCACACCAGCTCGGGCCGTGCAGCCCGGCCAGCGCCTCGGCCGCCAGTTGGGCTTCTCCAGGTGTGCAGCCCGCGATCTGATCACCCTGCACGGCAGGAGCCATATCGGCGAGCAGCAGCACGAAATCCATACCGTCGTTGGCGATATCGCTGTAGAAGCAGCCTGGCACCGGGATGCGCACCCGGTCGGCGACGTCGGTGTAGAACTCGACCTCGGAGAGATACCCGAGTGCAACCCGCTCGCGCACGGTGTCGTCCTGTGCGGGCAGTTTGACCGCGAACGTCGGCGGTAGACCCGCGTCGGCGCTATACGTCGGCGCCACCCGATAGGTCGCACCGGTCTGCCCGGTGCCGATCGGCGTGACCTCGACGTCACGCACGTCGGCCGTCAGCACCGCCGACAGCCAGTCGCTGGTCAGGTCGGCGGGATGGCGCGGTATGGACGCAGCGGTGGCCATTCGCGGACATTAATCCGCCGTGACAAATCCTGTCAAAGATGTCACGTCGGATATCCGCCTGCTCTCTCGAAACTGCTCACAGATCGCGATTTCGCGCCCGAGGGCGATCTGTCCGCGGTTTCGGCGAGTCACGTCGGGTAGTGGCGCGGGGTGAAGACGCGGTCGTCATACCACTGCGTCTGCGACGACCCGACAATCAGCAGGCAGCGCATGTCGACGTCGGCGGGATCGAGGTCCGCGAGCCGGACCACTTTGACTTCTTCGCGTGGGCCGGAGACGTCGCGGCCGATCACTACCGGTGTGCTGGAGTCGCGGTGCTCGAGGAGCAGGTCCCGCATGGCGCCCACCTGCCAGGTGCGGCTCTTCGACGCCGGGTTGTAGATCGCGATAACCAAGTCGGCGCGCGCAGCCGCGGTCAGACGCTGCGCGATGACGTCCCAGGGCTTGAGCCGGTCGGACAGCGAGATGACGGCGTAGTCGTGCCCGAGCGGCGCGCCGACGCGGCTGGCCACGGCCTGTGCGGCGGTCATCGCCGGGATCACCCGCACCTCCACGCCCGGCCACTGCTTGGCCTCTTCGAGCACGGCGGTCGCCATCGCGAACACGCCAGGATCGCCGGACGACACCACCGCAACGGCGCGGCCCTGCTGCGCGAGCGTGCAGGCCAGCCGGGCGCGCGCAGGTTCGTCGGTGTTGTCGCTGGGATGGTGGCGCTGGCCGTCGCGGTTCGCGACGCGGTCCAGATAGGGGCCGTAACCGATCAGGTCGCTGGCCGCGGCCAGCTCGCGACGGCTCTGCGGGGTCATCCAGTCGCTGTCGCCCGGGCCGAGGCCGACCACCGCGACGCTGCCGGTCGACTCTCGGCGCCGCGGCGTCCCCGGCAGCATCGCCAACGAGAAGTACGGCACGCTGTCGTCATCGACCTCACCAGCCGGAAGCACCCGTTCACGATCGGTGCTCGCGCGTTCGACGTAGAACGTCTCATCGAGCCGTCCGATCGACGAAAGCGCTTCCCGCACAGCGGGATACGAGCGTCCTAGCTTGAGCACCACGGCGGCGTCGGTGTCGGCAAGGCGGCGCTTGAGCTCGTCGACGGACAGCGTGCCGGGCAGGATCGTCAGTACCTGGTCACCCTCGACGAGCGGTGTCGCGGTCGCCGCCGACGCGGCGCTGACCGACGTCACCCCGGGCACGATGACGGCGTCGAACCGTTGCGTGAGCCGGGTGTGCATGTGCATGTACGAGCTGTAGAACAGCGGATCGCCCTCGGCCAGCAGGGCGACGTTGCGGCCCGCGTCGAGGTGTGCGGCAATGCGGTCGGCGGACTCGCGATAGAAGTCCTCCATCGCGCCGGCGTAGCCGCCCGGATGGTCGGTGGTCTCGGTGGTCACCGGGTAGACGAGGTGCTCCTCGATCTGCCCTGCCCGCAGATACGGTTCGGCGATGGCGCGCGCGATGCTGCGTCCGTGGCGGGCGCTGTGATATGCCACGACGTCGGCCTCGGCGATGAGGCGGGCCGCCTTGATGGTCACGAGTTCGGGGTCACCCGGTCCGAGGCCGACCCCCCACAACGTGCCTCTGCTCATTCGCGATCACTCGCGATCGCATTGACGGCCGCGGCCGCCATCGCGCTGCCGCCGCGGCGGCCCTGCACCACCAGGTAGGACATTCCGCGCGGTTGTTCGATCAGCTCCTGCTTGGACTGCGCCGAGCCGACGAACCCGACCGGTCCGCCGAGGACCGCGGCCGGCGTGGGAGCGCCGTCGTCGACCAACTCGAGCAAGCGGAACAGCGCGGTCGGCGCGTTGCCGATGGCCAGCACGGCGCCGCCGAGCCGGTCGGCCCACAAGTCCACTGCGGCAGCCGACCTCGTGCTACCGAGGCGGGCGGCGAGGTCGGGGGCCCGCGTGTCGGCGACAAGCGATACGACCTCATTGTCGGCGGGAAGGCGCGACTTGGTGATCCCCGCGGCGACCATTGACGAATCGCACAAGATCGGCGCGCCTGCGACCAGCGCCGCATGTGTCTTGGCGACGACGTCGTCGCTGAAGGCGACATGCTCGGCGACGTCGACCTGACCGCATGTGTGGATCAGGCGCACCACCACCCGCGCGACGTCGTCGGGGAACCGCGACAGGTCCGCCTCGGCGCGGATCGTCGCGAACGACTGCCGGTAGATCTCGGCGGCGTCGCGGATGTAGTCGAGCACTCGCTCACCCTAATGCGGACGCTGCTGATACCCCTCACCCGTCGCGACAAGCACCTCGCCGACGGGCGGGCTGCCACACGCGCGTTCGCATCCGACGAAGTGCCGATGACCGGCGGCCGGCTCGTCGAGCGCCGCCGCGGCGTCGGCGCGGACGTCGGCCGCCGAACGCTCACAGCCGGGGCTACCCGTGCACGCGCTGACCGCCAGCCACGGCGAGGTCTCGTCGAACACCAGCCCCGTCGGCGCCAGCACCCGCACTGCCACATCGGCGACGGTTTCGTCGAGGTCGAAGACCAGCACCGAGCGCCAGGGGGTGATGACCATCGGAGCGTCGATGGCCGCGAGGTACTCCGCGACCCTGGCCTGCAGCACACCCAGCGGTACGGCGGCGCCGAGCGCGACCTTGCCGTCGTCCTGCTGCAGCCAGCCCACCGGTGGCCGGGTGACCGGTGGCCACACCGCACCGGGTGTCGTGATGGCGGTGAGGTTCTCCAGCAGGTGCGCCGTGTCGTCGAGTTCAGCTACGCGCCACGCCGTTCCGCGAATCTGGGCGAAACGCTCGGCGACCGCGACGAGCGTCGGCACCACGTCGGGCATCGGAAGCCGGACTCCGGTGTCGCGGCCGGCCAGCAGCAGTGCTGCGGTCGACCCGTCGACGACGTGCACACCGGCATCGGCGGCGAGTCCCGACACGTCGGCGCGGCCGTCGTCGATGCCGAACATGAACCGGCTCGGCAGCTCAGCGAGCGGGGGCGCGGCCAGTATCGCTTCGTCTAGATCAGTGACCAGCCCCCGGATATCGGTCAACCCGCCGAGACGACCGGACAGCGGTGACGCGACGATGTTGCGGACCCGCTCGTGCGTGTATGAGGGCAGCAGGCCCGCCGCGGCGACCGCCTCAGCGACCGCCGCGGTATCGGTGATCGCCCGGATCTGAATGCTGCCGCGCGAGGTGAGTTCCATGGCGGGCGAGCCGAATCGACTGGCGGCATGCGCGATCGCCTGCAGCTGGCTGGGCGAGATCACGCCTCCCGGCAAGCGGACGCGAGCCAGCGCTCCGTCGGCCGCCTGGTGCAGCTGCAGCGCGCCGGGGCAGGCGTCCTGATCGCGCATCCTGGCCACCCGAACACCGTACGGCGCGACGGCAAGACGACGCGAACGAGTGCGTCAGCGCCGTTGCTGGATTCGCATTTCCGGTGCAAATTGGCGCGCGAGACCCGCATCTGACCGCGGCTACTCAATCACGGCGCTTGCCCAGTTCAGCGACGGGGGTCTCCTGCGAAAGTCAAGGGAATCCGCCGAAAATTCATCCTGAGCGTCAAAAAGTGCGGGATTCGCCAGCGGATTCAGGTAGTTGACCACTCGTGAGGATCGCTAATGATCGGCGCAGAGTTTCTTCCATCCACACCGGTCGGGCCCGCCGCCCGACCGAACAACAAGGGGAGAAACTGAAATGTCTGAACTGTTAGCGCCATTCGGCGCTCCGCCTGAAGTTGTCGAAGAATCCGACGACACTGCACATCCTGTTGCGGCACCGGCTTCGGTTGGCGTGACGCACGAACCCGTCGTGATCACCGAACAACAGGTTGTGTTCGCCACCGCCGCGGCCGTGCCGTTACAGCCCGCGAAGATCCGCAGCTGGATCTCCCGGGTCGTCGGCGCGATCGTGTCCGCGGCCTCTGTGACGTCCAGCAACGAGGGAAGGCCGAAACCGCGACACTACCCGTCGCGTTACGACTTTCTCGAGGACGCGCGGATGGCGCGGGAGATGCACCGGCTATAGATCAGCTGGCCAACGCCGAGTAGTGCGATGCGTCCCCCACAACCACGCGGCTGCGCTGGCCGTGGATATCCACCGGGATGTCTCCGGCCAGCGTGACGCGGTTGAGCCGCCGGTACTGGTCGTCGTAATCCGCGACGGCATAGTGCTGAGTGGCACGGTTGTCCCAGATGGCCACATCGCCCGGCGTCCAACTCCAGCGAATGGTGTTCTCCAGCTTCGTGACTCGAGCCTGCAGCAGCCCGAACAGCGTGGCGGACTCGGTAGGCCCGAGCCCGACGAACTGCTTGATGAAGTGGCCGAGCAACAGCACACGCTTACCGGTTTCGGGGTGCACCCGAACGACGGGATGCTCGGTCTCGTAGTAATCCGACACGAATTCTTGGCGGTATTCGCGCACGTTGTCTGCCAGCTCCTCGTGCCGACCGTCGTAGTCGGCGGCGTAGTCGTATTGATTGGTGTGCACCGCCCACAGGTTCTCGGCCAGTGCGCGCAGCGGACCCGGCAGCTGCTCGTAGGCCGCCTCCGTCGACGCCCACGTCGTCGTACCGCCGAAGCTCGGCAGCGAAACTGCCCGCAGCAGAGAAGCTTTCGGGATTCTGTCGACGAAGGTGACATCGGTGTGCCAGCTATTGGCCTTGTCGTAGCGTGAGTCGATCGGCAGAACCGATCTGCCGCGCGACAGTGTTGGGTGCGCGGTCGTCGGGGTGCCCAGCCTGTTGGCCAACGCGAGCTGGCCGTCGTCGTCGAGGTCGTGCTGGTCGCGGAAGAAGATGACCTTGTGCTCGAGCAGCGCGCTGTTGATCGCCTCGACGGTTTCAGCGTCGAGATCATCGCTCAGCCATACGCCGTCGATGCGGGCGCCGATATTCGCGCCGAGTTTCACCACGTCGATTAAGTCAGTCACCCGCGAATCGTCGACCATCGAGGCGCAGCAATACACCCTTTAAATGACCGCGATCAGAAGGGTGAGTGTGACCGCCGCCACACCATGGCCCTTCGTGATCCGTCCCACACAAGTTGGTCACTTTTGCTCGTCGAGGTCGTACGTTTCCCCTAACTGCACTCGTGTACAACAACGAGTTGCCAGGAGAAGGGAACGACGATGTTCGCACTCGTTCTTTTCGGCGTGCTCCTGCTCGTGCTGATCGCCGCACTCGGCCTGCCCTACCCGCAGACCTGGCACGGCCGCTGGGGCAACTACGACCGCTGACCACCGACCGCACCGCCTCGGGGTGCGGTGCGGTACGAATGGTGGGTGACTGGCCTTTTCCCGCCGCCCCACCCGGGTCCGACCGTCCTGCTGCTGTCGACGTCCGACACCGACCTGATCACGGCGCGTGCCAGCGGGGCGGCCTACCGGTGGGCAAACCCGTCGAGGCTCGTCGACGGCGAGCTGACTGCACTGCTGGACGGCGTCGATGTCGCGGTTGTCCGGATCCTTGGTGGGTATCGGGCCTGGCAGGAAGGCATCGACGCGGTAGTGGCGAGTGGTGTGCCGACCGTCGTCGTCAGCGGCGAGCAGTCGCCGGACGCCGAGCTGATGGGCCAGTCCACGACACCTGCCGGCGTTGCGCTGCAGTCGCACGTCTATCTCGCGCAGGGCGGTACGGAGAACCTTCGACAGCTCCACGCGTTCCTGTCCGACACCCTGCTGATGACCGGCTTCGGGTTCGCGCCGCCGGTGACGACGCCGAACTGGGGTGTGCTCCAGCGGTCGTCAACAAACGCTGACGGGCCGACCATCGCCGTGCTGTACTACCGGGCTCAGCACTTGGCCGGTAATACGGCCTATGTCGAGGCGCTGTGTAGGGCCATCGAGGATGCCGGTGGGCGTCCGCTGCCGGTGTTCTGCGCATCGCTTCGCACCGCAGATGCCGGCCTGCTGGATCTGCTCTCCACCGCCGACGCGATGGTGACGACCGTGCTGGCCGCGGGCGGCGCCACGCCGGCCGGCGTCGGGGCGGGCGGCAACGACGACAGCTGGAACGTCGCGCATCTGGCCGCGCTCGACGTCCCCATTTTGCAGGGCCTCTGCCTGACGAGTTCCCGCTCGCAATGGGAGGACAACGACGACGGCCTGTCGCCCCTCGACGTTGCGACGCAGGTCGCCGTGCCGGAATTCGACGGCCGCATCATCACGGTTCCGTTCTCGTTCAAGGAGATTGACGACGAGGGCCTCATCTCGTACGTGGCCGACGACGAGCGATGCGCCCGCGTCGCGGGCCTAGCCGTGCGCCACGCCAAGCTGCGCGCGATCGCCCCCGCGGACAAGCGCGTGGCGCTCGTGTTCTCCGCCTATCCGACCAAGCACGCCCGCATCGGCAACGCCGTGGGCCTGGACACACCGGCCAGCGCGGTCGCGCTGCTGCGGGCGATGCGCTCTGCCGGATACGCGGTCGGCGAGATACCCGGTGTCGACGCGCAGGACGGTGATGCGCTTATCCACGAGCTCATCGCCCGGGGCGGTCAGGATCCCGACTGGCTCACCGACCGTCAATTGGCCGGCAATCCAATTCGGTTGTCCGCCAAGGACTATCGGGACTGGTTCGACACGTTGCCGCAGGAGCTCACCGACGCGATCGTCGAGCATTGGGGTCCGCCGCCCGGCGAACTGTTCGTCGACAACGGTGACATCGTCATCGCGGCGATTCAGGCCGGCAACATCGTGCTAATGGTGCAGCCCCCGCGCGGTTTCGGCGAGAACCCGGTGGCGATCTACCACGACCCCGATCTGCCGCCGAGTCATCACTACTTGGCCGCCTACCACTGGATCGACGCCGGATTCGGCGCGGATGCCGTCGTGCATCTCGGTAAGCACGGAAACCTGGAGTGGCTGCCGGGCAAGACGCTCGGGATGTCGGCGGCGTGCGGGGCCGACGCGGCGCTGGGCAACCTTCCACTGATCTACCCTTTCCTGGTCAACGACCCGGGGGAGGGCACGCAAGCCAAACGCCGTGCCCACGCGACACTCGTCGACCACTTGATTCCGCCGATGGCGCGGGCCGAAACCTACGGCGACATCGCTCGTTTGGAGCAACTGCTCGACGAGCACGCCAACATTGCCGCGCTCGACCCCGGCAAGCTGCCGGCCATCCGCCAGCAGATCTGGACGCTTATGCGTGCGGCGAAGATGGATCACGATCTCGGTCTGGAGGACCGGCCCGAAGACGACTCGTTCGACGACATGCTGTTACACGTCGACGGCTGGCTGTGCGAGATCAAAGATGTCCAGATCCGCGACGGCCTGCACATCCTGGGTGAAAAGCCCACGGGCGATGCCGAACTGGACCTGGTGCTGGCCATCCTGCGCGCACGCCAGTTATTCGGCGGCGAGCAGACCGTTCCCGGTCTACGGCAGGCGCTTGGCCTCGCCGAGGACGGCAACGACGATCGTGCCGATGTCGACGCGGCTGAGACGCGGGCCCGTGAACTCGTTGCCGCACTGCAGAAGGCCGGTTGGGCCGCGGATGCCGTCGACGGACTCACCGACGACGACGATGTCGCCCGCATCCTGAAATTCGCCGCGACCGAAGTGGTTCCGAGGCTGGCGGGCACCTCGCAAGAGATCGACCAGATCCTGCGGGCGCTGGACGGGCGGTTCATTGAGGCGGGTCCGTCGGGGTCTCCGCTGCGTGGCCTGGTCAACGTGCTCCCGACCGGACGCAACTTCTATTCCGTCGACCCGAAGGCGGTGCCGTCGCGACTGGCGTGGGAAACCGGTGTGGCGATGGCTGATTCGCTGCTGGCGCGGTATCGCGACGACTACGGCCGCTGGCCGCAATCCGTCGGTTTGTCGGTGTGGGGCACATCCGCCATGCGCACTTCGGGCGACGATATCGCCGAAGTGCTTGCGCTGCTGGGTGTCCGGCCCGTCTGGGATGACGCGTCGCGACGGGTTGTCAACCTCGAAGCGATTCCGCTGGACGAACTCGGACGACCACGCATCGACGTCACCGTGCGCATCTCCGGGTTCTTCCGCGACGCGTTCCCGCATGTGGTCACGATGCTCGACGACGCGGTGCAGCTCGTCGCCGGTCTGGACGAGCCGGCCGAGGATAACTATGTGCGTGCCCACGCCCAGGCTGACATCGCCGACCACGGCGATCAGCGCCGCTCCACGACAAGGATTTTCGGCTCCAAGCCGGGCACCTATGGCGCGGGTCTGCTGCAACTCATCGACAGCCGAAACTGGCGCGACGACGCCGACCTCGCGCAGGTGTACACCGCATGGGGCGGCTTCGCGTACGGGCGCGGCCTGGACGGCGCACCCGCAGCCGACGACATGAACCGGCAGTACCGGCGGATCGCCGTGGCGGCCAAGAACACCGACACCCGCGAACACGACATCGCCGACTCCGACGACTACTTCCAGTACCACGGCGGCATGGTCGCCACGGTGCGCGCGCTGACCGGGCAGGCGCCCGCGGCCTACATCGGCGACAACACCCGGCCCGACGCGGTGCGCACGCGCACGCTGTCGGAGGAGACGACACGCGTGTTCCGCGCGCGCGTCGTCAACCCGCGCTGGATCAACGCAATGCGCCGGCACGGCTACAAGGGCGCGTTCGAAATGGCCGCCACGGTCGACTACCTGTTCGGATACGACGCGACTGCTCATGTGATGGCCGACTGGATGTACGAGCGGCTGTCGGCGGAATACGTGCTCGACGACGAGAATCGCAAGTTCATGGCGGAGTCCAACCCATGGGCGCTGCACGGGATGGCGGAGCGACTGCTGGAGGCAGCCGGCCGCGGCATGTGGGCGCAGCCTGAACAAGCCACTCTCGACGGGCTGCGCCAGGTGTTGCTCGAGACGGAAGGCGAACTCGAAGGCTAGGTCCGGCGGGCAGGAGCGCTGGGGGTACCTCCCGCGCGCAGCGCAGGGGGACGACCCGGGAAGATAGATTGGGTTCGTGCCTGTCACCCTTGCCGAGATCGCGAAGTCCGAGTACATCCTGCTGACCACGTTCACCAAGGACGGCCGCCCCAAGCCGACGCCCATCTGGGCGGCGCCCGACGGAGAACGCCTGCTGGTCATCACCCAAGAGAAGTCATGGAAGGTCAAGCGCATCCGCAACACGCCACGGATCACCCTGGCGGCCTGCGACATGCGCGGAAATCCCAAGAGCGAGACCATCGAGGCGACCGCCAGCATTCTCGACAAATCGCAGACCGGCGCCGTCTACGATGCGATCGGCAAGCGTTACGGGCTGTTGGGCAAGACGTTCAATCTGTTTTCCAAGCTGCGCGGCGGTATGAAGAACAACGTCGGGCTCGAACTGAAGGCGGCGTGACCATGGCACCGACATTCGGCGACATCGCCAAGGCCAAATACATTCTGCTGACCACGTTCACGAAGGACGGCACGGCGAAGCCGACCGCGATCTGGGCGGCGCCCGACGGCGATCGTCTGCTCGTTATCACCGAACAGGACTCGTGGAAGGTCAGGCGGATCCGTAACACTCCGCGGGTCACCGTGGCGGTATGCGACCCGCGGGGCAACCCGAAGAGCGATCCCGTGGAAGCCGTCGCCCGGGTGCTCGACAAGTCCGAGGCTGCCGACGTTCGACGCGCGATCAACGAGCGTTACGGCGTGCTTGGCTGGTTGTTCGGCGTGTACATGAAGGTGCGCGGTTTGGACAAGAAGAGCGTCGGCGTGGAAATCACGGCCGCCTGACCGTCCGCGCCGCGTCAGAACCCGAGATGGGCGTCCAAACCCGTATCGGCGTGCGTGGTTTCGTGGACTGAGTTGTCGTGCAGTGACGTGTCGTGCACCGAGCTGTCGTGGACGGAGCTGTCGTGCACCGAGGCGTCGACGATCGAGGACGAGTGCACCGACGAATCGTGCACGGAGTTGTCGACAGTCGACGTGTGCATGAGCGTGCTGCTGTCCACGCCCGTGGTGTTGCCCGAGCCGTGGATGTCGGTGATGGTCTGACTGCCGTGCACGCTGGTGGTGTTCCCATCGGACACCGTCGTGGTGCCGTGGCCTGAGGTCTGGATGACCGTCCCGTCATGCGAGCTGAGCACGTCGCCGCCGGCTGAGGTGTTGCCGGTGGCGTTGCCGTCGCCGACCGTCACGGACGAACCGGAACCGGCGTGGATATCGCCGTTGTTGACGGTGTTGCCGTTGCCCAGTACCGCACCGTCGCCGCTGACGATATCGCCGTGCGTGCTGCCACCGACGGCCACCGCCCCGTCACCTTGCGCAGTTGTCTTGTCGCCCAAGGTGATATCGCCGAGGCCGAAGCTCAGACTGTGGTCGTCGGAGATGTTGGTGGTCGGACTCATGAAGCTGTTGTTACTGGCCAGATCCGCGCTGGGGGAGAAGTCGGGCTGAGGCGCGAAGTCCGGTGCAAAGCCGTAGTGGGTCGACACCGCCTGCTGCAGGTCGGCCACCGCGTCGCCGCTGCCGCCCATCGCCAGGCTCGGGATGGCCGTCGAGGCGACCGATTGCAGTTGGGCCGATGTCACCGTCGACAGCCCGGCATCGGCCAGCGCCTGGTCCGGGTTCGCGACGAATGCCTGGGCTTGGCCTTCGTCGCGGAACAGGTCGAGGATGTAGTCGATCAGGTTGATCATGGAGCGCCTTTCATGGTCTCAGCAATCACGGCCCCCGACACGCGCTCAGACGGTAGTGACGCTGCCTGGCAGCTCGGTGTCATCCAGCCATGGACTTGCTGACAGTTCCCAGGGTGACTAGAACAGGCGGCCCAGCCTGGTCACATTGAGCGGCACCCCCACCACGCTGAGCTGATTGATGATGTCCTCCAAGCGTTTTCGCGGGACATCCATCCGCCATTCGGGCAGCATGCCCGACAGGCGCACCACGCCGGGCGCAAAGCTGATGCTCGTGAGGATCAGCCCGTGCGGAAGGTCGGGAAGGCGCACAGGATAGGCCGGGGTGCGCGAAGGCAGTCTCCATCGTGACTCGCGGAAGACCAGACCGCGGGGCTTGAGCCAAAGCGTGGAACCGTCGAGTTGCGCGTCCACCTCGACGTTGCCCAGCATCGGCCGCCTTGCGAGTCGCAGCCGGGCAATGCCGTCTAGCCCCACCTCGCCGGAAAGTCGCGGCGCGGCCCACTGGAACAGGTCGTCGAGCACAGGCGCGGGCACCTCTAGCGTCAGCTCCACCGGGGCCGCTACCAGCGTCGGCGGGGCAGTGGGCTTCATGTGCACGTTGTGCAGCACCGCGGTGGCGTGGTCGAATACGCTATCGCCCCAACGGATGTCACGCACGGCGAGCCGCACGTCGTTGAGCTGGCCGACGGACAGCCCGCGCACGTCTAGCCGGGAATCAAACTCGGTGACCGTCAGCGTCAGATCGCCGTCTTCGAGTCGAACGGCCAAGCGCCGGCCCACCGCCAACCGCCGCACGGTCATGAACAGCGTCCGGTACGCCGCCGCGGCTCCGCTGCTGACGGGGGCGACCGCCGCCGAAGACCACAGCGAGGCCAGCATGTCGATCGGCCGGAACGGGTCGAATCGGCGTAGCGGTCGCGGACGCGTCATGGCATCCAGCATCCGTCATGCGCCGGGCGGAGTGAAGCTCGACAGCAGTGCCCGCATGGACTTGGCGACGGCGTGACGCGTTTCGACGGGATCGGGCGAGTTCGCGATCAGCATCGCGCCGCGGGTCAGAGCCCCGAGCAACAGCCGGGTGGCGGTTTCGGGGTCCTCCACTGTGATCGTGCCGGCCTTCGCCGCCGACGTGAGCGCGTGCACGATCGCGGCGTGGGCGTAGCGCTCGTCGAGCTCGGTGTAGCGGGCCAGCCCGAGCACGGCCGGCCCGTCGACGATCAGGATGCGCTGCACGTCAGGTTGCAGCACGCCGTCGAGGAATGCCTCGAATCCACGGGCGAGTTCGTCGACGCCGTCGGAGGCGCCCTGTGCCGCCTCGGTCGAGGCCTTCATCAGGTCGGTGTGAGCCTGCACGAACACCGCCTCGAAAAGCGCTGTCTTGGTGGGGAAGTGGTGATACAGGGCGCCCGTCGTGACACGAGCCTCGCGGGCCAGGTCCTCGACCGAGGTGGCCCGAAAGCCGTGCTCGCCGAACAGGCGTTGACCGGCAGCGACCAATGCCGCGCGTGTCTGCGCGACCTGCTCCGCACGCAGCGAGGCAGGCTGCTCGCCGGCCGGGTCGGACATCTGAGGCTCCTATGCGTTGAGATCGAGCATACCCTATTGACATAGTGACAATATGTGAAATAGTTCTGCTATGACATCAGCATCTGTCGATCTCCGTGGGCCGGCCGAGGACACTCGCCGCGAGTACGGCTCACTGCTCAACGCGCTGCGCGACGCTGTGGCCAGGACCGCTGACCTGTGGCGTCGCATCGACCGTCCCGACGCGCCGGCGCCGGGGCTGATCTGGACCGCTGCCGAGACCGCTGCGCACGTCGTCGGTGACCTCCGTGATTACACGCAGGCACTGACACGGCATGCGAATGGCTATATGACCCATGCCAATCGGCCCATGGAGTCGCCGTCGCGGCTGAGCGCCAAGGTCAACGCCCGACACCTGGAAGAGATCCCCGAGCGCGACCTGCACCGGCTCGCCGACTTGCTCGAGCAAGCGGCCGCCGCGTACCTGGAGGCCGCGGCGTCGGCGGACGTCTGCGCCGATATCCCGACGCCCAACGGGCTGGTGATCGGCCCCTCGACGATGACGGCGCTGCTGCTGGGCGAGCAGCTCGTTCACGGCCTCGACGTGTCGCGCGCGGCGGGCATGCCATGGACGGTTGCGCCCGCCGACGCGCTGTTGGTGATTCCGGGTGTGTTGACGGTCGCGCCGCAGTACCTGCGGCCGAAGCGCGCCGCGGGGGTGCACGTGTCGTTCGAATTGCGCATACGCGGCGGCGCGAGCTACCGGATGGCCGTCGATGACGGCACAGCGGTCGTCACCGCAGCGGGTCAGAGGGCCGACTGCGTCATCACGGCGGACCCGGTCGCGTTCCTGCTGCTGGGCTTCGGCCGGATCCCGCAGTGGTCGCCGCTGCTGCGTGGTCAGCTGCGTCCGGGCGGCCGAAAGCCGTGGCTGGCGATGAAGTTCGGCACGCTGCTGTATAGCCCGTAGCACGTAAAGTGGGGGTCGATGACCTCCGTGGTAATCGTCGGCAGCGGGTTCACCGGCTTCGAGTGCGCTCGTCATCTGGCCCGAAAGGTACGTAGACACCAAAAAAACACAGCATCGGTCGACATCTCGATCATTTCGCCGGTCGACTACATGCTGTACACACCGCTGTTGCCGGACGTCGCAGGCGGCGTGGTTGACGCACGTTTCGTCGCGCTGCGGGCGCTTGCCGATTCGGCCGCCAAACAGATGAACTTCGACCCGGCCGCAGTGAAGTTCGTGCTGCTGGATCTGGCCGAGCAGGTTATGCCCGAAGTGGGGGAGAAGCTCGGGGCCGCGGCGATGCGGGTACTGAAAGCGCGTGGCATCGACGTCCGGCTCGGCGTCACACTGAAGGCAGTGCCGAACACGTTGTGCTGAGCGATGATTCGCTGATTCGCACACACACGGTCGCATGGGTGACCGGCGTGACGGGCGCTCCGCTGATCGAGAAGCTGGGTTTGCCGACCAAGAAGGGGCGGCTGAAGGTGCAGACGGATCTGCAGGTGCCGGGACACCCCGATGTGTTCGCGGCGGGCGATGCCGCCGCGGTGCCCGACGTCACGCAGCCGGGCGAGATCACTCCACCCACCGAGCAGCACGCGACGCGGCAAGGAAAGGTGTTGGCGCACAACGTCGCCGCCAGCCTCGGTTACGGCAGCCCGAAGCAGTACAAGCACCGCAACATGGGGTTGGTGGTCGACCTCGGCCCTCGCCACGCAGTCGCGAACCCGCTGAACATCCAGTTGTCCGGATACGCCGCCAAGGCAGTCGCCCGCGCATACCACGTGTACGCGATCTCGCGGTTCGTCAATCGCTGGGCCGTGTCACTGGCGTATCTGACCGATGTGTTCTTCGATCGATCGGTGGTCTCGATGGGGCTGGCGTCGGAGGAGGACGCACAGTTCGCGGCCAGCGAGGGAATTCCGATGCCAAAACCGGACTGATTCAACCCCACTTGACCGGGAACGCGAACGGCCTGGACACGAAGGACATCGGGAGCGCCGACGACGCGCACGCCTCGTTCGTACATTCGAAGACCGACCTGGCACTGGCCTGGCGCATGGAAGTCAAGGCCGACGACGGCCACTGGGCGTTCTTCGACAACAGCGAGGGCGACCGGCAGTACTAGGGGTCGTCGGGGGTTTGACGCACTTTGTGAAGCGATGAGCTCGAGTATTTCGTCGATTTTGCGTCGATTCCTTATTGCTCGGGGTCCTGACCTGGTCCGCGGTTCGCGGTTGTCGTAGCCGGTTGACCTGTTGCTCTTCGGTTTTGGGCTGTGGGAAGACCGCTTTCGGGGCGACCCCGCCGCAGATCGTGTGGTTTTCGCGACGTCGCGCGATTTGGGCGGCCGAGATTTGTCGTACCCGTCTGTGATGATGAGGTTTATGTCCTTGACCGCGTCGCCTCCTGCGGCGGTGAGTCCTGCTGAGCGTGTTGAGGTGTTGTTCGAGGAGTTGGGGGAGTTGGCCGGTCAGCGCAATGCGATTGATGGGCGCATTGTGCAGATCGTCGCCGAGCTGGATCGTGACGAGTTGTGCGGCGCTACTGGGGCGCGGTCGGTGGCGGCGTTGGTGGCCTGGAAGCTGGGTTTGTCATCGGCAAACGCGCACACGATCGCCACGGTGGCGCACCGGCTGGAGGAGTTTCCCCGCTGCGCGGCGGGTATGCGGGAGGGCCGGCTGTCGCTGGATCAGGTCGGCGTCATCGCGGCGCGCGCGGGCGAGGGATCTGA
>NZ_DATENY010000138.1:0-20135 GCF_035274705.1 Mycobacterium sp. | reverse complement strand
CTCACCCACTACGTGCCTGCGATCGTGCCGGGCCAAGAGGACGACTGGCGCGCGCTGGCAGCATCGGCGTTTGACCAGCAGATCGAACTCGGCGACGACCTGCACCGCGTCGAGGTTCACCCCGGCGTGGGCGCCAAGCCGCACAGCTGATCTGCTGCTGCCGCAACGCAATTGAGGTCTCCGTCGGAGAGCGGCCGGCCACGAGCGATCACCACGACGTGCTCGACCCCGAGCTCACCGAGCGCATGACAGCGGTCGACAAGCCCCTGCATCGATTCATCCGGTTCCAGCGCGGGTGACGGTTCGCTCGATTTCCTCAGCCGGTCCGCCGACGTCGGCGCAGTGGCGATCCAGCACGTCGAGCTGGTGCCGGACGGCGCGGCCGCCGTCGGGAATGTCGAAAAGGTTGCAGGCATCGGCATATTCGGCGACAAGGCGCAGCGTACGCCGTTCGCCCGTTCCACCGATCAGCACCGGCCGCCACGGTTTCGTGAGCGGGCGCGGAATGCTCACGCGGGCCATCATCGCAAGCCGGTCATCGATTCGATCGGGCCACGAGTAATTCGTCACGCTGACACTGAGTTTCATGTTCACGTCGTCACCTCCCGCCTGTTGTGCCGGCGCAGCGGCAGCATCACACCGGCGACGATCAGCCATACGAGTCCACTGAACCGAGCGACCGGCAACAGCGGCGATAGACCGGGCCAGATCAATGCCAGCATGGTCAATTCGGCCAGGCCGGCGATCACCAGGCCGGTCCACGCGACAGCTCTGGGTAGCAGGCCGACGATGAGGCTGGGCACGGCCATGCCGGCGATCAACAAGCCGAGCGTGACCACATGCCAGGGACCGCCGGTCAGGTAGACGAGGTAGTACAGCGCACGGACCAGCGGCACGTCGGAAGTGACCTCAGGGCGAGAGAGCGTCCAGGCCAGCAGGCCCGACAATCCCAGCCCGGCCGACGCCAGCAGACCTCCGGCGAGGGCGATCGTCGCCCCTGGTGCCGTGATGCCGAGCTGACGCAGGCGCGCGCTCGCCGTCGCGGCGTAGATCGCCAGCGGTATCGACGACGCGAACGTCGCGACTCCAATCGCCTGCGCCGCGCCGTGGTGGCCTGCGACGTAATCCTGGATTGCCGTTGCCGAGCCGTACGGAAGAGGCATGACGCCGGCGAGCGTGACTCCGATTGCGAGACCGGCGAGCAGCAGTACCAACGAGATGGCCGCAAGCAGCGCCAGCGGGGGCCCGCCCTGTGGGCGTCGACTGGTCGAGTCTGTCGGTGAATCGTTCATATTGTGAACGATATTCCTGTACGCGCTCGCTGACAAGAAGTTTCGACGGTTTCATCTCAGAATCGTTCACTGATGTTACGATCAGCGCATGTCAGCAGGCTCTAGGGACGGTGACGGCGTGGCGTTCTTGTTGTCTCAACTCGGCCACCATTCCGCCTCGGTGTTCACCGACCTGATCGCATCGATCGACCTGACCCCGCCGCACGCCGGCATCCTGCGCGCGATCGCGGCCGAGCCCGGCCGCAGCCAGCAGGCGCTCAGCGGGCAGCTTGGCCTGCTGCCCAGCCGCGTCGTCGCTTACGTCGACGAACTCGAGGGCCGCGGCTACGTCGAACGTCGCCGCAACCCCGACGACCGCCGGCTGCACGCGCTGTACCTGACCTCGTCGGGCAAGAAGTTGATGAGCAAGATCGGCGACCTGGGGCGTCAGCATGATCGGCTGCTCACCGCGGGCCTGGATGGTGAGCAGCGCGAAAATCTGCGCGAACTGCTGGCCATAGTGGCCGAGCACCAAGGACTCACACCGCACGTCCACCCGGGTTACCGCTCTCTGGGCCGCGTTAAGCCGTAACCGTTGCGACGAACGTTCGTTACCGCTCGACATTTCGCCAAGATGTCGAGCGGTAGGGAACGTTCGTCGGCTACACAGGGGCGCCGGCAGCCCGCAGCGCGGCTCGGGTACGCGCGACGATAATGTTCGGCCGGTACCGGACCATATCTGCGCTGACGCGGATGATCCGCCATCCCAGTGCCTCTAGCGTGGCGTGCGTATCGATGTCTTGCCTTCGTATCGCGGGATCAGTCCAGTGTTGGGCGCCGTCGTACTCGACGCCGACCATCCAGTCATCCCAGCCCATGTCGATGCGACGCACGAATTCGCCGAATCTGTCGAATACTTCGATCTGTGTCCGCTGTGGCCGTAGACCTGCGCTCGTCAGGATAAGCCGGGTGCGGGTCTCTTGCGGAGACTCCGCTCCATCGTCGGACAGTTCGATAGCTTCGCGCAACTGCACGATGCCGCGCGCGCCGCGATGGCGTTCGGCAAGCGCCTCGACATCTGGCGACTTGAGATTGGTCGCTTGCATCAACGCATCCAGCCGGATGACCGCGGTGGTCAGCCCGCGCCGTCGGCCAAGGTCGTACGCAGTGCGAGCAGGCGTGGTCGCCGGGACGCCGTTGGTAATGCACACTTCGTCATCGGCCAGCTTGTCGCTGTGCAACAAGATGCCATTCGTCTTGTGGCGATGCGGTTGGTTGAGCTCCGCGGGTAATTTCCTGTCAAGCCATAGCGTTCCATGCAGGGCAGCGGCGGACAGCCCCGCCGCGGTGGCCCGCCGTTCTGACCACAGCCACGCGGCGACTGCCCTGTCAACTGCGGTTAGTGCCTGCCCTTTGGGCACGTACACATTGCGATAGACGGCGACATAGCGGGTTGCAAGCTGATAGCGATTGACGACACCCGCCGCCAACGCTTCGCTGCCGATAAATGGAAGCATGGTGATAAGACGGGTTTAGCGCCGCACCCGTTCCATGCGGCGAACGTTCCTTACCGCACGAAGAATCGCCGGAATGTCGAGCGGTAAGGAACGTTCGGCGGGTAGGAGTTAAGCCAGCCGTGTGATCTCCACGACGACATCCAGATCTGTCGACCCTTCGCCCGAATAAATGCCCTTCAACGGGCTGACGTCCGAATAGTCGCGACCGACGCCGACGCTGACGTACTGCTCGTTGATCTCGGCATCGTTGGTGGGGTCGTAGTTCCACCAGCCACCGGTCCACGCCTGCACCCACGCATGGCTCTGGCCGTCGATGGTGTCGCCGACTTTCGCCTTGCCCTTGGGATGCAGATAGCCCGATACGTATCGCGCCGGAATTCCCATGCTGCGCAACAGGATAAGGGTCAAGTGGGCGAAATCCTGACAGACGCCCTTGCCTTCGCGGTGCGCATCAAGGCCGGACGAGTGGACGCCGGTCGTGCCAGCCACGTATTCCAGTTCACTGTGCACCCAATTCGCGGCCGCCGTGACGGCCTCCTGCGGGTCGTGGTACTTGGCGATGCGCTCCCCCACCCGACGGATTCGCTTGCTCTGCGGGGTGTAGTGCGTCGGACTGATCATCTCGTCGAACCGGTCGATGACCGCTTCAGAACGCAGGTCGTCCCAGCTGACCTTGTCCGTGGGCATTTCGCCCCTGTCGGTCTCGACAACCGACGATGAGGTGACCTCCAGCTCGGTGTGCGGAGCGTGCAAGTCGAAGGCGGTCACCGCGGTGCCCCAGTAGTCGACATAGCGATACGACCTTGTGGCAGGTACGGTTTCGACGCGGTTGAGAATGACGTTCTGCCGGCTGTCCGACCGCGGCGTGAGTCGAGCCTCGTTGAATGACGCAGTCACCGGCGACTTGTACGCGTATCCGGTCGAGTGCACCACCCGCAGCCGCCACATCAGACCTCACCTTCCTCGATGACGAGCGAACCATTGCGTCCGGCGTCGTGCCATGCCACCCACGGTGCAGAGTGAAAGTACTGTAGCGCCAATGCTTCTCCGACGTCATGGCAAGTCTGCTGAAGTCCGGCCAGCCGTTTCTCGAGCGATTCAAGCAGCACGCCGGGCCGCAGGAACTCCAGTTCGCTGCGGGCACGGCCCAGCAGCCGCTGCGCCTCCGCCGTAGCGCCGAGCCGGCTGTGCGGCCGGTTCATCAGCTCGTCGAGGCTGTGCTCGGCCAGGCGCAGCGAGTAGAAGATCGAGCGCGGGAAAAGCCGATCCAGCAACATGAATTCGACAACCCTGCCGGCGTCCAGCACGCCACGATAGGTGCGCAGATAGGTGTCGTGCGCGCCCGCGGATCGCAGCAGAGTCACCCACGCCGGTGACGATGCGCTGTCGCCGACGCGGGACAGCAGCAAGCGCACCGTCATGTCGACCCGCTCGATCGCGCGACCCAGCACCATGAACCGGTATCCGTCGTCGCGGCTCAGCGTCGAGTCGGCCAGCCCGGCGAACATCGCGGCCCGACCCTCGACGTACGACAGAAACTCGTGTGGGCCAAGCCGTTTGGCGGCACGTTCACGTTCGGCCAGCGCGTTGTACGTGGTGTTGAGGCACTCCCAGATCTCGGTCGAGGTCACTTCCCGTGCGCCGCGGGCGTTTTCGCGTGCGGATGAGATCGCATCGACGATCGAGAAGCCGCCGTCCAGGTCACGGCTGAACGCCACGATGTCGGTCAACGACCAGACGTCCAACTGCTGCGTGGGCGCTTGGATGCCCAGCACCTTCAGCAGTGTCCGCGACGCCTGGTCCGGGTCGACGCTGGAATCCTCGAGCAGCTGGTGCACCGTCACGTCGAGGATGCGGGCGGTGTCGTCGGCACGCTCGACGTACCGACCGATCCAGTAGAGCGATTCTGCATTGCGTGCCAACATCAGACCATCACCGCCTACTGCTGTTGTTGTTGCTGCTGGTTGCCGTTCATCGGCGGCAGCACCTGCGATTGCTGTTGTTGCTGTTGCTGCGAGGACCCGTCGGACTCGGTCTTCGGCGCCTTAGGCGCTTTGGGCAGCGACCGCACCACCTCGGCGGCGCCGAGCTCACGGTCGGCCACCGAGGCGCGCGACGCCAGCACCCAGGTGTCCTTCGAACCGCCGCCCTGGCTGGAGTTGACCACCAGCGAGCCCTCGGGCAACGCCACGCGGGTCAGCCCTCCCGGCAACACCCACACGTCGTCGCCATCGTTGACCGCGAACGGGCGCAGGTCGACATGGCGGGGCGCGAGGTTGTCGTCGATCTGCGTCGGCACCGTGGACAGCTGCACCACTGGCTGGGCGATCCACCCGCGCGGGTCGTTGCGGATCTTCTTGCTGATCGCGGCCAGCTCCTTCGCCGACGCGTCCGGACCGAACACGATGCCGTAGCCGCCGGAGCCCTCGACCGGCTTGATGACGAGCTCTTCGACGCGGTCGAGGACTTCTTCGCGTTCGTCGTCGAGCCAGCAGCGGTAGGTGTCGACGTTGGCCAGCTGCGGCTTCTCGCCGAGGTAGTACTCGATGATGGTCGGCACGTAGGTGTAGACGAGCTTGTCGTCGCCGACGCCGTTGCCCACTGCGCTGGAGATGACCACGTTTCCTGCGCGGGCGGCGTTGAGTAGCCCGGCCACGCCGAGCACCGAGTCCGGCCGGAACTGCATGGGATCGAGGAAGGCGTCGTCGATGCGGCGGTAGATGACGTCGACTTGGCGTTCGCCTTCGGTGGTGCGCATATAGACGGCGTTGTCACGGCAGAACAGGTCGCGGCCCTCGACGAGCTCCACGCCCATCTGGCGGGCCAGCAGCGAATGCTCGAAGTAAGCGGAGTTGTAAACCCCCGGCGTCAGGACCACGACGGTCGGGTCGGCAACGTTGTTTGCCGCCGCGTTGCGCAGCGCCCGGAGTAGATGCGAGGAGTAGTCGCCGACCGCGCGCACGCGATGGGTGGCGAACAGGTTCGGAAACACCCGCGCCATCGTGCGACGGTTCTCCATCACGTAGGACACGCCAGAGGGTGAGCGCAGATTGTCCTCGAGCACCCGGAAGTCGCCCTTTGCGTCGCGAACCAAGTCGATGCCGGCGACGTGGATGCGGACGCCGTTGGGCGGGACGATGCCTGCAGCCTCGCGGTGGAAGTGCTCGCACGACGTGACGAGCCGGCGCGGGATGACGCCGTCGCGCAGGATCTCCTGCTCGCCGTAGATGTCGTGCAGATACATCTCCAGGGCCTTGACCCGCTGGGTGATGCCGCGCTCGAGGCGCGTCCATTCGGCGGCGGAGATCACCCGCGGGACGAGATCCAGCGGAAACGGGCGTTCCTGGCCGGACAGCGAGAAGGTGATGCCCTGATCGATGAACGCCCGGCCGAGCGCGTCAGCGCGGGACTGCAGCTCAGACGCGTTCGACGGGGCAAGCTCGGCGAAGATGCCCTTGTACGGCCCGCGCACGTTGCCCTGGCCGTCGAACATCTCGTCGAAGGCCTGTGAATAGGTGCCCAGATTGTTGTAGCCGTCGAAGATGTCCTCGTACCGTTTACGCGTACGCGAGTTGGTGCGCGACGTGCGTGCGGTTTCGGTCGGCAGGGTGCGAAGGCTCACCCTGCAATGCTGCACCACCTGAGCCGTTTCGGCAGGCCAGTGGCGCTCGCTTTGGGAGATTCAGGGACGCGCTGGTAGCCTGAACAGTCGCTGCCCGCCGCCGGGCGCCACACAGACTTACCCAACCCAGTCGAGATTTGCGAAGGAATAACACGCGTGGCCAACATCAAGTCGCAGGAGAAGCGCAATCGCACCAACGAGCGCCGCAGACTGCGCAACAAGTCGGTGAAGTCGTCGCTTCACACGGCGGTCCGCGGGTTCCGGGAGGCCATCGAGGCCGGTGACAAGGACAAAGCCGCCGAATTGCTGTCGTCGACCAGCCGCAAGCTGGACAAGGCCGTCAGCAAGGGCGTGATCCACAAGAATCAGGCGGCCAACCGCAAATCGGGCCTGGCGGCCGCCCTCAACAAGCTCTGATCAGTCGGCTGCCAGCTCGGCAACCTTTCGCACCGCCGCCTCCAACGCGTAGTCCGCGTCGGCCGCCGCTCCTTTGACATCGGCATTCAAGGCGGCAACCACCCGCATCGCATCGGCCACCGACGCCCGCGACCAGCGTCGCGCCTGTTTCTGAGCCTTTTGCACCCGCCATGGCGGCATGCCGAGTTCGGCGGCGAGTCGGTACGGATCCCCTGACAATGGCCCAACCCGGGCGATGGTGTGGATGGCTTCGGCCAGGGCGTCGGCGAGCACCACCTGTGGCTCACCGCTCATCATCGCCCAGCGCAGCGCCTCCGCCGCGCCGGCGACGTCGCCCGTGACAGCCTTGTCGGCGATATCGAAGCCCTTCACCTCGGCCTTGCCGCAGTGGTAGCGGCGCACCGCGGCCGGGGTGACGTCTCCCCCGGTATCGGCGACCAACTGCGAGCAGGCGGCCGCGAGTTCGCGGATATCGGAGCCGATCGCGTCGAGCACGGCCGTGACAGTCTCGTCGCCGGCCTTGATCTTCAGCGCACGGAATTCGCGCCGCACGAAGTCGGCACGCTCGGAAGCCTTGGTGATGCGAGCACACGGATGCACCTGGGCGCCAAGGGCTTTCAATTGATCGGCCAGCGCTTTGGCGCGCCCGCCGCCGGAGTGCACGACGATCAGCACGGTGCCCGGCGGCAGGTCCGCCGCAGCGGTCGCGATCAGGGCCACGGCATCCTTACCTGCTTCGGCCGCAGCTTCGAGCACCACGACGCGTTCGTCGGCGAACAGCGACGGGCTCAGCAGCTCGGCCAGCTCGCTGGTGCTCACCTCACCGGCGCGCAACCGGTTGACCGGCACGTCGTCGGTACCGGCCTGCTTGCGCGCCTGCCGAAGTACGGCGGCGATCGCGCGCTCCACGAGTAGTTCTTCGTCTCCCAGCACCAGGTGCAGACCGGCGGCTTCTTGGCTCACACCCCGATCGTGTCATGCCCGCCCGACAGCCCGGACACCGTCCACGCCAGCAGACACACCACGACGCCGGCCGTCCCGACGCGGACCCACCGCCATTGCCACGACACGACTGCGGCCACGCCTGCGGCGGCAACGAGCGCCACTCCGACCAGCCCCGAGGGAACCGACACGGAGGCGCCCGGGACACCTGCAGCCCAGCGCGCCACCCGCAGCAGCCACCACAACTCCGGACCCGTGAACCGGATCAACAGCTGCGCGGCCGAGGGCCAGAGCGGACAAAGCGCCGCCGCCGCAGTGCCGACCACCGTGATCGGCGCGATCACCGCGGCGACCGCGAGGTTGGCCGCCACCGAGACCACGCTGAAGGTGCCCGACATCCCGGCCACAAGTGGTGCCGTTACGAGCTGTGCAGCGACGGCCACACTGACGGCGTCGGCCAGCGCTTTCGGCCAGCCATGAGCGACAAGGCGCCGCGACCAGACCGGTGCGATGACGACAAGGGCCGCAGTCGCCGATACCGACAGCGCGAAGCCGACGTCCACGGCTAGTTCGGGCGCCGCGATCATCAGCACGATCACGCTGGCCGACAACACCGGCAGCGCCTGGCGGCGGCGATGCGACACCACGGCCGCCAGCGTGATGGCACCCATCACGGCCGCGCGCAACACGCTGGCCGAAGGCTGCACCACGATGACGAAGGCCACCAGCGCGAAGGCGGCGAACACGATGGCCACCCGCGGTCCGACCAGCGCGGCCGTCAACAAGACGGCCCCGCAGACGATCGTGACGTTGGCACCCGACACCGCGGTGAGGTGCGTCAGACCCGATGCGCGGAACTCCGCGGTTGTCTGCGGCGTGACGGTCGAGGTGTCGCCGAGCACCAACGCGGGAAGCGTCGCGGCCTGGTCTGCGGGCAGTGCGGAACGTGCGGCCTCGGCGAAGCCGCGTCGGATGTGGTGCGCCACCCGGTCGATCGGCGATGCCTCCCCCAGTTTCGGCTCGCCGGTCGCCGACAACACCGCCACGGTGAGATCGCGTCGCGTTGGTCGGCTGATACGCGCGCGAAAGCTCGCCGGCCGTCCGGCGGTGACGTCCGCGAAGTCGCCTGCCCGCGTGAAAACAACTACACGGCCCGACATTTCATGCCCGTCGAGGCCCCGCAGCGAGCCACGAAACATCGCCCTGCCACCACCGAGTGAGCGAGGGCTTTCGCTCGGCGTGACCACGACGGCGGCGATCGTGCCGTTGCGGTCGGCAATCGGATGATCGCGCACCTCGGCGACACGGAGTCCGACCGCAACGGCGAAACCAGTGCCCACCACGCTGACAGCGATGACACCCGTTGCAAGCGCCCTGAGATCAATCCCAGACTCCTGCCTGGCATTACCCCACCACCCCAGCACGGCCGTGGCAACGATCGCCACGGCGAGGGCCGCAACAGAACCGGCTACGTGCCAGAGGATTCCAGCCGCTGTCACTGCCCAGCTCGTCAGCGCCGCGGGGACCAGTCGCAGGTCGAGCCGGGCGGTGCCGACGTTCACCGAGGTCATGCATGAACCAGAGCGCGCAGCTTCTCTAACCGCGCAGGGCCGATGCCGTCGACATCTCCGAGCTGATCGACGCTGGTGAAGCGCCCGTTGGCGTCGCGCCAGGCGACGATTGCCGCGGCGGTCACTGGCCCGATTCCCGGTAGCGTGTCGAGTTCTTCCACCGTCGCGGTGTTCAGATCCACCAAACCGCCTGCTGTAGGCGATTTTCCGGCGGTCGCCTGCGTCGCGGGGGGACTGGCCGCACTCGTCTCCGAGCTGCTGGAGCTGCCCATCGCAGCCGGCTGGCCTGGCGCTGCCGCGATGCCGACGATGATCTGCTCGCCGTCGTTGACGCGCCGGGCCATGTTCAGGCCAACCATATCGGCGCCGTCGAGCGCACCACCCGCAGCGTTGAGCGCATCGGCGATCCGCGCACCTGGCTCCAGCGTCACCAGTCCGGGCTTGTGCACCAGGCCGACCACGCTGACCACGACGGGCGCATCCGGCTTGGGCGGCGCGGAGCCCGGCGTCTGGCTGGCCGACGAAACCATCTGCACCGGTGGCAGTTTCGCCGACGTGACGGGCGGCGGCTTGTCGCGCATCAGCGTGAACACCGTCACCAGCACAGCAATGATGCCAACAACCGCCAGCGCGATGACACCGGCTCGACCCGGATCGGCCCGGATCGCAGCGACCCAGCTTGTCGTGCCACCCGATTTGGGGTCCGGCAGCCATCGCGACAACGAAGTATCGGGCTGCTCGTCGCCGTCACCGTCGGCGGCAGACTCACTTTCGCCGCCGAGACGACGCTGCAGCCGCTCGGCGGGTGGTTCGGTTCGCATGCGCCCAAAGTAGGTGCGAGGACAGACCTGACCGACCCGTGCGGCGAGGACATCGACGCGCCCTGTGGATCAAATGAGAACTGTGGACAACCCCGTTGTCTACGATGATTGGTTGTGGATCGTCGCATTCCGATGATCGCCGGCATCGCCTTTGCGGTGCTCTACGCCGCTGCACTACTTGCAGTTCCGATGCTTCCCGGCATCGACAAGCCCGGCTACGACATCGTCGCGCATGTCAACGAGCATTCGAGTGCGATGCGGATGCAGGCACTGTTGGTCGCGTTTGGGTCTCTGGCCCTGGTCGTGGTGCTCGGATACGCCCGTGATCGACTGACGGGCCCGTCGGGGTATGTGTTCACCATCGGCTCGGCCGTCGTGCTCGTCGAGGTCAGCATCGCAATGTGGTTCAACGCCGGCCTCGCGCTACATCCCGATCAGCTGGGATCGGCGACTGCACGCACCATCACCGACATCGCCACGATGTGGGGCCCGATCCTGACCCTTGCCGACATCATGGTAGCCGTACCAATCTTGTTGGCGGCCAACGAAGATCGATTCCCACGGTGGCTTGGGATCCTGGCCGCAGTATTCGCCGTCGAGCAGCTGATCGAGACGATCACGATCATCGGCCCTCCGGGCAGCTTCATCTCGCCCGGCGGCGCAATGAACATCTACCTCGGCGGACCGCTGTTCATCGTGTTCTTCTTGGCGCTCGGCGTTGCGCTGTCGTTGGATGAGCCGTCGGTCGATGCGACGGAGGCTGTGGGGGAAGCCGCCGACGATTGATCCTGTCCATCGCCGAGTGTGGGGTTATGACGCGGCTTTTGGCCAAGCGCGTGCTTCAATCCCACACTCGTCGCCTCTGCAGGGTCGTCATCTGATTTCACCTCAGTGCGGCTCGGACGAGCCGTTGGCGCGGCGGCCTCGACCTTGGGCACCTCGACCTTAGGCACCTCGACCTTAGGCACCTCGACCTTAGACACCTCGACCTTAGGCACCTCGGCCTTAGGCGCCTTGGGCGCCGTCGTCTTCGGCGTCGACGGGAACGGATCGGCCAAGGACTCGGAGATGTTGGTCACCGCAGTGTTTACCGCCGAGATGACGGGTGCGCTCGCCGTGGCGATGACCTGACCGGCCTGTGCGGCCCCGGCCGCCAGCGCCGCCACAGGATCGCCCGACCGCGCCAGTTCTTGGGCTGCGGCGTCCGCGACCTGCACGATGCCCGCCAGCAGCAGTTCGCCGGCCTGGAAGGCCACAGCCGTCGTCACATTGACCGCTTCGACAGAAATGACCTGCAGTATGTTTCGGGCGCCCGTCGGGGTCGTGGGCGGTCCCACCGGCTGATTGAGCGCGTTGAGAATGTTCGTGCGACCATTCTGGACGGCCTGCACGAACTCATCCGGCGTGAATACCGCGGCGCCGACGTTGAATGCCTCGACGATGGCGACGTCGAGCGCGTGAAACGCCTTCGGCACGACCAGAAACACGTCGTTGTTGATCAGCGGTGTCACGGCGGCGTTTGCCGGGCCGGTCACCGACGCCGCGGCCGCGCCGATCGCTTTGAACAGGTTGCCCGTCGACGCGAGCGAGCCCACGAACGTCGCCGGAGTCTGCGCCGCCGCGATCGGCACGGTGATCGCGCCCTGAACTGCGAATGGGCAAATCAGGCTGCAGTACTGAAACTGATTTCGAATGAACGCGAGCGGGATCGCACCGAGTTCTGGTGCGGCCGTCAACTGCACCTCGCGGGAAACGGTCGGCGGCGGGTGGGGCTCAGACGGCGGCGCGAGTGGAGCAACAGCGAGTGCGGCGATTCCCAACATCGCGACGCCTGCAATGACAGACGAACGGATATGCGCGCGCATTCAATACACACGATCCGGATGGTCGAAAAGTTCGAAGCTCAAGGATTCGATCGCCGTAGGATTCCAGGCGTGGACGGCGTGCACGACCTCGGCGGCCTCGACGGCTTCGGCCCGGTCGAGCACACGGACGCCGAGCCATACTTCGAGCAGGATTGGGAGCGGCGCGCCTTCCGGCTGATGATGGGTCTGATCGCCACGCAGGGCATCCCGGGCGGACGGTTCCGGCACTCGATCGAACGCATGGCGCCCGAGCACTACCTATCGTCGTCGTACTACGAACACTGGCTGACCGGTGCCGCGACGATGGCAGTCGAATCGGGATTCACCACGACGGACGAACTCGAGCGCCGTGCCTGCGGGCGCTTTCCGCTGTCTCAGGCCGATCGCGGTGTACTGCCCGACGACCTCACCCCACACACCGAGCCGCGCTATTCGGTCGGCGACGAAGTTCGCGTCCGCGAACGTCATCCACCGGGGCACACCCGCGCCCCGCGCTATGTGCAGGGCAAGCGCGGCACCGTCGTGCGGGTCGACGGCGCGCACAATATCGACGACATCGAAGCCCACGGCGGCCCAGCCGTCGCTGACCCTCTCTATTCCGTTCGCTTCACCTCGCGCCAATTGTGGGGCGAAGCCGGAGCCGACGGCGAAGTCATGCACGTCGACCTGTTCGAGCGCTACCTCGAGGACCCGCAATGACCGCTGACCACCATCACCCAGCCGACTTGGCGCCGGTCGAAGCCCGGGTCGCCGCTATCGAGTCGGTGCTCGTCGAAAAGGGCATCCTCGACACCGACGCCCTCGACCAGATCGTCCAGCACTTCGAAGACAACCTCGGCCCGATGAACGGCGCCAAGGTGGTCGCGCGGGCATGGATCGATCCGGCGTACAAGCAGCGACTCCTGTCGGACGGCACCGCCGCGATCGCCGAATTCGGCTTCCAAGGCCCCGAAGGCGCGTACATAGTCGCCCTCGAGAACACCCCACAGGTCCACAACTTGGTGGTGTGCACGCTGTGCTCGTGCTACCCATGGCCGATTCTGGGGTTGCCGCCGAAGTGGTACAAGGCGCCGGCATACCGTTCGCGCGCCGTGCGCGAACCCCGCAAGCTGCTGGCCGAGATGGGCACCGTCATCCCAGACGACGTCGAGATCCGCGTGTGGGACTCCAGCGCGGAGGCGCGTTATCTCGTGTTGCCGATGCGCCCGGACCGCACGGCGGACTTGTCCGAGGAGCAGCTGGCGGGAATCGTCACTCGCGACTCGATGATCGGTGTGGCCCGGCTATGAGCGGCCTCGACGACGAGTCGCTCCCCCGCGACAACGGCGAACTGGTCTTCGAATCACCTTGGGAAGCACGCGCTTTGGTGATCGCCGTCGCCCTTGTCGACAAGCTCGGATTGCCGTGGGACGCGTTTCGCCGTCGCCTGATGGACGAGATCGCCAAGGACCCACAGCGGGCCTACTACGAAAGTTGGGGCGCGGCACTGGAGTCCATGATCATCGACCTGGAGCTGACGACGCCCGCGGCGCTCGATGCAGCCGCACCTAATGAACGGGCCCCGCTCTAGGTCATTGACCGTGTACACCCAAAAACACGATCCGCGGACCGGCAACGTCATCCGTAATGAGATAACTAATCGTCGGACAATCGATTTCGTGACCATCGACATTGCGACGGGACAACGTGCACCTATAAATCGCCGACGCGGAATTGAAAACCGTCACTTCCGAATGCAGCACGTCGCTGTGGTCGAAGCCGAGCGCCCGTAGTCCATCGACCTGGCTTTGAATCACCGCCGCGGCTTCGTCATCGGTCATGAGCGTGACGAGCCCCTCCTCACTCGTGAGGATCATCGGCACACCGAAATGGGCGAGCAACGAGGCCATGTCGCCTTCGCCCCTAGCGCACGCCGCGAAGGCGCCGAGGTAGCCGTCGACCCAGCGACTGACCGCATCCGCATGCAGGGACATGGCGTGATCATGCCCCAAACATTTGCCGACTCTAGGCGTTCTGGCCGGAACGTCCCTTCAGCGGCTCCTCGAGCGAGATACCGCGGGCGTCGTCGGGCACCTTGGGCGCCGCTAGCTGCGGCATGTCCCCGTTGGCGGAGGCGGTGGCCTCGTCCTCCCGTTCGGGTGTCGAGCGTTCGAGGAACCGCAGCAGCTCTACAGGGAAGGGCAGGATAAGCGTCGAGTTCTTCTCCGCCGCAACCTCGACGACGGTCTGCAGTAACCGCAGCTGAAGCGCCGCGGGATCGACGGACATGACCTGGGCGGCCTGGGCGAGCTTCTCGGACGCCTGCAGTTCGCCGTCGGCCGTGATGACGCGGGCCCGCCGCTCCCGCTCGGCTTCGGCCTGCCGGGCGATCGACCGTTTCATCGAGTCGGGCAACACGACGTCCTTGATCTCGACGCGGTCGATGTGGATGCCCCAACCCAGTGCGGGGCTGTCAATCAGCAGCTCCAGGCCCTGGTTGAGCCGCTCACGGTTGGACAGCAGGTCGTCGAGGTTGCTCTTGCCGATGATCGAGCGCAGGGACGTCTGCGCGACCTGGGCGATCGCGGACATATAGTCCTGCACGTCAACCGCGGCTCGGACCGGGTCCTCCACCTTGAAGTAGATGACGGCGTCCACCCGCACCGTCACGTTGTCGCAGGTGATGCCGTCCTGGCCGGGCACCGGCAAGGTGATGATCTGCATGTTCACCTTTTGCAGGCGGTCGGCGATCGGGATCAACATCGTCAGTCCCGGCGGCCGGACGCGACTCTGCACGCGCCCGAAGCGGTAGACGACGCCCCGTTCGAACTGCTTGATCACGCGGATGTTCTGCAGTGCCAGCCAGAGAACGCCGAGAGCGGCGGTTCCGGCCACGGCGAGTGAGTAGAGGATGCTCATGGTGTCCTCCTCGGCGGACCAACCCACGACAGCCGTTCGGCCCCGTGGGCCTCATGATCTGATTGTGGTCCTCCAGCCGTCGCTTCGCCAGCACACCCAGTCGATTTCGACACAGGCGCCGACCGCGAGACCCGTGACGCCGACACACGTGCGTGACGGCAGCCGATCGGGAAACCAGGCTGCGTAGGCGGTGTTGAACGGGTCGTAGTCGGCCCAGTCGGTCAGGTATGCGCGGACCGAGACGACATCGGGCAGCACCCCGCCGCACAACTCGGTGACCCGCAGCAGGTTCCGCATCACCTGGTCGGTTTGCGTCGCGATGTCGTCGCCGACCACGGCGCCGGTGACGTCGGTCGGCATCTGGCCGGTCACGTACAGCGTGGGTCCGGCGGCGGTGGCATGGGCGAACGGCGCAACAGCCGGCGGGACACCGTCGGCCGGAGTGAAGGTGAATGCACGAATGCCGTTGCCGCTCAAGCCGATATACCAGTCCAATGTGGGAAGCAGCGCTTGTCGATGCGGCCGTGCACACCTTGACGCCGATCGACGACCTGCGTGACGGTGAAGTCGGCGGCGACGGACATGAACGAGTAGGCGTCGGCCCGGGAAAGGCCGAACTGGCTCTGCAGGATGGCATGCGTGCGGAGGGCGGCAGCTCTCATCGCGTCGTCGAGTGTGTCGCCGAATCCGTGTACCAGCAGCTCGGTGGCGGTCTCCAGGACCGGCACGGTGAACGGCAGATCGCGGCGGATCGTCAAGCGCAGCAAGCCGTTCAGCGACGACTCGAGCGCCGTGCCGCTGATTTCACCGTCGCCCTGGGAGACGTGCGGATCGCCGACCGACAGCAGCGCACCGGGCACCTGAACCGGGTAATACATCGTTCCGCCGGCGCCGATGCGCCAGTTGTCGACGTTGCCGCCGTGATCACCAGGGGGCACCGACGAGACCCGCTCAGGTTCAGCCGGTGCCACGCCCATGGTGCCGAAGTGCGGGCGCAGCGGAACGACCACGCCGGGCAGCGCTGGTTCACGGGCGCCCAGGTCGGGGCCGACGATCGTCCCGGGTTGATCGGCCAGCGGGGTCGCCGTCCAGTCATAGCCGAACAGGGCACGGCCAAGGCTGGCTCCGGCGTCGAGCTCGTAGATGGTTACGCGCTCGACGGGTATCTCGCCGTACAGATAGCCCCAACGCGCGGCCAGGTTGGAGCCGTACGGCAGCCGCGGCGTGGCCTCGAGAATGTCGACCTGCAGCACATCTCCGGGGCGGGCGCCCTCCACCGCGATCGGCCCGGTGAGCAAGTGCGGGCCCGGGCCGCGATCGTCGACCCGGTCGAAGACGTCGATGATCCCCGCATCCATCAACAAGTCGGGCGCATCTCCTGCGTGGTGGGTCAGCGTCTCGATCACGACCAAATCCCCAGAGGAGACGGTGAGCGCCGGCTCCAGTCGAGGGTCGAAGTAGCCCCAGTGCACGGTCGAGGGTGTGGCCGGCAACCGATGCACGGTCGGCGAATCTATGACGGAGAGCACCATCGGACGATCATGCCAGCGATCGATGATGCCGTCGCGCCGAGATGAGGCGGCTGTCAACAGATTTAATCCTGCCAACAGCCGATCAAATACTGCCAATGGAATGAAACCGGCGATCTTGGCGGTTAAACAAGACAGCTGCAGCGAACCGAACCGCGACAGTATGCCACGGCTCGAAACCAGAAGAAGACGAAAAGAAGAGGGCACCGACAAATGAAGAAGTTCGGATTCGCAACCATACTTGCCGGCGGGCTGACCGCCGCGGTGGTTGGCTTGGCGGCACCCGTCAGCGCCGCCCCGACTGGTCCTGGCAACGCCCAGAACACCATCAGCCAACTGCAGGCTGACGGCTACAACGTCATCGTGAACCACATCGGCTCGACCCCCTTGGATCAGGCCACCGTGGTCGCGGTACGGCCCGGTCAGACCTACAGCCGGACCGACTCGGGCACACCGGGTGACAGCTTTGGAACCACTGTCACCGACAAGACGGTCTACGTCGACGTCAAGTAAGACCGCCGAAAGCGCAAGGGGCGCCCTCACAAGGGGCGCCCCTTCGTCGTCCAGCCCGTGTGCCACGATGCGGTGATGGCACAGGAACTGACCTACGATGGCACGCTTCGCGAGATGTCCACCGACGCCGGCGTTCTCCGCTATCACGAGGCTGGCAAGGGCTCACCCCTGTTGTTCCTGCATGGCTCCGGCCCCGGAGTCACGGGCTGGCGGAACTTCCGCGGCATCCTCGGCGCCTTCGCCGAGCATTTCCATTGCCTCATATTGGAATTCCCCGGTTTCGGTGTGAGCGACGACTTCGGCGGTCATCCCACGGTGACCGCATACGGTGCCGTGGGCACCTTTGTCGAGTCGATGGGCCTCGACTCTGTTGACATCATCGGCAATTCAATGGGTGGCGGTGTAGGCATCAACTACGCGATCCGTCAGCCGGCCAAGGTTCGACGCCTCGTCACCATCGGCGGAATCGGTACCATCATCTTCACGCCGGGCCCGAGCGAAGGCATCCGGCTCCTGCAGGAGTTCACCGAGAACCCGACTCGTCAGCGGCTGATCGACTGGCTGCATTCGATGGTCTACGACCCGGCGCTGGTCACCGATGAATTGATCGAGGAACGCTGGGCGTTGGCGACCGATCCGCCGACGCTGGAGAGCGCCCGTCGCATGTACGGCAAGGCGGCGTTCGGCCAGATGATGGCGACCATGCGTGCGTCGGACGCGCCGATGCCGTGGGCGATGATGCACAAGATAGCGGCGCCGACGCTTCTGACCCTGGGGACGCGATGACAGGGTGAGCCCGCTGGACATGGCGTTGATCCCGATGCGCACCATTCCCAACGCCGAGCTGCACGTGTTCCCCAATTGCGGGCACTGGGCGATGATCGAGGCCAAGGGCGCGTTCGAAGACACCGTGCTGAGCTTTCTGCTCCGACGCGGCTGACGGCCGCGATTCCGTTCCACTGATCGAGACCGCACGCCATGATGGCTTCATGGCCGAACGGGTTCTCGACAAAGTGATGGCGATCGCTGACCAGCTGCGCGAGCGAGCGTGGGAGGCGGAGCGGCTCGGTCAGCTGCCCGACGAGACGGTCAAAGACCTCAAGTCCGTCGGCGCAATCAGGCTGCTACAACCCAAGCAGTACAACGGCTTCGAGGTACACCCGCGGGAGTTCGCGGAGACCGTCATGGCAGTCGCATCGCTGGACCCTGCATCAGGCTGGATCTGCGGTGTCGTCGGCGTGCACCCATACCAGCTCGCGTATGCCGATCCGCGGGTGGCCGAGGAAATCTGGGGCACCGACACTGACACCTGGGTGGCTTCCCCCTACGCGCCGCAAGGTGTGGCCAAGCCGGTTGACGGCGGCTACCTATTCAACGGCCGCTGGCAGTTCAGCTCAGGGACCGATGCGTGCGAATGGATCTTCTTGGGCGCCATGGTCGGTGATGCCGATGGCAAGCCCCTCATGCCGCCGCAGATGCTTCACATGATCCTGCCACGCAAGGACTACGAGATCGTCGAGGACTCCTGGAATGTGGTGGGCCTGAGGGGAACCGGCTCCAAAGACATTATCGTGCGCGACGCCTTCGTTCCGGACTACCGCGTCATGAACGCCACCGAGGTGATGGACGGCACCGCTCAGCGTAAGGCGGGCATGACCGAGACGCTGTACCTGATGCCGTGGTCGACGATGTTCCCGCTGGGCATCACGTCGGCGGTGATCGGGATCTGCGAGGGCGCGCTGGCCGCACACCTCGACTATCAACGCGACCGCGTCGGCGCGGCGGGGACCGCGATCAAAGACGACCCGTACGTCATGTACGCAATCGGCGAAGCGGCGGCCGATATCAACGCCGCCCGGCAGGAACTGCTCGCCAACGTCGACCGGATCTACGAGATCGTGGATTCCGGCGATGAGGTGTCATTCGCGGACCGGGCCGCCGGCCGTCGCACGCAGGTGCGTTCGGCGTGGCGTGCCGTGATGGCCGTCGACCAGATCTTCTCGCGCTCGGGCGGCAATGCGCTCCGGATGGATAAGCCGTTGCAGCGGTATTGGCGCGACGCGCACGCCGGGCTGGCACACGCGATCCATGTGCCCGGCACCACCTTCCACTCCTCCGCACTCAGCTCGCTCGGCGTCGAGCCCGAGGGTCTGCTGCGGGCGATGATCTGATGAGCGATATCAAAAGCCTCGGATACGTCACGGTCCAGACCAACGACATCGACCGCTGGCGCACCTTCGCGTTCGACGTGCTCGGGTTCGCGCAGGGATCCGGTTCCGACGCGTCGGCCCTTTACCTCCGCATGGACGAACGCGCTGCCAGGATCGTCGTGGTTCCCGGCGCAACCGACGCGGTCGTCACCGTCGGATGGGAGGTGCGCGACCGGCCGGCGTTACTTCGCGTCCAGGAGAAGCTGCAGTCCGCGGGTGTCGGCGTCAGGCCGCTGCCGCAGGAAGAGGCCGATTCCCGACGGGTCGAAGAAGCGATCACCTTTCGCGACCCCGCCGGCACCACGATCGAGGTGTTCCACGGCGCCGTCCTCGACCACAGCCCCGTCGTCACGCCCTTCGGCGCCCGGTTCGTCACCGGCGCACAGGGATTGGGACATGTGGTGTTGCCCGCAACGGACCCCAACGGCACCTTCACTTTCTACACCGACGTGTTGGGTTTTCTGTCCCGCGGCGCGTGGCGTGTACCGGCGCCACCCGAATTCGGGCCCGTGCGAATCAGATTCCTCGGCGTCAACGAGCGACACCACAGCCTGGCGATCGTTCCGTCCATGCATGACGGTGCTCCAGGGCTCATCCACATCATGGTGGAAGTCGACAGCCTCGACGCGGTCGGCACGGCACTGGACCGGGTGAACGCCGAAAGCTTCCAGCTGTCGTCGACGCTGGGCAGGCACACCAACGACAAGATGGTGTCGTTCTATGTGCGCGCACCGGGCGGATGGGACATCGAATTCGGCACCGACGGAATGCGCGTCGACGAAACGTACTACACCGCAGAGGAAATCACGGCCGACTCCTACTGGGGCCACCAGTGGACGGGCGAGTTGCCGGTGGCGATGCGCCCGTGAACGGCGACGTCGTGACCGCCGGGTACGGCATTGCGGGCGTCGCTGCCGCGTCGGGCGGTCAGCAGCCAAGGGCTGACAACTCGCATCGAC
>NZ_DATENY010000137.1:0-4265 GCF_035274705.1 Mycobacterium sp. | reverse complement strand
CGACGGTCCGATAGCGCACCCACTCGACCCCGGCGGTTTCGCCGTTGGTGGGCTTGGTGTATTCCGAAACCGCCAGGAGGATGCCGTCACGCTCGAAGACCTCGCGCTGATGTGCGAAGTAGATCGACGGCAGCTCAAGGTTTTCCAGTTCGATGTAGCGCCATACGTCCAGCTCGGTCCAGTTGCTCAGCGGAAAGACCCGGACCTGCTCGCCCTTCTTGATCCGGCCGTTGTACAGCGACCAAGGCTCAGGGCGCTGCGCCCGCGGGTCCCATTGGCCGAACTCGTCGCGGAAGCTAAGGATGCGCTCCTTGGCGCGGGCCCGCTCCTCGTCACGACGGGCGCCGCCGAACGCCGCGTCAAAGCCGCCTGCCTCCAGCGCGTCGAGCAGTGTGCGGGTCTGCTGCCGGTTGCGCGAGGTGCCGGGCCCCGGATCGGGCACCCGGCCGCTGTCGATGGACTCTTGCACGGACGCGACGATGAGCTTGTGCCCGTGGCCGGTGACACGTCGGTCGCGGAATTCGATGACTTCGGGAAAATTGTGCCCGGTGTCGACGTGCATTACCGGGAAGGGCAGCGGGCCAGGACGAAAAGCCTTCTCCGCCAGGCGCAACAGCACGATGGAGTCCTTGCCGGCGGAGAACAGCAGCACTGGGCGCTCGAGCTCGGCCGCCACCTCGCGGATGATGTGGACGGCCTCGGCCTCCAGCAGGCGTAACTCGTCGACATGCAAAGCGTCGTAAGTGCGGGCATTGGTCATGTCGGCAGCCCGTCTTTCTCGGCGTCGGCGCGGTATCGGTCGACCCATTCGTCGGAGCGTTGATCGGCTTGGCGTTCTAGCACTGGGTGCGGCGCAAGCTGGGGATCCTGCCCCAGTGCCTCGAGTATGTTGGCCACGATCTGAGTGAGGTTGCGCCATAAGACCGGATACGCGACTTCCATCGGCTCGACGCTCTCTTCGATGAACCACTTGCGCCAGCCTTCCTCCTGGGCCCGCAGCATAGTGACGACGTGGGCGATCGCACCGGCGTGATACTCGGCACGGGCGTCGCGCGTTGGATCGGGGCGGCCTCGCCAAACGCGTGTTTGCACTGCCCGCCAGAACGAAACAGCCTGGGAGACAACGTCGGGCCGGTGTACGTGCACCAGCACCGGGTCGCTGCCGATGACATCGCGGATCGCCGCGAGCAGACCGTGGCCGGAGCGGTCCGGCAAGCCCGAAGCGCGCTGTAGCAGCAACGGCGTCTGATTCCACATCAGCTTGCCGCCCCAGATGCCGTTGGGTGTTCGGCCCACAGTCCGGATGTAGTCACGCCAGATCTCGGGCGGCGCAAGGTCCGGCTTGCCGTCGTCGAGTGGATCGAGCAGCCGCAGGATCGACTCGTCTTCGACTCCTTCGAACCACTGCCTAGGCTGTGGAGACTGACTCGTGCTCGGCAGGTACTGGAAGAACTCGCCGGGTTCACCGGCCACACCGGTGGCGCGCAAGGATTCCACCAGAAGTGTGCTGCCGCTGCGTTGAGAAGCGAGCACCAGATATGCAGTCGGTCGGGCTGACATGCGGGTGAGCCTAACCGCAATCAAATCGTCTGACAGAGTGGGGTTTTGCGCTCATCGTGAGTAAAACTATTGCCCATTACTGTGGTCCTCTTCGATGCCACGCTCCGCGGCGATCGGTGACCGGCTGGTGACTTGCGGGCCGTGCACACGCAGATAGGTTTCGGTGTAGCGCTCCGCAATTCGGGTGCCCGCGAAATCGGATGGTATGACGTCGTTGGTCTTCTGACGCCAGTCGTCGAGCAGAAGGGCGAGATCGTCGGCGATGGCCTCCGCCTTGTCAGTGGCGTCCGGCCCTAGCAGGTTATGGGACTCGGTCGGATCCTCGAGAAGGTTGTACAGCTCGCGCTCGGGGCGTTGTCCAAGTACGAGCGGCGCCATCGTGCGCCCTGGCGCGCTGTCAGCGATATCCCAGGGCAGATCGAGTACGGGCCGCGATGCGTAGTTCTCGATGTAGCTGTACTCCTTTGTCCGGATCGCGCGAATCGGGTCGAAGGAATCGTGATACGTCTTGGTGGTGTAGACCTCGTTCCGTACCGGCTTGACGCTGGCGGTGCGCAAGGTGGCCGCGTGCGACATTCCGTCGATGTCGGTGGGAACGTCGAGGCCGAGCAGTTCGAGCAGGGTGGGCACCAGGTCGACGCCGCTGAAGAGTTCGTCGTAGACCTGCGGTTCGATACGGCGGTCGCGCGGCGGCCGGACGATCATCGCGATGCCGGTGCCAGCGTCGTACAGGGTCGACTTGGCACGGGGCAGCGCCGGCCCGTGGTCGGTCATGAACACCACCCATGTGGTGCGGTCGAGTCCGGTTTGGTGCAGCGTGTCGAGCAGCTGCCCGACGGCGGCGTCGGCGACGGAGATCGACCCGTAGAAGTCGGCGAGGTCCTGGCGGATTTCGGCGGTGTCCGGCAGGTAGTCGGGCACCACGACGTCGTCGGCGTCGGCGGGTTCGTATCGGTCGCGCGGGTAGGGCCGGTGCGTTTCGAAGAAGCCCGTGGTGAGCAGGAACGGTTCGTTCGGCGGATTCTGGAGCCACCGCGTCGCATGCTCGACCACATACTCGCAGTAGGAGTTGGAGACGTCGAACTCGTCGAAGCCCAGCCTCGACGGCGACGACGTCTCGTGTTGCATTCCGAATAGCGCTGTGTACCAACCGGATTCAGACAGAATATCTGGCAGCGTGCGGACGTCGGCGCGGTATTCCCAGCCGTGGTGAGCAAGGCCCACCAAGCCGTTGGACTGCGGGTAGCGGCCGGTGAACAACGATCCACGCGACGGCGAGCACAGCGGCGCGGTGGCATGCGCGCGGGTGAACAGGATCCCGTCGGCGGCAAGCTGGTCAAGTCGCGGGCTGGAGACGTCGGCGTGGCCGTAGACGCCGAGGTAGCGGCCGAGGTCGTGCCAATGCACGATCAGCACGTTGTCCCGTCGTTCCGTCACTGGTGCCCCTTTCTTGCCTTGGCCCACGCAACAGGGGTTGCGCCGATTCGGCAACCCTTAGGCTCTCGCAGCAAGTTATCCCCAGTCGCGATTTCATCCACAGGTTTGGGTGGTGCGGCTGGTTTTGGGGCGGATTGTGTGGTGGCTGGCGGATAACGTCGTTCTAGCTGTCCTCGCCCTTGGGGGTTGCATCTTCGGCGGCTGGTGGATCCTCGCTTGAATCCTCGTCTGGTTGCGGAGGCTGGATCCCCGCGGTGACCTGCCGCAACACCTCCGGATCGATCCCTGAACTCAACCCACCGGTCAATACCTGCAACACCTCGGGATCCTGGGTAGTCGGCAGACGGTCCCAACACTGCGCGGGTCGTCATTCCCGACGGCGTGACCGCGCCAGACGCATTGAAGCCGAACCTGACTTGGCTCACAATTCGGTGTTCGCGATAGCCGCAGCGGCTTGATCTGTTGTTCTTCGGGTTTGGGCTGCGGGGATCTGCGGGCTAGGTCGGCGGCCGAGATTTGTCGTACCTGGCTGCGATGATGTCGTTATGTCCTTGACCACATCGCCTCCTGCGGCGGTGAGCCCTGCTGAGCGTGTTGAGGTGTTGTTCGAGGAGTTGGGGGAGTTGGCCGGTCAGCGCAATGCGATTGATGGGCGCATCGTGGAGATCGTCGCCGAGCTGGATCGTGACGAGCTGTGTGGCGCTACTGGGGCGCGGTCGGTGGCGGCGTTGGTGGCCTGGAAGCTGGGTTCGTCATCGGCAAACGCGCACACGATCGCCGCCGTCGCGCACCGCCTCGAGGAGTTTCCCCGCTGCGCGTTGGGTATGCGGGAGGGCCGGCTGTCGCTGGATCAGGTCGGCGTCATCGCGGCGCGGGCGGGCCAGGGATCTGATGAGCACTACGCCCAGTTGGCTGCGGTCGCCACGGTTAACCAGCTGCGCACCGCTCTCAAGCTGGAACCGCGACCCGAACCCGAACCTGAGTCTCGGCCGGAACCGCAGGTGTCGATCAGCAAAACCTCCGATGAGCAGGGCACGTGTTGGCGCATCTGGCTTCCGCACCTGGAGGCGGCGAAGTTCGACGCGGCGTTGGCGTCGCATCGTGATGCGCTGATCATCGAGTGGAAACGCGACCACGGCGATGGCGGCTGTGATCAGGTGCCGCCGTTTCCGGGCACGGGTGCGGCGTTTATGCGTCTGGTGGAGGGGGGCTGGGATGCCGAGGCGGCGCGCCGTCCGCATGGGCAGCACACCATGGTGGTGGCCCAT
>NZ_DATENY010000136.1:0-32358 GCF_035274705.1 Mycobacterium sp. | reverse complement strand
CGGGGCTGGTGGTGTTCGGGCTCGGACTGTCGGTCACGGTGTCGCCGTTGACGGCGGCGATCCTGGCCGCGGTCGATCCCGCGCAGAGCGGCATCGGTTCGGCGATCAACAACGCCGTCTCCCGGATCGCGGGGCTGATCGCAATCGCATTCACTGGCGTAATAATCGCCGTAGGCGAGCGCAGCGACGGGAATGGCGTCAGCGCAATGGATTTCGCGGGGTTTCGGCAGGGCGCGGTGGTGACGGCCGTCCTGTTCGCGGTCGCCGGCGTGATCTCGGCCGTCGGGATCCGCAATGCGCAATGCGACTTCGATCGTGTGTCCTCCGACACCGCGGCGCGCTGCCACGACCGTGCGACCCCACCGCCCGCTTACGCGCGCCGCTGACTCAGTGCGGGGGATGCAGCAGCAGTTCGCGCAGGTGGTCCTCGACGTCCGGGACGGCCACGAACAGCAGCTCGTCGCCGCCCTCCAGCGGCTCGTCTCGCTCGGGCACGATCACCCGCGGTCCACGCAGGATCGTCACCAGCGTGGCGTCGCGCGGTAACTCGAGGCGTTTGACGGGTTTCCCGCCCCACGGCGTGTCGTCGGGCAGGGTGATCTCGAGGAGATTGGCCTGGCCCGTGCGGAACTCCATCAGCCGCACCAGATCACCGACGGCGACCGCCTCCTCGACGAGGGACGCCAGCATGCGGGGGGTCGACACCGCGACGTCCACTCCCCAGTTCTCGTCGAACAGCCACTCGTTGCGTGGATCGTTGACGCGGGCCACCACGCGCGGCACCGCGAACTCGGTCTTGGCCAGCAGGCTCACGACCACGTTGACTTTGTCGTCGCCCGTCGCGGCGATCACCACGTCGAATTCCTCGAGCTTCACCGATTCGAGCAGACTCAGCTCGCAGGCGTCCCCAAGGCGCCAGTGCGCGGCGGGTATGGCGTCGACGTCGATGTGGTCGGGATTGCGCTCCAGCAGCGTGACCTGATGCGATTCGACGAGCTCGCGGGCGATGGATCGGCCGACCGCGCCGGCTCCTGCAATGGCGACTTTCATTTGCGCCGCTCCTCCGTGTCGTCGCAGGCGCGCTTCATGCCGTCTCGATATCCTCGCTGGGCGGCAGTGCCGCGATGGCCAGTGCTTCGGCGATATGCCCGGCGATCGCGGCCATGTACACCTGATCGCCGGCCTGGATGACCGTCTTCGCGTCGGGCAGCAGGCCTGCCCCGAACCGGATGACGAATGCGACCCGGCCGCCGGTCCCGGCTTCCAGATCGGTGATGCGGCGGCCCACCCAGTCCTCGTGCAGCGCCAGTTCGGTCACGCCGACGTTGCCGGTCGGGTCGCGCCATTTCGTGGTCTCGGTCTCTCGTGTGAGCACGTTGAGCAGCCGGTCGGTCGTCCACGGCACGGTGGCCACCGTCGGGATGCCGAGCCGCTCATACACCGCGGCGCGCTTGGCGTCGTAGATGCGGGCGACGACGCGCTCCACGCCGAACGTCTCGCGGGCCACTCGAGCCGAGATGATGTTCGAGTTGTCGCCCGACGACACCGCCGCGAACGCACCGGCCTCCTCGATGCCGGAGCGCAGCAGCACGTCACGGTCAAAACCCATGCCGAGGACACGTTCACCCGAAAATTCGGGGGACAGCCGGTGAAAAGCCGTGCTGTCGCGATCGATGACGGCCACTTCATGACCGATTCGGGCCAGGCTGTCCGACAGCGACGCGCCCACCCGGCCGCATCCCATCACCACTACACGCACCTGACGGTCCTTTCCGGCTATGCCTAGAAAAAGCAGTCTCCCGACCCCGCGCACTCGGAACGCTACAGCCAATCGCCGCTGGGCTTACTCTTGGCTCTCGTGTCCAAGCTTTCGACCGTCGCACGACGGCTCGTAATCGGCCGGCCCTTCCGCAGCGACAAGTTGGCGCACACGCTGCTGCCCAAGCGGATCGCCCTGCCGGTGTTCGCGTCCGATGCGCTGTCGTCGGTCGCCTATGCGCCGGAGGAGATCTTTCTGGTGCTCTCGGTGGCGGGCCTGGCGGCCTTCTCGATGGCGCCGTGGATCGGGCTGGCGGTCGCGGCCGTCATGCTCATCGTGATCGCCAGTTACCGGCAGAACGTGCACGCCTATCCGTCGGGCGGCGGTGACTACGAGGTGGTCACCACGAACCTGGGCCATACCGCCGGGCTGACCGTGGCCAGTGCGCTGCTGGTGGATTACGTGCTGACCGTGGCGGTGTCGATGGCGTCGGCGATGTCCAACATCGGCTCCGCGGTGCCGTTCATCGGCACACACAAGGTCTTCTTCGCGGTGCTGGCGATTCTGATTCTGGCGTCGTTGAACCTGCGTGGTATCCGCGAGTCGGGCACCGCGTTCGCGATCCCGACCTACGCCTTCATGATCGGCATGTACATCATGCTCGGCTGGGGGTTGTTCCAGATCTATGTCCTCGGCAATCCGCTGCGGGCCGAATCAGCCACATTCGAGGTGCGATCCGAGCACGGTCAGGTCATCGGTTTTGCGATGGTGTTCCTGGTGGCTCGGGCGTTCTCGTCCGGATGTGCGGCGCTGACTGGTGTCGAGGCGATCAGTAACGGTGTACCGGCGTTTCGGAAACCGAAGTCGCGCAACGCGGCAACGACGCTGCTGCTGTTGGGCGCCGTTGCGGTCTCGTTGTTCATGGGCATCATCTTGTTGGCCAAGGAGACGGGCGCCAAGGTTGCGGACACCCCGGAGCAGCTGGTGGGCGCGCCGCCGGGATATCAGCAAAAGACGCTCATCGCACAGCTGGCCGACGCGGTCTTCCATGACTTTCCCGTCGGGCTGTACCTCATCGCCGGGGTAACCGCTCTGATCCTGGTCCTCGCGGCCAACACGGCATTCAACGGCTTCCCGGTGCTGGGATCCATTCTCGCCCAGGATCGTTACCTGCCGCGCCAGTTGCACACGCGCGGCGATCGGCTGGCATTCTCCAACGGCATTCTGTTCCTGGCGTTCGCGGCGATCGCCTTCGTGGTCGCGTTCCGCGCCGAGGTGACCGCGCTGATCCAGCTCTACATCGTGGGCGTATTCGTGTCGTTCACGCTGAGTCAGATCGGCATGGTCCGGCACTGGACGCGGTTGCTGCGCACCGAAACCGATCCCGCGGTACGGCGGCACATGATGCGGTCGCGGGTGATCAACACGGTCGGCTTCATCTGCACGGGAACCGTGCTGATCATCGTGGTGGTGACCAAGTTCCTGGCGGGGGCGTGGATCGCGATCCTGGCGATGGGTGCGCTTTTCGTGATCATGAAGATGATTCACAAGCACTACGACACGGTCGCGCGTGAGCTCGAGGAGCGGGCCGCCGAGGACACCGACATGGTCCTGCCGAGCCGCAACCACGCCATCGTGCTGGTCTCCAAGATGCATCTGCCCACGATGCGGGCGCTCGCCTACGCTAGGGCCACCCGGCCCGACATGCTGGAGGCGATCACCGTGAGCGTCGACGACGCCGAGACGCGCGAGCTGGTGCACAAGTGGGAGGACAGCGATATCAGCGTGCCGCTCAAGGTGATTGCCTCGCCGTACCGCGAGATCACCCGGCCCGTCCTGGACTACGTCAAACGGGTCAGCAAGGAATCGGCACGCACCGTCGTCACCGTGTTCATCCCGGAATACGTCGTCGGCCACTGGTGGGAACAGGTGCTGCACAACCAGAGCGCGTTGCGGCTCAAGGGACGTCTGCTGTTCATGCCGAACGTGATGGTGACATCGGTTCCGTGGCAACTGCAATCGTCCGAGCGAATCAAGACATTGCAGCCGCACGCGGCCCCGGGAGATATTCGTCGAGGATTCACGGATTGAGCGAACAGGTCGCCGATTCGCCGGCGTGGCCGGCCGAACTAGTCCTTACCACCGATGCCCCTGCCAACGGCGGCAGCTGCGTCGCGCGCCACGAGGGCCGCGTGGTGTTCGTACGCTACGCACTGCCGGGGGAGAAGGTCAGGGTTCGCGTCGTCGGCGATCACGGATCCTATTGGCACGCCGACGTTGTCGAGGTGATCGAACCGTCCGCCGACCGCATCGACTCGCTGTGCCCGATCGCCGGTGTGGACGGCGCGGGCTGCTGTGACTTGGCGTTCGCGGCGCCCGACGCTGCGCGGCGCCTCAAGGGCGCCGTGGTCGCCAACCAGTTGTCGCGGCTCGGTGGCTACATGTGGCGCGATGAAGACGATGCGGTGGCCGAGCCGGTCGGCGACGTCGGTGCCACCGGCTGGCGGACGCGAGTGCGGTTGGACACCTCGGACAACGGCCGCGTCGGGTTCCACCGTTATCACAGCGCGCAACTCGTGACCGAACTCGACTGCGCGCAGCTCCCGGCGGGCATGCTCGACGGCCTGCAGGACTGGGTGTGGCCGTCCGGTGCGCACGTGCACGTGGCGCTCGACGACGACGGAAACCGGCACGTGGTGCAGGCCGGGCCACGCACCGGGCGCAAGTTGGCCACACACGTCATCGAAGGTCAGTACGAGGCGGTGCAGCGGGTCGCGGATCGGGAGTGGCGGGTGCCGGTGACCGCCTTCTGGCAGGCACACCGCGATGCGCCACGGGTGTACAGCGAGCTGGTCACCGGGTGGGCTCGACTGGAGCCGGGCATGACCGCGTGGGACTTATACGGTGGCGCAGGTGTTTTCGCGGCGGCCCTGGGGCGCGCCGTCGGCGACACCGGTCACGTCGTCACCGTCGACACGTCGAGAGGAGCCTCCCGGTCGGCGCGTGAGGCGCTGGCCGACCTCGGCCGGGTGTCGGTGGTCACGGACTCGGTGCGCCGTGCATTGGCGGCGCAGCGACAGCGCGCCGATGTCGCGGTACTCGACCCGCCGCGATCCGGCGCGGGCCGCGACGTGATCGATATGTTGGCCGCGGCGGAGGTGCCTCGGGTCATTCACATTGGTTGTGAAGCGGCATCGTTCGCCCGCGATGTCGGGTTGTACATCGGCCACGGCTACGCCGTGGAGGACCTGCGGGTGTTCGATTCGTTTCCGCTGACGCACCACGTCGAATGCGTGGCGGTGCTCACTCGCTGAGGCCTGAGCGCAGCGGCTAGCGGGTGCCCCAGTTGTACTGCTGCTTAACCGTTTTGAGGTAAACGAGAGTTTCGGCTTGATATACGTCGGGCAGGGTGCGGATCCGCGTGTTGAGTATCTCGAGTAGATGCGCGTCGTCCTCGCACACCACCTCGATGACCAGATCGAACCTGCCAGCCGTCAGCACGACGTAGTTGATGGCGTCGACTGCGGCGAGCTTTTCCGCGGTGGCGGCGCTGTTCCCAGAGCAGCAGATGCCGATCATCGCTTCGCGACCGAAGCCGAGCTCCCTGGGATCGGTGACCGCCACGATTTGCATCACCCCGGCTTCGAGTAGGCGATTCACGCGTTGCCGGACGGCTGCCTCCGAGAGGCCGACGGCCTCAGCGATTCCGGAATACGAGCGACGACCATCTTGCTGAAGGGCGTCAATGATCGCCTTGGAAACGTCGTCCAACGGCGGCCTTGTAGCCGAGACGCCGGTGTCAGCCATGGATCGATTGTGCACGGCAGGCAGTGGCTGTGTGCAGGTATCGACGTTGCTGGGCGTGTCAGTGTTGGGCGAAAAACCGTTGTAGCCGCCGGTGCCGGTGGCCGAACAAAGCTCGCAGCGCCGCGGCTACGACGGGCGTGGCCAGACGCAGCGGCGCGCGGAGCTCGAACGTGATGCGATCCCGCACAAGGGCTTTGCCATCGTCGCGCGGGGTCACGCTGCGTTCGTGCCGCCATCGCCGCATGCTCATCATCGTGGACTGTTCGTCGAAACCGCGGCCAGGTTGTAGTTCGGCGATGCAGAGCAGGTCGTAGTCGAACGGAAGGACCCCGAATAGCCGCATCCAGCACCGGCCGATCGGCGTGCCGACCGGTACGGTGTCGACGGTCAGCGATTCGGCTGCGCGCGGCATCGACATCGTCATCCACGGCCGAATTTCGTCGTTGATGCCCTCCGGTGTGACCACGCGCGCCCACACCTGCTCGGCGGCCGCGTCGACGACGCTTTCCCGTTCGAAGATGACCGGCTGACTCGCCATGGCGTTTCACGCTATCGAAGTAAACGGGGCAGCGGGTTGCTACGTCCTTGGCGCTGAGGATCGCTCGTACCAGCGATCCAGCAGGAAAGGCATCTCCTGAAACAGGAACTCGTAAAAGTCGGTGTGCTGCGCGGTCACGGCGGAACAGCTAGCCGACGAGGTGGGTGATGAGCTGATACAGCGCCCACACGAACAGCACCGCCATCACGATGATCTCCCGCCAAGCGAGGCCTGGGTGCGCCTGAATGGCGTAGGACATGATTTTCCTTGGTGCAGCGTCTGATTCAGGAGCCTGTTCCGAGGCAAGCGGTTCACTGAAGCGGTGAAAGAAGATCTGAATGACAAGCATCCCGACGATCAAACCGGTGATGAAGCTGACGGGCTGCATATCGGTGAACAACAGAAGGACGACGAGGCCGACGATGATGACCAGGGTGACGCTGTCGTAGATGCTGATGATCTTGCCGCCGCGTTCATAGTACGAGGCGATCCGCTTTATCCGGGTCGGGTACGGCACTATGAAGCCGACGGCGAACTTCACCAACCCCTGCACGCAGAACGCAATGAGCAGCACCGTCAACGCAATGGACATCGGAATCCTCTCTATTCGAAAACGAAGTACCGCAGCCACAGATACGGGGCGGACACCGCGACGGTCAGCGCCGTCACGGCCGCCCCCTTGCGCGTGAATTGCCAGAACGCGATCGGATACCCTTCGCGTCCGGCGATGCCGACCATCACCACGTTTGCGCTTGCGCCGACGGCGGTCATGTTTCCGCCGAAGCCCGCTCCGATGGCCAGCGCCCACCACATGGCCTGCACGTGCGCGGGATTGGGAATGGTCGTAGCGAGGTCGGCAACCACCGGGGTCATAGTCGCGACATACGGGATGTTGTCGATCAGACCTGAAAGTATCGCCGAGACAACGAGTATCAACATCGTCGCCAACAGTGCGTTACCGCCGGTGACGTCACCGGCCAGGCGTGCCAGGCCGGCGATCACACCGGTCTTCACCAGCGATCCAACGAGCACGAACAAGCCGGCGAAGAACAACAATGTCTCCCACTCGACGCTCGCCAGATAGTGGACGCTTTCGACGCCCGAAATCGTGATCAACACTCCGGCGCCGATCAGCGCCACGATGGATGGCTCGACGTGGGTGGCCGAACTCGCGACCAATGCGGCGATGACGCCGGCCAGCACGACGCCCGACTTGGCCAGCAGTCGCACGTCGCTGATCGCCTCTCGTTCGTTGAGAGACATCACCTCGGCGACCCGGTCCTCGCGCACGCCGAAAGTTCCCCGGAACAGCAGCGGCAGCGTCGCCACGAAGACGATGATCGCGATGATCGCCATGGGCGCCAGATGGATCAGAAAGTCGTTGAACGACAAGTTCGCTCGGCTCCCGATGATGATGTTCGGAGGATCGCCGATCAATGTGGACACGCCGCCGATATTGGATGCGAGGACTTCGGCGATCAGAAACGGAATCGGGTTGATGTCGAGGCGTTCGCACACAAGCAGCGTGACCGGCGCGATGAGCAGCACGATGGTCACGTTGGGCAAGATCGCCGACGCCGTCGCTGTGATGAGGACCAGAAGAATCATCAGCCGCAGCGGTGAACCGCCGGCCCGCTTGGCCGCCCAGATGGCTGCGTACTCGAAGCCGCCTGTCTGCCGGAGCACGCCGACGATGATCATCGTGCCGAGCAGCAGAAAGATTACGTCCCAATCGATTCCGGTATCGCGGGAGTAGAACACGTCCCGCGAGTCGACGATCCCCAGCGCCAGCACCACCGCGGCGCCGCCGAGCGCGACCTTGACCTTGTGGATGCGTTCGGTCGCGATGAGGGTATAGGCGACGACGAAGACAACTACCGCAACGATCGCCACCGAACCACCCCCTGGCTGCCGGTGATCAATGCGACAGGGCGACCTCGAGTATTCGCGCGGCGGTTATCACGCCTACGAGTCCCTTGCTGCCCGTCACGACAACCAACGGCGAACGGTTGCGCGCCATGACTGCCGCCACCTCGACGATCGTGTCGTCCGCATTGACCGTGGCCATATCCGGCGGCGGCTTCGGCAGCACCGCCGAGACCGTCTTGCCGCCCAACTTGTCGGCAACGCGGTCGGCCATCGACTCGCTCAGCACGCCCGCGAGCGACGGGTCCTCCTGGACGTATGCAGGTACGAGCAGGCGGACGACCTGCGAAGCGGGCAATATCGTCACCGGCGTCCCCGCGCTGTCCGTCACGACCAGCCCGGGCAGCCGGCGGGTGGCCAGCAGCCTGACCGCGTCGAGCGCATTGGAGTCCAGCGCGACGACGGGAAACTCCTCGGCGATCTGTTCGGCCCGCACAAATCAACGCTACGACGCCGAGATGGGATTGCAGCGCCAATCGATCACTCCCGCGGCCGTACCCAAGTCGTCACCTGCGGTGCGACTGCCGACCAGACTTCCCGGCGCTCCACCAGTAAAGATGCCGTAAAGACGCTGTGCCGGCAACCGAATTCGAATATCCCGTTGAGTCACTAGACTTTCGGCAATGGCTACCCTTCGACTGCTGACGCGTGGCTCGTGGTCGGAGACGCAACGCTTTTCCGAGATCCTGCGCAGGGAAACCGTCGGCGGCGTGCTGCTCCTCGCGGCGGCGGGCGCCGCGCTGATATGGGCGAATTCGCCCTGGGCGCATGCCTATCGGACGGTGTCTGAATTCGCCATCGGACCGGAATCGCTGCATTTGCACCTGCCGCTGTCGGTATGGGCAGCCGACGGGCTCCTGGCGATCTTCTTCTTCGTGGTCGGGTTGGAGCTCAAGCGCGAGTTCGTCGCCGGCGATCTGCGCGATCCACGCCGCGCAGCGTTGCCGATCGCCGCGGCCGTGGGCGGAATGGTGGTGCCCGCGGCGATCTTCATCGGGGTCAACTTGCTCAGCGGGCACCCCCAGAACCTCGACGGCTGGGCGGTGCCGATCGCCACCGACATCGCGTTCGCACTGGCCGTGCTCGCAGTGTTGTCGACCCATCTGCCGACCGCTCTGCGGACGTTCTTGTTGACGCTGGCGGTCGTCGACGATCTGCTCGCAATCGTCGTCATCGCCGTCTTCTACACCGACCATGTGTCACTGGTGCCGATGGCGCTCGCACTCGTGCCGATCGGTCTGTTCGGGTTGGCCGTGCAACGCGGAGTCCACTACTGGTGGTTGCTGACGCCGCTGGCGGTCACCGCATGGGCGCTGGTGCACGCGAGCGGCGTGCACGCCACCGTCGCGGGGGTCGTGCTGGGCTTCACGGTCCCGGTGCTGGGTCGGCGCGGGCAGCCCACCGCGGAACTCTTCGAGCACACGATGCGGCCGGTATCCGCCGGCTTCGCGGTGCCGGTCTTCGCCTTCTTCGCCGCGGGCGTGACCGTCGGCGGCTGGTCGGGGCTCGCCGACTCGCTGCTGCATCCGGTCACCGACGGCGTCATCGCCGGCCTGGTGATCGGCAAACCCCTCGGGGTGTTTCTGACAGCGTTTCTGCTCGCCAGATTCACCCATGCAACGCTCGACGACGATCTGGCGTGGCGTGACGTGCTCGGCGTGTCGCTGCTCGCGGGCGTCGGTTTTACCGTGTCGTTATTGATCGGTGAGCTGGCCTTCGGCTACGGCACCACCACGGGCGACGACGTCAAGATCGGCGTGCTCGTCGGCAGCGTTATCGCAGGTGTGCTGGCTTCGCTCGTGTTGTTGAGCCGTAATGCGGTCTACCGCCGCATACATCTGGCCGAGTCGGCTGACGCGGATCGCGATGGTGTGCCCGACATCTACCAATCACAACAGGACTGAGCCAGCGCCCCTGCGTACACTGGCGGAATGCTTGAACAGATCCGCGGTCCCGCCGATCTGCAGCACCTGACCCAGCAGCAACTCACCGCTCTGGCGCACGAAATCCGGGAATTCCTGATCCACAAGGTCGCTGCAACGGGTGGACACCTCGGGCCCAATCTGGGTGTCGTGGAGCTCACACTGGCGCTGCATCGCGTGTTCGACTCGCCGCACGACCCGATCATCTTCGACACGGGCCATCAGTCCTACGTCCACAAGATGCTGACCGGTCGATCGCTCGACTTCGACACGCTGCGCAAGAAGGGCGGTCTGTCGGGTTATCCGTCGCGCAGCGAGAGCGAGCACGACTGGGTCGAGTCAAGCCACGCCAGCTCGGCGCTGTCGTACGCCGACGGGCTGGCCAAGGCGTTCGAGCTGTCCGGGCACCGCAACCGGCACGTGGTGGCCGTGGTGGGCGACGGCGCGCTGACCGGCGGCATGTGCTGGGAGGCGCTGAACAACATCGCCGCCGCGCGCCGGCCGGTCATCATCGTTGTCAATGACAACGGCCGCAGCTACGCACCCACGATCGGCGGGTTCGCCGAGCACCTCGCTGGGCTGCGGCTGCAGCCGGGCTACGAGAAGGTGCTCGAGGAGGGCCGCAAGGCCGTGCGCGGCGTGCCGCTCATCGGCGAGCTCTGCTACCAGTGCATGCACAGCATCAAGGCCGGTATCAAGGACGCGCTGTCCCCACAGGTGATGTTCACTGACCTCGGCGTGAAGTACGTCGGCCCGATCGACGGCCACGACGAGCACGCGGTGGAGAGCGCGCTGCGCAACGCCAGGGGCTTCAACGCCCCGGTGATCGTGCACGTCGTCACTCGCAAGGGCATGGGTTACGCGCCTGCCGAGAACGACGAGGCCGACCAGATGCACTCCTGCGGCGTGATCGACCCCGAGACCGGGCTGGCCACGTCGGTGCCGGGGCCCGGCTGGACGTCGACGTTCTCCGAGGCGCTGATCCGGTTCGCCGCCAAGCGCCGCGACGTCGTGGCGATCACCGCCGCGATGCCCGGCCCGACGGGGCTGAGCGCCTTCCGCCAGCGGTTCCCCGATCGGTTCTTCGACGTCGGCATCGCCGAGCAGCATGCGATGACGTCAGCCGCCGGGTTGGCGATGGGCGGCATGCATCCCGTCGTCGCCATCTATTCGACGTTCCTGAACCGGGCGTTCGACCAGATCATGATGGACGTCGCACTGCACAAGCTGCCCGTGACGATGGTGCTCGACCGGTCGGGTGTCACCGGGTCCGACGGTGCCAGTCACAACGGCATGTGGGATTTGTCGATGCTGAGCATCGTGCCCGGAATGCGTGTGGCCGCGCCGCGTGATGGCGCGCGGTTGCGCGAGGAGCTGGGCGAAGCACTCGATATCAACGGTCCTACCGCCATTCGGTTCCCGAAAGGCGATGTGGGCGAAGACATTTCGGCGGTTGAGCGACGCGGCGGAGTCGACGTGCTCGCGGTGCCTGCCGACGGGCTGTCCGGGGACGTGCTGCTGGTTGCGGTGGGGCCGTTCGCCCCGATGGCGTTGGCGGTCGCCGAGCGGCTGCGCAACCAGGGCATCGGCGTGACCGTGGTCGATCCGCGATGGGTGTTGCCGGTGCCTGACGTGATCGGCGAGTTGGCGCGGGCGCACAAGCTGGTCGTCACGGTGGAGGACAACGGGGTCAACGGCGGCGTGGGGTCTGCGGTGTCGGCGGCGCTGCGGCGTGCCGAGATCGACGTGCCGTGCCGCGACGTCGGGCTGCCGCAGGAATTCTTCGCGCAGGCATCGCGCGGCGAGTTGCTCTCCGACGTCGGCCTGACCGACCGCAACATCGCCCGCCAGATCACGGGTTGGGTCGCCGCACAGGGCGCACCCGTCGCCGAGCGGGAAGTCAGCGAGCGCCTCGACTGACGGCTGGGGCATGGATGCTTTTGGATGGCGTCAACAATGTTGACGGTGTGCAGAGGGGTGGCCTGATGACTGACGTCCGCATCGGCGCGCCGGTACCGATCCTGCGGATCTTCGACGTCGACCGCGCAGTGGACTTCTACTGCGGCTATCTGGGCTTTCACCGCGACTGGGAGCACCGCTTCGAACCCGATTTTCCGGTCTACATCCAGGTCAGCCGGTCGGAGGCGGTGCTGCATCTGTCCGAGCACTACGGCGACGGCAGCCCCAACACCGCGGTGTGGATCCCGGTCAGCGATATCGAGGCGCTGCACCGCGAACTCATCGACCAGCAGCACGGGTATTCACGGCCGGGCATCGAATATGACGCGCCGGGCGGTCCGACCGTCGACGTCATCGACCCGTTCGGCAACATGCTGCGGTTCTGCCAGCGCACCGGTTAACGCGCGAGCAGACGCAAAAGCACCCAAAACCGCGGCGTGTCGGGGACTTTTACGTCTGCTCGGCCGGTATGAGTGCCTCCGACAGCACCGGGATGACGAGTTCACGCTGCCATGGCCGCACCTGCGCGTCGCGCAAGAACTCCTCGACGACGGCAGCGATGTCCTCGACCGGCTGCCAGTCCCACATCAGCCGCCGCACGACGTCGGGGGAGATGATGTTCTCCGACGGAACCGAAACCCGTTGCGACAGTTCGGCTAAACCTGCACGGGCTGCCTCGAGGCGTACGGCGGCTTCCGGTTTACGCCGGGACCACCGCGACGCGGGCGGCGGTCCGTTCGACGGCTCCTGCGGCTGAGGCGGGTCGGCGGTTCGTGCGCGGGCCAGCGCATCCAGCCACATCTGTGCGCTGCGGCGCTGCCGGTTCCCACCGAACACGGGCAGCGCGGTCAGCTTCTCGACGGTGTCGGGATCGGTGGTGGCGGCATTGATGATCGCCGAGTCGGGCAGGATGCGGCCCGGCGCGATGTCGCGGCGGCGGGCAATCTGGTCGCGCGTCTGCCACAGTTCGCGCACCGCGGCCAGCGCCCGCGGGTTGCGCACCTTGTGGATGCCCGACGTCCGACGCCACCGATCCCGCCGCGTCGGTGTGGCCTCGTACGTGCGCAGGTATTCGAATTCCTGTGCCGCCCAATCGGTTTTGCCTTGCTCATCGAGCACGGCGGCGATCGCATGGCGTAAATCGAGGAGCACCTCGACGTCCAGCGCTGCATAGTTCAGCCACTCGTGCGGCAGCGGCCGCTTCGACCAGTCCGCCGCGCCGTGGCCCTTCATCAGCTGCAGCCCGAGCAGCCCCTGCACCATCGCGGCCAGGTTCACCCGGTCGTAGCCGGCCAGCCGGCCGGCCAGTTCGGTGTCGTAAAGCTTCGTCGGCTTCATCCCGATCTCGGCCAGACACGGCAGGTCCTGATCGGCGGCGTGCAGCACCCACTCGTCGGTGGTCAGCACCTCGGCCACAGGCGCGAGCGTCGACACCGCGTCACCGCCGTGGTTCACCGGGTCGATCAGCACAGTGCCCGCGCCTGCGCGGCGAATCTGCACCAAATACGCGCGGTTTGAGTACCGAAAACCGGACGCGCGTTCGGCGTCGACCGCGAAAGGCCCGGTTCCCGACGCCAAAACATCTGCGGCCCTGCTGATTTCGCGACTGCTCACGGCCAGTTCCGGCACGCCGTCGCGAGGCGCCAACAGGGGTGTGGCTTCTACTTCTGAGGATTCGCCGTCGTCGGTGGCCGCGCTGAAGCCAGACTCCACGGACTCGGCCATCGTCAGGCGCGCGTGCGAGAGCTCAGATCGGTGACCCCGGTCGGGGGCAGGCCCGCGGCGTGCTCGAGCACCTCGCAGAACGCCTGCACATGCGGGCCCAGCTCCAGCGTGGTGGCCGTCCAGGACGCCCTCAGCTCCAGCTGGTGCGCGCGAGGCGGGCCCGAGATGTCGCCGTAGCGCACCGACGTGGTCGCGGTGACCGTGCCGCCGAGCGCCGTGACGTGTTCGGCCCGCTGCTCCAACGCGTCGACGAGCCAACTCCACGCTACTTCGGGCAGCAGCGGGTCGACCGCCTCGCTGGAGTCCAGATCGGCCTGGATGTAGGCCACCAGCCGCATCGTTCCGTCCCACGCCTCGGCCCCCTCGGGGTCGTGCAGCAGGATCAGCCGGCCGAACGCATCGCCCTCCGACCGCTCGGGCACGATCGCGGTCTCAGGGTGCCGAACCTCCGCGCCGAGGGCGTAGCTGAACGGCGCCAGCCGCTGCGGCGGGCGAATCGGGCCCAGCTCTATCTCCGGCCGCACGGTGGTGGCATTCATCGCCGCCACCGCTTCGCGGAACTGAGCCGGTTCGGCGGTGGTCATGCAGATTGACGCTAGACCATCTGGCCTGGCCTGTGCGCAGGCGCGCCGATTTTCCGGCCCGACGGGTAAGGCGGCAACGAGACGATGTGATCACGGCCGAACAGGCGGCGGATGCGATCGAGGAGATCGCCCGCCCCAACGGCGACGATCAGCCGGAAAAACCGCAGATCCAGGCCGACCCCGGTCATCGTGATCGCGCTGGTGGGGATCCGCCGCGACGACGTTCGACGCGGCCACATTCGCGGCGCGCTACGCGTCGTTCGATTCGCCCGCCGACTGGAAGAACGTCGAATTCGACTAGGGCATCGCCCCGGCAGGCAGTCCACAAGGCGTTCCGCGGTGCAGCACTCCACAGCCATGGCCGCCCACCCTGATGACCGCCGAGGCGTAGCAGCCCGATTCGGCGCACATGGCAGCATTAGGGCCGATGAATACCCGTCGTGAGCTGCCCGAGTCGCCGTATCTGGCCGCGGTCGCCGGCCGCAAACCCAATCGTGTGCCGGTGTGGTTCATGCGGCAGGCCGGGCGCTCGCTGCCTGAGTACCGGGCGCTGCGGGCCAAGAACACCATGATGCAGGCTTGCTTCGACGCCGAGTTGATCACCGAGATCACGCTGCAGCCGGTGCGCCGGCACGGTGTGGATGCCGCCATCCTGTTCTCCGACATCGTGGTGCCACTGCGAGCGTCGGGCATCGAGCTGGACATCGTGCCCGACGTGGGCCCGGTCATGGATCATCCAATCCGGACCATCGGCGACGTGAAGAGCATCGAACCCCTTGAGCCCCAACAAGTTGCGCCAGTCGCCGAGGCGGTCGAGATGCTGGTGTCCGAACTGGGCGACGTTCCGCTCATCGGGTTCGCGGGCGCCCCGTTCACGCTGGCGTCCTACCTCGTCGAGGGTGGCCCGAGCCGCCACCACGAGCGCACCAAGGCGATGATGCTCGGCGAGCCGGACACCTGGCACGCCCTGATGACAGCTTTGTCCGACGTGACGATCGCGTTCCTGCAGACGCAGGTGGCGGCCGGTGTGGACGCGATCCAGGTGTTCGACTCCTGGGCGGGGACGCTGTCGCTGGCCGACTATCGGGCCTACGTGCTGCCGCACAGCGCGCGCGTATTCCAATCGCTGGCCAGCGCGGGCGTGCCGATGACCCATTTCGGCGTGGGCACCGCCGAACTGCTCGGCGTGATGTCGCAGGCCGGCGCGACTGTTGTGGGCGTGGACTGGCGGACGTCGTTGACCGACGCCGCCGCACGTGTGGAACCTGGCACCGCGCTGCAGGGCAATCTCGACCCCGTGGTGCTGCTGGCGGGTTGGCCGGTGGTCGAACGCGCGGTCCGCGGTGTCGTGGAGGACGGTCGCCACGCGGTGGACGCCGGTGCGACCGGTCATGTGTTCAACCTCGGCCACGGCGTGCTGCCCAGCACCGATCCGAGTGTCATCACCGACGTCGTAGCGCTGGTGCATAGCCTGTGAGCGCAACGTATTGCATTGTCGGCGGCGGGATTTCGGGCTTGGTCGCCGCCTACCGGTTACGCGTCGCGGCCGGCCCGGACGCATCGATCACGGTGCTCGACCCCGCGGACCGGTTGGGCGGAGTGTTACGCACGGAGCGGGTGGGCGGCCAGCCGTTCGACGTAGGCGCCGAGGCGTTCGTCGCGCGACGGCCGGAGGTACCCGAGCTGCTGGCCGAGCTGGGCCTGGCCGGCAAACAGATCGGCACCACCGGCGCGCGACCGCTGATCTACAGCCAGCGACGGTTTCACCCGTTTCCGAAAGACACCGTGCAGGGCATCCCGGCGCACCCGTCGGCGCTGGCCGGGCTGGTCGACGACGCGACGATCGCGCGCATGGTCGACGAACCAGCTCGCCCACTTCGCTGGCGTCCCGGAGCGGACCCGTCCGTCGCCGAACTTGTCGGTGACCGGTTCGGCCAGCAGGTGGTGACGCATTCCGTCGACCCGCTGCTCACGGGCGTGTACGCCGGATCGGCGGCGTCCATCGGCGTGCGCTCGGCGGCCCCGACACTGACCGCGGCGCTGGACCGTGGTGCTCCCAGCCTGACCGACGCGGTGCGCCAGGCACTGGCAGGTGCGGGGCCGCCGCCACGATCCGTGTTCGGCGCCATCGAAGGCGGCTACACGGTCCTCGTCGAGGAGCTCATCCGCCGCGCGCGCATCCGATGGGCGCAAGTGGCCGTCCAGCGGGTTGACCGCACGGCGCGTGGTTGGGAGCTGATCGACGACGAGGGCACCCGTTGGCGGGCCGACGCCGTCGTGCTGGCTGTTCCCGCACCGCTACTGCCGAGGCTCATCGATGGCGTCGCGCCGAGAACCGCGGCGGCGGCCCGGCGCATCGCCGTCGCGTCGGCGGCCGTCGTGGCGCTGGCGTTGCCCGGCGGTACGCCGCTGCCGGACCAGTCAGGTGTTCTCGTGGTCAGTGGAGAACCGTTGCGCGCCAAGGCGATTACGCTCTCGTCGCGCAAATGGGGGCGGCGCGGCAACGTCGAACTGGTGCGGCTGTCCTTCGGCCGGTTCGGCGAGTCTGCCGAAACCAACGCAGCGCGCAGCGCCGGTGACGAGGATCTGCTGTCGTGGGCTGCACAGGACCTCGCGGCGCTGTTCGGTGTGGCGGTGGAACCGGTGGATTGCCATGTGGCGCGGTGGATCGATGCGATGCCGCAGTACGGGCCCGGTCACGGCGACCTGGTTGCTGAGCTGAGGGCGGGGCTGCCCCCGACGCTGGCGGTGGCGGGCGGCTATCTCGACGGCATCGGGGTGCCGGCCTGCGTGGCCGCGGCCACCCGGGCAGCGGCAGCCGTGTTGGTCTCCGGCGTGGCACGATAGACATATGGCCAAGCTCGACTACGACACGCTCAACGCCACTATCCGGTACCTGATGTTCTCGGTGTTCGCGGTGCGGCCGGGGGCGCTCGGTGACGAGCGCGCTGCCAGGGAGAAGGTCGCCGACGAAACAGCGACGTTCCTCAAACAGCAGGAGGACAACGGCGTCGTGGTGCGCGGGCTGTATGACGTCGCGGGTCTGCGGGCCGACGCCGACTTCATGATCTGGACGCACGCGGAAACGGTCGAGGCGCTGCAGGCAACGTATTCGGACTTTCGCCGCACGACCACGCTTGGCCGTGCGACCACGCCGGTGTGGAGCAGCGTGGCGCTGCATCGTCCGGCCGAGTTCAACAAGAGCCACATCCCGGCGTTTCTTGCCGGGGAGGAGCCGGGCGCGTACATCTGCGTGTATCCGTTTGTCCGGTCACTGGATTGGTACCTGTTGCCGGACGAGGAGCGGCGCCGGATGCTGGCCGAGCACGGCATGGCCGCGCGCGACTACAAGGATGTGCGGGCCAACACCGTGCCGGCCTTCGCGCTCGGCGACTACGAGTGGATTCTGGCATTCGAGTCGCCGGAGCTGCACCGCATCGTCGACCTGATGCGCGACTTGCGTGCTACCGATGCGCGCCGCCATGTTCGCGAGGAGACGCCGTTCTTCACCGGCCCCCGAGTGGGCGTGGAGGAACTCGTCGCCAAGCTGCCGTAGGCGTTTGCTGCCGAATTGAATTGTCGCTCTCGTGAGGCGCAAGAGAGCTTTGCGGTTGCAAATTCATACGCGGCTCGAACAGCGACGTTAATTGCTACCCTTCGTCCGATGTCCAGGTTCGGGTTCGGGGTTGGCTACGCCACGGCCGCAGCCGTTGCGTGGTCCGCATGGCTGATCGGCGGCTGGGGTGGTGACTCGACCGTCCGAGTCGTCGACTCGCTTGGCATGGTGGCCTTCGCGGTGTTCTCTTGCGTGTGCGCGGGATTGGCCGCTCGGTCGGAATCTGGTCGGCAGCGTCGCGCGTGGATCTGGCTGACCGTAGGGCTGGCTGCCTACGGTCTCGGCGCCGCGATCTCGGCCTACTACCAGGGGCTGCTCGGGATGGATCAGGGGCCGTTTCCGTCGCTCGCTGACGTCGCCTACCTGACCTTCAAGGTCGCGGCCTGCCTGGCGCTGGTGTTGTATCCCGTTGGATTCTCGGGCCACTCGCGAGTTCGCATCCTCTTCGACGGCCTGATCGTCGCGATTGCTCTGTTCGAAGTGGCCTGGGTGTTCGTCCTGCGCGAGGTTTATGAGGCGGGGGCGGAGAGCCGGTTCGCGTTGTGGGTGTCGGTGGCGTATCTGGGAACCGGAATCTGCATTCTCACCGTGGCGCTCCTGGTGTTAGCGCGCGCACGCACCGATCAACGGATGATCCTGTTCCTGCTGATGGGCGGGATTGTGGTGAATGCGCTGTCGGGCAGCGCCTGTGTGTATTTGACGACCCATGACATGTTCGACAGAAGCATTTTCGTCGATATCGGCCGAGTCGCGGCATTGCTCGCCCTGGGAAGCGCCGCCCTGCTCAGCCGGCGGGCCGCACCGACGGGAGTGCAGAGCCGCACGCTCCCGTCGCAGGTGTCTGTGTGGTTGCCCTACCTGCCGGTCATGGTGGCAACCGCCGTGTGCAGCGGGGCGTTCCTCGATGGCCCGGGATTTGCTCCCATCGTCGTGTCATCTGTTCTGCTGGTATCGGCTGTGCTGGCTCGGCAGTTCATTGCCGTCGCCGAAAACCGGCGGCTGTTGGCGATGACGGCCGATCAGGCGCTGCGCGATCCGCTTACCGGCCTTGCGAACCGCGCGCTGTTCCACGACCGCTTAACGCACGCGATGCAACTGCACCAACGCGACAACCAATCCGTGGCGGTGCTGGTGATGGACCTCGACGATTTCAAACTGGTCAACGACAGCCTGGGACATCCCGCGGGAGACGCGTTGCTGGTCATGGTCGCCGAACGGATACTCGGCTGTCTGCGGCCCGGCGACACGGTCGCCCGGCTCGGTGGCGACGAGTTCGCCGTCCTGATGGAGGGCTGGGCGGAACATTCACGACTGGTCGCGCAGCGGGTGGTGCAGGTCTTCGCCGAACCGTTCCCCATCGAGGGGCACGACATCTTGGTCTGCCCGAGCGTCGGACTGGCCGTGGCTGCGGCCGAGGGCGCTGAGCTCTCCGCCAACGCGCTCATGAAACAGGCGGACGTGGCGATGTATTCGGCGAAGCGGTCGCGAAGCAGCGGCGTGCACAGCTTCACCCCGGACATGTACCTGGTCGATCCGAGCGAAAGCGGTTTCGCCAGACCGAATGGCAACGGCGGAGCGGTAGCGGTGAAGCTGCTCGGCGAACTGCGGCATGCCATCGACAACGGTGGGTTGAGCTTGGTCTACCAACCCAAGTTCGATCTGCGCGACGACAGCATCGTCGGCGTCGAAGCGCTGGTTCGCTGGCCGCACGTCGAACGGGGTGTGCTCGGGCCGGACCATTTCTTGCCGCTGGTCCGAGAACACGGCCTGATGCACTTGATCACCGAAGTGGTGCTCGAGAGGGCTATCGACGATGCCGCGCAATGGCATTCGCGGGGTTTCGCCGTGCCCATCGCCGTCAACGTTTTTGCCCCGTCGCTGGGGGATCTGGAGCTGCCCAAGCAGATCGCCAAAGCGCTCGTCCGCGGCAGCCTGAATGCGGAGGCGTTGACCGTCGAGGTTACCGAGGACCTTCTGCTCGAGGACGTCGACCGGACCCGCATCGTGATCGACAGGTTGAGGGAGCACGGAATACGCGTCGCCATAGACGATTTCGGCAGCGGCTACTCGGCGCTGAGCTACTTGCATGATCTGCCCATCGACGAACTCAAGCTCGATCGGCAGTTCATCGCTCCGGTGCTCGTCGACTGGCGGGCCGCGGCGATCGTCCGCGCGGTCATCGACCTGGCGCATGTCCTCGGCGTGACAACCGTCGCCGAGGGTGTCGAAGACGAGGCGACGGCGGCCAGGCTGCGGGAGTACGGCTGCGAAGTGGGGCAGGGGTATTACTACAGCCCGCCGCTGGCGGTGGCCGACCTGCTCGAGCTGTTCACCTCGAGGATGCGGGCACCAGCCGCAGCGAGATCGAGTTGATGCAGTAGCGCTGATCGGTCGGCGTCGGGTAGCCCTCGCCCTCGAAGACGTGTCCGAGATGGCTGTGGCAGTTGGCGCACACCACCTCGACGCGGCGCATGCCCATCGAGTCGTCGGACCGCAGGATCACCGCATCGGAGTTGGCCGGGTCGAAGAAAGACGGCCAGCCGCAATGGGATTCGAACTTCTCGCTGCTGCGGAACAACTCGGCACCGCATGCCCGGCACTCGTAAACGCCTTCGGCCTTGGTGTCGGTGTACTCGCCGGTGAACGGGCGCTCGGTGCCGGCTTGGCGCAGTACCGCGAACTCCTCGGGGGTCAGCTTCTTGCGCCACTCGTCGTCGGTGAGTTGCAGCTTGGGGGCGGGAGTCGTCATGCGCTCACGCTAGCTCAGTTGGGTCGTGACCTGCTGGGCCGCTGCACAAATTGTCCGCCTCCGCGCGACAACAGAGCGACAAAGTCAGCGTCGTTCGGCTACTCGGCCCGCTGTCGCTCAGGTGTCGCTGCGAGCCGGGCGCTAAAGGTGGTGACCAGCCTCATGCCGGCGCGGCGGGCTGAGGCTCCTTCGCCTTCATCCACGGCGGGTCGATGCCCTCATCGAGTCGGCCGTCGGCCTTCGCGTCGAGATAGCGGAACTGAAGCACGCAGAACACGACCACGAGCATCAGACACCAGCCGTAGGTGAACTTCATGTACTCCAGGAAGCGGCCCGTCGTCGGCCAGTGCCCGAGCAGCCACCGGTCGGCACTCATGAACCCGTAGATGGCCAGCCATGCCGGCCAGTTGCGGATCACCGAGTTGCGCAGCACCACCGTCATCAAGAACGGGAACAGCATCATCGAGTAGTAGCCCTGGCCCAGCGACAGCACCAGGTACGACGCGATCAGCAGCACACCTGAGGATGTCGTCATCCAGAACAAGGGATCGCGAGTCCGGTAATAGCGGTACAACAGCCACAGGCTGACAACGGCCAACGCCGCAAAGGCGATGCGCAGCAAGAAGATCAACCACATCGGCAGGCCGTAGTAGACGCCGTTGCCCTGGATTGAGCTGTTGAAGTAGTCGCGGATGCTGAATATGTACGGCACCGTGCCAGTGACGAAGTTCATCGGATCCTTCACCCGGAACCTCGCCACGGGGCTGAGTACTGCCACCAGATTGAACGCCAGTGGTACGGCGAATGCTGCAACCAAAGCTCGCCACTGCCGATTGAGCAGCGGCAGTAGCAGCAGCGGCCCCAGCAGGGGCTTGACCACCAATGACAACCCGATCGCGATTCCGGCCAACCACTGGTGACTTATCTTGCCGTCGAGCAGCCAGCGGAAGAACAACACCTCCAGGAGCAAGATGCAGCCGTTGATGTTGCCGAAAACCAGTGTGTTGATGACGCTTTCGGTGGAGAACATCGCCACTAACAGAGCGGGCAAAGCCACCGAACTGAAGGTGAAGTTGAACAACCGCACCAGCAGGTAGGCGGCGATCACGATCGCAATCGTGTTGAACGTGATGAACCAGTACCTCGACGCGTCGACGGGCAGGTACCCAAACGGCGCCATCAGCAGCGTGCCGCCGGGTGGGTACAGATAGTGCGGGTCTACGTGGTCGAAGTGCTCGTTGTAGATGTCCCAGCCGTGCTTGAGGTTCACCACCGCGCGATACACCGGCCCGTAGTCGTCGGTGATGTAGCCGTTGGTGGCCAGGACATAGCTGCGATGAATGATGAACAAAATCGCCAGCGGCCACAGAATCGACCGCAGCACTGTTGCCAGGCTGGGGGGAGCTGTGCGGGGTGCGAAAAACCTGAGCAGGCCGGTACGAATGGAGTCTGGTGCCGCCACCAGCGCACCGTACACCGAGCGCACCGCGAGCTGGCGTCAGGCCGGGCAGTACGTGTCGGTGGCCGGCACGTTGCCGCTGTCCAGGTAGCCGATGATCGGCGGCAGTGCGCACGCTGAGTAGATGCTGGCGCCGTGCCCGATGCCCTGCCACATCACCCTCTTGCTCGAGGTGCCGGCGTTGATCACGGTCGCTGCGACGGCGGCGACGCCCTCACTGCCGACGATCGGATCGTTCTGCACTCCGAGCAGCAGCACAGGGATTTTCAGGTTCTTGGGGTCCTGCGGCGCCGATCCGCTCGGCCAGCTCAGGCACTTGACCAGGCTGAGGGCACCGACGCTGCCGAACTGCGGGTAGAGCTTGCCCCATGCCACCACCAACTCGCGGACCCGGTCGGGGGTCGGCCGGTTCAGCGAGTCACTGCAGCTGTTGACGAACTGGCCGTCGGTCTGGCGCAAATTCTCGGCGGCGGTGATCAGGTTGGTCATCTCGTTGGAATTGCCGGAGCGTGCCGCCGCGACGGCCGCGGCGAGGTCATTGCCGGAGTTGACGCGGTCGCCGCGCGGATAGGCCAGCGCTGTCGCAATCGCGTCGGCGACCGATGCGGCCGACGCGCCGCCCGGGCCGTGGCCGTCGCGTGCGGCGGCCAGCAGCGAGTCGATCGCGCCCTTGGGATCCGGGGCCAGCGGGCAGTTGGTGGCTGCGCACTGTGCGGCCCAGGCGTCCAGCGACGCCTGCTCACCCTTGATGCGTTGTTCCATCGCGGCCTCGGCGGCGATGCCCAGCGGCAGCGGCGAGTCGAGCACCAGCCGCGCCACCTTGTTGGGGTGCGATCCCGCGTAGGCCAGCGCGATCTGGGCGCCGTTGCCGACCCCCAGCAGCGCCAATGTGGGAACGTCCCAGGTGCTGCGCAGCCGTTCGATGTCCTCGGCCGCATGCGCGTTGTCGTAAGCGGAGTCGCCGGGCGCGATGGTGTCGGTACAGCTGGTAGTGGCGGTCTGCGCGACAGCGGCGAGGTTGGCGACGGGGTCGTCGCCGGACTGGAACTGCGCCTGGTCGAGCATCCGCTGGCGGTCGTAGACGTCGCGGCAATCCAGCGCTCCCGACATGCCCATGCCGCGCCGGTCGACCGCGACGATCGGATGCGTCTTGAGTACGTCGGCGCCGGCGCGGGAGAGCCACACCGGCAGCTGCGACGACGTCGGCAGATCCGATCCCGTGGTTATCACCAGAGGCCCCGCGTCCTCTGGTGTCTGCGGTCCCTTGGCTCGCACCACGCCGATGCTCACGGTTCCGGTGGCGCCGTTGATCGGGTCGAGGTCGGCGTCATAGCTGGCGCAGTCGAGCTTGACGCCGGGGAGCGGCTGCACGGCAGCGTCGCTGAACACTCGCGACGTGCAGTCCCGCCAGGACAGGTCGTTCTTCGGCGCCTCGATCGGCGGCGGGCCGGACGGCGGTTTGGTGGTCTGCGGCTGGCCCTGCGGGCCCGCGCCCGAGTCGGTGGCGTAGCGCGGATTGGCGGCCAAGCCGGGTGCGCAAGCAGCGACGAACGCCAACACGGTTGCCAGGCTCAGGGCCTTTACGAGCTGACGACGCCGACGCATGCCGACCACGGTACCGATTGTCTTCTACTCGGCCTTGACGTAGCGGCTGTACAGGTAGCCGTCGTCGTCGGTGAGCAAGTGGGTGCGCCGCATCTTGGTGTGCACGTTGCCAAGACCGGTCACGATGCGTTTGGACCCGCCCCCGACCAGCAGCGGCGCGACGGTCAGACACAACTCGTCGAGAAGGCCGTCTTCGATCAGCGTGCCGAGAAGCAACGGGCCGCCCTCGGTGAGCACGCGGTACAGCCCGCGGTCCGCCAGGATCTTCAGGACAGTCGCGGAGTCGACGGAGTCCGGTTCCGACCCCGACGCGTCGATGACCTCGGCCACCGAGCCCAGCCGGCGACGCGTGTCGTCGTGGGATCGGCTGGTGGTCAGGATCAACGGCGGCACCTCGGTGCGGGTGAACAGCAGGGCGCTCGGGTCGATGTTGCCGGACCGGGTGACGACGGCGATCGGCGGCACCTCGGCCTGCCCGCGGCTCTGGCGGGCCTCGCGAGCGACGACGGGAAGCTGGGCGCCGGAGTAGTTCTCGATGCGCACGGTGGACGCGCCGACCAGGATGACGTCGGCGGCATGGCGCATCAGCGAGAACACGGTGCGGTCGCCGGGCCCGGCCAGCCCCCCGGCCTTCCCGTCGTCGGTGGCGCCGCCGTCCAGGCTGGCGATCATGTTGCCCCGCACCCAGCACGACTGCAGGTCGTCGGGGTAGGCGTAGAAGTCGGCGAGCCGGTCGTCCACCGATTCGGTGGGCCCCAGCACTGTGAGCTCTATCCCGGCACCATCGTCAGGCATACGCAGAATTGCAGCACGCCGCTATCGTGCTGCCATGCACGGGTCCAGTGGAGTGGCGCATCTGGTCGATCGGCACCCCAGCGTCACTCCCGAGCGGTTGATCGCCCAGCTGATACCGCCGCCGACCTTTTCCGACGTCAGCTTCGACACCTACAAGCCGGATTCCGCCGAGCCGTCGCAGGCGGCGGCCGTGCAGTCGTGCCGGCAGTTCTGCGAGGAGGCCGTTGCGCGGCGGGCGGGGAAGAAGAAGCTGTTCGGCAGGCGTGAGGTGCTGCCGGGGGTGGGGGTGTACCTCGACGGTGGGTTCGGCGTCGGCAAGACCCACTTGTTGGCGTCGTCGTACTACTGGCTACCGGAGCCCAAGGCGTTCGCGACGTTCGGTGAGCTGACGCAACTGGCAGGGGTATTCGGCTTCGTCGAGTGCATCGACCTGCTGGCCGATTACACCTCGGTGTGCATCGACGAATTCGAGCTCGACGACCCCGGCAACACGACGCTGATCTCCCGGCTGTTGTCGCAACTTGTGGAACGCGGGGTCTCGGTCGCTGCGACGTCGAACACGCTGCCCGAACAGCTGGGCGAGGGCCGCTTCGCAGCACAGGACTTTCTCCGCGAAATCCACACGCTCGCTTCGATTTTCACGACTGTGCGGATCGAGGGTCCGGACTATCGGCATCGCGACTTGCCGCCGGCGCCGGTACCGCCCAGCGATTCTGTGGTCGCTGCGCGCGCCGCCGACGTGCAAGGTGCGACGCTGGACGACTTCGATGCGCTATGCAATCACTTGGCGACGATGCATCCGTCGCGCTATCTGACGCTGATCGAGGGTGTGACGGCGGTGTTCATCACCGGCGTGCATCCGATCGACGACCAGAACGTCGCGCTGCGGCTCGTGTCGTTGACCGACCGGCTGTATGACGCGGGCATCCCGGTGGTGGCCTCGGGCGCCAAACTGGACACCATCTTTTCCGACGAGATGCTCGCCGGCGGCTTCCGCAAGAAGTATCTGCGTGCGACGTCACGGCTGCTGGCGCTGACCGCCGCTGGCCAGCGCGGCGCCCGCGAGCAGACGTAAAACTGACCATTTTCGGCGAATTCGGGGCAGGTTTGCGTCTGCTCGGCATCAAGAAAGCGGGCGCACCATCACGTAATCGTTCTCGATGCCTGCGCCGAGCCGAAAAGTCTTGGTGCCGTTGACGGTAAACCCGTGTTTGGCGTAAAAGCGTTGCGCCCGTTGGTTTTGCTGGTTGACGCCCAGCCAGACGCACTTGGCATCCATCTCCGTGGCGTGCTGCAGCGCGGTGGTCATCAGCGCTGCGGAGACGCCGGCACCGTGACTGTCTGGCAGCACGTACATCTTCGACAGTTCGACGGCCGGGCGCAGCGTGACCGCCCGCTGGACATCGTCGTCGTCGGGTACACCGCGAATCAGCATGACGTAGCCCACGATTCGCGCGTCCTCGCGGGCTGCGAGCACCGCCCGGCCGGGGTCGGCCACATATTCGCGAAACCGCGCCTCGGACAGGTTCTCGTCGACGAACGCGGCGATGTTCTCGGGCGTCACCGATGGGGGACAGGCCAGCGGGAAGGTGAGTGCGGCGACGCCGGCGAGCTCGGGCAGGTCGGCTTCGACGGCCGCCGCGACGTCAATGGCCACGGCTTTACGGTAGCGGCGCCCCCGGCTGCCAGATGTTCCACTGGGCCAGGTGCTCGCCGGACTTCGGGTCAAGCAGCACCACGTTCGTCACGAGGGCGCGATAGACCTGCCAGTACACGGCGCCGTTGACCGTCGCCCCCGGCGGGGCGTTCAGCAGCGCGTTTTGCAGCGCGTCGGGTGCGTCGGTGTTCTTGGGTGCGTACGCGTCGGCGTAGGGCGTGACGCCGTTGAACGCGAACGCGATGGCCATCGCATACGGGTTCGGTGCCTGGATGGTGTGCACGGTGACCAGGGCTTTCCACGGGCCGCCCTCATTGATCCACCGCGGCGAACCGGTCGCGTGATAGCCCGGCGGCGGATCGGTGGGAATGACGTCGTGGACGGTCACGTCGGCGACGATGCCCTTGAACTCGACGCGCAGCGTGTCACCCAGATTGCCGATCGGCGTACCCTCCGCCGACGCGGGCGGGGCGACAAGGCCCGCAATGGCCGCCAGCGCGGCGATGAGCAACACGAAGCAGCGGCGCATCACCGAATGATGGCACAAACTGAAACGTGTTACAGCCGGTTGGCCGTCAGGACGCCCCGGGCCCGAAGCCGCCGACCTTCTCGATCCGCACGCGGGTGAGCAGTCCCGGCGGCGAATTCGGCGGCGGGAAGTGCTCGTCGCTGCCCAGCATCGCCTTGGCGAGCTTCTTGAGGACCTCGGGCGCGCCGCCCTCCTCGATGCGGGCGGTACCCGTGATGGTCAGGTAGGGCGTCTGCTTCAGCGGGTGCTTGGTGGACAGGATCGTCACGGCCACGCGCGGGTCGCGGCGAATATTGCGGGTCTTGCGGTACTCGGCGAGGTGTGCCGAGACGAGCTCGTCACCGTCGGGCGTGGACTCCAGGGCCATCCACACGACGGTCGCCTGCGGGCTGCCGTCGGGGTTGATCGTGACAAGCGTCGCATCGGTGCCCTCGCCGATGAGCTCGCGGGCCGCGTCGTTGAGCTTCATGTACCTGTTCTACCGCCGCGCCGACGCTTTCATTCCCTATGCGGCTTCCAGGTCGAGCAGTGTCGACTTGGCCAGCGGGCCGCCGACGTATTGACCCGTCGAGCCGTCCGATCGCACAACCCGATGACAGGGGATGACGACGGGCAGCGGATTGTGGGCGCAGGCGGTCCCGACAGCGCGCACGGCGTGGGGGTTCCCGATCGCCGCAGCCACGGTCGCATAGCTCTCGCGGCGGCCATAGCCGATGTCGCGCAGGTGCTCGATGACGCTGCGGCGGAAGCCTTCGGCGAGCCGCAGGTCGACGGGCACCTCAAAGATGGTGCGGCGCTTGGCGAAATACTCGTCGATCTGCCGCGCTACGCCGTCGAGACGCGCAGGTGCGCGCAGGATGCGCGGGCTCACAGCGTCGGCGATGCGGGCCAATACGGCGTCGTGGCCTTCGATGTCGTAGGCGACCCGGATCAGGCCGACGGTGGTGGCGGCCAGCAGCAGGGAGCCGACGGGCGTGTCGACGGTGCGATAGGCGACGTCGAGAACACCGTCGGCGTCGGCATCGCGCTCCAGGCGCTGGTGCAGGCGGGCCAGTGCGCCGTCATCGGCTTCGAGTTCGTCAAAAAGGTTGGTAGTCATGCTGTTTCGTCCTCACGGTAGTGCTTGCGGAGAGTCTTGAGTCCGTCGGCGGCGGCGCGGCGCGCGGCGTCGGGGGAGTTGCCGAGCAGCTCGGCGATTTCGGCGAACGGCAGGCCGGCGATGTGGTGGTAGGCCAGCGCCTGGCGTTGTTTGGTGGGCAACCGTTGCAGTGCCGACCACAGGTCCGGGTCGCGCGCCGCAGGGTCGGCATGCGCGGCCGGACGGTCGGGCAGCGTGTCGGTGGGTGTCGGCCGGCGCGAGGTGGCACGTCCGACGTCGATGGCGCGACGGTGCGCGATCGTGACGAGCCAGGCCTCGACGTTGGCGTCGGCGGGCAGGTCAGGGTAGGCGCGCAGGGCGGACAGAAACGTCTCCGACCAGGCGTCCTCGGCGTCGACCGGACCGACGACGGCTCGGCAGACTCGCAGCACCGTCGCGCCGTGCTCGGCCACTACCTCTTCGAACGGGTGCACCTTCACATCATGTAGACGCGGTGGCCGCGGCGTATGTGAGATCAGGCTTTGTAGGACTCGAGCGCGGCGACCAGTTCGCGCTCGAAGCGCTCCTTGTCGACACCGAGCTGGTGCAGGGTGCCGTCGTCGTCCTCGGCTTCGTACAGCGCCAGCAGGATGTGCTCGGTGCCGACGTAGTTGTGGCCCAGCCGCAGTGCTTGGCGGAACGTCAGCTCCAGCGCCTTCTTGGCCTGGCCGTTGAACGGGATCAGCACGGGTTGCTCGTCGACGCGCGGCGGCAGGGTCACGGCTTTGTTGACGGCATCGGCGTCGATGCCTTGCGCGGCAAGCAGTTTGACGGCGAGACCGCCAGGATCGGTGAACAAGCCGAGCAGCAGGTGGGCCGGCTGGATCTCGTTGTTGCCGGCGCCGTGGGCCTTGTTCTGCGCCTCGACGATGACGTTGCGTGCGCGTGGCGTGAAGCGGCCGAAGCCGGCCTCCGGGTCCAGTGCGGCGTCGGCCTTGGGAACGAATCGCTTCTGCGCGGCCTGTTTGGTGACGCCCATGCACTTGCCGATGTCGGTCCACGAGGCTCCGGACTTGCGGGCCTGGTCGACGAAATGACCGATGAGATGGTCGGCGAGCTCGCCGAGGGATTCGGCGGCCAGTACGGCGTCGGTGAGCTGTTCAAGCGGTTCGTCGTGCACCTGCTTGATGACGCCGATGAGGTCGTCGAGGCGAATGGGGTAGGCGATCTTCGCGGCTTCGATCATGCGTCAACTCTAGGTTGACGCGGCGCAGTTCGTCAACCCACGGTTGACGTTTACGCAACAGTCAATTTTGCGTTGTGAGAAGTGGCGGGCGGGCTAGACTGCGGCGGGTCGGGGCTGCTCGGAGGAGGTTTTGATGGGTCAACTGGCGCGGCGTTGGGTCGCCGCGGCGGGCGCAGCGCTGGCGATGGCCGCGGTTCCGTTTTCCGTCAGCACCATCGCTGCTCCGGCGCCGAGCCGCGCCGAGGACTGCCCCGACGGCCAGGTCTCGGTCAACGATCCGTCCGGGTGGGGCTGCGAGAACGGGCCATGCCCGCCGGGGACATATGACATCGACGGAGTGTGCATCCCATTGGAGTCGGCACCGCCGCCTCCGCCGCCACCTCCACCGCCGGTTTACGTTCCGGGGTGGCGACCGAACGTCAACGCATGTGTGAACGTGGGCAGGCGGATCAGCGTCAGCGGTTGCATCTAGCCACGCGGATAGCCGCGGCGCACCGTCCGATCGAGGATTCCCAACGTTGCGCGCAGGGCGCTTTCGGGCACGACGGGAAAGATGTTGGCGTCACGCCAATGCGGGTCGATGTCGGACCAGTCGTAGAACGAGGTGACCAGCGTGCCCTCGTCCGCTGGTTCGAGCCGGTAGCCGTAGATGTGGCCGACCTGTGGACGGATGCGGCCGAGGATCGTCCAGGCGATCAGCTGGTCCTTCTCGAATTCGCGGATGGTGACCGTGACGTCGTATTTGCCCATGGGGAAGTCGTTGAGCGCCTCGCGGTCCATGTGCACGACGAAGCTGTCGCCGACCGCCTGTACGGGATCGCCGTCGGCGTCCTGGAGCATGCCGGAGGCGTCGATGGCGACGTGGCCCTGCGGGTCGCAGAGGACCGCGAAGATGTCGGCGGCGGATGCAGCGATGGTGCGCTGGACTTCGATGCGTTCGGACATGGCCAAATCGTGGCAGGGCAGAGTCAAGTGCAGGAGCCGGTTTCGGATTTTGCCGTGGGGGTATATCGCTGGCTAATGCTGAAGCTCGTCGAAACCTCGGCCGCGCAACCGAAGGTGTTGCGCGAGGCTATCGGCTTCATACACGGCAATGCGCAGCGCGACATCGGGTTAACCGATATCGCGTCGGCGCTCGATGTCACCCCCCGATCGGTGCAGTACGCGTTTCGTCGACACCTCGACACGACGCCGCTGGAGTATTTGCGACGTGTCCGGCTGGCTCATGCTCACCGTGAACTGCAGGCAGCGGATCCGTCCACCAACACGGTGATGGACATCGCGGGCCGGTGGGGATTCACCCATGCCGGGCGGTTCAGCGTCATCTACAGGGAGACGTTCGGCAACCCGCCGAGCAAGACGCTGCGCGGGGCGTAGGGCTATCCGGGGAAGAAGCCCTCGCGGGTGAAGACGCCCGGCTGCCATCCCTGATCGCCGAGGCAGAGCAGCGGACGACCGTCGGGTGCTTGGGCCGCCGACTGCGGCTTCGGGCAGGGTGCGCCGATGTTCTGCACGCCGAACAACTGATAGGTCGAGACCCAGAAACCGGTGTAAACGGGCGGCCACTGGTTCTCGATCCATCGGCACTGCAGGGGTTCACCGCCGGGTCCGCGACCGAAGGTGAAGAAGTCCGTGTTGTCGCAGGGCGCGTTGAGGTGCGCGTCGTAGTTCATGCCCGGAACGTCGGTGGCGTAGTGGCCGGGCTTGTCGAAATACATGTTGTCGTCATCGGCGACGGCAGTGGGCGCCATGGCGATGGCGGCTCCAGCGATCGCAGCGCCGGCGAAGAGTTCGCGAATCATGTCCCACCCCTAGGTCGTCATGACCAGTTGGCCTACCGGGCGAAGCCTAACGGGTGTCGTCAGGCCGTGGTTGTCACTGCACGAAAACGTCAAGGGGGAGATCAATGCGCTCATGGCGGCCCTCGATGCGGAAGCTGTAGATGTGCTTCCCGCCCTCGGGCTCGATGGGCAGGGCAATCTGTGTCGCGACGATGAACTTCATTGGGGTGGTGAGATCGAAGTTCGTTGCGTGAGCGGGTGTCCAAACACGTCCGGTCGGTCCGGCCGCATCGATGCGTAAGCCGAATTGCTGGCCGATGTCGTCGGGTTGGGTGTCGCACAGGACGACGCAGTTGGCGCGGATGCCGATGGAGCCCTTCGCGACTGTGCTGCTCGTCCAGAAGCCACCCTCGACGTTGAGCATGTCATCGACGATTTCGGCTTTGTTGGCGAAGAACGCTCCGGTTACTCGCATTCATCGAAACCTACCGGCTTACAACGGCGAACCTCGGCAGAACCGCGAGCGGAAGGGCGCAGCAATCACTCCTGCTTGGCGTGTTTGGTTTCGGCTGGCCGGCGTTGCGGCGTCGCGCGCTTACGGCCGTAGGTGTCGTCGTTCATGGCGATGCCGATGATGATCAGTGACGCGATGACGACGAGCAGCACCACGCGCATTGCCATCTCGGGGCTCATAGCTTCTTCCCGTCTGTCTTGTTGAGGCGGACGGAGCGCTGGGGTGCTGTCATCTCATGCCGCCGAACGTTTATTGACATCGACGTTAAGAACTCGTCGGCGGTTGGCGGGGAGGCGATAGTCACGGGCCTTAGGGCCAAAAGTCCCCAAGTAGAGGTGGCGGGACATCCTCAGCTACGTGGCGCGTACCTCCGCAATCTGCGTAGGAGTTCGGCATTTGGGGTCCGTCGATCCGTAGAAGAAAACAAGGCTCATCCGGCAGTGGAGCGCACCAACCCGCCAACAACAGCAGCCACACATGCCACGCTGGACGCACTCCCCAAAATGTTTGGGATGTAATCCAATCTTTGCTCTACCGAGTCGGCTGCCTTGGGCGCTCGGGAGGGGCAGCCCGCCACCGCCCGTAATGGGCGAACGGGCCGCCGCATGGGGCAGGCGGGTCCTTTGCTTCCGACTACAGACACCAATGCCGCACGTTGCGGCGGCCTGTGGAGAGGACGAAAATCGAGGCTAGCTCGGTTGCAACACGAGGAATCGTAAAGGGGTTGTTGCACAATGAAGTTGATGAAAATCTTGGCCGAAGCGACGATCGCTGGCGCACTTGGCTTCACCGCCTTCGGACTGGGCGCGGGCGTCGCGAACGCCAATCCACCGTCCCCCGTCGCATCAGGGACACCGTGGGCACAAGATGGGGGCCACGGCCATGGACATGGCGACTGTGAAGACGGTGGATGCTGGGGCGGAAACTGGGGAGACCGCGGGAACTGGGGAGGCGGAGGCAACTGGGGCGTCCCAGGCTGGAACGGGCCGATCGGCTGCATCAGCGGTCCAGTGGGATGGGGCAGCGGCTTCATTTGCATCTAAGCCGCGGATCGTACTGAGCCATCACGCGAGGTAAGGGCGCAGCACTCGGCCCGCCACCCAAAGCAG
>NZ_DATENY010000135.1:0-10991 GCF_035274705.1 Mycobacterium sp. | reverse complement strand
CCAAGGATTCGCGCTGCCGGCCGAAACGAGACCAGTTCCCGGTGTAATGACCAAACTGCCCCGCGACAACACCAACGGACAAATTCGTTTTATCGGCGAATCTCTCAATTTCAGCATTATTCGCCAACAATACTAATTCGCACCTTTGTCGATCAGACAAGAACGCATTCGCTGCAAAATCATCGGCAACTGTTTCTTGCTTATCATAGTCGTCACTCGCGGTTCTCGGTCGATCGAAATGCATAAATGTCGCTCGTTTCGGATGCAGCAGCACGTGTGCGATCTCGTGAATCATCGTGAACCAGAACACATCAACAAATTTGTAACGGCCGGTTAAGGCGATGATCGGGTGCGACGGCGTTGGCCACCACGTTGCACCGGATATTCGCGTTCCCGCGATCTCTGGGACAAATACCAATAGTACGCCCGCAGTCGACAGCATGTCCTGTGCGCCTCGGAAGCCTCGTTTGATGTCTAAGCGAGTTAGCGCCGGTAATCGTTCTGCGACGGCGCGCAGGCCCACTGGATCGTATTCACATGAAGTGGGCGCCAGGTCTTCAGCCTGAACCTCGGACAATCGACGCCATAAGGCCGTAGCGTAGGCGTCGACAGTAAATTTTTGACTGCGGCGGTAATTTACTTGGGGCGCTAGCCATATACGGTCAAAGGATTTTTCATCGGCGACCCTAAAGAAACGTAAAAGCGCTTCGACGCGTTCCGCCTTTTCTTTTGCAAAGTCGACAATGCCGTAACTTTGGAGCACATTTCGAGGGAATTTGTTAAGCCACCGATCCAGTCCCGCCAATGTCGTCGCTGAAGTTCGTCGTACTTTCTCCGCTTGCCATGTCGCATCCATCTGGAGTGTTATCTCGGCTGCGATGCCTAGCACGCGTTCCAGGGACACTGCGATCTCAGGAGACAAGGGCACGTGTCCGTTGATCAATTGATTGAAGTGTTTGGTGCTGATATTGGCACGCGACGCCACATCGGATTGTGAGTATTCGAGGGCGTCTAGCTCAGCTTTGATCAATGAGCCCGGCGGGACGGCCCAGTCAGGCTCGAAGCGGCTGACCACAAAGGTGGCCCCAGGATCGGGGCGTGATCCGGCCATCAGCTGACGTTTCGGAGCAAGCTGGCGCCGTCGGTATGAACGTCGTCCACACGGAGCGCCGACTCCCTCGGAGCGGCGGTCCAAAACTCTTCCTCGTCACTGAGAAGTACGCGTCCGGTCTTGGTCAGAACTGCGGCGTGCATCACTACCTCCTTGTGCTCCACGACGACACGCCCGAGCGCCGGGTCGGTGGGCCGGACCTCCATACTGCGCAGCCGGGCAACCGCACGCAGATCAGGGGCATGCCCGACAACCGAAAGCAGCAGCCGCACAGCATCGGCTGACGCAGGGCACACCTGCGTCAGCGCATCACGTGATGTGCAGATGCGGCGAAGGTCCGCCGACACCCAGGCTAGGAAAATGTGTTACCTCCGAGGTAATAACAACGTCGTGTAGAATCGGTTACCGGATACAACGAGCATACCGGCGGCCCCGCCGATCGACGGTGCCGACACGTGCTCCAACAGAACAGGAGGCCTGACCATGGCCACATTGGGCATCATCATCGACGACGTCGAGCGCACCACCGTCGACGACGACCAGGAGGCCGCGTCGTTGCTGCGCCTCGCTGGTCGCGACCCGAAGGACTACGACCTGTTTGTCGTCGATAAGCACGGCGTCGAAACGCACATCAAGGACAAGCAGATCGTGGACCTGCGCGAAGGCGAACGCTTCCGCACTCGCCGCAAGGTGCACTTCAGCATCGACGGCGAGCAGTACACGAGCTGGGACGACGACCAGGTCGCCGCCGCGCTGCTGCGGTTGGCCGGCGTCGATCCGGCCAAGTACGACCTTGCCCGGGTCAATGGTGGCGGCGGACCTGAGAAATTCTCTGACGACCAAGTGGTGCGCATCCAGGACGGCGACGAGTTCGTCACCGCCAAGCGCGCGGGGCCGGTCGAGTGACAGAGTTGCCACCGCCCGGCTCGGCGGCGCGCCGCTTCGCCGACGAGATGGCCGTCGCCGCTGCGGTTCCGGTGCGCGCCGAACCCGGCCGGTTGATGTACGACGTCCTTGCCGTCGACGGCCCATTGGCCGGGCAAATGGTCCCGACCGGCGTCAGTCTGACAGAGGTGCAGAACTGGCCCCAGGTGCCGCCGCACTGGGTCCACTTGCCCGACACCGTCGTATTCGAGACCACCAACACCGACACCACCGACTGCCCGCCCGGGTGGAAGCGCCACTCACGTCAGTTCGTGTTTACCGACATGTCGATTCCTCCGGCAATTGCGTGGCTGAGTCACGTGCGCGGCCTGCTGTCGGTGGCAATCACCCCCGCGGCGTAGCCCCACGGCCCACCGACAAGCAGAAGAGCCCGATACGTGAGGAGAAGGTGCAAATGCGGTACTCGGTGGCGATGACCGGCGCGCTGCACGTGGCGATTCGCGACCACCTGATCCGTGACGACGGCCAGGAGGATGTGCTCGCCGCCACCTACTTGCCGTCCACGGGCACGCGGCGCACGACAGCCGTGCTTAGGACCCTGATAACACCCCGCGACGGCGAGCGATTGCTGCACGGCAACGCCTCGTTCACTAGCGACTACGTCCTACGCGCCGCTGCCGAGGCTCGCGCCCGCGGCGAAGGACTGGTGCTGCTGCACTCCCACCCCTACGGACGCGGATGGCAGGGCTTAAGTCGAACCGACCACGACACCGAAGCCGACTACGAACGCGTCGCCCGCGCCTACACAAAGATGCCGCTGCTTGGCATGACCCTCGCCGGCGGCGACGACAGCTGGTCGGCCCGATTCTGGTTCGAGCAGACCCAACCGAGTTGGGCCGAATCAGTGCGCTGCGTGTCCGACAAGCTTGTCGTGACGTGGAGCGGCGAAATGAGGCCGCCGCCACGGCCGACTTCATCGCAGCAGCGAACCGTATCGGCCTGGGGAGAAAAGGCGCAGGCGTGCATCGCCCGCTTGCGAGTCCTTGTCGTCGGCGCCGGCAGTGTCGGCCTCGACGTCGCGCAGCGATTAGCCGCTACTGGACTACTCGAAGTGGGTGTCATGGACTTCGACGCCGTCGAGCCCATAAACCTGGATCGCATGATCGGCGCGACTCGGCTCGATGCCGCCATAGGCCGCACGAAGGTAGCCGTCGCTGCACGACTCATGGCCTCGGCTGCCACCGCAAACGATTTCATACCCGTCGTGCACGAGACCAGTGTCACCGACCCTGCCGGGCTGGACCTGGCGCTGGACTACGACGTGATCTTTTCTTGCGTCGACCGGCCCTGGCCACGCGCGGTGCTGAACATGACGGCCTACGCCGACCTCATCCCGGTCATCGACGGCGGCATCGCCCTCGACACATTCGCGGACGGTCGGCTCCGCAGCGGAATCTGGCGAGCCCACACCCTCGTCCCCGGCCGACCGTGCATGGTCTGCCTGGGCCAGCTCGACCTCGGCGAGCTCAGTCTCGACAAGCAGGGACTCCTCGACGACCCCACCTACATCGCGCGCGCCGGCACGCAGGCGCCGGCCGGTCAGAACGTCGCTGCACTGTCCGCAAGCGTCAGCGCCGCCCTGCTTGCCCAGTTCGTCAGCCTCGTGGCTCACCCCGGCGGCCGCGGCGTCCCCGCACCGCTGAGATACCTTCTCGCACCACACCAGCTCGAGCACTCCACCGCGACAACCGGGCAGTACTGCAGCTACGAATCCGAAACCGCGACCGCAGACCGCCGCCCGACGCTGACCGAGACTCAGGACCAATGGCGTCACGCAGTCGCTGAACGCAAACACCGGAAGTCACAGCTGCGGCTGCGGTTACTCGGCCTGGCAGAGCGAGCATTGCAAATCGCCACGGATCGCATAGTCGGTGGGCGCCCGCGGCGCTAACGGCGTCATTCTCGCCGCGGCCTGCGACTGCTCGGGCGGCCCAGCCCGTACACCAGCTGGTCGCGCCGAGTCCACGCTAGCCGACAGTGAGCGAATACCTCGGCCGTGCACCCCGGAGAGGGTAAGCGCCGTCGCCGACGTTAACTCACATTACGTCATTGCAACGCATTATGTACAAATGACGCGTCCGACGACCTCTGGTGTCGTCTTAGGTGTCGGCTGACTTGTACTCGGCCATAAAGAGATTCATTCCGCAACCACCGCATACTTCTGGCATTCAACCGATTTCCCGCTACTTCCTCGTCAATCCGGATGCATCGTTCCAAACATCCTGCCACTCAGAGCAACTCACCTCAAATACCTAATTTTCACCATGGCACATTTGCACATGGTGTGCGAAGTTTAGGGCAGCACACATTCGTGTGCCGCCTCGCAGGCGCTGTGCGCCAGGTGATCTCGATTCGGGTGGTGATCGACATGTTGACGATCGCGAAGCTGTATCGCTGGTCGATCAACTACTACAACGACACCGCCAACGCTGTCGGCCAGGCAGTCAAAGACGCCCGTAGAGCCGGCGGCGGGCTGGGGGAGTACTACACCGAACACGACACCCGCACCCCAGTCTGGTTGTGCGCAGGAGACACTCGCGCCGCCGCCAAACTGGTCGGTTTAACCGACATCCAGCGGGCCGGCTCGGAGGCCCACACCGACGTGGTGGCGCGGTGGCTCGACCATGGGGTAGCACCCAACGGAGAGTGCGGCCGCGCGTTCGGACCGCGCGGTGTGTATGGGTATGATCTGACGTTCTGCGCGCCCAAGAGCGTGTCGCTGATCCGCGCGCTGCGCGCCGACGACGTGGCCGACAAAGCCATCGCGAATGCGCACGCGACCGCCATCAGCGAGGCGATGGAATACCTTGCCGCCCATGCCGGATACACCCGCGTACACAACCCCGTGACTGGCGAGAAGGATCTCGTGAAGTTGTCTGGGTTGGTGGCGATCGCCTACCAACACGAGACCTCGCGGGCGGGTGATCCGCACCTGCATACACACGTCATCGTGCCCAACCGCCAGGCTCGCCACGACGGCCGACTGGTGTCGATTGACGGCACCTCGCTGTATCACGAAGCCCGCGCCGCCGGAGTCATCTACCAAGCCACCCTGCGCCGCGAACTGCACCGCTCGCTAGGCGTGGAATGGAACGCGCCAGACCCCGCCAGCGGCATGGCCGAGGTCGCTGGCATCACCCGCGAAACCCTCGCCGCGTGGTCGCAACGCTCCTCCCAACTGCGCCAGTGGGCGGCCGGGAACCTCGCCGTGGCAGACGCGCGCCAACTCTCACCAGGCCAGCTCGCGACCGCCCAGAAAGCGACCCGCCCGGCCAAACCTGAACAGCTCGCGTGGGCCGAGTTGCGGGCACAGTGGCGTACCGATGAGCGCGGTCTGGCGATCGATGGCGCGGCGTGGCGCCAAGGCCGCCAGGCCCGCGAACAATCCGCGTTGACACCGTTGAATCGGGATTGGTTGGTGGCCGCCGCAGAGCGCATCGAGAAGGCCGCGTTCACCCGCGCCGACCTGATCGAAATCGTCGGCGCGCAGCTGCCCGTCGACACCAAACACAGCCCTCGAACACTCGTGGAAAGCGCCGTCGCTCACGTTGCGGTTCGGCTCACCGCGCCCCGTCAACCGCATCAACGGGAGGGCCACGAACGCTTCACAACGGACGCCATTCTGGCCGAGGAGGCCTCGCTGCTCGACCTAGTCGACGCCCGCGATGTGCGAGCAAGTATGTGGGTCAAGGACATCGATACGGCGGGTCTGTCGCCGGATCAGAAACGGGCTGTGGATAACGTCGCGAAGTCGCCCTGGTTGGTGCAACCATTAAGCGCGCCGGCCGGCGCGGGCAAGACCACCTCGATGCGCGTCCTGGCCGCCATGGCGCGCCGCCGCGACAGTCGCGTTCTCGTGTTCGCGCCGACCGGCAAGGCGGTCGATGTTGCGGTGCGCGAAGGCGCCGGTGATACCGGATACACGATCGCCAAAGCTGTGCACGACTTGCAGAACGGCACCCTCGAACTGAGCCATCTCGACCTGGTGATTGTCGACGAAGCTGGCATGGTCGGGACCAGCGACCTCCACCAACTACTCACTGCGACAACGAGAGCCAGCGCTAAGTCCGTCCTCGTGGGCGACGCGCACCAACTCGCGCCCGTGAAGGCTCGCGGCGGCATGTTCGCCCAACTCTGTGAAGACCTGCCGTGGACACAAAAACTTTCGGAGGTCTGGCGCATGCACGACCGCGACGAACGCGCCGCGTCCCTCGCGCTGCGCGACGGTGGGCCAGCGCCCGTGCGCCGCGCGATCGACTGGTACCGGACACACGACCGGCTGCGCACCGGTGACGAAATCGCCATGGCCACCGATGCATTGGCCGCCTACCGCACTGATACCGCCGCCGGTAAGGACGCGCTGCTGCTGTGCGACGCAAAGGAAATGGCCGACGCGCTCAACAGCCGTATCCACCGCGACACCATCGACTCGAACTCGCCCACCGTCGGTGTCGCGCGGGGACAGCGTGTCGCGGTGGGCGACCTGATCATCAGCCGCCGCAACGACCCCACCATCCCTGTACTCGACGCCGCCCGCAACGATCCAGCAACTGACCCTGTACGTAACGGCAACCGCTGGCGTGTCTACGCCGTTGACCCCGCGAACAATCGGATCGCCGCCCGGCGCCTCGACGACGACGCCCGCACCGTCTTTAGCGGCGACTACCTACGTGAGCACATCACTTACGGACACGCCGTGACCGTGCACTCTGCCCAAGGCGTCACCTCCGACACCACCCACGCCGTCCTGGGCGAAAGCACCACCCGGGCATTGCTTTACGTTGCGCTGACACGCGGCCGCGAGTCAAACGCCGCCTACATATATCAACGCGTTGCAGGTGAAGCTGATCACCAACATCGCGACCGTAACCAGGTCGACGTGGGCCGTCGCGGCAGCGCTCGTGAGGCCGCCCTCCTCTTGCGCGACATCATTGGTGCCCACGACGAACGCGCCCGCAGCGCTCACGATGTCGGTGCACGCACGGAGCATGACCATCTTCAAGAGCCGGTTGATTCGTTCGGTGACCGACGCGTAGAAGCAGTTCGACGCCGGCGCAAGAACCATTTGAAATGGCAGGAGCAGAATCACGTTGCCACCTCAGGCAGTGAGCGATGGAGTGAACATCACCTCACCCGTACCTCGAATCCGGACCATGGCATTCAGCTGTGATCCTTCCTTGGGTGGGGATCACTGTTCGCTTCGAGGCGGCTGGCTTGTGAGAGTTTCATTACCGGGATCGAGTGAGGACACTTTGGTGATGTTGCGGCGCAAGCTGACTGCCCAGATCGACGGCGATGACCTGCCGGGCTACGCGTTGCCACTGCTGGAGCTGGGGTACCTCGAGGTGGACGTACGGGTTCACGCGATCAACGCGAAGGCCGCCGACGACGTCGACGGGCAGGCCCGACCTGTCAGAGATTTGAGACGGAGCGAGGAATCGGCGGACCGAGCTTTTGCAGCAGGCCTCGCCTCGCAACCCCTATCGAGGCACTTAAAGGGCGGTCGAGACGGTTTAAGTCGAGGAACGTTTGCGGGCGCATCGGCGCCGGTCCGGTGCAAACGGTCCGCCACTGCGCAATCAGATCGACGAACCCGGTTGGCATCCGGTGCTCTGAAACCCCTTCAAACACTTGCAGTTCGTGATATACGAGGATCCCTGGGGACCTCACGTTCGCACCGAGCTGACCCAACCGCAACTTGATGTCGATATCAGCGGACACGATCGCCGGAACGCCGGCATTGGGAACCACAACCAATGGCACAAACACAGTGTGTTCGTCGAACGTGCGTCCCTCCCAGCCGTTGGCCACGAGCAGGTCCTTCGTGGACTGCAGCTGCTTGAATTTCTTGTTGACGAACGTGTCCTCCAGGTCGGCCTGGTAGTCCTCGGGATCGGCGAACCCCTGTGCCGCCTTCTCGTCAAGCCAGTGGTTGGTAGCGTCTACCAATAGACAAGTGTTGTCCCACAGCAGCACCCAGTCACACACGGACGGGGTCTGCCCACCCTTCGCCCACGCCTGCTGCATCTCAACTTCAGTGATCAGCTTGATTTCCGGTCGGGCACGGCGCATCGCGCGGCGGAACAAATACCCCACACCGGCCTCGAACACATAGTTCATCGCCAGGCTGAACTGCTCGCCGGGAAGAGTCTTTTCGGTGCCGAATTCGAAGAAGGCCTGCCAGTACAGCTGGGAGCCGCAAAACCGGTCGAGCACCCAGGCGGGTCGCAACACGATGTACTCGCCGTCGGCGATCTCGATCAATGGACATTCGGTGAACGTGTATCTCCGGTGCGCGAGAAATCCCTTCGACCGCTCCTTCGCGAGCCGCTTGCGGTAGTCCTTGATCGACAGCAGCGCCGACGACCGCAGCAATCCGAGCACAGTCGGATCAACTGTGCCCTCGAGTGCGCTGGCGCTGAGGGCCACCTCGCCGCCCTTCGTGCGATCCCACAACAGCAGGCCCATCCGAATGACTTCGCGTAGAGGAGCTTTCGTTGCGTTTAGAAATGCTTCTTCTGGGGTGTCGCCGATGAGGTCGTGCGGAGCCGCATTGGGCCACGGCTTGAACCACGTGTCGTACGTATCGCCCAAGACGAGGTGGGGCATCGGAGTCGCCGCGGCCTGCATGCGGGCGAAGTCGTGAGACATCTGCCGCTGCAGCTCCTTGAGGACCATTTCATCGTCGGCGGTCATCGCGGCGTTGTAGGCCACGAGATCGTCGTCACTGGGCGGCCACGACGTGAAAAAGTCCGGACGGGCCTGAGCCTCTTGATCACCGTTGATGGACAGCACGAGGTGAACGAAATCGGCTTTTCCCAAGGCGATGGGGCTCCCATCGCCGGCGTCGTCCGGACACCATTCGATCACTTCACGAATCAGCTGATTCAGAGCCGGCGGCGGCATTAGCCGGCTGCCCCTACTCATGGGCGGTTTGACCTTCGCGGCGAGATCGCCGCCCAAATTTGCGACGAAACGCTTCTCGAACGCCCCCTCGCGCGAGTAGAGCGCTTCGGTGTCGAGACTGGCATAGGTCGAGCAGACGAACTGTAGTGACGGCTGAAGCGCATACTTGCTCAGCACGTCTTTGCGCCGGTCCTCGTCGAGATGCTCGACGTCGATGCTCGTCGCGGTAATGCATTGCGCACCAATGTCCATCGCAGTGAGCTTTAGGAACGCTTCGTACTGCTCCTGGGAGGCAAACCACGGCGGCGCCTGTTTCGGAATACCTGCCGCAGGATTAGCCATAACATGGAAGCTACGAGCGGGTGCCAGACACCGCTGCTGCGGCGCGCCGCAACACAAAATGAAGATTCGTTGAGAATCCGTGACCGGACCATAGCGGCGCACGCGGGTACGCGCCAGAGGCGCGCCGTAGTGCGTTTCGGGTTCATTTGCGGTCGGCCGTGATAGGGGTTATGCGGTGGGGGCGTGGAGGCGGTCCGCACGCCCACATTCGGCTTCTTGCACCTGGGTTGTCGAGGCCAGCGTTACCATCGACCAATATGGGGGATGAAGGGGAGGACGCTGCCCCGACGGGGGTAGCTCCGACCGAGCTTGGCTCGGCCATCGAAGAGACCGAGGCGCACACCGCGTGGTCGCTCGACGACGGCGAGGACTGGCCAGAGCAGCGACTTACGCCCGCCCGGATCACCTGGATGGTGGTCGCAGGGAGCGTCGTCGTTATCGCGGTCGCTAGCACGGTGGCATGGATGGTGTTGCACGACAGGTCTGAGCCGGCGGCCGGGCCGGTGCCTACGTCTTCGGTGCAGCCGATGCCGCCGTCGACCCCGGTGGCCGCTTCCCCATCACCGTCCTCGACCGCGCTCCCTCCCCGCCCTCAACCGGCCGCACCTGTCACGCTGCCCATGGACGCCTACGGGCAGGTGCACGTCCGAACCGTCTCCGGCCGGACCGTCTGCGCGATGACCGCCGGCGACGTTCAATGCAACGTGCAATTCACCAACAGGCTCGGGCCGATCTACAACGGGATGCCCGTCTCCGGCGTCGGCGTCAACTCACGCGGTGCCTGGCAATGGCGATACGGCGACCCCGGGGACCCCGACTACGTGACCATGGTCTATGGAACGGTCTACCACGCCATGGGCTGGATCATCACCCCAAGCAGCCAGGGCACGACATTCATGTACGACGCGACGGGACACGGGATGACGATAAGCGTCGACGGCTTCGCGACGTTCTGAACAACAGCTGCACCCGTCGACGACATCGACTGCCGCGGCCCAACAACCGCGCCGAGGGCGGACTTGGCACGGTTACGTCCACGCCGTGAATTTCTTCGTGATCCCAAACTATGTGGTTATGTCCCTACACATTTCGGTCATCCATTATTCATCGGTTATGAATGGGATCCGACCGGAATCCGCGGGCCATCGTTGAGAACTGAGCTGCACCGGAATCCCTTGCGGCACTGGGAGATAACCGGCCGTCACGAGACGTGACGAGAACCGTTAGAACATAATCCATTGGTCGCGGGTTCGAGCCCCGCCCGCCCCACTCCTTTCTGTATGACGTCGGCTGATGCTTGACGTTTTGTCTTCGGTTGATGCCTGACAGTGTTTCGGCTGATGCTTGACAGTTGCTTCGGTTGATCCTTGACACCCGACAAGCCGTCCGTCACGACGCAGTTGACGGGCGCCGAACGCGACCGCCTGGTCCCCATATTTGCCAGCACACAGGCACCTATGACGCGTAGCGTCGCCGAACCGCTCGGAACATTCGAGTTCTTGCTGACGAGGTGGGCGATAGCAATTTTGACGTTAGCGTCACGGAGGGTGCCGCCGCCGGGTTGTATAGCAGTTGTATATAGCTCGCACCGAGCGAAAACGGGGGGAACATGATTCGGGCATCTGCGACTGGCTTGGCCGTCGCTGCAGTGTTGGTTGGCGCAATCGTGGCGGGTTGCGGCGGCGGC
>NZ_DATENY010000134.1:0-29649 GCF_035274705.1 Mycobacterium sp. | reverse complement strand
ATCGACCGTCGAGGAACCCAGCCCATGGCGCGACGTGATGATGCCGCGGCGCAAACAAACCCGCGAACAAAACCGCCACGACCGCATCAACACCGAACGACGCCAACGCACCGAACTCATCGCCGAAGAAGAACGCCAACGCCAAGCCTGGCTCGCCGCCAACTACCAACCACCCCCATTCTGAAGGGTCAGTCGTATCTCCTTGTCACGCAGTCGGTTTCACCATCCTGGAAACCCTGCGCGTACTGGGCTAGCTGAGTCACCAGATCGGTTCCACCTGCTTGTGTGCGTGGGTCGACCTGGCATTGGCGGGACGGCCCGTCCCCTCCGCGAGTTCTCACATCTGAGTCAGACGACCGCTGTGGCCCGACGGTTCCACAGGTGTGGTCATAATGGCCGTCATGGCAGACAAGGGCGGCAAGCCGGTACGCACAGGACCCGAGCGGATCAGAAAGCTCGCGCAGGCGGCACTCAATGCCGACGTCACCGTCGAGCAGGTCGACACCATCCTCGAAGGCCTGAGCGAGACGCTCGTCGACCTCAACGCCTCGACGGGCAACCTCGACGCCACCCTTGAGCGGTTCAACGAGACGATCAATCACATCAACGAACTCGCGCCGCGGCTGAACGCGGTGGTCGACCGCATGGAGCGCATCGTCGAACGCGTCGAACGCATCGTCGGGGTCGGTGAATCGGTGATGTCACCGCTGGCCGCCACCGAGCAGGCGGTCCGCGGCGCGGTGAAGGCGATCCGCGACCGCACGCATATCTAGCCGCTGTTGCGCAGCGCCGTAGCCAGTCCGCTCATCGTCAGCAAGATTCCGCGCTGGACGAGTTCGTCGTCGTCACCCGACCGATAGCGCCGCAACAGCTCGACCTGCAGATGGTTCAACGGCTCCAGATACGGGAACCGGTTGAACACCGACCGAGCCAGCGCCGGGTTGTCGGCCAGCAGATCGTCCTGACCGGTGATCAGCTTGTGCATCCGGATCGTCCGGTCGTGCTCCTCGACGATCTTGTCGAACACCCGCCGCCGCAGCGCCTCGTCCTCAACCAGCTCCGAATAGTGCGCGGCGAGGCCCATGTCCGATTTGGCCAGCACCTGTGCCATATTGGACAACACCGTCGCAAAAAACGGCCAGCGCCGGTAGAGGTCTTGCAGCACTTCCAGCCGCCCGTCGCCTTCGGAGATCCACTCTTCGAAGGCGCTCCCCGTCCCGTACCAGCCGGGCAGCATCACCCGCGACTGGCTCCAGGCCAGCACCCACGGAATCGCCCGCAGGTCAGATATCGACGTCGTGGGCTTTCGCGACGTCGGCCTGCTCCCGATGTTCAGTGCACCTATCTCACTGACCGGGGTGGATGCCTTGAAATACTCGACGAAACCCGGTGTGTCGTGGACCAATTCGGCGTACGCGCGCTGCGCGCGGGCGGCCAAGTCGTCGAGCACCTCGTAGGCCGGCCCGGCGGCGTCGCCGAGGCCTTCGACGTCGAGCAGTGTGGCTTCCAGCGTCGCCGCCAGCAGTGTCTCGAGGTTTCGGTGCGCAATCCGCGGCTCGGCGTACTTGGCCGCGATCACCTCACCCTGCTCCGTGATGCGCAAGGAGCCGCTCACCGCACCCGGCGGCTGCGCCAGGATCGCGTCATAGCTCGGCCCGCCGCCGCGGCCGACGGTGCCGCCGCGACCGTGGAAGAGCCGCAACCGGATTCCCGTCTTGCGCGCCGACTCCACCAGATCCAGCTCGGCGCGATACAGCGCCCAGTTGGCGGCCAGATACCCTCCGTCCTTGTTGGAGTCGGAATAACCGAGCATGACCTCCTGGCTGTCGGCGCGCGCCGTGACCATCGCGCGGTACAGCGGAAGATCCAGCGCCGCTCCGAGAATCGACGAGCCGCGCTGCAGATCGTCGATCGTCTCGAACAGCGGTACGACCCCGACAGGTGCATACAGCTCGGAACCCGAGATGTCGAGTAGCCCGACCTCCTTTAACAGGATGGCCGCCTCCAGCATGTCCGACACCGACTGGCACATCGAGATGATGTAGTTCGGTATCGCCTGCGGCCCGAATATGTTGACGGCCCGTGCGGCGGCCGCGCAGATATCGAGTTCCTTGCGGGCAAGCTCGGACAGTTCGGCGCCATCCTTCGTCAGCGGTCTGCGCGTCGCCAGTTCGGCCGCCAGCAGCTCGACGCGCTCGGGTTCGGGCAGCGAGCGGTAGTCGGGATGCACACCCGCCCACGCCAGTAGTTCTGCGATCACCTCCTCGTGCACGTCGGAGTTCTGCCGCAAATCGAGCCCGCACAGATGAAATCCGAAGACGCGCACGGCTTCCCGCAGCCGCGCCAACCGGTCATCGGCCAGCACCGCGCTGCCATTGGCGCGCAGCGAAGCGTCGACGATGTCCAGATCTGCCAGGAGCTCCACCGGCGTCAGGTAGCGCTGCAGTCCGAGGTCGAGCTCGTGCTCGGGTTGGCGGTCCAGGATCTCGGCGGCCGTCGCGGTGAGCCTGGCGTGGATGACGCGCAGAGCGCGGCGGTAGGGTTCGTCGGCGCGTGCGGGCTCGTGACACATGGCGGCCAAGGTCGCCAGCTCGTCGCTGATGGTCACCAGCCGTGCCGACATCGACAATTCCTGCTCCAGCGCGGTGATTTCGGCGAAGTAGTGTTGCAGCGCGGTATAGGCGGCGCTGCCCGTCGCAAGCCGGACCACGTCGGCGGTGACATTGGGGTTGCCGTCGCGGTCGCCGCCGATCCATGACCCGGGGCGCAGGATCGGCTCCTGCAGCAGGACGGCGTCGGGCCAGCGTGTCCGCAGAGCGCTGCGAACCTCGGCATTGACTTGCGGGATGACTTCGAAAAACGCGGCCTCGTAGTACCGCAGGCCGGTTTCGATCTCATCCTGAATCTTCAAACGCGACAACCGGATCAGCGCAGTCTGCCAGAGCGTCAGGATGTGGCGGCGTAGTTCGGGCTCCACCTCGTCCGGCGAATGACCGTGCAGGCGTAACCGCATCAGTTCGGTGATGCGATGCTGAGTGTCGAACACCGTGCGGCGACGGGTCTCGGTGGGATGCGTGGTGATCACCGGTGATACCAGCGCCCCCGTCAACGCGTCGGCCACCGTCGCCGAATCCAGTTCGGCCGAATCGAGTTTCAGATAGGTGGCGGCCAGGGTGCTGTTCTGCGGCGGCTCCCCCGCTGCGACGTGCACGGCGCGGCGGCGTTCCCGGTGGATGTCCTCGGCGACGTTGGCAAGCAACGCGAAATGCGTGAACGCGCGGATGACGGGGATCGCCTGATGAATGTCAATACCGTCGAACATGCCGGCCAGCTCGGACCTGTCGATCTCCGAGCGGCGCACCCGGAACGACTCCACCCGCGCGCGTTCGACGAGGTCGAACACCTCCTCGCCGTTCTGCTCGCGAACGGTCTCGCCGAGGAACGCACCGAGCAGCCGGATGTCTTCCCGCATGGGCTCGGTCGCCTCACGCCCAACCTGGGTGCGGCGCACCGAACCGATCGGCGCGAGCGCGGCGTCCTCAGCCATGCCCTAAGTATCTGCGCAGCGGCTACCGTTCGCACGGCGGGATAAGCTCGGGCCACAGCCAGCACCCAGGTTTGGGGAACCACATGATGCTTCCTCTAAAGGGCTCAGGCCGTTGTCAACAACAACACCGCAAGGGTGAGCACGAACAGAACAGACACCACGGTGATGGCAATCATCACGCCAATTCCGTTGTAGCTCTGAGGCGGTGGGCCGAGCGATCCGCGGCTGAAGGTGAACAGCGGCGCCATATATTCGAGTTCCACCCACTGTCCCGGATCCACCACGACGGTGTAATCCGCAGATCCGGCGCGCCTGGGAAGCCAGTAGGGGATATGCACGTGGACGTGATACTGCCCGGGCGCGGCGGGCACGATGCTGCGACCCCAACCGCGGATCGGCACGTCGTAACCGTTCAGCAGGATCTTCGGCGTATTCGCGGCGTACAGCCAGGCCAGAACTGAGTACTGCGTCGTGATCGCGATGCCCTCGCGAGGTTGTCCGTAGTACGGCTGGCCGTAAGGCTGCTGGCCGTACTGCGGCGCGTTCATCGCCCCGCGACTAGCTGTATTTGATCTGCAGCGCGACGCCGACGATGGAGACCAGCCAGATGCCGGTGACGAACAACGTCAGCCGGTCGAGGTTCTTCTCCACGACGGTGGAGCCGGAGAGGCTGGACTGGACGCCACCACCGAACAGGGTGGACAGGCCGCCGCCCTTGGCGCGATGCAGCAGCACCAGGAGCACGACCAGCACACTGGTCACGACCAGGATGATCTGCAGGGCCAATTCCATGGCCGCCAGATTACAGGTTGCCAGCCGGTACTCAGGGCAGGGGGCCGCCCGCGGCGATCGCGGACAGCGTCGCGAATTGCTCTGCGTCCAGCGACGCCCCGCCGACCAGGGCGCCGTCGACATCCTCCTGCGCGACGATCTCGCCGACGTTCTTGGCGTTCACCGAGCCGCCGTAAAGCACCCGGACACCCGCCGCGAGCTGCGGAGACGCCAGCTTGCCTAGCTCATCACGAATGGCCTTGCAGACCTCTTGGGCGTCGGCGGCGCTGGCCACCCGGCCGGTGCCGATCGCCCACACCGGTTCGTAGGCGATGACGGCGTTGCCGATCTGCTCGGCCGACAGGCCGGCCAGCGAGCCCTGTAACTGGGTGACGCAATGTTCGACGTGGTTGCCGGCCTCGCGGACCTCGAGGTGCTCACCCATGCAGATGATCGGCGTCAAGCCGTGCTTGAACGCCGCGGCGGCCTTGGCCGCGACGAGCGCGTCATCCTCATGGTGGTAGGTGCGGCGTTCGGAATGTCCGACGACGACGTACGTGCAGCCCAGCTTGGCCAGGAACGCGCCGCTGATGTCGCCGGTGTAGGCGCCGGAGTCGTGCTGCGACAGGTCCTGTGCGCCATACGTCAGCCGCAGCTTGTCCCCGTCGACGAGCGTCTGCACGCTACGCAGGTCGGTAAACGGCGGGATGACGGCGACGTCGACCTTGTCGAAGTACTTGTCCGGCAGTGAGAAGGCAATCTTCTGCACCAGCGCGATCGCTTCGAAGTGGTTGAGGTTCATCTTCCAGTTGCCGGCGATCAGCGGCTTGCGGCTCATGGGGATTCCTTAATGATCAATACTGCTCAGTATTTCCAAGCCGGGCAGCGTCTTGCCCTCAAGGTATTCCAGCGACGCCCCGCCACCGGTGGAAATGTGGGAGAAGCCGTCCTCGGGCAGGCCGAGTTGTCGCACTGCAGCCGCGGAATCACCGCCGCCGACGACGCTGAATGCGCCCTTGCCCGTCGCTGCGATGATCGCCTCGGCGACACCCTTGGTGCCGGCGGCGAACGCCGGGAACTCGAACACTCCCATCGGGCCGTTCCAGAAAATGGTCTTGGCGTTGGATAGCAGCGTGGTGAACCGCTCGACGGAGCCGGGCCCGATGTCGAGGCCTATCTTGTCGTCCGGGATGCGGTCGGCCGCAACGATTTCCGATGGCGAGTCGGCCTTGAATTCGTCGGCGACGACGATGTCGACCGGCACGTGGATCACGTCGCCATAGTCCTCGAGCAGCTTGCGGCAGGTGTCGATCATGCCCTCTTCAAGCAGCGACTTGCCCACCGAAACACCTTGCGATGCAAGGAATGTGAAGCACATGCCGCCGCCAATGACGAGGCTGTCGGCCTTGGTCGCCAGGTTCTCGATGACGGCCAGCTTGTCCGACACCTTCGACCCGCCGAGCACCACCGCGTAGGGCCGTTCCGTCGAACTGGTCAGCTGCTCGAGAACCTTGATCTCGGCGGCCACCAACGTGCCGGCATAATGCGGCATCAGCGTCGCGACGTCGTATACCGATGCCTGCTTGCGGTGTACAACGCCGAACCCGTCGGAGACGAATGCGCCGTCGTCTCCGACCAATTCGACCAGCTGCTTGGCCAGCGCGACCCGTTCGGCGTCGTCTTTGCTGGTTTCGCGAGAATCGAAGCGGATGTTCTCCAGCAGCAGGATGTCGCCGTCCGTCAGCCCCTCCGCGCGGGCAAGCGCGTCGGACCCGACGACGTCACCGGCCAGCTGCACATGCCGACCGAGCTTGGATCCCAACGCCTTTGCGACTGGAGCCAGCGACAACTTGGGATCCGGTCCACCTTTAGGCCTGCCGAGGTGCGCGGTGACGACGACCTTGGCACCCGCGTCAGACAACGCTTGCAACGTCGGCACGGAGGCAATGATGCGGCCCGGGTCGGTGATGTTGCGGTCGTCGTCGAGCGGCACGTTCAGGTCCGAGCGCACCAGTACGCCACGGCCCGAAACTCCTTCTGCCAGTAGGTCGTCGAGGGTCTTGACGGCCATCACGCTAGAGGGACTTGCCGACCAGCGCGACCAGATCGACGAGGCGGTTCGAGTAGCCCCACTCGTTGTCGTACCAGGAGACCACCTTGGCCTGATTGTCGATGACCTTGGTCAAACCCGAGTCGAAGATCGAGCTGTGCGGGTCGGTGACGATGTCACTGGACACGATCGGGGCGTCGTAATACTTCAAGATGCCCTTGAGCGGCCCGTCGGCAGCGGCCTTGAACGCGGTGTTGATCTCTTCGACCGACGCCGACTTACTCAGCTCGGCGGTCAGGTCGGTCACCGAGCCCGTCGGGATTGGAACGCGCAGCGCATACCCGTCGAGCTTGCCTTTCAGCTCGGGCAGCACCAGGCCGATGGCCTTGGCCGCGCCGGTGGAGGTCGGCACGATGTTCAGCGCGGCCGCGCGAGCCCGGCGCAGGTCCTTGTGCGGACCGTCCTGCAGGTTCTGGTCCTGGGTGTAGGCGTGGATGGTCGTCATCAGGCCCTTGACGATGCCGAACTCGTCGTTGAGCACCTTGGCCAGCGGACCCAGGCAGTTAGTGGTGCACGACGCGTTGGAAATGATGTTCTGACTGCCGTCGTACTTGTCGTCGTTGACGCCCAGCACGATGGTGATGTCCTCGTCGGTGGCCGGCGCGGAGATGATCACCTTCTTGGCACCGGCGTCCAGGTGGCCCTTGGCCTTGGCGGCGTTGGTGAAGATGCCGGTGGACTCGACGACCACGTCGACGCCCAGGTCGCCCCAGGGAAGGGCCGCTGGTCCCTCTTTGACCTCCAGCGCCTTGATCTTGTCGTTGCCCACGACGATGGTGTCCTCACCCTCGAGGCTGATCTCCGCCGGGAATCGACCCAGGATCGAGTCGAACTTCAGCAGATGCGCCAAGCTGGCATTGTCGGTGAGGTCGTTGACGGCCACCACCTCGATATCGGTGCTCTTGCCCTCGGCCTTCTGCGCCGCCAAAGCCCGGTAGAAGTTGCGCCCAATACGGCCGAAGCCGTTAACGCCTACCCGGATCGTCACTTGTCACTCCCTTGGTCGCCTCTGGTGTATTGCTCGGTGGCCAGCCTAGTAGTGCGCTATTCGGGGTGCGCGGGCGGTCTTGCCAGCCAGAATCATGCACATGGGTCTTGCCACACGGTTACGTCGGATCGGCTGTTTGACGATCGTTACCAGCGCTGTTGTCGGGTGCAGCCACGTGACCAGCGGGGTCGCCGTGAGACAACCTTTCGTCGGCGAAGACAAGTGCACTGCCGTATCCGAGCCAATGACAACGATCGAGCCGCAGGGCGCAGGCGAACCTGTCATGAGGATCCCGCACCCGAAGAACTGGGAGCGAACCACCATGCTCGATTCAGAGTTGATCCGCTTCGCCATGGCCAACCCTGATCTGGCCGCGAACAACTTCGCGCCAAGTGCCTTGGTGACGCTCGAGGACGTGACCGCCCACGGCGGCTCGCCCGAAGAGATCTTTGCAATGGAGTGGGAGGGGCTGGTCAAGTTGGCGGGCGGCACCGATCTCGTCACCACATCGGACAGCCCGGTCTGCGGGTTGCCGGCTCAGCGTGTGACGTTCACACTTCCGCGGATGGGCACCATTCCGCCGCGCAGCGGCACGGCGATCGCGATTGTGACATCCGGTGAACGCAAGTACGCCGCCGTGATCGGTCTGCAGACGACCCAACCCGATAAGCCGGTCTACGCCGACGATGCGAAGACCATCCTCGACGGATTCCAGATCATGACCGATCAGTGAACGGATGAGCTCTGATCTGTGGCGGGATCGGCGAGCCACTTCTGCCGGATCGTTGGCAGGGTGCCGTTGGCTTCGAGCTCTGCCTGAGCGACGGTGACGCGGCTGAACAGGGCGTGGTCGTCGAGCGACACGGCGATCGGCTGGCTGGTATTGCCTTGTTGCACACCGATTGTCAGACCGGCCAGGTCGTCGGTGGATGTGACGTTGGGCAGCCGGGTGGTGTCGACGGCAAGCGACTGGCCGGAGATGAGGTACGGCGGGAGGAAGGCTGCGTCAGCCCTAGACGCTCGGTGTGGGCACCTCGCTCGGCTTCGCTGCGGCCCAACGGATTTCGCCGCAAATCCTCCGAGGGTATCGAGACCGTGGCCGCCACGAATACTCCAAGGCCTGCCGCAGGTGCTCACTCTGACCCGCGAAGGGCAGCGTCGCGCTGGCGTTCGACCCGAAGGATTGACAGGCTAGGCGTCCTCGAGTAGATCCGGCGTGACGGCCGACTCGGTGTCGGGGACTCCATCTTGCTTGGCCTTGCGATCGGCCATCGACAACAATCGCCGAATGCGGCCTGCTACAGCGTCTTTCGTCATCGGAGGATCGGCAAGGCGGCCCAACTCCTCCAGTGACGCCTGCCGGTGCTCCACGCGCAGCTTGCCCGCTGCTGCCAGATGGTCGGGCACCGTGTCGGCGAGGATCTCTAACGCCCGCTCCACCCGCGCGGCTGCAGCCACCGCGGCGCGTGCCGAGCGGCGCAGGTTCGCGTCGTCGAAATTCGCCAGCCGATTGGCCGTCGCCCGGACCTCGCGGCGCATCCGCCGCTCTTCCCACGTCAGCCTCGTGTCCTGCGCGCCCATCCGCGTCAGCAACGCACCGATGGCCTCCCCGTCGCGCACCACCACGCGGTCGCTGCCCCGTACTTCGCGGGCCTTGGCGCTGACCCCTAGCCGCCGCGCCGCGCCGACGAGCGCCAGCGCCGCCTCCGGCCCCGGGCAACTCACTTCAAGGGCCGACGAGCGACCCGGCTCGGTCAGCGATCCGTGCGCCAAAAACGCTCCGCGCCAGGCGGCTTCGGCGTCGGCCACACTGCCGCCGACGACTTGGGCGGGCAAGCCACGCACCGGCCTACCGCGCAAATCGAGCAGACCGGTTTGCCTGGCCAACGCTTCCCCATCTTTGGCTATCCGCACCACGTAGCGGGTGCTTTTGCGGATGCCGCTGGCCGACAACACGTGCACCACGGCGTTGTAACCGTAGAGGTCGTAGATGTCCTTACGGAGTCGCCGCGCGATGATCCCCAGGTCGACCTCGGCTTCGACCACCACGCGGCCGGACACGATGTGCAGTCCCCCGGCGAAGCGCAGAAGGGACGCCACCTCGGCGCGGCGAGCGGTCACCGAGTTGACCACCAGGCGGCTCAGCTCGTCCTTGACCTCGGCTGTCATCGCCACGGGTCGTCACCTCTCGGTCCGTTCACTGTCGGTGTAGGCACGGTCGGCTCCTGGATGGAAGCAGTGGCTGCCGTCCCACGTAGTCGTACGCCCTCCAGTGCCGCGGCCAACCTCGCCGGGTCATGTAAAGGTGTACCAGGTCTCGATACGTCAGCAAACTCGACTCGAGCCTTGAGGATGTTTGCGGTGCGACGCAACTGCTCCCGCTCACGTTCGCTGGGCACCCGGCTGGCGTCCACGATGATGTCGTGCACGGTGAAGTCGGGAGCATGTTGCGACAGCACGTGAATGTGCCGCTCGACGGAAAAGCCCGCGGTCTCCCCCGGCTCGGCCACCAAGTTCAGCACCAACGCCCGCCGGGCCTCCGTCGCCTGCAGCGCCGCAGCCAACTGCGGCACCAACACATGCGGGATCACGCTGGTGAACCACGAACCCGGTCCGAGCACCACTAGGTCCGCGGACATGATCGCGTCCACCGCCTGGCGGGTGGCCGGCGGGTCACCGGGAAGCAGCCGCACCCGGCGCACTTTGCCGACCGTGGTGGCGATCGCCACCTGTCCGCTGATCACCCGGCTCATCCGGGGATCGACCTCCAGGCCCGCGACATCCGCCTCGATGCCCAACGCGATCGGGCACATCGGCAACACGCGGCCCTTGACCCCGAGGATGCGGCCAAGTTCGTCGAGCGCTGCCACGGGATCGGCCAGCACCTCGTTGAGCCCGGCGAGCATCAAATTACCGATCGGATGGCCGGCCAGTGCCCCGCTGCCGCCGAACCGGTGCTGAAAGATCGTTGCCCACAACCGGCCGTGGGGACTGTCAGATGCCAACGCTGCCAACGCCATTCGTAGATCACCGGGTGGCACCACATCGAGTTCGCTGCGCAGCCGCCCCGAGGAGCCGCCGTCGTCGGCGACCGTGACGACCGCCGTGACGTGCGGCGTGAGCCGGCGGGCGGCCGACAGTGTGGCATAGAGGCCGTGCCCGCCACCGAGGGCGACGATCCGCGGACTCATTCGCGGCCCAAATCCCGGTGCAGCACCCGGACCGTGAGCGCATCACCGCCCTGCAGGCGAGCCGCCAGCGCCTCCGCCATCGCGACGCTGCGATGTTTACCGCCGGTACAGCCGATGGCAACGGTCATGTAGCGCTTCCCTTCCCGGCGATAGCCGTCAATGACGACGTCAAGCAGCTGATGGTAGGTGTCCAGGAACTCCGCGGCGCCCGGCTGACCCAGCACGTAGTCGCGCACCGCGGGATGCTGGCCGGTGTGGGGCCGCAGCTCGTCCACCCAATGCGGGTTGGGCAAGAACCGCACGTCCATCACCGTATCGGCGTCCATCGGCAGGCCGTACTTGTACCCGAAAGACTCCACCGTGACACTCGTGTACGCGACGGTCTCACCGCCAAACGCCCTCTCGATGCTTTCACGCAGCGCGGGCACCGACAGCGTCGACGTGTCGATCACCAAGTCGGCCGCGGCGCGCACGGGCGCCAACATCGCCCGCTCGGCGGCAATGCCTTCTGCCAGAGTCTGATTGCCCTGCAATGGATGACTGCGGCGGTTCTGCTCATATCGGCGCACCAGAATGTCGTCGGACGCCTCGAGGAATAGCACCCGCGGCGTGATGTTGCGGGTGGCCAGATCGCTGCGCACCCAGTCCAGATCGCCGGTGAAGCCACGCGATCGCACATCCATCACCACCGCCAGCTGGGTGATGCGCGAACCCGCCGCGAGGCCTAGTTCGACCATCCTCGCGATCAGCTCGGGCGGCAGGTTGTCGGCGACATACCAGCCGAGGTCCTCCAACACCTTCGCCGCGGTGCCGCGACCGGCCCCGGAAAGGCCGGTGACCAGGACGACGTCGATGTCCGATTCGCCGGCGCCCTCGCGCAGTTCCTCGTGCATGTGTTCTGTCATCCCGATGCCCTGGTTTGATCATCGCCGATAACCGGGACGGGCGCGTCGGAATCGGACGGGACGCCAAGCGCCTCGAGCACGGCTTTGGCGGTAGCCACGCCAATACCCGGCACTGCGGTGATCTCGTCGACGCTGGCCTGCTTCAACCGGGCCACCGATCCGAAGTGGGTGACCAGCGCCTTACGCCGGTGCTCACCCAGCCCGCGCACCGAATCGAGCGCCGACGCGGTCATCCTCTTGGACCGCTTGCTGCGGTGGTAAGTGATCGCGAACCGGTGCGCTTCGTCACGCACTCGCTGCAGCAGATACAGCCCCTCGCTGTTGCGCGGCATGATGAGGGGATCCGGCTCGGACGGCACCCACACCTCCTCGAGGCGCTTGGCCAGGCCGATCACCGCGACGTCACTCACGCCGAGCTCGTCGAGGACGGCCTGGGCCGCGTTGACTTGCGGGGCGCCGCCATCGACGACGAACAAGTTCGGCGGATATGCAAACTTGCGTGATTTTGCCGGCGGAGACGCGGAATCGGCGACATTGTCTTGTGCTGCAAGCCCTTTGAAATCCTGGATGTCGTGCAGATGACGGTAGAACCGCCGCCGCGTCACCTCCGCGATCGACGCCACGTCATCTGAGCGGCCTTCGCCCGCTGCGTCCCGGATCGCGTAGTGCCGGTAGTCCGACTTGCGCGGTAGCCCGTCCTCGAACACCACCAGCGATGCGACCACATCGGTGCCCTGTACGTGGCTGATGTCGACGCACTCGATGCGCAGCGGCGCATCGGCAAGACCGAGAGCATCCTGAATGCTTTGCAGTGCAGCACTTCTGGCGGTGAAGTCACCTGCACGCTTGAGCTTGTGCTGCGTCAGCGCATCCTGCGCATTGCGTTTCACGGTCTCGGCCAGCGCGCGCTTGTCGCCGCGTCGCGGCACCCGCAGCGACACCCGTGAACCGCGCAGCTGAGACAGCCACGTCTCCAGCTCGTCAGCGTTCGCCGGCAAGCACGGCACCAGCACCTGGCGGGGTACCGGGCTCAACGATTCGTCGGCGGCACCATCCAGCTCGACCTGATCGCCATAGAACTGCGTCAGAAATTGCTCGACCAAAATCTTTGGACCGGATTCACTTTCGTCGATGGTCGCCGCCGCTGCGGCTCCAGGCTCACCGGACTTTTCGACGATCCAGCCGCGCTGACCCCGGACGCGGCCACCGCGGACGTGGAAGACCTGCACAGCGGCTTCCAGTTCGTCGTCCGCGAACGCCACGACATCGGCGTCGGTACCGTCACCGAATACGACCGCCTGCTTTTCCAGGGCACGCTTGAGCGCAGAGATGTTGTCGCGCAACCGCGCCGCCCGCTCGAAGTCGAGCTGCTCGGCGGCCCTGTTCATCTGCTGCTCCATGTCGCGGGCCAGCCGATCAGTCTTGCCCGCGAGGAAGTCGCAGAAGTCGTTGACGATCTGCCGGTGCTCCGCGGCGCTGACCCGCTCGATGCAGGGCGCCGAACACTTGTCGATGTAGCCCAGCAGACACGGCCGTCCGATTTGCCTGTGCCGCTTGAACACTCCTGCCGAGCAGGTGCGGGCGGGGAACACCCGGGTCAGCAGATCGAGTGTTTCGCGGATAGCCCAGGCGTGCGAGTACGGCCCGAAGTAGCGGACACCCTTGCGACGCGCACCGCGATACACCATCAGCCGCGGGTACTCCTCGTTGAGCGTGACCGCCAGCACCGGATAGGACTTGTCGTCGCGGTAGCGGATGTTGAACCGCGGGTCGAATTCCTTGATCCAGTTGTATTCAAGCTGCAACGCCTCGACTTCGGTGTTCACCACCGTCCACTCGACGCTGCCCGCGGTCATCACCATCTGACGGGTGCGCGGCGCCAGGCTGTAGACGTCGGCGAAGTAGGACGTCAACCGGCTGCGCAGGCTCTTGGCCTTGCCGACGTAGATCACACGACCGTGTGGATCGCGGAAGCGGTAGACGCCCGGCTCGACGGGAATCGACCCTGGGGCAGGTCGGTACGTCGCTGGATCGGGCACGGATTCCAGGTTACTGCGCGGTTCAGACGGCCTCGATGAACTACCGTCGAGTGATGCGGATCTCGTCCCTGCGCAAGGTGACGGCCCCGCTGACAGGGGTCGTATTGGTGTTGGCCGGATGCAGCGCCCAGCAGAATGCACCGCCCACCGCGGCGGGGCCGTGCGCGATCGTCGCGAACGGCACCCCGGCACCGAAGACCACCGCCGCGCCGGCCCCGGCGTCGGCGACTACCTCCCGCAACATCTCCACCAACCCCGAGGTCGCCACCGGCTACCGCAAGGACATGACAGCCGTGCACACAGCGCACTACACGGTTGTCACCGCCAATCCGCTGGCCACGCAGGCCGCCTGCGGCGTGCTCCGCGACGGCGGAACGGCGGCCGACGCGCTCGTCGCGGCCCAGGCGGTGCTCGGCCTGGTGGAGCCGCAGGCTTCCGGCGTCGGCGGCGGCGGGTTCTTGCTGTACTACGACGCCGCATCGGGCTCCGTGCAGGCCTACGACGGCCGTGAGGTGGCACCGAAGGCCGCGACGGAGAACTACTTGCGCTGGATCTCCGACGCCGACCGCACGGCGCCCAAACCCGACGCCCGCGCATCGGGCCGCTCCATCGGGGTGCCCGGCATCCTGCGCCTGCTGCAGGACGTCCACGCCGAACACGGCAAGACGGCGTGGCGCGATCTGTTCGCCCCGGCCGTCACACTCGCCGACGGCGGTTTCGACGTCAGCCCGCGGCTGTCCGCCGCCATCGCGGACGCGGCGCCGAAGCTGCGTGTCGACCCGAATGCATCCGCCTATTTCCTCAACCCCGACGGTAGCCCCAAGCCCGCGCAGACCCGGCTGACCAATCCGGCGTACTCGAAGACGTTGGGAGTCATCGCAACTGATCCGCAATCGTTCTACACCGGCGACGTCGCACGAGACATCATCGCGGCGGCGACCGACGCCTCCGGCGGCCGCACCCCGAGCCTGATGGCGCCCGAGGACTTGTCCGGCTATGCCGCCAAGAAGCGTGAGCCGTTGTGCAGGCCCTACCGCGGACGCGAGATCTGCGGCATGCCCCCGCCGTCGTCGGGCGGCATCGCGGTGGCGGCCACGCTGGGCATGCTCGAGCACTTCCCAATGGCCGACCACAAACCCACCGACATCGACCTCAACGGCGGCAAGCCCACGGTGATGGGTGTACACCTCATCTCCGAGGCCGAGCGGCTGGCCTACGCCGACCGCGACAAGTACGTCGCAGACACCGATTTCGTGCCGCTGCCCGGCGGCTCGCCCAATACCTTGCTGGGCAGCGACTACCTCGCCGGCCGGGCCGCGCTGATCTCCGAGCAGCACACCATGGGCGCCGCGAAGCCGGGCGAATTCGGTCCGCCGACGACGCCGGCGCCGCCGACCCCCGAGCACGGCACCAGCCAGGTCAGCATCGTCGACGCGCAGGGTAATGCCGCGTCGATGACAACGACGGTGGAGTCGGCGTTCGGATCGTTCCACATGGTGGACGGTTTCATCCTCAACAACCAGCTCACCGATTTCTCCGCCGAGCCTGTCGGCCCCGACGGCGCCCCGGTACCCAACCGCGTCGAGCCGGGCAAGCGACCGCGCAGCACGATGTCACCCACGTTGGTGTTCGACCGATCACCGTCGGGCCGCGGGCCGCTCTACGCAGTCACCGGCTCGCCCGGTGGTTCGGTGATCATCCAGTTCGTCGTCAAAACCCTTGTGGGAATGATCGATTGGGGGCTGGATCCGCAGCAAGCGGTGTCGGCGGTGGACTTCGGTGCCGCCAACACGCCGAAGACCAACGTCGGCGGTGAACATCCCGCCATCGACACCGCCGACAACGGCGACCATGATCCTCTGGTGGTTGGCCTGCGCCAACTCGGTCATCAGGTCGACCTGGCCGACCAGTCAAGCGGTTTATCCGCGATCGCGCGTGACAGCGCCAGCTGGATGGGCGGCGCCGACCCGCGCCGCGAGGGATTGGCCATGGGCGACGCCAGGTGAGCGGCGTAAGAATAGCCCGGCTCACCGAGTCGGATTGGCAGGTGTTCGCCCGCGTCAGGTTGCAGGCATTGACGGACTCGTTGGGCGCTGACGACCCGCAATATCGGCAGGAGTCGACATTCACCGTCGCGCAGTGGCGCCGGCGACTGCGCGACCACGCCCAATTCGCTGCGCTTATCGGTAACCGACCCGTAGGGCTGATCGGCGCCCAGCCGGAAAACGCCGACACCGTGTACCTGTACTCGTTGTGGCTGGACCCAGCCGCCCGCGGTCAGGGCCTGGCGCGGCCGCTGGTCAGCGCGGCGGTCGACTGGGCCCGCGGCCGTAGGGCACGCACGGTCACGCTGCGGGTGGCCACCGACAACGAACTGGCTCGCAGCGTATATGAAAGCCTGGGCTTCGCGACCATCGTCGTCGAAAGCCCAAGCCCGCGTGACGAAGTCGCGATGTCGCTCAGTGTGTGCTGATGTCCGGCCGGTAGTGCGCGAGCAGACCTCGCACGCGGTCCATGGCCTCGACGGCGCGCTCCTTGTCGACGGCCTGGATCGCCATGACCGGAAGGTACTCGTCATCAGGCAAATCCACCCGCGCCCAGCGCGCCCCACGCGGGAACGACACATCGACGACATCCGACCACGGAATCAGCCGGTACCCGAACAGGTTTCGCACTGCGACTCCGGACGCACCGACCCGCAGCCGGGGCCTCGCGAACAGCAGCACCACACCGGCGATGACCACACCGAGCAACGCGATCGCCACCTGGTCGGCGGTCTGGAAGACGACTCCGGTCGACGCAATCTTCAGCAGCAGCCCCAGCACCACACCGACCACCACGATCAACGCCGCAGCTCCATATGCGAAATACGGCGTCAGATGCGGCCGTACTTCGATGTCCCAGTCGCTCATGACCTTAGACCGCGCAGCGCCAGCGCCGTAGATAGCGCAGCCGCGGCGGCCTGCGCGCCCTTGTCCTCAGCCGAATCCGGCAGCCCGGCGCGGTCGAGCGCCTGCTGTTCGGTGTTCGTGGTGAGCACGCCGTTGCCAACCGGGGTGGACGCATCCAGTGCTACCCGAGTCAGGCCCTGGGTCACCGCGTCGCACACATAGTCGAAATGCGGTGTCTCGCCACGGATCACCACTCCCAGCGCCACCACGGCGTCGTGGGTCGCCGCCAATGCCTGTGCCACTACCGGGATTTCGATCGCACCCAGCACACGTACGACCGTCGGGTTGTCGATGCCGGCGTCTGCGGCGACCTTGCGGGCGCCGTCGAGCAGCGCATCGCAGATCGTGGGGTGCCAGGTGCTGGCCACAATCGCCAGCGTCAGGTCCGACGCGTCAAGCTGTGGCAGATCGGGAACACCCGCGCCTCCACTCAATTCAGAGCTCCGCTCTGGCTGCTCAATTCAGAGCTCCGCTCTGGCCACTCATAGGGCTCCGCCGAATTCGCCCGGCACGGCTTCGTCGAAGTCATCAAGGCCGACGAGGTCGTGGCCCATTCGATCGCGCTTGGTCATCAGATAGCGGATGTTCTCGGCGTTGGCGCGCACCGGCAGCGGCACCCGCTCGATGATGTGCAGCCCGTAGCCGTCAAGGCCGACCCGCTTGGCGGGGTTGTTGGTCAGCAGCCGCATCGATCGCACGCCGAGGTCGACGAGGATCTGCGCGCCGATGCCGTAGTCACGGGCGTCGGCGGGCAGGCCGAGCTTGAGGTTGGCGTCGACGGTGTCGTCGCCGGCGTCCTGCAGCTGGTAGGCCTGCAGCTTGTGCATCAAGCCGATGCCGCGGCCCTCGTGGCCACGCATGTACAGCACCACACCGCGGCTCTCGCGGGCCACCATGGCCATCGCGGCGTCGAGCTGAGGACCGCAGTCGCAGCGGCGGGAGCCGAACACGTCACCCGTCAGGCATTCGGAGTGCACCCGGACGAGTACGTCGTGGCCGTCGCTGTGCGGCCCGGCGATGTCGCCGCGCACCAGTGCGACGTGCTCGACGTCGTCGTACAAGCTGGTGTATCCCACCGCCCGGAATTCACCGTGTCGGGTCGGAATGCGGGCTTCGGCGATGCGCTCGATGTGCTTTTCGTGCTTGCGCCGCCACTCGATCAGATCGGCGATCGAGATCAGCGCCAAGTCGTGTTCATCGGCGAAAACCCGCAGCTCATCGGTCTGCGCCATCGCCCCTTCGTCTTTTTGGCTGACGATTTCGCAGATCGCCCCGGCCGGCTGCAGACCCGCGAGCCGAGCCAGGTCGACGGCGGCCTCGGTGTGGCCGGGCCTGCGCAGCACCCCGCCGTCCTTGGCGCGCAGCGGGACCACGTGCCCGGGCTTGGTGAAATCGTCTGCGACGCTGGACGGATCGGCGAGCAGGCGCATCGTGGTCGCCCGATCCGAGGCCGAAATACCCGTTCCCACACCGTTTCTGGCGTCGACGGTGACGGTGTAGGCGGTGCCGTGCTTGTCCTGGTTGACGGCGTACATCGGCAGCAGGCCCAGCCGGTCACAAACTGCACCGTCCAACGGCACACACAGGTAGCCAGACGTGTAGCGCACCATGAACGCGACGAGTTCTGGAGTGGCCTTCTCGGCGGCGAAAATCAGATCGCCCTCGTTCTCGCGATCCTCGTCGTCGACGACGACAACGGCCTTCCCCGCGGCGATATCAGCGATCGCCCGCTCGACGGAATCCAGCCTCGTCATCACATCAGTATGAACCACCGGCGCGAGTCTCTTATTGCCAGTCTTATTCGGCAGCGTGGCTCATCAGCCGTTCGACGTATTTGGCGATGATGTCGACCTCGAGGTTGACCTGCGCGCCGACCTCCGCCGTGCCCAGTGTGGTGAGGCCAAGAGTGGTTGGAATCAGCGAGACCTCAAACCAGTCGTGACCTAGGCCGGAGACCGTCAACGAGACCCCGTCCACGGTGATCGAGCCCTTTTCGACGACATAGCGCGACAGCGAGGTCGGCAGCGCGATCCGCACCACTTCCCAGTGCTCCGACGGTGTGCGCGCAATCACATGACCGGTGCCGTCGACATGGCCCTGAACGATGTGGCCGCCGAGCCGGCTGTTCACCGCTGCCGCGCGCTCGAGGTTGACGCGGCTGCCCACGCCGACACCGCGCAGGCTGGAACGGCTCAGCGTCTCCCCGATCACATCGGCGCTGAACGCCCCGTCCGGCAGGACCTCGACGACCGTCAGGCAGACGCCGTTCACCGCGATGGAGTCGCCGTGCCCGGCGTCGGCGGTGACGACGGGGCCGCGGATGACCAATCGGGCGGCATCGCCGAGATCTTCCTTGCCGACGACTTCGCCCAGTTCTTCGACGATTCCGGTAAACACGCCGACGAGCCTATCCAGACTGCGGCTTCTCGCCGACCCGCGAGACGCACCTCTTGCAGACAAAGTGCGAGTGAAGCCCTGCAAAACGTTCATGTGAAGTGGGCACCCGCCCAACGACGGCAACGTGCCGAAAGTCCAGTTCAGCAGGCACGATTCCACTTCTATCGGCTGCACGTGGAACGCGTGTGTGTCGGCGGACCATCTACGATGCAGGAATGCAGACGCGCCTATTGGCCATCTTCGCCGCCCTTTTCGCCGCTATCGCCCTTCTCGTCGGCTGCTCGAAGTCCGACAACTCGAGCAAGGACCTACCCGACGCCGCCACGCTGCTCAAGGAGTCCAACCAGACCACCAAGGCGCAGTCGAGCGTGCATCTCAGGCTCGCGGTACAGGGCGAGATCAAGGAATTGCCGATCGAATCGCTTGAGGGCGATCTGACGAATGCGCCCGCGGTCGCGGCGCAGGGCAAGGCCAACATCCTGTTCCTGGGCCAGAAGCTCGAGGGCGTGGACTTCGTGGTCGCCGACGGCAACCTCTACGGCGCCATCACCGCCGGCGGTAGTTTTCAGGACTTCGGCCCGGCCGCCGACATCTACGACGTCTCCGCCATCCTGAACCCAGACAAGGGGCTGGCCAACATCCTGGCCAACTTCTCCGACCCGAAGGCCGACGGCCGCGAGACCCTCAACGGCGTCGAGACCGTGCGCCTCACCGGAACCGTCAGCCCCGATGCCGTCAACAAGATCGCACCGCAGATCGCGGCGACCGGGCCGGTCCCCTCCACGGCGTGGATCCGCGAGGACGGCGATCATTCGCTGGTGCAGGCCAAGCTGGAGCCGACTCCCGGCAACAGCGTCACGATGACGCTCTCGGATTGGGGTAAGCCGGTCACCGTGAACAAACCGGCTGTCTGATGAGCGGTTCGCGCGGAACCGCTCGGTCGGCGACATCCAGCCGGCGCATCGCGATCACCGCCGGTAGCCTCGCGGTTTTGCTCGGCGCACTCGACACTTACGTCGTCGTCACGATCATGACCGACATCATGCGTGACGTCGGCATCGCGATTAACAAGATCCAGCAGGTCACGCCAATCGTCACGGGCTATCTGCTCGGCTACATCGCCGCGATGCCACTGCTGGGCAGGGCCTCTGACAGGTTCGGCCGTAAGTTGCTGCTGCAGGTGAGCCTGGCCGGGTTCGCGGTCGGCTCGGTGGTCACGGCGATGTCCAACGACCTGACGATGCTGGTCGTCGGCCGCGTCATCCAGGGCACCGCAAGCGGGGCGCTGCTGCCGGTGACGCTGGCGCTGGCCGCAGACCTGTGGTCGGCCCGCAACCGGGCGGCCGTGCTGGGCGGAATCGGCGCCGCCCAGGAGCTGGGCAGTGTGCTCGGCCCGCTGTACGGCATCGCGGTGGTGTGGCTGCTGAACACCTGGCGCGACGTGTTCTGGATCAATGTGCCGCTGGCCGTGATCGCGATGGTGATGATCCACTTCAGCCTGCCTGCCCGGCAGAAGGGTGAGACACCGGAAAAGGTCGACGTCGTCGGCGGTGTGCTGCTGGCGATCGCGCTCGGCCTGGCCGTCGTCGGGCTCTACAACCCGGAACCCGACGGCAAGCAGGTGCTGCCGAACTGGGGCCTGCCGGTGCTCGCCGGGGCACTGGTCGCGGCGGTGGCGTTCTTCGCCTGGGAGAAGTTCGCGCGCACTCGGCTCATCGAACCGGCCGGCGTGCACTTCCGGCCGTTCCTGGCCGCGCTCGGAGCGTCGCTGGCCGCCGGCGCTGCGCTGATGGTGACGCTGGTCAACGTGGAGCTGTTCGGCCAGGGTGTGCTCGGCCTCGACAAGAACGCGGCCGCCGGTCTGCTGCTGCGGTTCCTGATCGCGCTGCCGCTCGGTGCTTTGCTGGGCGGCTGGATCGCCACCAAGGTGGGCGACCGCGCGGTGGCATTCGTCGGGCTTCTCATCGCCGCAGGCGGATACTGGCTGATCTCCAAGTGGCCCGTCGATCTGATGGCCGCACGCCACGACCTCGGCATCGTCACGCTGCCCGCCCTGGACACTGACCTCGCGATCGCGGGCATCGGTCTTGGGCTGGTGATCGGCCCGCTGACGTCGGCGACGCTGCGGGTGGTCCCGGCCGCCCAGCACGGGATCGCGTCTGCGGCCGTGGTCGTGGCCCGGATGATCGGCATGCTGGTCGGCATCGCGGCGCTGAGTGCCTGGGGCCTGTACCGGTTCAACCAGATCCTTGCGACGCTGCCGAAGCCAAAGGGCGGCAACCTGCTCGAGGTCGCTGCCGCGCTGGCAGCCAACACCCGGATCGCTTACACGATGCAGTACGGCGAGATCTTCAAGATCACCGCGATCGTCTGCGTCGTGGGCGCCCTGCTCGGTCTGCTGATCAGCGGCCGCCATGAGCACGCTGACGAGCCTGCGATCGACAGCGATGACGAGCCCAGGCAGCTGGTCGACACACCGGCGCAGGAGTTCGACGCGCCCGCACAGGCGGTCTCACCGCCGCCGGGCCGTCACAGGCCCCGCTAGCCGACGGTCAGCAGCGCTCTACTCCCCTACGGATCAAGGGGGGGTCGGCGGCCTTTGCCGGCTCGTCCGCAGTGAGGCCCCGCAGTGCCTCACAGATGAATGCCTTCAGGCTTTTCGGGTCCGTACGAATGCTGAGCCAGTCCTGCAGTGCAGTCACGCTCGTTGTCCTTTGTTCGTGCTCACCAGCGCGCAACTCGTCGGTGAAAGCGCGACATTCCGACCGGGCGTAACGGCCCGGCTCTGGTACGAGTGTACCGGTGTCGCCACCGAGATTGGTTGCTCGCCGCGCCGAGTATGCGTGCGATAGGCAACAACTCGAGGGGAGAAAATTCATGGCAACGACACTGGACGGCAAGAGAATTGCGTTCCTCGTCGCTCCCGAGGGCGTCGAGCAGGTGGAGCCTGACAGAACCCTGGAAGGCCGTTGAGAAAGCGGCCGGCACCCCAGAACTGGTGTCCACCGAAGTCGGAAAGATCCAGGCGTTCAACCACTTGACGCCCGCCGACATATTCGAAGCCGACAAGTCCGCCGACAGCGTGTCCGCGTCGGACTACGCCGGACTCGTACTGCCCGGCGGCGTCGCCAATCCCGACGTGGTGCGCCAATTGGGTCGACGATGAGGTCGTCGAATGTTCTCGTGGACCAAACACATTGGTGTCCAGCCGCAAGCCCGATGACCTACCCGCCTTCTGCAACACGCTGATCGGTGCCTTCGCTCAAGACAATTCATAGCGAAACCCTGCCCAGGAACGCCAACGCCTCGGTAACGTCGCGGACATGCTGATCGCGGCGCTGCGCGACATGCAGTGGCGGAAACGCCGCTTCGTCATCGCGATCATCAGTACGGCCATCATCTTCGGGATGACCCTCGTCCTCACCGGACTCGCGAACGGGTTCCGGGTGGAGGCACGGCGGACCGTCGATTCACTCGGCGTCGATGCGTTCCTGGTCAAGGCCGGCGCGTCGGGCCCGTTCGTGGGCGCAACACCCTTCGCGCCCGTGGACCTGCCACGGATCGCCGGTGCCCCGGGCGTCCTAGCGGCGGCACCGCTCGTGTACGCCGGTGGCACGGTGACCCTCGGCGATTCGACGCGCAACGCAGACTTGTTCGGCGCGCCGGAGCGTGGCCCGGGCATGCCTGTCGTGTCGCAGGGTCGGCCGCCGTCCACGCCCGACGAGGTCGCGGTGTCCAGCACGCTCGGACGCGGCCTCGGGGATGAGATCGAAATCGCTTCACGCAGGTTGCGCATCGTCGGCATCATAGAGAACTCGACGGCGCTCGCCAATCTGCCCAATGTCTTCCTCACCACCGCGGGTGCACAGCAGCTCGTGTACGGCGGCCAACCGCTGGTCGCATCGATCGGTATCCGCGGCACACTGAGTCAGCCGCCAGCGGGTTATCGGGCAGTGGACCGAGACGGCGCCATCGCCGATCTGCTGCGACCGCTGAAGGTTGCAGTGAACTCGATCACGATCGTGGCGATCATGCTGTGGATCGTCGCGGCGTTGATCGTCGGGTCCGTCATCTATCTCTCGGCGCTCGAGCGGCTGCGAGACTTCGCTGTGTTCAAGGCAATTGGCGTGCCTACGGGCTCCATCCTCGCCGGGTTGGCACTGCAGGCGATCGTCGTGGCCTTGTGTGCGGCAGCATTAGGGGCGGTGCTGTCGGAGTTGCTCGGACCGCTGTTCCCGATGCAGGTGATCGTGCCCGTACAGGCCTTCGTCGCGTTACCGGTGATCGCGGTCGTGATCGGTTTGATCGCCAGCGCCGCCGGATTGCGTCGCGCGGTGTCCGTTGATCCAGCGATCGCATTCGGAGGTCCGTGAGCCGTGGGCGATCTGAGCATCCAAGACCTCACGGTCGAGTATTCCAGCGGCGACGATGCGGTCCGCCCGATCGACCGGTTGAACCTCGACGTGGCCGCGGGGTCACTCGTAATCCTGATGGGCCCCAGCGGTTGCGGCAAGACGACATTGCTGTCGTGCCTCGGCGGCATTCTGCGACCGAGCGCGGGCGCCATCAAGTTCGGGGAGGTCGACGTCACCTCCCTCGACGCCCGTGAGCTGTCGACGTACCGCCGCGAGACCGTGGGCATCGTGTTTCAGGCGTTCAATCTCGTGCCCAGCCTCACCGCGTTGGAGAACGTGGTGGTGCCCATGCGCGCAGCAGGCATGTCGCGCCGCGCAGCACTAGGGCGGGCCGAACGACTGCTCGCACGCGTCGGTCTGCAGGACCGGATGTCGCATAAGCCAGGCGATCTCAGCGGCGGACAGCAACAACGCGTCGCCGTCGCCCGGGCCATCGCGCTCGACCCGCCGCTGGTGTTGGCCGACGAGCCGACAGCACATCTGGATTTCATCCAGGTCGAGGAGGTGCTGAAGCTGATTCGCGAGCTTGCTTCCGGTGATCGGATGGTCGTGGTCGCCACCCACGACACCCGCATTCTGCCGTTGGCGGATCGCGTCGTCGATCTGGTGCCGGACTTCGCGTCGATCGACCGGCCACCCGACACGGTGCAGGTAAAGGCCGGCGAGGTTCTGTTCGAACAGGGCACGATGGGTGATCTGATCTACGTCGTATCCGAGGGCAACCTCGAGATCGTCCGCGAATTGGCAGGCGGCGGCGAGGAAGTGCTGAAGGTCGTGTCGACCGGCGACTACTTCGGCGAGATCGGCCCGCTGTTTCACCTGCCGCGCTCCGCGACGGTGCGGGCGTGCACCGACGCCACCGTCGTCGGCCACACCGTCCAGACATTTCGTGAGCGTCTCGGCGCGGGCGGCGTGCGCGACCTCATCGAACACCGTCCGCTGCCGGAGGACGCGCCGGTCGAGTGAACCGTGCGGACATCTCGCCCGTCGTGGGGATGTGCATACCTCCCCGAGATCCCTATGCAGGCACCAAGCTGAGCAGCAGGTCGGGACCGATCGGCTCGATACCGTCGAACCGCCAGCGCTGCGCATGTGCGATCGACAGCACGCCCACATCGTCGATAGCGGTGATGGGTCCGCCCAACAGGATTGGCGCGACGTAGGCCAGGATCCGGTCGATCACGCCGGCGCGAAGGAACGCACCGGCCAGCGTCGGGCCGCCCTCCAGCAGCACGTCGGTGCGATCCGACAGCGCCTTGATCACCTCGTGCGGATCGCGGGTTCGGATCACCATCGTCCGCGAGTCGTCGTTCAAAACCCTTGCTTCCGAGGATATTTCACGCTCTCCCACCACCACTCGCAGCGGCTGGCGTTCGGCGAGGCTGCCGTCGGGTAGACGGGCGGTCAGCACCGGATCGTCGAAGAACACAGTGCCCGTGCCGACCACGATGGCGTCTGCGACCGCGCGCCGGCGGTGTACGTCCGCGCGCGCCGCTTCGCTGGTGATCCACTGGCTGCTGCCGTCGGCCGCGGCGCTACGGCCGTCAACGCTGGTGGCGAATTTCCATGTCACATGTGGCAATCCGGTGCGTTGCTTGTGCAGCCACTCGCGCAGCGGTCCGCCGGCAACCTCGTCGGCCAGCACGCCGCCGTCGACCTCGATGCCGGATTCGGCGAGCCGCGCCGCACCGCCCGCGGCCTCTGGATTGGGATCGGCGACGGCGTACGCCACACGCGAAACCCCGGATGCGACAAGGGCGTCCACGCATGGCGGGGTTCTGCCGTGATGGTTGCAGGGCTCCAGTGTCACGACCGCCGTACCGCCGACGGCGCGTTGGCCCGCCCGCCGCAGCGCCACCACTTCCGCGTGCGGTCCGCCGGGCGGCGCGGTGCCGCCGACGCCCGCGATCTCGTCGTGGTGGTCCAGAATCACAGCGCCGACAGGTGGATTCGGATACGTACGGCCCTTGACTCGGTCGGCATGCTCGACGGCCAACCGCATCGCGGCGTCGAGATTCATAGCCGCAGGTGCTTGGACGCTGAGGCGGCCTGCCGGCGCAGCGATTCCACCGCTTTCGCGGGATCCGCGGCGCTGTACACCGCCGAGCCCGCGACAAAGCAGTCCACCCCGGCCAGGGCCGCCTCTTCGATGGTGTCTTCGTTGATGCCGCCGTCGATCTCCACCACGATCGTCAGCTCGCCGGAGTCGACAAGCCGGCGCACGATGCCGACCTTCGGCAGCACCTCCGGAATGAATTTCTGGCCGCCGAAACCCGGTTCAACGGACATGATCAGAATCGTGTCGAACTCGGGCAGGATCTCGAGGTAGGGCTCGATCGGCGTGCCGGGCTTCACCGACAGTCCGGCCTTGGCGCCGGCGGCGCGGATGTCGCGAGCCACGCCGATCGGATTGTCGGTTGCCTCGGCGTGAATAGTGACGTTGTAGGCGCCGGCCTCGGCGTACGGGGGCGCCCAGCGGTCCGGATTGTCGATCATCAGATGACAGTCCATCGGGATGTCGGTGTAGCGCAGCAGCGATTCGACGACCGGCAGCCCGATGGTCAGATTGGGCACGAAATGGTTGTCCATCACGTCCACGTGCAGCCAGTCTGCACCGGTCACCGCGGTGGCTTCGTCGGCCAGCCGGGAGAAGTCTGCGGCCAGAATCGACGGCGCGATCAGCGGTTCTGCCATGCGGTCACCCTATCCGTTGGCTCTTCGCGCAAGCGCTCATCGCACTTTGAACGCTGCGGCGAACATCGCATCGGTGCCGTGGCGGTGTGGCCAGAGCTGCACGTAGGGACCATCTCCGAGGTCGTCGACGGGATCGAACAGGGGTCGGGTGTCGACCGCGGTCACCGGATGGCGGCGCAATGCGTCGGCGACGATGCCCACGGTCTCGGCCAGATGCGGCGAACACGTCGCGTACAGGACGACGCCGCCGGGCCGAGTCAGCCGGATGGCCGAGGCCAGCAGCTCACGTTGCAGCTTCGCCAGCTGGGGAACATCGCCAGGCTGCCGCCGCCATCGGGCCTCCGGCCTTCGCCGCAGCGCGCCCAGCCCGGTGCACGGCGCGTCGACCAGCACCCGGTCGAAGCCCGGCTCCAGACCGGGTTCGCGACCGTCGACCCGCAGCAATTCGACCTGAAGTCCGCGGGTGTTCTGCTCGACCATGGCGGCGCGCCGGGCTGCGGGTTCGATCGCGGTGATGCGGGCGCTCTCACCGAGCGCGGCAAGCAACGCGGTCTTGCCGCCGGGCCCTGCGCAGAGGTCCAGCCAGCGGCCGGTGTCGGACCCGTCGAGTTCGGCCAGCGTCAGCGCCCGCGCCACCAATTGGCTGCCCTCGTCCTGGACCAGCGCCGCGCCGTCGCGGATGGGCTCGAGCTGGCCGGGATCGCCGCCAGGCAGGTACACCGCGTACGGCGAATAGCGGCCGACGGTGCCACCGACTTGTCCGGCCAAGTCCTCGGCCGTCAGCACGCCGGGCCGGGCCGCCAGGTGCACCAGCGGCCTCTCGTCGTCGCTGGCCAGCAATGCGTCCAGCTGCCCGGCCTCGGCGCCGAGTGCGTCGGCGAAAGCCTGCGCGATCCAGCGGGGATGGGCATGAACGAACGCGGTGTGGCCCACAGGGTCGGACTCAGCGGCAGGTGCGAGCTCGTCGACCCAGGACTGTTCGTCGCGCCGAGCGATGGTACGCAGCACGCCGTTGACGAAACCCGCACGTGCCGAATCGAATTCGATGCCCGCCTGCTCGACGGTGGTGGATACCGCGGCGTGCTGCTCGACCCTTGTGCGCAACAGTTGATATGCACCCAGCCGCAGCAGGTCCAGCAGCACCGGGTCGATCTTGTCGGGTGGCCGGCCCGCGGCCGCTTCGATGATCGCGTCGAGCAGGCCGCGGCAGCGGCAGGCGCCATAGGTCAGCTCGGTGGCGAATGCGGCGTCACGGCCGGTGATTCCACGTTCCCGCAACATCGCCGGCAGCGCCAGGTTGGCGTACGCGTCGCGCTCCGATACAGCCCGCAGCACATCGAATGCCGCGCGACGGGCGGGGTCGAGCGGCTTGCGACGCGGCGGGCGTTTGTTGCCGGGCTTGGTCATTCGGCCCGTGCTGACTCGTCGAGACGGGCGCCGCGCGCCCAATCGGCGGCGTTCATCAGCTTCTTGCCGGGCGGCTGGATCTGGCCGAGCAACACTGGTTGCGAGGCCGTGCCGATGCGAACGCCGTCGCGGCTGACGCGGATCATGCCGGGCGCCAAATCATTTGGCGCTTCGTCGACAGTGACCAGTCCGAGTTTCACGCGCAGGTCGCCGATCATCGTCCATGCGCCGGGGTTGGGCGTGACGGAACGGATGCGCCGCTCGACCACATGCGCCGGCAGCTCCCATCGCACACGCGCCTCATCGACGGTGACCTTGGGCGCGATGCTGACGCCGTCTGCGGGCTGCGGGACCGCGGTGAGTGAACGGTCGGCGACGCCGTCGAGGGTGGTCTCCAGCAGCGCCGCACCCGAAATCGACAACCGCTCGAGCAGATCGCCCGCGCTGTCCGTCGGGCGGACCGTCTCGGTCACTACGCCATAGATCGGGCCGGAGTCCAGGGCGAGTTCGATCTGGAAGGTGCTTGCACCGGTCACGGTGTCGCCGGCGGCGATGGCCGCCTGCACGGGCGCGGCACCGCGCCACGCCGGCAGCAGCGAGAAGTGCAGGTTGATCCAGCCGCGCTCGGGAACCGCAAGCAGCCGTTCAGACAGCAGCGCGCCGTAGGCGACGACTGCGCAGCACTCCGGGGCGAACTCCGTCAACTCGGCGATGAACTCGTCGGAGTTGGGCCGCGCCGGGCGCAGCACGGGAATGCCCCGCTCGAGCGCCAACCGGGCCACCGGGGATGGCGACGGCTTGGCCCGTCGGCCGGCAGCGGCGTCGGGTCGCGTCAGCACCGCGACCACGTCGTGGTGCGGAGATTCGATGAGCCGGCACAACGACGGCAGCGCGGGTTCCGGGGTGCCGGCGAAGACGAGACGCACCGCGCCAGTGTAGAGAGGGCGCTCAGCGCGGGGTCTGGTAGTACTCGCCCTCCGACACGCCGGTCAGCGGTGCGACCATCATCCACGGGATCGTGCTGATCAGCCGGTTGAGCGTCGCGACCGCGTCGTTGTAGTACTGGCGCGCGAACGCGAGCTTGTTCTCGGTGTCGGCGAGGTTGTCCTGCAGGTTCAGGAAGTTGTTCGACGAATTGAGCTGCGGGTAGCTCTGGCCGAGCGCCAGCAGCGGCGCCAGCGCCGTGTCGAGATCCTTTTCTGCGGCGCTGCGCTGTGCCACTGACTTCCCCGTGGTCGCCGACGTGAGTGCGGCGCGGGCGTTCGTGACGTGGTCGAGGATGCCCTTCTCGTGGGCGGCGAACGTCTGCACGGTCTGCACCAGGCTCGGAATCAGCGAGGCACGCCGTGTCAGCTCGACGTCGATGCCCGACAGCGCTTCGGCCACGCGGACGTCGGCGGAGCGGATCTTGTTGTAGCCCATCACGAACCCGATCAGCACCAGCACCGCCAGCACCAGCACCACGATCAGCAGGAATCTCACCATGATCCGCCTCCTCCTCCACCGCCGCCGCCTCCGCCGCCACCGCTGAAGCCACCACCACCACTGCTGGACGATGATGACGACGACTGCGACGCGGTGTAGGCGCCGATCGACGACGATAGCGCCGATTCGAAGCTGTCAAAGTTTGGGCCACCGGAGCCCCCGGTCAAACCCCAACCGGTGGACGTCGTTGACGAGTAATACCAATCCGGTTGTGGCGCAGGCTGACCCATCGTCGTCTCATACTTCTTGGCCCACAGCGCCGCGACGCCGGCCGCCACTGCGTATGGGACATAGGCACTGTAGAGGTCCTTGCGCGCGCCGAAATCGAAACGGGCTTCTGCGGAGTCGGTGGCCAGCATCCGTTGGAAACCGCCTGCCTGCGACCACAATTGGCGACCCGTCTCGGTGCGCCGGGTGCCGACACCATCGGCCCATGACCGCACGGAAAACAGGAAGAACGCCGCGAACGGCAGCGCCCACATGGTGGTCGGGAAACCCCAGCGGAAGAAGCCGCAAACCATCACGATGAACGCGAGCGCATTGACGGTGCGGACCCACAGTTCTTTCTTGCGCTTGACCATCAGGTCGTCGTCAAACGCCCACTTCGCGACGGCTGCCGCCATATCCGTCTTGGCCTTGTTGAGCTTCTTGCCGGACGACACCGTGCGCTTCGCCTCGAACTCGCTGCCCGGTTCCATCACCTTTAGCGCGGACCCAACCGCGACGCTGACGGGATCGACATCGGCCCA
>NZ_DATENY010000133.1:0-11446 GCF_035274705.1 Mycobacterium sp. | reverse complement strand
GACGCCTGACCGTGCCGGCGCCCGCAGACTCGTCAACGCGCTGCGCGAACGGCACGTGCTGATTTCTGTCTGTGGACACGATGGCAATGTGCTGAAAATCCGCCCGCCGCTGGTGTTCTCCTCCGCCGATGTCGACTGGTTCTGCACGGAGTTCGAGGCGGTCCTCGCGGTTTAGCACGGCCGGGATGCGGGCACGCCTCCGGTATGTCCGTAACAGCATTTCAAGACCTGCCACTCGCTGATAGGGACCGCGGTTGGGACGGCGACGCCGCCGAGAAACGGGTCCGCGAGTGGGCTCACGCGCAGGACGAACCGAACGAGAAGTACCGCGACGCGCACGTCTGGTACGACAGCGACTAGAAGGACAACTCCACCGCATACAAGCTGTTGATCGCCGATGTCATCGACGACAAGCTACAAGTCGTACCGCGCGGTGTGATGGCGGCTGGCGCCATCATGGACGGTGCCCGCGGCGGCATCGACCTGCCGAAGGACGACGTCGACCGTATCAAGAGCCACCTCTCCAAGTACTACAAGAAGATGGGCGAAACGGCTCCGTGGGAGCGCGATTAGCTAGATTGCGAACGTGAACGCCGGCAGGTTTGCTCCCAGCCCGTCGGCTGATCTGCACATCGGCAACCTGCGTACGGCCGTGCTGGCGTGGCTGTTCGCCCGCTCGACCGGCCGCCGTTTCCTGATGCGGGTCGAGGATCTCGACGACCGCACCCACACCGATATCGCCGACCGCCAGCTCGACGACCTCGCGGCGATCGGCCTGACGTGGGATGAGCCGGCAGAGTGGCAGTCCGAGCATCCCGAGCGCTACGACGGCGTCGTCGACGAGCTGGCCAGCCATGGCTTGTTGTACGAATGCTTCTGCAGCAGAAGGGATATCGCGCAAGCACCGCGGGCACCGCATGCGCCGCAGGGCGCATATCCGGGCACCTGCCGCGATCTGAGCACGGCCGAGCGGGAAATACGCCGCCGCGAGACCGGGCGCCCGCCCGCACTGCGGCTGCGCACCGACGACATCGTGTACACCGTCCACGACCTGCTGCACGGCGAATACACCGGCATCGTCGACGACTTCGTCGTCCGTCGCGGTGATGGTGTGGCCGCTTACAACCTTGCCGTGGTTGTCGACGACGCGGTCCAAGGGATCGACCAGGTGGTGCGCGGTGACGATCTGCTGCCGTCGTCTCCGCGGCAGGCGTACCTGGCCAAGCTATTGGGCTATCCGGAGCCGACGTACGCGCACGTCGCGTTGGTGCTCAACGAGGACGGGGCCCGGCTGGCCAAGCGCGACGGAGTCGTGACACTCGCCGAGATCGGAGTGCAGCGGGCCGTCGCGGAGATCGCCGAGTCGCTGGGCTGGCCTTCGTCGAACATGAACGAGCTACTGGCACAGTTCGATCCGGCGGCGCTGCCGCGGCGCCCGTGGATATACGTTCCCGACTAAGCCCGAAGCTCTTTCTGGCCCCACGGTGAGCCGTACGTCGTGAGCAGCTCGAGGAACGGCACCGAGTCGAACGCCTCGGGGCCGAGCACGCCGCTTCCGCTCCACGTCCCGTTGGCCAGAAGCTCCAGCGCCACAACGGGATTGATTGCCGTCTGCCAGACGACGCATTGGTGACCGTATTCGGACATCGACCATTCGTTGTCGACGACGTGGTATAGGTAGGTCGACCGCGGATTGCCGTCCTTGCCGGTACCCGTCACCCACAGCCCGGCGCAGGTCTTCCCGCGCATCTTCGGTCCGAGCGTGGCGGGGTTGGGCAGGCACGCGGCCACCACGTCACGCGGACTGACCTCGACGCCACCGACTTTCACCTTCTCGATGCGGTCCAGTCCCAACTTGTGCAGCGTCTTGAGCACGTCGATGAACTCGGCACCGAGGCCGTACTTGAAGGTGGCCCGTTTACACTTCACCCAGCGCGGCATCAACAGCACTTCCTCGTGCTCGACGTTGACGCACTCGACCGGACCGATGCCGCCGGGAAAGTCGAAAACCTCTGGCTCCGAGAATGGTTCGGTGGTGAACCAGCCGCGGTCCGACTCCCAGATCACCGGCGGGTTCAGGCACTCCTCGATGGTGGTCCAGATGGAAAACGACGGTGCGAACTCGTAGCCCTCGACGGTCAGGTTCGATCCGTCACGGGTACCCAACTCGTCGATGTCGGAGAACAGATGGTCGGCGGCGTAACGCGCGAATACGTCCGACAGCCCCGGCTCGACGCCGATGCCCACGAGCGCGAGGCGTCCGGCCGCACGCCACTGTTCTTCGTCGGCGAACTGCTCGTCGCCGAGTTTGACTCCGGTCTGACTGTACGGATTCTCGGCATGACGCTGCGACAGGCTCATCGCCATATCGAGGTAGTCCGCCCCACCGGCCAAGGCTCCGTCGAAGATCGGCATCACGAATCGCGGATCGACTGCATTCATGACGTGCGTGATGTCGTGTCGGCGAACCAGTTCGGCCACCGCGTCAGCGGATGTGGCGTCGACCTGGGCCGCGGTGAACCGCGAATCGCCTACCGCATCCGCTGCCTGCAGGGCGCGTCTTTCGTCGTAGTCGCAGACCACGATCTGATCGAAGAATTCCCTACGCGCGGCGATGGAGCAGAACGCCGACCCCACACCACCGGCCCCGACTAGCAGGATTCGCATGCGCTAGACCGTATACGCGGTTCACACTGAGCCATGCCGATTCTGCACATCGAGCACGAGATCAGCGATTTGAGTTCGTGGCTCGAAACGTTCAAGAAGTTCGCACCGGCGCGCGAGCAGGCGGGCGTGCAACAGGCCGAGGTGTTCCAGCCACCGGACGATCCCAACTACATCGTCGTCAATTTACGGTTCGAAACCGTCGACGCGGCAAGCAATTTCCGTACGTTTCTCACCGATGTCATTTGGGCGTCGCCCGAGAACTCGCCTGCGTTGGCCGGCACGCCGACGGCCAGAGTGCTGACCGAAGTGAGCCTCTAGAGTCCGCGGGCATTACCCGCTAAACCGACACCTCCAGCGACGCCATTCCGCGCAAGGTCAGGTTCGGCTTGTAGACCGGTTCGCCGGCCAGTCGAGCGTGCGGGAAGCGGGCAGTCACTTTCGTCAGCGCGACGGCAGCCTCCAGCCGGGCCAGCGGTGCGCCGAGGCAGAAATGCGGGCCCTTGCCGAAGCCCAGATGACGGATGTTGTCGCGGTCGGGGTCGAACTCGCCGGGACGGTCGAACGCCAACGGGTCATGGTGCGCCGCTGCGAGCAAGAGCATCATCACGTCGCCTTTGGGCACCGTGACCCCGCCAATTGCCATGTCGTCGGCGGCAATTCGCCCCATCAATTGCACCGGTGGGTCAAAGCGCAGTGTCTCCTCGACCACCGCCGATACGCGCTGCGGTGAGGCCGCGAGCGACTTCCACTGCGACGGTTCACGCAGCATCGCCAGGATCGCGTTGGCGATCAGGTTCACCGTCGTCTCGTGTCCGGCAATCAAGAGCAGGTTGCACGTGGCGATGATCTCTTCCTCCGTCAGCTGATCCCCCGACTCCTCGACGTGGATCAGCCCGGACATCAGGTCCTCGCCGGGCTCGCTGCGTCGACGTGCGATGAGCTCACGCAGGTAGCCGCGCAGCCAGAGGCCGGCCTCGACAATCTCGTCGACGGTGTCGTGCGCCTCACCGGTGAACGTCACGACCGGATCCAACGCCTGGGCGAGCAGCGCTGACGCGTGGCTGAACTTCGGCTCGTCTTCGAGCGGCACGCCGAGCAGCCGGCAGATGACCGCCACCGGCAACGGGTAGGCCAGATCGGCGATCACCTCGAAACGTCCGGCCGCGGCCACCTCATCAAGCAGCGAATCGACCAACGCATTGATGTCGGATTCCAGCGCCTTGACGACCTTCGGCACGAACGCTTTGCTGACCAGCCTGCGCAGCCGCGTGTGGTCCGGCGGATCGAGGAACAAGAACCCGGGCGGGCCGAAACGACGGGGCTGCGCACCGGCGGCGATCTCGCGCTGCGCGGCGGTCGATTTGAGCCGGTCGCTGGCCGACGACGGATGCCGAAGCACATCGTCGCAGTCGGCGTATGACGAGAACACCGTCAGGTTCATGTCGGGCAGTTGCAGTGGTCCATGCTCACGGATCTGCTCGTACGCCGGATAGGGATCGGCTCGGTTGGCCGGATCGAGCAGTTCAAGCAGAAGCGTCTGCGATTCCGCAGTGGTCGTCATCTACTTATTGTGCACGCGTTGAGTAATAGCGGCCCAAAACGTCTGCACGCAGCTCGTCGAACTCGCCAACCCTGATCGATGCGCGAATCTCGTCGACGAGCCTGATGACGAAACGCTCATTGTGGATGGTGCACAGCGTGGCCGACAGGATCTCCTTGGCCTTGAACAGATGGTGCAGGTAAGCGCGGGTGTAGTGCGCGCACGTGTAGCAGTCGCAGTCCGCGTCGATCGGGGTGAAGTCGCGCCGGTAGCGGGCGTTGGTGATGTTGAAGCGACCGGTCGTCGAATACACCGCGGCGTTGCGTGCGACGCGCGACGGCGACACGCAGTCGAAGGTGTCGGCGCCGGCCGCGACGGCGTCGAACAGGTCGTCGGGTTCGCTGATGCCCAGCAGGTGGCGCGGTTTGTCGGCGGGCAGCTCGCTGGCCACCCAGCCGACGATGGTGGCGAGGTTCTGTTTCTCCAGCGCCCCGCCGATGCCATACCCGTCGAAACCACGCCCGTCTTCGCCGACGATCGTCGTCAGCCCGCGCGCGGCCTGCCTGCGCAGATCCTCGTATTGCGCACCCTGCACCACACCGAACAGCGCCTGCGGCGGCTTCTCCGGATGAGCCGCCGTGAGCCGGCGGTGCTCCACCAGGCACCGCACCGCCCAATCGTGGGTGCGCTGCACCGACGCTTCCTGGTAGCCGCGGGTGTTCACCAGCGTCGTCAGTTCGTCGAACGCGAAGATGATGTCCGCGCCGAGCTTGTGCTGGATACCGATCGACACTTCGGGTGTGAAGCGATGGATCGACCCGTCCAGATGCGACCTGAACGTCACCCCGTCGTCGTCGACGTGGGCAAGCCGTTCCTTGCCCTCGGCGATGATGTCGTCGGCCTGGACGCGTTCGGTGTCCATCGCCAGCACCTTGCGAAAGCCCGCGCCCAGCGACAGCACCTGAAATCCGCCGCTGTCGGTGAATGTCACGCCCGGCCAGTTCATGAACGCGCCCAGCCCCCCTGCCTCCTCCACGATGTCGGGGCCGGGTTGCAGGTACAGGTGGTAGGCGTTGGCCAGAATTGCTTGCGCACCAAGCTCTTTCATCGTCTCCGGCAGGACGGCTTTGACGGAGGCCTGGGTTCCCACGGCGATGAACGCCGGCGTGTGGATATCACCGTGCGGGGTTCGGATCACGCCGGCGCGGCCGAGCCGTCCGGGCAATTCCGCGTCAACGCTGAACAACGACTCGTCCACGTCGTAGATTCTGCACTGTGAACATTCGATGGACTGTCGCCGCGGCGACGATGCTGACGCTCGCCGGTTGCTCCTCGCAGCCGGACGGGCCCGCGCTACAAAAGGGTGAACTCGTCGCCGGCACCGCCAAGATCACCGTCAACGGCCAGGACATCGGCACCACCGAAGCGGTGCAATGCATGCCGGCCGGCTCGCTGACCACGATCTCGACCGGTGACCAGGCGTCGGGCATCACCGCGCTGATATCCAACAAGGACGAGCTGACCACCGAAGCCGTCGGAATCAACAACGTCGGCGGCTTCACGGGGAGCTACAACGCCGGGCTTGGCGGCAACGCGAAGGTCACGATGACCGGCCGCACCTACGACATCAACGGAACGGCCGACGGATTCAACACCGCCAACCCCAGTTTCCGAGCATCGGGCACGTTTGCGATCAAGGTGTCCTGCTAGGCCACGACCGGCGCGTCAGTATCGAAGCCGCTTGGTGTGTAAGGGAATTCGGCCATGCGCACGGTCCGCACGGTCAACCACAGCCAACGTCCAGGTGGTGTGCAGGCAAATTTTTCGGCCAATCGCATGTCCGCAGGTCAGCGGCAAACCATACTGGCCGAGATGATCCGCCGATCTTGACGGATCACGACAAACAAAAGGAGAACACTGGTGAAGCGTGGTTTTGTGATCGCCGTAGGCGGCGCGGCGATTGTCATCGCCGGTCTGTCGGGCTGTTCGTCAGATAAGAAGTCTGGGAGTACGAGCTCGGCAACAAGCAGCGCATCGGGAACTGCGTCGGCGAGTGCCACCGCAGCGCCCAGCGGCGGCGGCACCAAGGTCACGATCGACGGCCAGGATCAGAGCGTCAAGGGCACCGTCGTGTGCAGCGCGATGGGCGGAAACATGAACATCGCGATCGGCGACGCGGCCACAGGCATCGCCGCGGTGGTCAGCGAAGACGGCTCTAATGTGCAGTCCGTGGGCCTGGGCAATGTCAATGGCGTGACGCTCGGTTACCAGTCCGGCGCCGGCCAGGGCGAGGCCAAGGCCACCAAGGACGGCAAGACCTACAAGATCAGCGGCACCGCGACCGGCATCGACATGGCCAACCCCATGCAGCCAGTGAACAAGCCGTTCGAGATCGACGTCACCTGCCCGTAGTCAGGTACCTCTAGTTCAACGCGACGGCGGCGTCCCGAAAGGGGCGCCGCTGTTGTCGTGAAGGATGACCGTCAGGCCGGCAACGTGAATCCGGCCGCTGACTGGCGCAGCTGCCAGATCTGAGCGGGACACAACTCGTTGACGGCCTGGTTGATCAGGTAGGCGCCCTGGTAGTAGTCCGAGGTGTTGAAGTCGGCCTTCACCTGGTCGACGAGCTGCGAATAGCTCATCTTCGCCGCGACCCGGTCGCAGATGCTGTCGCCGTAGCCGATCGCAGCTTCGGCGTTCGGGAAGTTGTAGCCGGGCCGCACATGCACGTTGACGAGATAGGCCACCACATCCGCGTTTGCCGACGGGGCAGCGAGCGTCGCCGCCGAAAAGAGGCCTGCGAACAGGGCACCAACGATCAGCTTCATGTCGCGAAACCCTACCGCTCGCGGCGCGCGAAAACCTACGCTTGGGCCCATGAAACTCATGGCTGCAGTTGCACTGGCGTGTGGGTTCTTAGCGGCGCCGATGATAGCCACGGGAAATGCGTCGGCGTCACCGGGTTACTGCGACGGGGCGGCCTGTGTGCCGTATCTCGATCGCACCGCCGTGCAGGGCGAGCATTGCGTGGCGTCCAGCCGGTACATCTTCGGCGTCGACGCGTCGGGCAACACGCTGTACTGCGGCTCGAAGAGCGCATGGGCGCCGTCGGCGCCCATGGTCGGTGTGCGCACGTTGCGTCTGCCCTGTGGCCAGGACACGGGCGTCGCGCAGACGCCGGACGGTGTCCCGCTGTCATGCATCGGCGGCGCGTGGACTGCCGACTACAGCTTCGTCTACTACCGCTAGGCCAGGAACCGCTCGACGTACGGTGCGAACCGGGCGTGCAGGTCGTCCTCGTCGAGCCCGAACATTTCGGCCGACGTCGCGACCCGCCCGAGCCGCCCGCGCTGGTGGCCGGCCAGATACGCGGCCATCGACGCGCGGGCTTCGTCCGACAATGGTTCGCCGGCGAGGTCGTAGATCTGCTGGGCCAGACCAGGCTCGTCGGCCATGAAGTCGTCGAAGCGCACGTCGATTGATCGCTCCGCTCCGATCACCCCGCGATCGCGGACGAGCGCGTTGAGCATCAGTTCGAGCCGGTCGACCCACGCGGCGGCGATCTCTTGCACCGGGACCTCGCCGCGATGCATCCGAGCGGAGTAGGTGATCATCGCGAGCATCGACAGCACCACGGGAACCGGGTCGCGGTGCGTGCAGACCACGACCACGCCGGGAAAGACGCGGTCCAACACGGGCAGCTGCTCGAGGTGCTGCGGCGACTTGAGCAGCCAGCGTCGGCCGCCGCGCACGAACTGCAGTGCTTTGAGTTGAGTGGCGAGGTGCTCGTAGTGCGGCGTCTGATCGTGGGTCAGGTAGTAGTCGGTCCACCGCGGCACATGGGCCAGCGTCTCGAACAACATCGTCGAGAAGTCATTTGCGAGCAGCTGGATTTCTTCGTGGACATGTTCGGTGGTCATCTCGTGCATGAGCCGGAAGTGCGGCATGACGATGTCCATGACCTGCACGGCGACATCCATCCGCGCCATCCGGGGGTCCGGGTCGATGCCCACCTCGGAAGGCAGCGGGAACGGCTCGGCGCTTTCCCAGTACGGCAGGGTGCGAAATGTCGGGGCCGCGGCGAGCAGGTTGTGCAGATGCGTGGTGCCTGTCCGCGGCAGGCCTGCGATGACGATCGGCGGCAACAGCTCGATGTCGTGGATCTCGGGGTGCTGCTTCAGTAGCTCGGTGAGCAGCAGGCGGTTTTTCAGCATCTGCACCAGTTGCGAGTGGAAATTGACGATTCCAGGCGCGTGCATGTCTGCGATCTCGTGCAGCGCGGCCAGGTAGACGTCGAGGCGCTCGCGATAGTCGTCAGGACCGAAATCGTCGAGCCCGGTATCGGCTGTGGCCTTGGCGTGAAGGGCGTCCGGGTCGAGCGGACAGTCGGCCGCCATCAGGGCCATCATGTCGCGGATCTGCTGAGCCTCCGGACTGAATTGGGGCTCGGCGAGGTCGTCTAACTGGACAAATGCTGCTGTGGCGTCGGTCACACCCACTTATGTTACTGTGAGTTACGTAATGACGGTAGAGATTGGACGTCCTCGGGATCCACGCATCGACGGCGCGGTGCTGCGCGCGACGGTCGAGTTGCTCGGGCAGACGGGATATGCCGCGCTGTCGGTCGACGCAATCGCCCGGCGCGCGGCCACGAGCAAGCCCGCGATCTACCGGCGCTGGCCGAGCAAGGCGCATCTCGTGCACGAGGCGGTGTTCCCGATCGGCGAGGCGACCGAGCTGCCCGATACCGGATCGCTGGCCAGTGATGTACGCGAGATGGTCCGTCGCAGCGCGGCGGTGCTGACCACTCCGCCTGCGCGGGCCGCGCTGCCCGGGTTGGTGGGCGAGATGGCCGCCGACCTGACATTGCACTCGGCGCTGTTGGAACGCTTCAGCGACATCTTGTCGAGCGGCCTGACGGACCGCCTCGACGCCGCGGTCGCGCGGGGACAGGCCCGGCCGGACGCGACGGCCGCCGAACTGGTCGAGGCCGTCGCCGGCATCACGCTCTTCGCGCTACTGACTCACGGCACGACGCTCGACGAGGCCTGGATCGAGCGCACGGCCACCCTGATCACGAGAGGAATCAGCACATGACTCACGAATCGACCGCGGCGTGGGGAGAGCTGCTCGAAACCCTGGGCTCGTTGGATCGCTCGTTCCTCGAGGGCGACCGCGCGGTCACCGACGACCGGCAGATCGCCGACGGCTACCGCATGCTCGCGACCACTCTGGGCGTGGCCTTGGACACCTACCTGTTCTCCGAGCCGAGCCGGCCGCAGTTCGTCGAAGTGAATACGCCGTTCAGGCGCGACCGGCGATGGGGCGGCGACAACACCGACGCCTACTACCACCTCTGCCCGGTCGATCCGAAGCGGCGCTACCGCATCAGTGGAAACCGCGGCGACAGCGTGTACTTCTCGGTGACTGCCTACAACGAGCCGTCGCCGGGCGCATGGTCCGACAGGATCGTGGCCATCGTGCGCGACGACGATCTCGACATCGACGCGGCGGGCAACTTCTCGTTCGAGCTCGGGCCGACGCCCGACGCGGCGGTGCTGATGACCCGTGACTACCAAGCCGACCCGCTGACCGGCCGGCCCGTCAGCTGGCACGTCGAGGCACTCGACGAACCTGACCCGATCCGGCACGGCGACGCCGAGACTGCGGAGGCGTTACGCGCCAGCGCGGCTTGGCTTCGCACGATGTTCGCGATCGTGCCGCTCGCAGTCGCGGCGCGGGTCGAGGACGAGCATGCGCTCGGGCACGAAGTCGCCCATGCCGCAAACCAATTCGCTGAGCCGTACCAGGTGCCCGATGCCAACTTCGGATGGTCGGCCCGCGATGCCTGCTACTCGTACGGCAGCTTTGTTCTCGAAGACGACGAGGCGCTTGTCATCACGCACCGCCCGCCAAAATGCAGGTTCTGGAATCTCGTGGTGTGGAACCAGTTCATGGCCACCCATAGCGTCATCGACGCCCGCAGCTCGATCAACGGTCACAGCGCGGTGCTCAACGCCGACGGCTCGGTGACGATCGTCATCTCGCGCGGGATGACTGCACACCCGAATTCGCTGACGACGCTCGACTATCCGAAGGGCAACTTGGCGTTCCGGTGGTTTCTGGCCGATGAGGTTCCGGTCCGCCCGGAGGTGAAGCTGGTCAAGGCGTCGGAAGCGCCGACGGATCCGTCGCACTCGCGGAGCTGATGACGGCGCTTGCTTGCGGGGCGCCCCCCGAAAGCCGTTGGGCGATAAAGTGCGCCGCCTGATCCGCGAGTCCCGCTTCGACATAGATGCGATGCGCCGCGACGTCGCCGCCGGGTGAGCACACCGGGTCGGCGCCGTTGCACAGATCGATTGTCTTGTCGGCGTACAGCGGGTTCGCCACGGGCGACGGCCCGCCGATCCGATTGGCCGGGTTGCCGAAGACTGCTACGGCTGCAATGTGGTTCGCCATGCCGGCCGGCATCGGGTTGGCGTAGCCGAATAGCGGTTGCCCATCCGAAGTGACGAGATCGACGACGGCTGCTCCTTGCGAGTAGCCGCCCAGCACGATCTTCGTGTTCGGGCATGTCGCGGTGATGTTCTGGACCCGCACGCTCGCATCGTTCGCGCCGTCCGTTGCGCGCAGGAAGTCGTGGGACGCCGGGTAGTCGACAGCGTCCACGGCGATCGACTTGTTTCCGATCAGCGGTCGCAGCGCATCAACTAGTCCCTGGCCCACACGCCCAACCCCGACCGGCTCACCGGTTCCGCGGGCGAATACCACCTCGACTGCCGGACATGCGTCGGCTGACGCAGGCGGTGCGGCTGTTAGCAGAAGACTTGCCACCGCGGCGGCGACAGTTCCGACGCCCGCCACAAGCCGGCGTGAAAACGCCCTGCCAGCTAGCTCGTTGATGCCCATTTCCCGACCCTCCACCCGCGATTAGTTCAGTGATCTAACTGACTTGCTATGGCGGTAAACGCGGGGGGTGAGCTGCACCATTCCGGGTGTGGGGACGGCCACATTGGCCGGCCGGGTGTGACCTACATGCCGTCAGCAATTGCTGACGGCATCGAGTAGGCACCCGGGGAAGAAATTGGCGGTGGCGGAGGTGTCGTGTTTCAGGACATACGCATAGGGTGTCGCAAAACATCGGAATAGGTTCGCGGGGCGAGCGTCGGCGGTATGTCGAAGGCTCGTCTGGTTATCACCGCGGTCGTTGTCGAGGGTCGCAGCCAATCCGATGTCTCC
>NZ_DATENY010000132.1:0-22673 GCF_035274705.1 Mycobacterium sp. | reverse complement strand
CCGGTTTCGTGCTGCGCCCGAGTAGCAGCGCGACGGCCTCGTCGACCGACAGCCCTTTGTGGCATACCCGATGTACGGCATCGGTGAGCGGCATTTCGACGTCGTAGCTTGACGCCAGCGCGAGCACTGACTCACATGAGGACACGCCTTCGGCGATGTGGCCGCCCGCCGCGCGCAACGCCGAATCCATCGTCCCACCCATGCCGAGCCGTTCACCGAACGAGCGGTTCCGCGAGTGCGGTGATGTGCACGTGGCCACCAGATCACCGACACCCGCGAGCCCGGCCAGCGTTGCGGGCTTGGCGCCCAGCGCAATTCCGAGCCGCATGATCTCGGCCAGTCCGCGGGTGATGATCGCAGCCAAGGTGTTCTCCCCCAGCCCGACTCCCGCCGCCATGCCACACGCCAGTGCGATCACGTTCTTGCACGCACCGCCGACCTCGGCACCGATCACGTCGGCGTTGGTGTACGGACGGAAGTAACCGCACGCCAGCGCCCGCTGTAAAGCCACTGCCCGTCCGGAGTCGCTGCAGGCGACGACGGTGGCCGCCGGCTGTTCGTCGACGATTTCACTGGCCAGGTTCGGACCCGTGACGACTGCCACCCGCGACGGGTCGGCACCAGTCACTTGGATGACTACCTGGCTCATCCGCATCAGGGTGTGCAGCTCGATGCCCTTGGCCAGGCTCACCAGCGTCGCGTCGTCACCGATGAAGCCCGCCCACTGCTCGAGGTTGGCGCGCATCGTCTGCGAGGGCACCGCGAGCAGCACCGTGCACGCGCCGGTGAGCGCCTCGGCCGCATCGCTGGTCGCCCGGATCGACTTCGGCAGCTCGGTATCGTCGAGGTATTGGGTGTTGCGGTGTGTGTCGTTGATCTCGTCGGCCAGCTCGGGGCGGCGCGCCCACAGCGTGACGTTGTTGCCCGCATCTGCCAGAACCTTGGCTAGCGCGGTCCCCCACGCACCGGCCCCCATCACCGCCGCCTCCACCACGGCTTCACCTTAACGCGCCGGCCCTGCTGGCAGGATGGCGCTTATGAGCGGCGCGAGGGCAGGAGCCGCGAGGCGGGCGACCTCGCAAACCGAGGCCGCCGACGTGGGGCTCGTGATCGCAGTGAAGCGGCTCGGGGCGGCCAAGACCAGGCTGGCGCCGGTTTTCTCGGCGGCCACCCGCGAAAGCGTGGTGTTGGCAATGCTGATCGACACCATCACCGCCGCGACGGCCGTTCCGGCATTGCATGCAGTCACCGTGGTCACGCCCGACGACGTTGCGGCAGACGCCGCCCGCCAACTCGGTGCGCGCGTGCTGGTCGACCCGACGCCGGACGGCCACCGCAACCCGCTCAACAATGCGATCGCCGCAGCGGAAGCGGCGATACGCGAAGAGACGCCGAATATCGTTGCGCTGCAGGGTGATCTGCCGGCGTTACAGTCGCAAGAGCTATCCGAGGCGATCGCAGCGGCCCGCGGATACCCGCGCAGCTTCGTCGGCGATCGGCATGGCACCGGAACATCGGCGCTATTTGCCTTCGGCGTCGCGCTCGACCCGCGTTTCGGCCCAGATTCGGCCGAGCGCCATCGGCACTCGGGCGCGATCGAATTGACCGGCGCGTGGCCCGGGCTGCGGTGTGACATCGACACCCCCGATGACCTGATGGTGGCGCGTCGCCTCGGTGTCGGTCCAGCGACAGTGCAGGCCATCGGCCATTCGAGGTGAACAGCTGACGTCGCGTTAGACGGTCCTGGTAGCAGGACAGCAGGTACATGAGGAATCATCGGAGAGGTGACCGAAGCCGAAGCCCAAATCCGACCGGACGAAAAAGAGTCGGACGTAGCCGCCGTTCGGCCGCCGACATCGGATTCCACTGACACGGCGCCTGAAGCGCCACCCGCTGCGACCTCACCCGCCGTCGACAACGCCCTGCCGGAGGATCGTTACCTCAACCGTGAGCTGAGCTGGCTGGACTTCAACGCGCGCGTGCTCGCGCTGGCCGCCGACACGTCCCTGCCGCTGCTGGAACGCGCCAAGTTCTTGGCCATCTTCGCGTCGAACCTCGACGAGTTCTATATGGTGCGCGTCGCAGGGCTCAAGCGCCGCGACGAAATGGGCCTGTCGGTGCGGTCGGCCGACGGCCTGTCACCGCGCGAGCAGTTACGCCGGATCAACGAGCTCTCGCAACAGGTCGCCAGCCGGCATGCGCGCGTGTTCCTCGATTCGGTGCGACCGGCGCTGGCCGACGAAGGCGTCCTCATCGTCACGTGGGCCGAGCTCGACGACGACGAGCACTCGCGGCTGTCGACCTATTTCCACGAGCAGGTGTTCCCGGTGTTGACGCCGCTGGCGGTCGACCCTGCGCATCCGTTCCCGTTCGTGAGCGGGTTGAGCCTGAACCTGGCGATCACCGTCAAGCATCCCGACGACGGTGGCCAGCACTTCGCCCGAATCAAGGTGCCCGACAACGTCGACCGGTTCGTCGAACTCGCGCGCCGCGAGGGCAGTTCGCACATCGTGCGGTTCCTGCCGATGGAGGAGCTGATCGCGGCGTTCTTGCCGGTGCTTTTCCCCGGCCTGGAAGTCGTCGAGAATCATGCGTTCCGCATTACCCGCAACGCGGACATGGAAGTCGAAGAGGACCGCGACGAGGATCTGCTGCAGGCGTTGGAACGTGAGTTGGCGCGGCGCCGCTTCGGCTCGCCGGTTCGTCTCGAAGTGTCCGACGACATGACCGAGAGCATGCTCGAATTGCTGTTGCGCGAACTCGACGTGGACCCAGGCGATGTCATCGAGGTGCCCGGGCTGCTCGACCTGTCGTCGCTGTGGCAGGTCTACGGCGTAGACCGTCCCGCGCTGAAGGATCCACCGTTCGTGCCGGCGACACCGCCCGCGTTCGGCGAACGCGAAACACCCAAGAGCATCTTCTCGACGTTGCGTGACGGCGACGTGCTCGTGCATCACCCGTACGATTCGTTTTCCACCACTGTGCAGCGGTTCATCGAGCAGGCCGCCGCGGATCCCAATGTGCTGGCGATCAAGCAGACGCTTTATCGCACCTCGGGAGATTCGCCAATCGTCAATGCGCTCATCGACGCCGCCGAAGCCGGCAAGCAGGTCGTGGCACTCGTCGAACTCAAGGCGCGCTTCGACGAGCAGGCCAACATCAAGTGGGCCCGCGCACTGGAGCAGGCCGGCGTGCATGTCGTTTACGGCCTGATCGGACTCAAGACACACTGCAAGACGTGTTTGGTGGTACGCCGCGAGGGCTCGATGATCCGGCGCTACTGCCACATCGGCACGGGCAACTACAACCCGAAAACCGCGCGCCTCTATGAAGATGTCGGTCTGCTCACCGCCGCGCCCGATATCGGCGCCGACCTCACCGACCTGTTCAATTCGCTGACCGGCTATTCCCGCAAGGAGTCGTATCGGAATCTGCTCGTGGCGCCGTATGGAGTGCGCAGGGGCATCATCGAGCGCATCGAGCGCGAAATCGCCGCGACCCGTGATGGCGCCGATGGCCGGATCCGGGTGAAGGCCAACGCATTGGTCGACGAGCAGGTGATCGACGCGCTCTACCGCGCTTCGCAGGCCGGGGTTCGTGTCGAGGTGGTTGTCCGCGGCATCTGCGCGCTCAAGCCCGGCGCTTCTGGCTTTTCAGAGAACATCGTGGTGCGCTCGATTCTCGGCCGCTTTCTCGAGCACTCGCGAATTATTCACTTCCGCGCCATCGACGAGTTCTGGATCGGCAGCGCCGACATGATGCATCGTAATCTCGACCGACGGGTCGAAGTGATGGCGCAAGTGAAGGATCCGAGGCTGACCGCGCAACTGAACGACGTCTTCGATTCCGCGATGGATCCCGCGACCCGCTGCTGGGAGTTGGGTGCCGACGGTCACTGGACGGCGTCGCCGCAGGAGGATCAGACCGTACGCGATCACCAAGTGTCATTGATGGAACGCCACCGCCATCCGTGACGATGACGATGCGGGGTGAGGAACGAGCCCCGAGGAGGAACGTCACCATCGACACGACGATGACCAAGCGCGGTGCGGCCCGTCGACGGGCCCCGATGACCTGCGGGAGTTGAGATGGCGAAAGAGCTTTCGCCGGACACAGTCCCGGTAAGCAAGGCCGTTCTCGCAGCCGGCGCGGTGCTGTGGCGGCCCAACGGTGATTCCGCCACGCCGGAAGTGGCGATCATCCACCGTCCGCGCTACGACGATTGGTCGCTGCCGAAGGGCAAGGTCGACCCCGGCGAAACCGAACCGGTGACCGCCGTTCGGGAGGTTCACGAGGAAACCGGGTACGAATCGCAGCTGGGCCGTCGGCTCGCCGCGGTCAGCTATCCCGTCGAGCAGGGCATCAAGAAGGTGCGCTACTGGGCGGCCCGCAGCGTTGCCGGCGAGTTCTCTCCGAACGCCGAAGTCGACGAGCTCAAGTGGCTGCCCGTCACCCAGGCGATACAAGAACTGGTCTACCCGCATGACCGAAAAGTCTTGCGCCGCTTCGTTAAACAACCTGTCGATACGCAGACGGTGCTGATCGTGCGACACGGTACGGCCGGTAGCAAATCACGCTACAAGGGCGACGACCGAAAGCGCCCGCTGGACAAGCACGGCCGCGCGCAGGCCGAATCGCTTGTCGGTGTCTTGCTGGCGTTCGGCGCCGACAAGCTCTACGCCGCGGACCGGGTGCGCTGCCGTCAGACACTCGAACCGCTTGCCGAGGAACTGGGCGTGAACATCGATGACGAGCCTGCGCTGACCGAGGAAGCGTATCCGGAGAACCGCAAGGCGGCCCGCAACCGCGTGCTCGAAATCGCCGCCGCCGGCGGCACACCCGTGATCTGCACTCAGGGGAAAGTGATTCCCGATCTGATCGCGTGGTGGTGCGAGCGCGACGGCGTGCGACCCGACAAGTCGCGCAATCGCAAGGGCAGCACCTGGGTGATGTCGTTGGCCGAGGGGCGTTTGGTCGCCGCCGACCATATCGGCAGCCCGTTGGCCGTCAAGAAGTAGTCTGTGCGGTCGGCCCGCCAGGCGGACGAGAAGGAGTTCTCGATGACCGCAGACAAATGCCGAAGCTTCCGCCAGCTCGGGTCGCGCATGTGGTCGATGCGTTCAGGCGCCGGTTACGCCGTATAGAACAGAAGGTGGTGCCCCCGTCGGCCGCGGGATTTTCACTCAGCGCGCGGACGGCCGGTTCGCACTGAAACCGATGGCGGACGCGCTTCGCGCCGACGCACCCACATCGAATACCGAGATCGAGCTCGTACTCGCCGCGTACGACTTTTCAGGTGTTCAACACCATCATCGATGTCGGCGGCGGGCGGCGACGCGTACGTGCTCAAACACATCGTGCATGCCCGGGATGAATTTAAAGTGCGCGAGATTTTGCGAAATGTGCGACACGCCATGGCCACCGGCACCGAGTTGTTGGTGATCGAGATGGTGATCCCCGATGACGATCGCGAGCATTTGTCGAAAGTGCTCGAGCTGGAAATGTTGGTGGCCGGCACGGGCAGGGAGCGCACCGCCGCGGGGTACGCGGAGCTGCTTGGTAAGCGAGGCTTCCGCAAGATGCGCGTGATTCCGACGGCATGCCCGACCTCGGTGGTGGAGTCCGAAGCGGCCTGGCCGATCTCGACGCACAGACACGCCGCGGGTCGGGGCGACCCGCGGCGTGCCCGATGTCGAATTAGCGGCGGCCGCGCTTGGCCGGAGCCTTGCGGGCCGGGGCCTTGCGAGCCGTCTTCTTGGCGGCTGTCTTCTTGGCCGGCGCCTTCTTGGCGACTGCCTTCTTGACGGCCGCCTTCTTCACGGCCTTCTTGACGGCAGTGCGCTTCACGGCCTTCTTGACGGCCGCCTTCTTGACGGCCTTCTTGACGGCCGCCTTCTTCACGGCCTTCCGGGCGGTTCCCGCCGTCACGCCACGTTTCACTGCTGGTCCTTCCGCCGGGAGGCGCTGTGCCCCAGAGACAACCGCTTTGAATTGAGCGCCGGGCCGAAACGCCGGCACGGAAGTGGGCTTAACTTTCACCGTCTCGCCGGTGCGCGGATTACGCGCGACACGGGCTGCACGACGGCGCTGCTCGAAAACGCCGAAACCTGTAATGGTGACGCTGTCACCCTTGTGAACCGCACGCACGATGGTGTCGACAACGTGCTCCACCGCCGCGGTTGCTTGCCGACGATCCGAGCCCAATTTCTCCGTGAGTACGTCGATGAGCTCCGCTTTGTTCATGCAAAACCTCCGAAACCAGTGGTCCTTCTTGGACCGACTAGAGGACACGGTAAACCCAATACCCACTGATTTCCAAGAGCCACGCGCAATTTCGTGCGAATCTAGCGAACTTTCTTGCCCCCCTTGGCCTCCTGACGGGGGTCCCAAGAACGGGGTTGAAGGGCGGCGAATTCGGGTTGCCGCGACCCGTTTGTCAGGCCGGCAGTGTGCGGGGTTTCCAGCCCGGCCGGCTTGCTTCATAGGACTCGATTTCATCGAGTTTCCGCAGCGTAAGGCCTATATCATCGAGTCCTTCGAGCAGTCGCCATGCGGTGTAATCGTCAATGTTGAACGGCACCATGACCGTTCCCGCGACGATATTCCGATCTTGAAGATTCACAGTGATTTCCATGCCGGGATGCTGCTCGATGAGCTTCCACAAAAGTTCGACATCATCTTGGGCCACTTCGGCCGCCAAGAGCCCCGCCTTGCCGGCGTTGCCGCGAAAAATATCGGCGAAACGGGACGAGATAACGACTCTGAAACCGAAGTCCATCAGTGCCCAGACGGCATGCTCGCGCGACGAGCCGGTACCGAAATCCGGCCCGGCGACCAATACCGAGCCTTTGTCGAATGGGGCCTGATTGAGAATGAACGACGGGTCGTTGCGCCATGCCGCGAACAATCCGTCCTCGAAACCCGTTCGGGTGACCCGCTTCAGGTACTCAGCCGGAATGATTTGGTCGGTATCGACATTCGACCGCCGCAGCGGCACCCCGATGCCGGTGTGAGTGCGAAACGCTTCCATGACGATCTCCTTTTAGTCGGTCAGATCGGCCGGGGACGACAGCGTGCCGCGCACTGCGGTGGCCGCGGCGACCGCGGGCGACACCAAATGCGTGCGGCCGCCCTTGCCCTGCCGGCCCTCGAAATTGCGGTTGGACGTCGACGCGCACCGTTGGCCCGGCGACAGCTGGTCCGGATTCATGCCGAGACACATCGAGCAGCCAGCCTGCCTCCACTCCGCGCCCGCAGTGACGAAGACCTCACCGAGGCCTTCGGATTCGGCCTGGGCACGGACCCGCATGGAGCCGGGCACGATCAGCACCCGGACACCGTCGGCGACCGTACGCCCCCGCAGCACGTCGGCGACTACCCGCAGATCCTCGATGCGGCCGTTGGTGCACGAGCCGACGAACACGGTATCGACGGGGATATCGCGCATCGCCGTCCCGGGCCGAAGATCCATGTACGCCAACGCTTTTTCGGCGGACTGACGTTCGGCGTCGTCGAACATCAGTTCAGGATCGGGTACCGAATCCGAGAGCGGAACGCCCTGCCCGGGATTGGTGCCCCACGTGACGAACGGGCTCAGCGTCGAGGCGTCGATATAGACCTCGGTGTCGAATTCCGCTCCTTCGTCGGTACGCAGCCGGTTCCATTCCGCGACTGCCTCATCCCACTGCGCGCCCTGGGGCGCGTGCGGACGCCCACGCAGAAATTCGAACGTAGTTTCGTCGGGAGCCACCATGCCGGCGCGCGCGCCGGCCTCGATGCTCATGTTGCAGACCGTCATCCGGCCTTCCATAGACAGCGATTCGATGGCGCTGCCGCGGTATTCGATGACGTGTCCCTGTCCCCCGCCGGTGCCGATCTTCGCGATCACCGCAAGGATGATGTCTTTCGCGCTCACGCCGGGCGGCAATTGACCGTCGACATTGACCGCCATCGTTTTGAACGGCCGCAGCGGCAGTGTTTGCGTGGCGAGCACATGCTCGACTTCCGACGTGCCGATGCCCATCGCAAGAGCGCCGAACGCGCCGTGCGTCGAGGTGTGGCTGTCGCCACACACCACCGTCATGCCGGGCTGAGTCAGACCCAGCTGCGGACCGATGATGTGCACGATGCCCTGCTCGGCGTCGCCCATCGGGTGCAGTCGAATGCCGAATTCTTCGCAATTGTTGCGGAGCGTCTCGACCTGAGTACGCGAGATCGGATCGGCGATCGGCTTGTCGATGTCGATCGTCGGCACGTTGTGGTCCTCGGTGGCGATCGTGAGATCGGGCCGGCGCACGGTGCGCCCGGCCAGCCGCAGCCCGTCGAAGGCCTGCGGGCTGGTGACCTCGTGGACGAGATGCAGATCGATGTAGATCAGATCAGGCTCGGTGGAGCCCCCGTGGACGACGACATGGTCGGCCCACACCTTCTCTGCCATGGTGCGTGGCTTGTCGGCGGTTGTCATACTTGACTGTCTCACAATCTGGGAAGCTAGTATCTCCTTGTGAGACAGGATAGCGGCATCGGCGTGCTCGACAAAGCGGTGGGTGTACTGCATGCGGTGTCCGAGTCGCCGTGTGGGCTGGCCGAACTCTGCGAGCGCACCGGTCTGCCCCGCGCTACGGCGCATCGGCTGGCCGCGGGCCTGGAAGTACATCGGCTGCTGACCCGCAACGGCGACGGCCGCTGGCGACTCGGCCCCGCGCTGACCGAGTTGGCCGGGCAAGTCAACGATCCGCTGCTGGCCGCGGGCGCCGTTGTACTACCGCGACTGCGGGAGATCACCGGCGAGAGCGTGCAGCTGTATCGCCGCGAAGGTACGTCGCGAATCTGCATCGCCGCGCTGGAACCACCTGCGGGGCTTCGCGACACCGTGCCCGTCGGGACGCGTCTGCCGATGACGGCGGGATCAGGTGCCAAGGTGCTGCTGGCCTATGCCGACGCCGCGACCCAGCAGGCGGTGCTTCCCGCGGCGAAATTCACCGACCGCACATTGGCCGAGGTGCGTAAGCGCGGGTGGGCACAAAGCGCCGCCGAGCGTGAACCGGGAGTGGCCAGCGTTTCGGCGCCGGTGCGCGACGGGCGCGGGACCGTGATCGCCGCCGTGTCGGTCTCGGGACCGATCGACCGGATGGGACGCCGACCGGGCGCCCGCTGGGCAGCAGATCTGTTGGCGGCCGCCGATGCGCTGACGCGCCGGCTCTGACGCACTGCCGAGTAGGCGGTCAGTGCTCGGCTGCGGGCACGGTCAGCGTGAATCTCGCCCCTTGGCCCGGCGTCGATGCGACGGCAATGTCGCCGCCATGCGCTTGGGCGATCTCACGAACGAGCGCCAATCCGATTCCGTACGGTGCGCGGCCTGCCCCGGTGTGCTCGACGCCGTGCGAAAACCGTTCGAACAGCGTCGACATCGAGTCGGGATCGATGCCCACGCCATCGTCGGCGACCGTAACGCTGACCCATTTGCCGTCGCGTTGAACCGTCAGCGCGACAGTCCCTCCCTCGTGCTCGTGGGCGAGTGCGTTGTCGATGAGGGACGTCAGTGCTCGGCGCAACGCCGCCGCCGACCCGATGACGTCAAATGACGCGGCGTTCTCGTTCGACTCGAAATCAATTGCCACACTGAGCGACTCGGCGTACGGGAGCATGCTTTCGCGCACCGCCATGGTGAGATCAGACAGATCTACACGGTCGCGCGGGGCGGCGACAGAGGGCATCGCGGCTGAAGCGAGCAGGTCATCGACGACATCGCTGAGGACTCGCGTGTCTGCCACCAACGCATCGGCATCCCGTCGCAGCGCGCCTGTATCGCCGGCGTCCGCGTGGCGAACGAGCATCTGCGCCCGGGTGTGCAACACCGTCAATGGCGCACGTAATTCGTGCGATGCGTCCGCGACGAAGCGGCGTTGCAACGCCAGCGCCTGCGCCAGCGGACGAACAGACCGACGGGTAAAGAGCACAACCACGGCGATGGACGCCAAAATGCCGGCCAGTTCTGCGAACCCGAGAGACAGCAGTAGACGATTTCGACCCGCGTCATAGGGCGCTACGTCGAGCATGGCTACGACCCTGCCCTCCGGCCGGTCCACCACCAGCGCCCGAAACCTCTCGCCGTTCGCATTCAGATCGGCATATCCGGTTGTGCCGCCGAGCAGATCGACGCCGGCTTGACCCCCGTCACTCATCGCGACTGCACCCTTGTTGTCGCGTAGGACCAGCTCCATGCCCGGTGGCGGGTCGTTGACGTCGTCGGCCGTCGCGGCGACGGTCTCCAATTGCGCGCTGATCTGGCGGTTTTGCACTCGCACATACACCGCGAACACGACCGCGCCGACCACCAGAAGCACCACTGCCAAGGCCACCGAAGCTTGCGCCGCCGCGATTCGCCCCGCGCGTTTCACGACGGTCAGATCACTCGGCGGCGCCGGGGGGTCACGGCGGCTGGCCCGTTTCGTGGGTTTCACTCGAGGCCGAACCGGTAGCCGCTCCGATGCACTGTGCGCACGACGTGCTTGCCGAGCTTGCGTCGGAGGTAATGAACGTAGGAGTCGACCGCCCCCGACGTTTCAGCGCCGTCGAAAACGGAAGCAAGCAGCTGGCCGCGGCTGAACACCCGTCGGGGTGCCGCCATCAGCGTCGCAAGCAGCGATGCCTCACGTTCGGACAGCTCCACCTCGTCTCCGTCAGGTGTGGCGCCCGAGACTCGTCGAGTCAGGCGGTCCAGGCGGAGTCCCCCGGCGCTCACGATGAGAGCAGCGCTGTCCGTGCGCCGCAACAGCGCCCGTACCCTCGCGAGTAGTTCGTCGATCTCGAATGGTTTAACCAGATAGTCCTGCGCGCCCGCGTCCAAACCCTCCACCCGGTCAGCCACCGAACCGCGAGCCGTCAGGATGAGCGCCGGTGTCACCACCCCACGCGACCGAAGTACCGCGATCAAGTCCGAGCCGTCCATAACCGGCAGGCCGCGGTCGACAATCAAAGCGTCGTAGGCGGTGGTCAGTCCGCGATGCAATCCTTGCTGAGCGTCATAGGCCGTGTCGACGCGATAACCCTGTTCGACGAACACCTCGGCGAGCATCGCGCTCAGCGCGCGGTCATCCTCCACCACCAACAGGGCGGCAGCGCAGTTCGGCGAGGACACGTAGCGAGAGTGCCACGGGAACCTGCATATCCGGAACAAGTGCATTTCTTACAGCGCTCAAAGAACCGCTGACCACCATCTAGCTCATGGACTCACCTGACGCTGGCTTCCGCAAGGTCACTGCGGTGTCGTGGGGGCTTGTCGCACTCAGCGCCGCCGGTGCTGTGGGCGCAAGTGCGCTGGCCTACTCCGACACCGTGAAGAGCCCCTCGACCGATAACGCCAACCCCCCGCGCGGCTACGACGTGATCGAGGGCACAGGACCGACCACTCCGACGACCACCACAACCTTGCCCCCAGGGTTCAACGGCTCCCCGCTGGGGCCAGGCTCGGGCATGCATACGAGATCGCGCGGTTCATGACCTCGCCCAGTGAGCTGGTCGGCATCACCGGGTCACAGTCACAGTGGAAGCGGTGGAGCACGGGGATGCACCTGTTGGTCACCGAACCCGAAGCGCTGGCGGCGGCGCGAGAAGTTGTCGATACCGAACTCGACGCAATTGAATTGGCCGCGTCCAGGTTCCGCTCCGATTCAGAGCTGAGCATGCTCGCCGCGGGTGAACGGACACCGGTGAGCCCAGTGCTGGCCGATCTCATCGATGCGGCGCTGACGGCGGCACGGTTTACCGACGGTGATGTAGATCCCACCGTCGGCGGCGCGTTGATCGCGCTGGGATATGACCGCGACATCGATCAGCTCGAGACGTCGGCCCGTGTGACGTCGGTGGTGATCGCCTCGAACTGGTCGATGGTCGAATTCGACGGGCACACCGTCAGGCTTCCGGCCGGGGTGCTGCTCGATCTGGGTGCTACTGCAAAGGCGGTGGCAGCCGACCGGTGCGTACAGCGGGTATACGACGAGACGGGCAGCGGCGTTCTGATCAACCTCGGCGGCGACATCGCCACGGCGGGACCGAGCCCAGACGGCGGATGGCAGGTGCGGGTGCAGGACACCGACGACGACCCCAGCTCGTCGGTAGCGCTGGGGAGCGGCGCCGGATTGGCGACGTCGAGTACGTGCCGGAGGCGATGGTGGCACGGCGGAGATCTCGTGCACCACATTCTGGACCCACGCACCGGACGCTCCGTAGAACCGGTGTGGCGCAGCGTCAGCGTCGCCGCACAAACATGCCTGGCCGCCAATGCGATGAGCACCGCGGCGATCGTACGGGGGAAACGTGCCACGGATTGGATTGCGGGACTGGCGGTTCCGGCCCGACTCGTCGATCGCGACGGCGCGGTGCACACTTTGGGCGGATGGCCGTCGGCATGATCGATCAGGCCTTGTGGGTGGTGGGCCGCGGCACGGGGATCACAGCGCTGGGTTTGTTCACGTTGTCGATCGCATTGGGCATTGGGACGCGCTCGGGCCGGCCGCTGGTGACACTGCCGCGGTTCGCCGTCCTCGATGTGCACCGGTTCGCGGCGCTACTCGGAACGGTGTTCGTATTCATCCACGTGGGCAATCTACTTGCCGATCCGTACGCCCAGCTGCGGCTGATTGACCTGACGGTGCCCTTTGTTGGCGCCTACGAACCGCTGTGGCTGGGTCTCGGGACGCTGGCCTTCGACCTCCTTCTGGCCGTGATGGTGACCAGTCTGCTGCGACATCGGTTGGGAATAAGAGTTTTCCGGGTCATGCACTGGGTCACCTACGCCGTGTGGCCGATCGCGTTCGCGCACGCACTTGGTAACGGCACCGATTCCTCGCATGGCTGGTTCCTGGCGTTCGCCGGTATCTGTGCCGTGACAGTCGCAGCGGCGCTGACCTTTCGATTGCGCGCAGACTTCCTGGAATACAGCGAACGCCGGATGGCGACCCGATGATGCCAGCCGCGCAACGTCTTTCGGCGGCAAGCGGGCCAGGGTTCGCCGAGCACCGCCGCTGCTTCGGACCTTTACCCGGCCTCGCACCCGCGTCCTTGTCGGGTTTGGTTCACGATGCCGGGCTGACGGGCCGTGGCGGCGCAGGCTTCCCGACCGGTCGCAAATTGCAGTCTGTACGCGGTCGCGATGCCGTGGTGATCGGCAATGGCGCGGAGGGCGAACCACTTTCGCAAAAGGACGTGTGGCTCATGAACCGGGCGCCACACCTAGTGCTTGACGGCTTGGTCCTCACGGCAGCCGATGTCGCCGCCCGCGATATCTATCTCTACATCCCATCGCGGTCTATTTCGGCGATGCGGCGCGCAATCGCCGAGCGCCGCGCGGGTGGGGCGATTGAGCGGACCGTCTGCATCGTCGCGTCGCCCGAAACGTTCGTCGCCGGGGAGAAGTCGGCGGTGGTCAATCGCATACAGGGCGGACGGGCCCGACCCACCGACCAGGTCGAAAGCACATCCGCCAGCGGGGTGCGCCGACATCCCACACTGGTCAGCAATGTGGAGACGCTCGCGCACATCGCGCTGATCGCGCGGTACGGACCGCAGTGGTTCCGCTCGGTCGGCGACCACTTGGATCCCGGCACGATGCTCGTCACCCTCTCGGGAGCAGTCGCCGGCGGCGTGGTCGAGGTGCCGACCGGCACAACACTGTCAGCGTTGATCGGCCACGCCGGCCGGACGGACCCACGACAGCTCGCTGCGGTGTTACTCGGCGGATACCACGGTCGCTGGATACCTGCAGCGGACATCCACGGCGTCCGAGCCGGACGCGGGTCCGGAACCGGCATCGTCCACGCGCTCGCCATCGGCGAATGCGGGGTTTTGCGGACCGCCGACATCGTCGACTACCTCGCGGGGCAAAGCGCTCGCCAATGTGGCCCATGCCACAACGGACTGCCCTGGCTGGCGCAGATGATGCGTGCCCTGGCTGACGGGCACGGCGGTGACACACTGCTGACCGAAACCCAGCGGATCGCAGCACTAGTCGACGGGCGTGGGTCGTGTCACCACCCCGACGGCACCGCCCGATTGGTGCGGACCGCGCTTTCGACATTCGGTGCCGACATCGTTTTGCACAGTCGGGGCCGATGTGTGGCGGCTGAGCCTGCCGGAATGACGATATGAGCGTGACGGGCAGCCGGCTACATATCGACTGGACACGGTGTGATGGGCGGGGATTGTGCACCGAACTGCTCCCGGACGTGTTGACGCGGGATGACTGGGGATACCCGTTGACGCGTGATGGTTCCCGGGAGCCTGTCATACCGGAATCGGCCCACAGGTATGCCGTCGCCGCGATCAAACGCTGTCCACGACTGGCGCTTCGATTGATCGATGCCGACTGATAACCAGCGCGCAGCAACCCGCCCAAAGGCCAAAGAAAAAGCTGTGAACCCGTAAGTGGGTTCACAGCTTTACGGATGTCCTTCGACACCGGTTTGGTAGCCCCGATGGGATTCGAACCCACGCTACCGCCGTGAGAGGGCGGCGTCCTAGGCCGCTAGACGACGGGGCCAGAACCGAGTTGTCAGCATAACGCACGCGACTATGCCGACCTAATCAGTGCAATGAGCTGGGGTACCAGGACTCGAACCTAGAATGGCTGAACCAGAATCAGCTGTGTTGCCAATTACACCATACCCCATTGGCTGCCTATAACCGCTGGTCACAGGCCTTTTCGGCCCTCTCAGGCGGTGGGAAGCCTCCGCCGCCTGTTGTATCGGGCCGACGTGCAGATTACCAAAGAATTCCGACCGCTATTTCACGCCTCGGCCGCCGCCGCGGCCGCGTGGTCCCTTCCGGCCCGCATCCGCGCCAGACTGCGATCACGGCCCAACAGCTCCAACGACTCGAACAGCGGCGGGCTGATCGACGCACCTGTGACGGCCACCCGAATCGGACCGAACGCCTTGCGCGGCTTGAGCGCCAGATTCTCCAACAAGGCAACCTTGAGTGCTATTTCGATCCTCGCCGTGGTCCACTCCCCGACGTCTTCCAGTGCGGTGAGCGCGGCATCCAGAACCGGCGCTGCGTCAGCGCGCAATTCCTTGGCGGCGGACTTCTCGTCGAGCACGAACTCGCTGTCGTTGAGGAACTTCAACAGCTCCCACGCGTCGCCGAGCACGACGATGCGCGTCTGCACCAGCCCGGCCGCCTCGGCGAATTGCTCGTCGTCAAGGCCAGTGTCGTGCCCATGCGCGGCGAAGTACTCGCGCAGCCGTCGGGTGAATTCGTCCCCACCGAGCAGCCGGATGTGTTCGGCGTTGAGCGCATCGGCCTTCTTCTGGTCGAAGCGCGCCGGGTTGGAGTTGACGTCGACAACATCGAATGCGGCCACCATCTCGTCGAGGCTGAACACGTCGCGGTCCTCGGCGATACCCCAGCCGAGCAGCGCCAAGTAGTTCAACAGGCCCTCGGGGATGAAGCCGCGCTCACGATGCAGGAACAGGTTGGACTGCGGATCACGTTTGGACAGCTTCTTGTTGCCGTCGCCGAGAACGCTTGGCAAGTGGGCGAACTCCGGTACGCGCTCGGCAACGCCGAGGCGGATAAGCGCTTGGTACAGCGCGATCTGCCGCGACGTCGACGGCAGCAGGTCTTCGCCGCGCAACACGTGGGTGATCTTCATCAGCGCATCGTCGACCGGATTGACCAAGGTGTACAACGGCTCTCCGTTACCGCGCGTGAGCGCGAAGTCCGGAACAGTGCCCGCCGGAAATGTGGTCTCACCGCGTACGAGGTCGCGCCAGCTGATGTCCGCGTCGGGCATTTTCAGCCGTAAGACGGGGCGCCGGCCCTCAGCACGGTAAGTGGCACGCTGCTCTTCGGTCAGCTCGCGATCGAAATTGTCGTAACCCAGCTTCGGGTTTCGGCCCGCAGCCAGATGTCGGGCCTCCACTTCCTCCGGCGTGGAAAACGATTCGTAAGCCTCGCCAGTCTCGAGTAGCCGGGCGATCACGTCGCGATACATGTCGAGCCGTTGCGATTGCCGGTACGGCCCGTACGGCCCACCGATCACGGGCCCCTCATCCCAGTCGAGCCCCAGCCAGCGCAGTGCGTCGAGTAGAGCGAGGTAGCTCTCCTCGGAGTCACGCGCAGAGTCGGTGTCCTCGATGCGGAACACGAATGCCCCGCCGGTGTGCCGGGCATAGGCCCAGTTGAACAACGCGGTCCGGATCAAGCCGACGTGCGGCGTGCCCGTCGGCGACGGGCAGAACCGAACTCGTACAGTCATGACTTTCCCTTGCGAACAACAGGATTGGTCAACGTTCCGATCCCCTCGACGGTGATGCTGACGGTGTCGCCGTGCTCGATGGGACCGACGCCCTCGGGTGTCCCGGTCAAGATCAGATCGCCCGGCAGTAGCGTCATGACCGCCGAGATCCATTCCACGATCGCTCCGATGTCGTGAATCATCATCGACGTCCGGCTGTGCTGTTTCACCTCACCGTCGACCTCCGTACGGATGTCGAGATCGGACGGGTCGATATCGGTGACGATCCACGGGCCGATCGGACAGAACGTGTCATGGCCTTTGGCACGCGTCCACTGGCCGTCCTTCTTCTGCTGATCGCGCGCTGTGACGTCGTTGCCGATCGTGTAGCCCAGGATGTTCTCAGCGGCCCTCGCCGCCGGAACGTCCTTGCAGGGCCGGCCGATAACAGCGGCGAGTTCACCCTCGAAATGCACGGGATCGGCATCGGCCGGCATCTGGATCGACACGTTGGGACCGATGATGGCGGTGTTGGGTTTCATGAAGATGACCGGATCGGGAAAGGACCCGCCGCCCATCTCCTTGACGTGCGCGGCGTAGTTCTTGCCGATACACACCACCTTGCTCGCAAGGATCGGCGCCAGCAGCCGCGTGTCGGCCAGCGGCCACTGCCGGCCCGTGAAGGTGGGTGTTCCGAATGGGTGTTCGGCGATTTCCCGCGCGATCGCTTCGGTGGGGTCATCGGGCGGTCCTTCGATACTGACGAAGGCAACCCCATCGGGACTGGCGATTCGGCCCAGGCGCATGTTCTCACCCTAACGGCCGCACCACTGGCGGCCACGAACCGCTCCCTGCCCACGGGCATCTCAACATGTGAAAAGATAGTTCAGCATCGTGAGATGGCTGTGCGACGATGGGCGCATGTCAGTCGATTCGATCAGCGCTCTGCGCCGCTGGTCGATGTTGGCCATTGCACTGGCCGCGACGCTGTTCGCGAATGTATTCATCAACGGTGCGGCCTTTCTGATTCCCACGCTGCACATTGAACGCGGCCTCGATCTGGCCCAAGCGGGCCTGATCTCGTCTATGCCGAGCTTCGGCATGGTGGCAACGCTGATTGCGTGGGGTTACGTCGTGGACCGCATTGGCGAGCGTTTCGTGCTTGCGCTTGGCTCTGCGCTGACCGCGGCGGCGGCGTTCGCGGCGGCATCGGTGCACTCGCTCGTCGCAGTCAGCGCGTTCCTGTTCCTTGGCGGAATGGCGGCGGCAAGTAGCAACTCCGCGAGTGGCCGGCTTGTCGTCGGATGGTTTCCGCCCGAGCAGCGTGGCCTCGTCATGGGTATCCGGCAGACCGCACAGCCCTTGGGAGTGGCGTTGGGCGCGTTGGTGATTCCGCGACTGGCGGAAAGTCACGGCGTTTCGGCGGCGCTGCTGTTCCCTGCGGTGGTGTGCGCAGTATCCGCGGTCGTGTGTGCCGTTGCCGTGGTGGATCCTGCGCGACCAACGCGGGCCGAGGCCGACGAAGCCGATCTGGCCAACCCGTATCGCGGCTCGGCGGTGCTGTGGCGCATCCATGCCGTTTCCGTGTTGCTCGTCGTCCCTCAGGTCGTGGTGTGGACGTTCACGCTGGTGTGGCTGATGACCGACCGCGGTTGGTCGGCGGCGTCGGCGGGGGCGATGGTCACCGCAGCCCAGATTCTAGGCGCCGGTGGACGAATCACTGCGGGACTGTGGTCGGACCGGGTGGGCTCGCGACTGCGGCCGATCCGCACCATCGCGTTGGCGGCAGCAGCGGCAATGGCGGGGCTGGCATTGACCGACTGGCTCGACTCGCCGGTCAGCGTGGCCGTGATGGTGATCGCGTCGGTGATCACCGTGTCTGACAACGGATTAGCGTTCACGGCGGTCGCCGAGATCGCGGGCCCGTTCTGGAGCGGCCGCGCGCTCGGAACGCAGAACACGAGTCAGCTGTTGACGGCTGGCATCGCTCCGCCGCTGTTCGGCGGATTGATCGGAATCGCCGGCTACCCCGTAGCTTTCGCGGTGTGTGCGCTATTTCCGCTCATCGCAATGCCTGTCGTTCCAAAGGATCAGGACGGATTGCCGGTTTTCGGGTTGAGCAACAAGGGCGGTTGAGTCGGTCCGTTGAAGTCGAACATGTTGTCCAGCACACCGGCTCGGGCATCGAAAGAATCGTCACCGATTCGGCCCGTACTCCAATTGTCCTCGATGAACCGCAGGATCGAGGTCTGATCCGTCAGCGTGTGGTCGACGAAGTTGGGCTTGGCATGCGGTGAGATGACCAGCAGCGGCAGTCGAGGCCCATAACCGCATCGGCCCTGGTATTTGGCCGCTACGCCATTGACCCCGCACACACCCGGGGAGGTCAGGGCATCCGCTCCCGAAGCGGAGCTGGATACCGTCGGCGACGGCTTGTGGTCGTACCAGCCGTCGGAGTCGTCGTAAGCGATGACAATCGCCATGTCCTTCCATTCGGGCAGCTTTTCAAGGTGGTTGACCGTCTCGACCAAGTACTGCTGTTCGTCGAGCGGGTCGGAGTACTCGGGGTGCCCGTCCTGGTAGCCGGGGGCTTTCAGGAAGCTCACTCCCGGCAGATGGCCCGAGTCGGCGGCGGCCCAGAAATCCGAGAGGTCGTATTGGTGGTTGGCCGAATCGGTCTGGCCGATCTTGTCGACCGAACTCGGGGGCAGGTGGTGCGGATTGGCCGTCGAGGCGTAGTACTGGAACGGTTCGTGGTGGGGTATGTAGTCGTCCTTGGTGCCCATCGCCCGCGGACCCGACTTGCCCGTGCCGCCGAGGATGGTTCCGACGTTGTGGCTTGCCCCGCATAACGCGGTGCCGTCCGGTTTGGTCGATGTCGGTTTGAACCCGCCCTGGAAATACCCCCACGTCACGTTCTTGGCGTTGAGAAGGTCGCCGATGTTCTTGTTGTCCGAGCTGAGCTGTACCTGATCCCGGCTCGAGCAGTCGTCGCCGAACGGTTGCGGGTCGCCGATGACAGTGCCCTGCCCGTTGCCCGCGTTCTCAAGGACGTCGCCCTGTGGGAACGGCTGGCCGCCCGGCATCAATTCCTTTGTCACGCCATGGGTTTGACCGGATACCAGGCTCAGGTGGCCGGGCGTTGACGGGCCGAAGGTCGTGTCATAGGAATTATCGCTCATTGCGTAGTGCTGGGCGAAGTTCCACAGCGCCGTAACCGAGTTGCCGTCGTAGTAAGCCATCACCATGCCCGGAATCTTGAACACCGGCGGCTTGCAGTCGGAAACTTCGGTGTGCTCGACGAATTGGTCCATAGCTCCGCCGTGGAACGCCTGCTGCTCAGCTGCGTACTCGTGATCCTGAGAACACGTCACCTGTTGGACCGGACCCCCCAAGCGCATCGGTGATGCCTTGTTAGGGTTCTGCGTCAACAATTCTGGGGTAAGCCCGTCGACCGTCGGTGTACTCGGGAGTGCGGTGAACGACTGACCGTCGATGTCGGCGGCGTGTGGGTAAGTGCCGAAGTAGTGGTCGAACGAAACGTTCTCCTGAAAGATCACCACAAGGTGGTGAATCGGTGTCGCGGTGTTCGTGGTCGGCGCCCCCTCGGGCTTATTCGAACAAGACGCGGCCACCAACGTCAGCACCGCAGCGACAATGAGCAAGCCCCGGCTGAACTTCATGGAGTTGAAGCTTTCAGTGACCAGGTGGCCAACAGGTGAACCGCAGCTGTGAGCTCCGGGAGGCGATTGCCGCAATGATCATCACTCCGCCTCCAGGTTCTCGGCACATCGGTTCAGCAGTGCGGCGAGTTGGCGCCGTGCGGCAGGCGAGATTCCGTCGATCATCGCCGATTCCACATTCATGACCGCCGTTTGGGCCGCGGCAAGCCGCTTGGTACCCGCCGACGTCAACTCAAGCGAACGCGCACGACCACGCGGTGGCCGGTTTGCATCTTTGACGAACCCCCCGGAGCGCAAGGTGAGGAGCAAGTCCTGCAGCGATTGTCGTGTAACGAAACAAAGTCGCGACAACTCCGACGCCGAGGCATCGGGATGGTCGGCGAGGGCGCGCAGGACGGCGTATTGCGCCATCGACAACCCGGACGGTCGCAACGCCGAATCGCACCGACGGCGGAGAGATTGCTGCACTCGCTTGACCAAATAGCCGACAGCTTCTTCCGTCCCGGATCGCACCATGACAGGAACCTTACATCAGTGCTAGCATCTTTGTAAGGAACCTGACAAGGAGATAGACATGACGACCATCGAGCAGCACGCCGACTACGCCACGCTGATAAACGTCTTCACCGTCGAGCCTGGCCGGGCAGAGGAATTGGCAGCACTGCTACACGCTGCGACCGACGAGGTCATGCGGTACCAGTCCGGCTTCAGGTCGGCGAACATCCACCTGAGCACGGATCGCACGCGGGTGGTGAACTACGCGCAGTGGGACAGCGCCGAGGCTTACCAGGCGATGCTGGCCAACCCCGCGACGCGGCCGCACATGGCGCAGGCGGCGGCAATTGCCACCAGTTTCGATCCGCACCTGTACACGGTCGAATCGGTGCACCCAACATGTGAGGTGACTTAATTCGAGGCAGATGACTAGCTCACTCAGGGCGTCGGGCGGGGCCAAGATACTCGACCGTCGGCTAAGGCAATCGCGACTCCGTCCTCATCGGTTCGGCGGTTACGCTGTCGCCATTTTTCCCGTTGAAAACTACTGACGTTCAGGGTGAAGCAGTGAGAGTTCCGACTAGAGATTTCTTTCGCTGCACTGTCGAACCCGCTCCAATCGGCAGTGGGGTTACCAACGCGGCCAACGACCTGAAGAGCACCTACCTGAACGATATCGGCTCGGCGGACGGCGTGTTCGAAGTCGGCGACCGGTACGGCTGATTAACACCGATGACGTCGCGCCGCCGGCGTCGGATACCAACGACAACGGCGACTTCTCGCAGAATCAATTCCTGGCCGGGCAGACCGCTCTGTTCCAGCCCGGCACCTAGAACCTTGCCGCCCTTTCGGTTGGGGAATCGCGATGATGCCCCCTGGCCTGAACGGCCGTGTCAGCGTCACAAACGGAATCACACCCGCGGGCAACTTGGCGACCAGGCATCCCAACGCGACACGTGAGGTGCTGGGATGGATGGGCACCCCGCGTCAACGAATACTTCGGCCCTCGCGACCCGACTTGGCTCAAATTAGTGCGCACGAATTAGTGCGCACGACAGCGGGAATCTTGATGAGGGCGTGGCGGGATCGTCGGATAGCGGCCGGCGGCGGTGCGGGTCTGGTTGTCGGCCTTGATTTTCGCGATGCGCTAGCTGCGCGTATCGCGAACGAATTTCCCTATGCCCCAACCCGTTTGAGCTTCGATCCGGTGCTGGTCACCAACCTAGTTGTTTGTTGGTGGTGGTTGGGGCTGGAAGGGTTCGTACCACCACCAGTCGGCGCGCTCGCCGGTGGGCCCGGGGCACGGTGGGACAGCGGGCGGGGGACGGTTCGGCGGACGCGCGAGCGATCCCGCGCTCAATTGTCGCCCGGCGCTGTCGGTGACGACAAGATGGTCGGCGGGTCCGGTGATGGTGATGACGCCGCGGTGGTGCAGCCGGTGGTGATACGGGCACACCAGCACCAGGTTGACCAACTCGGTCACACCGCCGTCCTCCCAGTGCCGGATGTGGTGAGCGTGCAGACCGCGGGTGGCACCACAACCCGGAACCGCACACGTCGGGTGGCGATGCTCCAGCGCGCGGCGCAGCCGCCGGTTGATCAGCCGCGTCGCCCGCCCGGCACCGATGACCTGGCCGCGGCGTTCGAACCAGACTTCACAGGTGGCATCACAGGTCAAATATTGGCGTTCGGCGTCGGTGAGCAGCGGACCCAGATGCAGCGCGCCGGCGCGCTGCTCGACGTCGACGTGGGCCACCACTGTGGTGTGCTGCCCGTGCGGGCGGCGCGCCGCCTCGGCATCCCAACCGGCCTCCACCAGACGCATGAAAGCGTCGGTGGTGTTCGGCAACGGAGGCCGCTGATCTGATCGGCCGTCGCCGTTATCGTTCTTCCACTCGTTTATCAGCCCATCATGATGAGACTGCAGTGCCGCATCGAACTTCGCCGCTTCCAGGTGTGGAAGTGTGATCCGGTAACAGCTGGAATGCTCGCCGGTGACCTTGGTGATCGAGCGCTCCGGCTCAGGCCGCGGATCGGGTTCAGGTCGCGGTTCCAGCTTGACCGCGGTGCGCAGCTGATTGACCGTGGCGACCGCGGCCAGCGCCGCGTAATGCTCATCAGATCCCTCGCCCGCGCGCGCCGCGATGACGCCGACCTGATCCAGCGACAGCCGGCCCTCCCGCATACCCGCCGCGCAGCGGGGAAACTCCTCCAGCCGGTGCGCCACCGTGGCGATCGTGTGCGCGTTTGCCGATGAC
>NZ_DATENY010000131.1:0-8629 GCF_035274705.1 Mycobacterium sp. | reverse complement strand
TTCGAGCAGCTGCCCAAGCACGCCCGTCGATGCGTGTACTGGGAAGTGGACCCGTCGACTCTGGCGGCCGACCATCTGAGCGACCCCGAGTTCGAGAAGGAAGCCTGGCTGTCGATGGTCATGCTCGAGTGGGGGTCGTGTGGTCAGGTCGCGGTGGACTGCCGCGACAACGGGCGCGGGGACGGTGCCGACGAGGACGCGATTCCGCAGGCGGACGAGCCTTGCCTCGGCTACGCGTTCTATGCGCCTCCGGGCGCCGTCCCGCGGGCTCGGCGGTTCCCGACAGGACCGGTCAGCGCCGATGCGGTGTTGCTCACGTCGCTGGGCGTCGAATCCGGCCGCGACGCCGAGGACTTGCCGCGCAGCCTGATCGCGGCGGTGGTCGGTGATCTTGTCCGACGCGGGGTGCGCGCGTTGGAGGCATTCGGGCACACCGCGGAGGTGACCGAACTGCAGGATCCGCTCACGGCGTTACCGGAGCTGCGCCCAGTCATCGACGTCCTCGGCGACTGCTCGGTGGACCAATGCGTGCTCGACGCCGACCTCCTACAAGACGCCGGGTTTGTCGTCGTTGCGCACCACCGCTATTTCCCACGGCTGCGCCTGGAACTCGAACAGGGCCTGGGCTGGAAGGCCGACGTGGAGGCGGCGCTGGAGCGGCTACTGGAGACCGCGCAGCTGCAACAGCCCGTCGGTGCGGGCGCGACCCCCTGTTAGTGAACGGCTACTGAACGGCCCGGCCCGCCTGCTCGACGGAAAGCTCGTGGGCGAGCAGCTCTGCGAACGTGAACGTGCCTGTGGGACGGTCATTCTTGCCCAGCAGATACAGCCGCTTAACCGCAGCCAGGATGCCTTCGGCGATTGCGTCACGGGCCGAGGCGTCCACAAGCATGCCGCGGTCACGCGGATTGGTGATGTAGCCGACGTCGACCTGAACGGTAGGCATCCGGGTGAGCCGCAGTAGGTCCCAGGTGCGGCCATGCGTGCGGCAATCACGTAAGCCCGTGCGCGCCACGACCTCTCGCTGAATGAAGTCGGAGAGCATGCGGCCGATGGTGGACACCGAACCATGCGAATTGCCGAAGTGAAACGATGCAACACCATTGGCAGCAGGGCTGGCCTGCGTGGCGCAGCGCAAACTGATCATCAAGTCCGCCCCGACCGTGTTGGCCGTCGCGGCGCGTTCGGCGTCGGAGGGGGAGCGGTTCGCGGGCCGGGACAGGAACGTCTCCATGCCGATGGCGGTCATCCTGCCCTCGAGTCGACTGGCCAAGTCCCACAGGATGTCTGCTTCGGCGATGGGGCCGTCTGGGCCGTTCATGATCAGGCCGTGATCGCCACCGCCGCGGCCAGGGTCGATGATGATCCGCTTACCCGATAACCGTGGGCCGGAGCGGCGTACCAATTCCTCTTCACGGATCGCATGGGGAGAGCCGCCGGTAACGCGGGATCCGAGAAAGTACAAGGACCGCAACGTTTCTGGGCCACAAATCCCATCGGGATACAGCCCGTATTCGCGCTGGTAGGACATCAGTGCGTTGTGCGTCTGCAGCCCGAAGTGACCGTCGACCAGACCCGTGTAGAACCCGAGATCCTGTAGCCGCGCCTGCAGCGTCGCAACGTCGTCGCCATACATCGGCGCACCGAACTGATGACTGAGCGTGCGAGCCCCGAGTCGGTACGAAGCCTCTTTCAGTGCGCGGTAAGTTGCTTCTCCGACAATGCCGTCGACGAGCAGCCCGCGGTGCTGTTGGAAGGCACGGACTGCATGGTCGAGCTCGCTGTCGAATACGTCGACCGCGACATGCCTACCCGTAGTCAGGTCTTCGTCGGGGTTCTCGGTGAGCCCCAACGCAGCCAGGGCCGCCCGGATCTCGGTGACCGCACCCCCACGGTCACCGCGACGCAGACTCGACATACTCGACCCTTTCCGGCCGCCTTGCGGACCGTTGGCGGTCAGCGGACCCGGCGCTGACGAAGCAAAGGCAGGCTAGGCAGCATTGTCGCAGACGGTGCGGCGAATCGGGAAAACCCCAGGCGAGTGTTCGGCCCGCCGATTGTGGCGTTAGACCACGTCAGCGAGCTCGCGCAGCAGGGCGGCCTTGCCCTTTGCGCCGACGATGCGCTTCACCGGCGCGCCGTCCTTGAACAGGATCAGCGTCGGGATCGATACAACCTGAAAGTCGCGTGCGGTGGCGGGGTTGGCGTCGACGTCGATTTTGGCGACGGTCAGCTGGCCGGCCTTCTCGTTGGCGATCTCCTCGAGCACCGGCGCGACCATCTTGCATGGCCCGCACCAGGTGGCCCAGAAGTCCACCAGCACCGGCGTGTTGCTCGACAGCACGTCGTCGGAGAACGAGTCGTCAGTTACGGCGACAGTTGCAGAAGTCTTCTCGGTCACAGCGGTGCTCCAATCAGATCGGTGGTGTCATCGGTTGTCGCAGAAGCGGTTTCGGCCAGCCAGCGTTCGGCGTCGATCGACGCGGCGCAGCCGCTGCCCGCCGCGGTGATGGCCTGACGGTACGTGTGATCGACGAGGTCACCCGCGGCGAAAACTCCGTCGATCGACGTGCTCGTGGTGCGGCCCTTGACCAGCACGTAGCCCTCGGGGTCGACGTCGACCTGGCCGCGCACCAATTCCGAGCGCGGGTCATGACCGACCGCAACGAATACACCGGTGACGGCCAACTTGGATTCTTCGCCGGTGACCGTGTTACGCAACCGAATACCGGTGACCTTCGGATCACCCTCGATCGCCGCCACCGCAGTGTTGGTAAGGAACTTGATCTTCTCGTTGGCGCGGGCGCGCTCCAGCATGATCTTGGACGCGCGGAACTCGTCGCGGCGGTGGATGAGCGTGACGCTGCGGGCGAACCGTGTCAGGAAGGTGGCTTCTTCCATGGCCGAGTCGCCGCCGCCGACGACCGCGATGTCCTGATCGCGGAAGAAGAAGCCGTCGCAGGTGGCACATGTGCTCACGCCCATGCCGATCAGAGCTTCCTCGCCGGGCACGCCGAGGTGCCGGGCGGCAGCGCCCATCGCCAGGATCACAGCCCGGGCCTGATAGGTCTCGCCATCGACGGTGACCGATTTGACCGGCCCGTCGAGGGCGACCGCGTCGACGTCTTCCATCCGCAGATCAGCGCCGAACCTCAGCGCCTGCTCACGCATCTCGTCCATCAATTCGGGGCCGGTGATGCCTTCGCGGAAGCCGGGGTAGTTCTCCACCTCGGTGGTGGTCATCAGCGCGCCGCCGAACTGGGTGCCCTCGAACACGAGCGGTTTGAGCTGGGCGCGGGCCGCGTAGATGGCTGCCGTGTAGCCGGCCGGGCCGGAGCCGATGACGATCACGTCATGAACGGTGGGTGAGGAGGTCATACGAGCCTTTCTGCCGTATCACGTCGGCATGGGTACAAACATCAGCGTATGCCCCGGTGTTCCCCGCGGCTTGCAGGACAGATTACGGACGAGTGACCGCGGTATGGGCCAACAGGCCGGTGTGAGCTGAACTGCAATTGGGCTCGACGACAAGCGCCAGGACCCCCTTGGGTGTGTCGGCGGGCAGCAGGATCAGCACGCCGGCCGTGCCGTCGACGTTGACGGGGCGAGCGCCCAGCACCGTCGTATCGGCCGAATAGCCAAGACCGGAAAGGCAGGAGGCCCGTCGCTGCGGGTCGGCAAGGGGACCGTAGTCGGGGCTGCTCGACAGCAGCTCGAGGATTTGTGCGTCAGACAGTGGCATTTGCTGCGGTGCCCGCGACACTGTGATCTTTTGCGCCGTCGGGCCCGCTGACCAGGTGGGACCGGGGTCGCGTGTGAGCATGACAGCTCCGACGATGATAGCGAACAGGACGGCGCCGAGGCCGGTGATGAGGCCAAGTCGACGGAGCCTCGGGGTCGGGCGGGCGGCATGCAGCGCCGTGCCGATTCTGGCGGTGACCGCGGCGGGCACGCCGGGGGCCGAGGACTCATCTGAGCCGAGATCGGCGAGGTCGCGCCGCACCCGGTCGAGCCCGGCCAACATGTGCGCGGCCTGCGGTTCGGTACGGATCCGCTGCCGTAGCCGTGCCGCGGTTACGTCGTCGAGCAGCCCCGCCTGCAGATCGGCCAGCAGGTCGGGCGTGATGGGTCCGCCGTCCGCGCCGCTGTCCATCGCCGCCCCCGCCGGTCTTCTGTCGACTTGACGGTAGCCAGTCTTCACCACAGAAGGTTGGACGTCCGTGCCGCGGCCACGGTTCCCTGTTCACTCCCGGCAACGCTCGGCGGCCGCCGCGCCGGCGTCGAAGTACTCCAGCGCCTCGGCGAGTTTGGCGCGTGCGCGTGCGCAGCGGCTCTTCACCGTGCCCTCGGCGACACCGAGCATGCGTGCGGTTTCGGCCACGGAATATCCCTGCATGTCGACGGCGACCACGGCGGCGCGCTGTTCGACGGGCAGCCGCATCAGTGCCCGTTCCACGACGATCGCGGTGTCCACCCGCGGCGTCGGGTCGCTGACATGGCAGACGTCGTCGGCCAGCGCGGTGGTCGGGCGGGACTTGTTGCGCCGCAATCGGTCCAGGCAGGCGTTGACCACGATGCGGTAGAGCCAGCTGCTGACGGCCGAGTCGTGGCGGAAGGCGGGTGCGCTGCGGTGTGCCGACAGCATGGCGTCCTGCAGGGCATCGGCCGCATCGTCGGGGTTGCGGCTGGTGATCTGGGCCAGCCGGTACAGCTGGCGGTGATGCCGGTAGAAGAGCTCCTCGAAGGCGTATCGGTCACCGGCGATGTGCGCGGCCAGAAGCTCGGCGTCGCTTCGATCCGGCCCCCCGATTGTGCCCACAAGCGAACACTAAGCGGATTCCCAGGTAGGTCTCGACACAAGTTTGCCGGGCTGGGGATGACGGCTAGGACGCGGCCTTCAGGGTTATTTCGGCGATGTCGGAGCGGCTCTTGCCATCGACTTGGCCCAACGTGGACACCCACACCAGGAGGTTGGAGGTCGGCGCAGCGTTGTCCACCTTGATCGTGTTCGAGCCGGACTTGAGCGTCGTGGCCGACGTCAGCACGGTGGTGTCGGACAGCGAAGCGGGCGTCGGCGTCTGCGACGAACGGATTTCCACCGCGGTGCCGGTGCTGTTGAGGTTGATCGTGACCTCGCCGATCTTCGTCGGCTGAGGCAGTTGCAGCATCAAGCCGACGCCGTTCTTGAAATTCGGAAACGGCACCGGGTCCGTATACGTGTCGATGGGCCAGACCGTGGTCGGGTTGCCGTCGATCGCCAGGCTGGCCTGATCGGGTGCATCTGGTTCACCCTCAGGCGAAAAGACCGTCGCACGAACGGGTTTCACGACGTTGCCGCTCGAGCCGCCACCGCCTTGAGCCGACGAGGACGGCGCGTTGAGGCCCAGTTGATCACCGCCGAGGCCGCCGACATCGCCGAAGATCCGGCTCAGCACCGAAGCCAGTACGAGCAGGGCGATGACGATGATGACCCCGCCGACGCCGAGGCCGATCAGCAGACCCTTCCGACGGCGCGCCGACCCTTCGGGATCGTCGGATGGCGCACCGCGGAACCGCGCCGGCGGCGGGGTCGCGGGTTCGTCGATCGGTGAAATGAGATCGGTGCGGTCGGCCACCGCGGTGGCCTGCTGCAGCAGGTTCAGCAGCGTGGGTGCGCTGCGGATGCCGCCGCCGTCTTGGACCGCGCGGGCCGCGGCCGCCGAGATCTGGAATGGGATGTCACGGTCGACGGCCCTCGGCTCGATCGGCTGACCGGCCGCATCGAGCTCGGCAGACGCCAACCCGCTGCGCACGCCTGATTCGGCCAACGGCCAGCGGTTGATCAACAACGCGTAGAGCGTGGCGCCTATCCCTCGGATGTCGTCCTCGGGTGTGGCGTCGGGCAGGGTCGCCGGGAAGGCCAGCGCCACGTCGCCTTCGATGCTGACCCGCACACGGCTGGGGTGATCGATCGACAGTGCCACGCCCGAGCGGTGGGCGACCTCGGCAGCCGCGGCCAGCGATTGGATGGCCCGGGCACCGCCGACCGCCGAGGGCGACGTATCGGCGACTTCCTGCAGCGATCCGCCGCGAATCCACTCCGACACGACCAGACCGCCGGATCCGGTGCCGGCCACGTCGAGCACCCGGGCGACGCCGGGCATGTCGAGGCGGCTGAGCTTGAGTGTGCGGGCCAGGATGTCCTGCACTTGCGCGTCAGGCAGCGTCGCGTCGGGGTCGACGAACGTCAGCGCGACCTGCCGGTCCAGCGCGGTGTCCAGTGCCTGCCAGAACTGCAGGTTGGGTGGCCCCCCGTGGAACATGAGCAACCGGTAGCGGCCGCCGGCGATGGTGGCGCCCGGGATCAGGTGGACGTCCTCGTCGGATGTCGCGGCTTCGATCGCCGGTTCTCGCGGCATGTCGAAGGGCAGCGATTCGCGGGTGGGATCGCCGCCGTAGTCGGCGGGGGGACGACCGGACACCGGCATCGGGGCGGTCCCGTTGGCGGGCTCGGGGAACGCGGCGGTTTCGTCCGGCTCGGGTACGTCCGGCTGGAAGTCGTCGGCGGCGACGTCGGGCCGGAACTCGTCGGCGGCCGGCCGTGGAATCTTGGTCGTCGCGGTGCTGTCAGGCCCGGATGCGGCGCCGGCCGCTGGTTCGTCGGTCACCGCTGGTCCTTTCCCCCTCCAGTCCCCGGCAACCCCTGCCGGAGGCCCGCCCCGGGCCGTCGCCGGGAATTGACGATGGCGTGACGCGAGCGAATTCCTCTGATCAGGGTACGTGAGGGGCCTGCCCGGGTGTGGCCGGTCGGGCCCCTCAGGAGTGGTCGCGGCTACTGTCCCTTGCCCTTCGGGCGTGGGCCCAGTGCGCCGGCCGAGTCGGCGTTGGATTGCGGCCTGCGCGGCTTGCGCGTCGGGTACGCGGGCCGCCAGCATGACGCCGCCGATGATCGGCACCATGATCAAGCCGAGCACCAGCAGCCGCAGCACCGATCCGGCACCGCCCCAGTTGCGGGTCAGCGACTCCAGTCCCAGCAACTGGTCGACGACATGGGCGGTCAGCCCGGCGATAAGCGAGGCGGAGATCGTCACGAGGATGGTGCGCACCACCTGCAGGCTGATCAATCGCCCGTCGGGTGGGTTGAGGCTGGCCCGCAACAGGAAGTAACCGACGGTGGCGCCCGCCAAGAAGCCAAGGCCGTTGGCGAGGCCCAGATAACCGGCGACGAGTTCGCGATCGTCGGTGAGGTACGGCGCGGTCAGCGATGCGGCGATCTTGACTGTCGTGATCACAACGATCAGGATGATCGGCGTCCACGGCTGCTCCCGCGCATAGAACACTCGAAGTTGAAGCAGCACAAGCGCATACGGGATCAGCGTGAAGGCCGAGAGTGTGATCGCCATGCCCAGGTAGCCGGCGTCGACCTCACCGAAATTGCCGTACGCGAACAGTGCGCTGCCGATTGCCGGCCCGCCGACAGTCATCATCGCGACGATCGGGATCAGTGTCACCATCGTCAGCCGGGTGGCCAGCGACAGGTCGGCGAGCACCGCCGGGGTGTCGTCGGCCGCGGCGTTGCGGCTCAGCCGCGGCATGACCACCGTCAGCACCGTCACGCCGATCATCCCGAACGGCAGCATCAACACGAGCCAGGTGTAGTTGTAGATCGCGGGGCCGGAAGCCGCTGCTGCACTGGCGATCTGGTTGCCGACGATCAGGCCTATCTGGCTGATCAACACATAGAGCACCATCGCCGCGGCCATAGCGCCGAACTTCTTCAGGCGATCGTCGATGCCCCACAGCGGGCGCAGGCTGATCCGTTCCTGCCGGATAGCGACCAGCAACACCGCGGTCTGCGCGACGACGCCAAGCGTGGTGCCGATGCCGAGGACGAGGAGCTTGGCGTTGCCCATCTCGACGGGGTCGATCGAAAGCTCTCCGGGCACAAGCAGATACAGGCCGAGCGTCACGATCGCGACGATGTTGTTGACGACCGGCGCCCAGGCCGGAGGTCCGAACACGTTGCGGGTGTTGAGGATCGCCATGAACACCGACGACAATCCGTAGAAAACGATCTGCGGCAGAAGCAAGTAGGCGAACGCAGTCGTGAGCGAACGGTTGACTTGCGGGTCGCTACCCAACATGAGGCCGACCAGCAGCGGGGCGGCTGCCACCGACAGCACCGTCACCACGACCAGCAGGGCGGTGGCCAGTGTGATCAGCCGTCGTACGAACGCGGTGCCGCCGTCCGGGTCGTCTCGTTCGGCGCGGGCCAGTACCGGAACGAAGATCGCGGTGAACGTGGCCTCAAGAACAAGCGCGGCGATCAGGTTGGGCAGCTGGTTGGCCACCGAGAAGGCACTCGAGAGCGCGGCGCCGAGGATCGTGGCGAGCAGCACGATGCGGGTGAAGCCGGTGATCCGGCTGACCAGGGTCGCCAACGCCATGCCCCACGACCGCGAAACCACCGCGGCGTCGGACAGTTCGGGGCGTCCGGCACGCCGTCGCGGGGCGGGTCCTCGGGGCAGTCGCGGCGGCGGCGACATCCGGCGCGGCGGGGGATAGGGGGCGTGTGTGCCGGCCCGCGGCGGGTCATGGCGTGGCGGCACGCGGCCCGGGGGCATCCGTGGCTCGGGCGGCCGCGGACCGA
>NZ_DATENY010000130.1:0-86022 GCF_035274705.1 Mycobacterium sp. | reverse complement strand
CGATATTGAAGAAGTCCCAGGTAGAAAAACGAAACCGCCGGGCGTGTCGCACACACCCGGCGGTTGTCGTCGATCGATCAGCGCTTGCTGTACTGAGGCGCCTTGCGGGCCTTCTTGAGGCCGTACTTCTTGCGCTCGATGGCACGCGGGTCGCGGGTAAGGAACCCGGCCTTCTTCAGCGCAGGCCGGTCCTCGGGTTGCACCAGGATCAGCGCCCGCGCGATGGCAAGACGCAGCGCGCCGGCCTGGCCGGACGGGCCGCCGCCGTCGAGGTGGGCGTAGATGTCGAAGCTCTCGAGCCGATCGACAGTCACCAGCGGCGCCTTGATTAGCTGCTGGTGCACCTTGTTCGGGAAGTAGGCCTCGAGGGTGCGGCCGTCGAGGTGGAACTTGCCGGTGCCGGGCACCAGGCGCACGCGAACCACGGCCTCCTTGCGGCGGCCAACGGTCTGGATCGGACGGTCGATGACGACCGGCTCACGCGCGGGGGCCTCGGCCTCGGTCGCGGCGACGGTTTCGGTGGTGGTTTCCACGGTGTCGGTCACTGGGCCACCTGCTTGATTTCGTAGGGAACCGGCTTCTGGGCGGTGTGCGGATGCTCCGGCCCGACGTAGACCTTCAATTTCTTCTGGATCTGACGGCCGAGCTTGGTGTGGGGGATCATGCCGAGGATCGCCTTCTCGACGACCCGGTCGGCGTGCTTCTCCATCTCGTCACCGAGCGCACGTGCCCGCAGACCACCGGGATAACCCGAGTGGCGGTAGGCGAACTTCTTCTGGAGCTTGTCGCCGCTGATCGCGACCTTGTCGGCGTTGATGACGATGACGAAGTCGCCACCGTCGACGTTGGGTGTGAATGTCGGCTTGTGCTTGCCGCGCAGCAGATTTGCAGCCGCGACGGCGAGCCGGCCGAGCACCACGTCGGTGGCGTCGATGACGTACCACGAACGCGTGGTGTCACCCGCCTTCGGCGTGTATGTAGGCACAGCGCTTACCTCTCCTTTTCGGTCCCCGTGGGGTTTCGGATCCCGGTTTCCCGGGTGCCGGCCAGGCGTTCACGGATGGGTGGTTCTCGGCGACCGACATTGACCCGAGGTCCCGTGCTTACCGCACGCCAACGAGGCAGCTTACCTGCGTGCTTCGTCGCAGGTCAAAACGCGTTCGCGGAGGCTAGCCGCCGGTCAGGTTGAACGTGCCGTTGCACGACGTCTGGCGGGCCTTGTCCTTGCCGGTAATGGCGCAGCTGCCGCCGGTGGGTCCTACGAAGTCGGCCCCGTCATCGACAGTGTGCTTGCCAAAGCAGCACTGACCGCCCATTTTGCATACATATTCACGCCTCCCCCATCCCCCTGGATTAGCTGAACGTACGCTTCATGCATCGCCAATAGGGCCGAAAAAGACACTAAAGTCCCCCGCCGATGTCGGGGGACTTTGTGTTTGGCACAGCGATTAGCGGTAGTCGATGACGACTCGACCGTCGATCTGACCGCGTTCCATCCGGCCGAACACCTCGTTGATGTCGTCCAGGTTCGCGCTCTCCACGGTGGGGTGGATGAGGCCGCGGGCGTAGAAGTCCAGCGCCTCGGCCATGTCCTGGCGAGTGCCGACGATCGAACCCCGGATCGTCAGGCCCTTGAGGACGATGTCGAAGATCGGTGCCGGGAAGTCGCCGGGCGGCAGACCGTTGAACACGATGGTCCCGCCGCGCCGGGTCAGCCCGATCGCCTGGCCGAACGCCTGCGGGTGCACTGCCGTGACCAGCACGCCGTGCACACCGCCGGTGGCCTTCTGGACTTCCTCGACGACATCGGAGGTGCGGGCGTTGACCGCGACCTCCGCGCCCAGGCGGGTCGCGAGGGCGAGCTTGGAGTCGTCGATGTCGATGGCCACCACGCGCAGCCCCATGGCGCGCGCGTATTGCACGGCGATGTGGCCGAGCCCGCCGATGCCCGAGATCGCGACCCACTGGCCGGGTCGCGTGTCGGTCACCTTCAGGCCCTTGTACACGGTGACGCCCGCGCACAGGATCGGCGCGACCTCCACCGCGTCAGCGCCCTCCGGGATGCGCGCCGCATATGCGGTGTTGACGAGCATGTAGCTGCCGAAGCTGCCGTTGACGCTGTAGCCGCCGTTGCGCTGGCTCTCGCACAGCGTTTCCCAACCGGTGCGGCAGTATTCGCACATTCCGCAGGCCGACCACAGCCACGCGTTGCCGACCTTGTCGCCGACCTTCAGGTCGTCGACGCCTTCGCCGAGCGCGACGACGGTGCCGTAGCCCTCATGTCCCGGGATGAACGGAGGCTGGGGCTTGACGGGCCAATCTCCGTGTGCGGCATGCAGATCCGTGTGGCAGACGCCGGAGGTCTCCAGTTTGACGAGCGCCTCACCGTAGCCGGGTGTCGGCAGGTCGAGTTCTTGGACCTCAAGTGGCCCGCCGAATTCGGTGACAACGGCTGCGCGCATGGTGTCGGTGGCGTTGGACGCCGACGGGGCGCCAAGGGTTTGGGTCATTTCATCATTCCAATCGTGAAAGCGGGTTTGTTGAAGGGTCTTTGGTCCCGGCTCAGAGGTACTTGCTCCTCACGCACGCGTTCGTCAGAAGAACCCTTGGGCCTTGTTGCTGTAGGAGACGAGCAGGTTCTTGGTCTGCTGGTAGTGGTCGAGCATCATCTTGTGGGTCTCACGTCCGATACCGGACTGCTTGTAGCCGCCGAACGCCGCATGCGCGGGATACGCGTGGTAGCAGTTCGTCCACACCCGGCCGGCCTTGATGTCACGGCCAGCTCGATACGCGGTGTTACCGTCGCGCGACCACACACCGGCGCCGAGGCCGTACAGCGTGTCGTTGGCGATGCTGATCGCGTCGTCGTAGTCGGTGAACGACGTGACCGCGACGACGGGACCGAAGATCTCCTCCTGGAAGATCCGCATCGCATTGTTGCCCGTGAAAATCGTTGGAGCGACGTAGTATCCGGTGTTCAGATCACCGCCCAACTCGGCACGCTCGCCGCCGGTGATCACCTTGGCGCCTTCACTCTTCCCGATCTCGATGTACGACAGGATCTTCTCGAGCTGATCGTTGGACGCCTGCGCACCGATCATGGTCTGCGTATCCAGGGGGTCGCCCTGGCGCACAGCCTTGGTGCGGATCGCGGCCAGTTCGAGGAACTCGTCATAGATGTCGGCCTGAATCAGTGACCGTGATGGGCACGTGCAGACCTCGCCCTGGTTGAGGGCGAACATCGTGAAGCCCTCCAGCGCCTTGTCCTGGTAGTCGTCATGGGCGGCAAGGACATCGTTGAAGAAGATGTTCGGTGACTTGCCGCCGAGTTCCAGCGTGACGGGAATCAGGTTCTGGCTGGCGTACTGCATGATCAGCCGGCCCGTCGTCGTCTCGCCGGTGAACGCGATCTTGGCGATCCGGTTCGACGACGCCAGCGGCTTGCCCGCCTCGACTCCAAACCCGTTGACAATGTTGATCACACCGGGCGGCAACAGGTCACCGATCAACTCGAAGAGATGGAGCACCGACGCCGGCGTCTGCTCGGCCGGCTTGAGCACTACCGCATTTCCGGCGGCGATGGCCGGAGCGAGCTTCCAGGTGGCCATCAGGATCGGGAAGTTCCACGGAATGATCTGCCCGACCACCCCGAGCGGCTCGTGGAAGTGATAGGCCACGGTGTCGTCGTCGATCTGCGACAGCGAGCCCTCCTGGGCACGAATCGCACCGGCGAAGTAGCGGAAATGGTCGATGGCCAACGGGATGTCGGCGGCCAGCGTCTCGCGCACCGGCTTGCCGTTGTCCCACGATTCGGCGACTGCGATGGATTCGAGATTCTGCTCGATGCGGTCGGCGATCTTGTTGAGGATGTTGGCGCGCTCGGCCGGTGACGTCTTACCCCAGGCGGGCGCGGCCGCGTGGGCAGCGTCGAGCGCCTTCTCGACGTCAGTCTGGTCGGAGCGCGGTATTTCGGTGAACGGCTGGCCGTTGACCGGGCTGACGTTCTCGAAGTATCGGCCGGCCGCGGGCGCGACCCACTCCCCACCGATGAAGTTGTGATACCGGGGCGAGAAGGACATCACTGAGCCTTCCGCGCCCGGTCGTGCGTACACGGTCATGGCGTTTCTCCTACTTCATGTCGCCGCCGTGGCGGCTCCGTCCGCCTTCGCGGCGAAAAATGTGTCGGACGTCACTGAAGGTAGGTTTCGGACCGTTGCAGCACGGTTGCACGACGTTGCAACGCATCGCGCGGTCAGGCCAGGTCGAGATCCAGACCGGCTAGATGCCCGCGAGCCCGCGCGCGAACGGCGGAGCCCGGCGCGGCGTGGTTGTACAGCACCCGCCAGCCGTCGCGGTCGTCGCGATTCTCGGGAAGCTCCAGCCAACGACCAAGCAGCGCAAGGTTTCCCGCCGCCAACACAGCGCCGCGCAGGGTCGCGCTGAGCTCGGTGCGCAGCCGTGCGATCGCCGGTGATACCGATTGCGGCAACAGCTCGCCGGTGTATCGCCTAAGCGCGGCGTCAACGTCGCCGGTCTTGATGGCGTCAAAGACGTCGGTCACGTCGCTGGCGATCGGTGAGAGCAGCCGGTATGGCCGCGAGTCGATGAACTCGGGCCCGATGACGCGGCGCAACCGCGACATCTCGGCCCGGATGGTGACGGCGTCGAGTTCCTTGTCGTCGAGCAGCATCGCGAGGTGGTCGGCGGTGAGACCCTCGGGGTGGCGGCCGAGCAGCACGAGGATGTCGGCATGCCGGCCGGTCAACGCGCTGGTCTGCGGACGGCCGTGGTCGTCGGTGACATGCCAGCGTGGGCGGTCGGCGCCGAGGACCGTCAAACGTGCGGGTGACGTCGGTGTGGCGGGTTGGCTCAGACGCAGCAGGGCGAGGTGGTTTTCGACGGCGACAGCGGTGGCGCGGACGAGCGCGAGCGTCTGCGGCGAGGCAACCTGAGATCCGCCGGTGAGGTCGATGGCACCGATGAGCGCGCCGGTGGCCGGGTCGTGTACGGGCACCGCGGTGCAGCTCCACGGCTGGACGATGCGCGAGAAGTGCTCGGAGCCAAGGATTTGCAATTCGGCGTCGAGGGCGAGTGCGGTTCCGGGAGCGTTGGTGCCGGCACCGCGTTCGCTCCAGTCCGCGCCCGGGACGAAGTTCATGGCTTCGGCCTTGCGGCAAGCTTTGCGATCACCTTCGACCCAGAGCAGGGTGCCGTCGGCGGCGGTCACTGCGACGACGACGCCGGCGTCGGAGGCGTCATTGATGAGCAGCCGGCGGATGACGGGCAGCGCCGGGGCCAGCGGGTGGGCGGCGCGCATCTGCTCGACGGCCACTGAAGTCGGCGCCCCGCCGCAGTCGGGGTCGACGCCGGTGGCCAGGCTGCGCCGCCAGCTTTCGGCGACTACGCGGCGCAACGGGGTGGAGTCGAGGTATGACGAGTCGATCTGGCCGGCGACGAAGAGTTCGTGGACGGAACGCAGCGTCGACGACGACACCCGGGTGATTGCCCGGCCGCCCGAGGTCTTCGACATTGCCATCGGCGATCACACTCCTCACGCTCAGCCTCGTTCACGCAGGCTGACGCCGTGTGGCCGCCACGATAACCCAATCTGCTCGATCCGGGGCAGGGACTTTCGACCCTTCTGCGGCATGCGCCGACTTCTGCACCATGGCTGTTGTCTTTGCCCGATGGTGTTAGCCACGGGCGTCTCTGCATCAAGATCACACCGGAGTGTCAATGATTCGTCTCTTCACCGCCGCAGTAGTGCTTACCGGGGCGGCCGCCATTGGCCTGGCCCCGATCGCTCAGGCAAGCGGGCCATATCGAAACTGCACAGAAGCACACCAGGACGGCCGGTGGAACATTCCCGTCGGGGATCCCGACTACTGGATCGGCGGCGATCGCGACCACGACGGCATCGCCTGCGAAAGCTAACCGCAGATAGAACTGTGCGGTCCCGATGGCTCCCCTCCAAACGGGACCGCACAGGGTCCTGAGAGTGAGGCGTCAGTAGCCCCACGCACTGGCGGCGCTGCGGTCGGTGGCCGCGACGTCGTCGGCGCCGTCACGGACCGCATTGCCCAAGCTGAACAAGATCTCGTTGAGCCCCGCGGCCGCTTGTTCCCAGCGGGCCTGCTCGACGCGGTAGGCCTCCGCCGCTTCGCGTGTCCACACCTGCTGCAGCGGCGCGATTTGCGCACGCAGGTCGTCGAGCGCGGCGTTCAACCGTGCAGACGTCGCGTGGATTTCCTGTCGCACCGTGTACTCGATTTCGTCGAAGTTGTATGACAGCACGTGATCCATTCGAGGCTCCTTACAGGTTGGTGGCGACCGAGCCGATTTGATGCGAATGGGTTTCCGCGGCCCCGCGCAACGTCTGCTCGTTGGTACGAATCGTCTCCGCGATACGTTGCAGTGCCGCGTGCAGTTTCAGCGATTCCCCATTCCAGCGGTCGACGACATCCCTGAACCGAGCCGCCGCAACCCCTCCCCACACCGACGGCGGCACGCTGCTCATCCGGCTTATGAACGACTGCAGCATGGCGCGTATCTCCTCATTGCGGGCATCCGTCTTCGCCGAAACGGCCGTCATGAGTTCGAAGTCGGTGTTGAGCGATCCGCCTGCGGGTGTCGTCATTAGGCCCCTTCCGTGATGTGCTGACATGAAGATTCGACGCGACAGCGAACCATTTGGTTCCACGCACATTTCAGAAAACTGCATGTGCCGACTCGATTGCTCGATCGCAAATGTCGCGCACAAGCTCTTCACGTCCTGGCGCACTTTGGCAACCGATCGCAATCCGCAGGGCCTTGTCGACCAGCACGGTCCAGCCGATCTGGCGGTCCTTTCGTATCTCTCGATACGTCACCGCCGGCTTCTCGGCATGGCGAGCGGCCGGATTGAAGTCGACGAACACGCCGACAGGCTCCTCGCTGAGCGCACTCCCCAGTGACTCAGCCACCATCTCCATCGTCTGTTCTGGCGCAAGAGTTGATTGCGTGATGTGCACGATGACACCGGCGTCCGATGGCGAAACAACCTGTACCCGAGCCGATCCCAGTCCGGAGGTGATGCGCTGGACCATCCACTGCGCTGGAACCTTCACACCGACGCGCCCCTCGACCAACAGCGTCATCGGCATAGCGTCGCCGGCCAGTCCAGGCGTCTCACTGTTCACCGCGAATCCGCCGCACAGAGCCACCGCGGACAGCAGCGCCCCGGCGAGCACCGCAATGCCGTGGCGGCTGCGGCGCTGCGGCGCTACCGCTTCCGGCTCCTCAGATGCAGCTCGTTCATGCAGAGCGGCGACCGCCCGTCGAACGTCGTCATGATCCGTGATAGTGACCGCAACGCCGTTGGCGCGCAGCCGATTCGCGATCGCGTCGGCAAGCAGACGTCCTCCCTCGACGCCCTCGGGAATGTCCACCAGAACTGCGCCGACCCGAGCGATTCTCTCGGCAATCGCGTCGGCGTCCACATCAACCTCGCCACACCGCGGTACCGCGCCGAGTTCCTCACCACACTGCGCGACGACGACGAGTTCGCCCGCGATCTCAACGACGGTCAAGGGTCGCTCCGATGCGCGGTACCGCAGCACCGCCACCCGTGACATCGCCACAACCGTCGTCGCGACCGTGAGCGCGGCGTCGTGCACTACGTCAGTCCAGGACGACGGCCACCACGTCGGACACACGAGGACAAGGGAGTCGACCGGCCCGCCGACCGTCTCGCGCAGAACATCGCGCCAGAGCTCTGACGCCGCAACCGGATGGTCGCCGACCCAGCCGAGGTTGTCGTCAATACATTCGAGGGCGGCCGTAGCCTGCTCGAGCTCCGGATGATTGGGCCCCCTGATCGTCGCGGGGCCGACCTCGATCACAGCGGCGGTCACGGCAGTTCGGTCCACGCCACCTGAATGAGCTGATCCGGCCGTCCACGCGTGATCAAGGTGCCACGTCCGGGTGGAAGCGCGCACGGCCTGACGGAACCCAGCAATATGCCTTCGTCTGGGCTGGCGCTCATCATCAATCCCATGGCGCCCAGGTCGCGCAGCCGCGCAAGAAACGGGTCGAACATCGCTCGGGCGGCGCCACCGGAGCGACGGGCCACGATGACGTGCAGCCCAAGGTCTTTGGCGTGCGGCATGTAGTCGACAAGGGGCATCAGCGGGTTGCCCGTCGCTCCGGAGACCAGATCGTAATCGTCGATGACCACGTAGATCTCCGCGCCCGACCACCACGACCGCTCACGCAGCTGTTGCTGTGTCACCTTCTCGCCGGGCATCCGCTCTTGTAAGCGGTCCAACACCATGTGCAGGCGAGACGTCACCATCGGTGCTGACATCGAATAACCAAGGAGATGATCGGATTCGACGATGCCGAGCAGACTGCGACGGAAGTCGACGATCTCTATTTGTGCCGAATCGGCCTCGTTCATTCTGACGATTTCTCGGCATAGCATCCGCAGGACCGACGTCTTGCCGCATTCGGAATCGCCTAGCACGACGAGATGCGGCCGTTCCGCGAAATCCAGGGTAACCGGTTGTAACTCGCGCTCGCCCAGCCCGATCAGAATCTCCGTTGCCGCCTGCGCGCTGGCGGTCACGGCGATATCGCGTTGGTGTACCAGCGCCGGCAAGAGCTCAACCTGCGGTGCACGGCATCCGACCCATCGGTCGCTCAACCGTTCTGCCACAACAGCGATCGCCTCGCCAACCCCAGACGTCGTCGGCTGTCCATCCAACCTCGGCAGCGCGATTACCATTTCTCGGCCCTCGCGGGTGATGCCATGCCCCGGCGGCATCTGACCCAGCTGCCGGGCCCGCTTCCGGTCCATCTCCGAATCGGCAGGATCGCCGAGCCGCAGCTCGATGCGGCTGCCGATCTGATCCTTGAGGGCCGGCCGGATCTCCGCCCATCGCGAGGCCGCGACGACCACGTGGACGCCGAATGAGAGACCTTGGGAGGCAAGCGCAATGATCGCAGCTTCGAGGCTCTCGAACTCCTGACGAAAGGCCGCCCAGCCGTCGATGACCAGAAAGACGTCGCCGTAAGGGTCATCGCTGACTGCAAGTTCGCCGACGGCGCGGCGGTGGCGATAGTCGACTATCGAATCGATCCCCAAGCGGCGGAACCGCACCTCGCGCGTGCGCATCACCCACTCCACATCCGCGACCATGCGCCGGCACAGATCGATGTCAAGCCTGCCTGCCACCGATCCCACGTGCGGCAATCGGCGCAAGGGCGTCAGGGCTCCACCGCCGAAGTCAAGGCAGTAGAACTGTACGGTCTTCGGATCATGACTGACGGCCATTGCCATGACGAGCGTTCGCAGCGCCATCGACTTTCCCGAGCGTGGACCGCCGACGATCGCCACATTGCCGTCCGCTCCGGATAATTCGATCATCAGCCGATCACGGCGCTGCTCATAGGGACAGTCGACGACACCGATCGGAACGGCCAGCGGCTGCTCGCCATCCGACATCTGGGCGTCCAATGTGGGCGCATCCCTCAGCGGTGGCAGCCACACCGGATGTGCGGGAGTCCCGTGACCGGCCAGCCGATCCAGCACCGAGTCGAGCACGGTGCGACCCGGCGAGTCACTGCGTCCGGTTCGTCGGCCCAACTTCGGAATCGGGCTAACGGGCGCCGCGGTGAACTCGCGCGGGATGGCCGGCTCAACCGAATGCGGCCGCGCGCCGCGGCGGGCGTTGTACGGACCCGACACGAATGCGGTGTGAAATCGGACCAGCTCTCCAGACGCCGTCTTCAAATAGCCGGCGCCGGGTGTTGTGGGCAGGTGGTGCGCATCGGGCACACCCAGTACTGCCCGGGATTCACTGGCCGAGAAGGTCTTCAAGCAGATCCGGTAGGACAGGTGTGTTTCCAGCCCGCGCAGCCGTCCCTCATCGAGACGCTGGCTCGCCAGCAACAAGTGCATGCCCAGCGAGCGGCCCATGCGCCCAATCGCAACGAACAACTCGGCGAAATCGGGATGCTGGCTGAGCAGCTCGGAGAACTCATCGACCACGATGAACAACACAGGCAGTGGTGGAAGGGCGCGTCCCGCTGAGCGGGCATGCTCATAGTCCGCGACGTTCGCATAGCCGCCTGCGGCCCTGAGTAGATCCTGCCGCCGGTTCATCTCACCAGCGAGCGCGTCCTGCATACGTGCTACGAGGTGAGCCTCCTCGGCCAGGTTGGTGATGACCGCGGCCACGTGTCGTGCCCTTTCCAGACCGAGAAAGGTGGCACCACCTTTGAAGTCGATGAGGACAAGGTTCAGGACGTCGGGCGAGTGGGCCGTGATCATTCCGAGCGTCAACGTCCGCAGAAATTCCGACTTACCGGATCCCGTTGCACCAACACATAACCCGTGCGGGCCCATCCCGTTGCGCGCAGACTCTTTGATGTCCAGTTCCACCGGATCTCCGTCGACGGACAAACCGATGGGGACGCGCAGGCGATCCCGATCGCTTCTCGCATTCCAACACAGCGCCGGATCAATTCTGGTTGGGTCGAGCCCCATGAGCTCGAACCAGCCGAGCGCCTTGGCCGCGGAGCCGACGCCACCAGACGACCTGCTCGGTCGGTACGGCGCCAGCCGACGCGCACACACCAGCGCCTGGTCTCGGGTCAAGAGGTCCTGCTGCGCAACGGCCTTCTCGTCCATCGTCAAGGAGCCGGCGTCGATGTGGAGCCGAAGGGATCTCTCCGGCAACGCATGGTCGCCAGGAGTGCCGATCTGGATGATCGTCGCGCCGTCGATTGAGTCCACTCCCGTTGGTGCGCATCCGTCGACGATGAAGACGACGTGCGGTGACGGATCGCCATTGAGCGGTATGACATCCGAGTACGCGTCGGTGAAGCTGCCGTAGACCAGCCTCGCCGGTCCGAGCGCATCCCGTATCTGTGGATGCTGGTGATGCGGCAACCATTTCAACCAGTCCCATTCGGCGTTGACGTCGCCGCCGACCACCGCAGCGATCCTGACGTCTTCGGGACTATGCAACACAGCCAGCTGGCAGACCATGGCGCGCAGCAACGCACGCGCCTCTGCGGAATCGCCTTCGACCGTGATCGCCGAGAATGTCCGCAGCGCCACCGTGATCGGCAGTCTGGTGACGATCGAACTCTTGCGCATCAACCTGTGCAGCGCCGACGAAGTAACAGGGTCTTGCTCGTCGACCGGACGGAGTTCTGGCGCAATCAAGGTCGTCGACAATGGCTGCTCCCCGAGGCCAATCCGGACGTGGCAGCAGTCGGGATCGTCTGCTGACCGCTCCCACATCCGCCTGCTGCCCACCAACGTCCACAACACCTCCGGATGAGGATGAGTCCAATGCATAGACCGACGTTGGTCGGCAGCGGTCGTCGCCACGGTGCCCTCCAACGCATCGACGTAACCCAAGTAGGCGCGCCGGTCCGCGTTCACCTCGGCGGTGTGATTGCTTGCACGAGCACCGAATGCGAGGGAACCGACCGCCGATACCAGCATCATCACGGGAAAGAACATGAACATCGGACTGCGAGCGATGTTCGCTCCGGAGGTGAAGTAGAGGGCCGTCATTCCGGCAGTCGCAACGATCATTGCCATCGGCATCATTCGAGCTAGCGGGTTCGCTGGAACGGTCTTCGGCATGCCGGGCGGTGCTTCCACAGCGATCTCGGTATCGGCTACCGAGGGCGCGGGAAGTCGTGGCTCGCAGGTGAACTCCATCGGCTAATGGACGTTGAGCGTGCCGATCACGTTCCATCCCCAACCCATGAAATTGCCGCATAGACAGGTGCACCGACCGAGTTAGGGTGTCATCCCGAGGCGTCAACTTGGGGGTGCGATGTCGGAGCCGCTGTGCCGAGTTTCGGTTCAAGTCGATGAAGACGACCTCGGCACCGTGGACCTGGCGTTGCCGAGGAAGACCCACGTCGGCCTGCTCATGCCAGCCATCGTCGACATCGTGCACCGCGGCGAGAACACGCTCACCGACGTTCGACGATGGCGGTTGGCGCGCGTGGGTGGACAGCGGATCGACGAGTGGACAACCCTGGACGACAACGAAATCCACGACGGCGAGCTGCTCGTAGTCACGAACTTCGAGACACCTGAACCCGACTGGATTGTCGACGATCCCTGTCACGCGGTTGCAAGCGTTGCGGACGGCGGCCATGAGCGGGTGGTGCGGATCACCGCCGTTGCCGCCTGCCTGTGCGCAGCTGTGGCCGGCGCGACCGCGTTGGCGTGGGCGGGTGTTACGTCGCGGGCCGCCGGTCATCTCATCGTCGGCGTCGGGCTGGCTGTTGCTGCCGCGGCCGGGGCCGTCGTGATCCGGCGCAGCCATCCCGACTCATTGCCGTCGGTTACGCTCAGTGTGGTTGCCGTCGTGTTCGCCGCCGCGGCCGGCTTTCTGGCTGTGCCGGCCGGGCCGTCGGTAGCCAACTTCTTGCTCGCCGCCGCGGCGGGATTTTCGACGTCGATCTTGCTTTTACGACTTAGCCGTTGCGGCACAACCTGCTTGACGGCGCTAGCCACGATCAGCGCGCTTGCAGCCGCCGCACTGACCGTTGGCGTCATCTGGACATTGCCGGCTGCGGCAGTCGGAGCAGTGCTCGTAACCGTGTCTGTCGTGATGCTCTCAACCGCCGCCAGACTGACTATCGCCGCGAGCAGTCTCGCGCCCCCGATGTCGTCTATTGATGACGGCACAGGCGATGAGCACGTCGTAGACGCGGCGCGGGCCGTTCTCGCGCATCAATCTTTGACCGGCCTGGTCGTCGGGTCCTCGGCGGCAGCGTCACTCGGCATCATCATGGTCGCAGCCGGCGGCTGGGCGCGCGGCTCACTCTTCACCGCAGCCGCAGGGGTGGTGCTGTTGTTGCGCGCCCGCACGCATGTCGGCACGACTCGTCGGATCGCTTTGATTGCGACGGGACTGATCGCACTGACGGCCGGCTTTGCGGCAGCGGTGGTTTCTGCTCCTGAACACGCGCACTGGATGTCCACCCTTGCTACCGGCGCAGGCTCGGGAGCTTTGGCATGGGTTTTCGGCAGCGTGACGATCAGTCCCGTCGTGCGCCGCGCGGTCGACGTGACGGAGTATCTAGCCCTGGCCGGGCTCGTGCCGCTCGCTTGTTGGGTCATCGATCTCTACGGACTGGTCCGTGGTGCGAGCCTGACATGACGACGTGCGCAACGGTGACGGTGAGACTGTGTGCGGTGGCCCTTCTCGTTACCGTGCCGCTTTTCGCTGCGCCGCCGGCATCCGCGGTGACCCCGCCACCAATCGACGACGCGTTACTGCCCAAACCGGCACCGCCGGCCCCGCCTGAACCCACCGAGCAGCAGGACCAATGCGTCGCATCTGAAGCCGCTGCCGCTGGTCGACGCGACGCCGGTCAACTGAAAGGCCTTGATTTGCGGCGCCTCTGGAGGCTGACCCGCGGTGCGGGACAAACCGTCGCTGTGATCGACACCGGTGTATCACGGCACCGGCTGCTTCCCCATCTCGTCCCTGGCGGTGACTACGTCCACACCGGAGACGGAACCGATGACTGCGACGGTCACGGCACAATCGTCGCAGGCATCATCGGCGCGGCCCCTGACCGGGACAACTCGCCAACGTTCAGCGGCATCGCTCCCGACGCCACGATCGTCGGTATTCGTCAGTCCAGCAACAAGTTTCGCTCGACTGAAGAACCGTCCGCTTCCGGGTTCGGTGACGTCGAGACGCTCGCGATGGCTGTACGCACGGCCGCAGACATGGGGGCGACCGTGATCAATGTGTCGTCCGTGGCTTGTCTGCCGGCCGGCGCGACCTTGGACGACCGGGCGCTCGGCGCAGCACTGTCCTACGCCGTCGACGTCAAGAACGTCGTCGTGGTGGCTGCAGCAGGCAACGTCGGTGGCCTAACCCAATGCGTTGATCAAAACCCGGCAAGCGATCCGGCTAAGCCTGGTCAGCCGAATTGGGCGGACGTCAAAGTCATCGTGAGCCCGGCCTGGTATGACGACTACGTCCTGACTGTCGGCTCGGTGGCGTCCGATGGAGCGCCGTCTCGATTCAGTCTGGCGGGACCGTGGGTGGACGTCGCCGCGCCGGGCGAAGGGATTGTGTCACTGGATCCTGACGGCGAAGGGCTGATCGACAGCCTGCCCACGAGCGGCGATCCGAGGCCGATCTCGGGCACGAGCTATGCGGCTCCGGTGGTGAGTGCCATTGCCGCGCTGGTCCGCGCGCGGTCACCCGAGCTGACAGCCCGGCAAGTGATGGAGCGCATCGAACGGACGGCGCACCGCCCGGCCGCTGGCTGGGATCCGGTTGTGGGTCACGGAGTAGTCGACGCACTGGCCGCAGTCGGCGCTGGTACCGCAATTTCGCCCGCGCGCGACGAAAGCACGGCCAGACCCGTCTCGACCGCGGCCGTCACCCCGCCGGATGGTCATGCGCGACAGGTCGCCCTTCGTGGAGCAGCGATTGGCGTGGCGATCACCGTCGCGACCGTCGCCATGACGGCCTCTGTGGCGCGGCTACGACGGTCCCGCGACGCTGTCCCGCGCGACTGAGGCTGCGTCCCTGCTCAATTCGGGGCCGCGCGGCAGCCGCGCCAGCACCGGCCACGGTGCCGGGACCGCCGGGCCCGCAAGGCCAAGGTGACGCGCCGCGTCTTCGTCACGGATGCCGAATAACACCCCAAGGTCGTCTACGTAGTACAGAGCTGCCGCAGTGTCGCCGTCTCCGGTGACGCCGGTCGACCGAACGTAGGCGCTGCGGCCGTGCGGTATGAACACCTCATCGACGTTTGGACCATCTGCGTCGGCCTGCGCCAGCTTCACCGGTGTGCCGTCGAAAGGAAGCGAATTTCCCGTCAGGACAGCGGTGCTCGCGGAATCTCCAGCAACGCGCCAATAAGCGCACAGGGCTGGTTCGGCCGATACGCCTCCGCGCTCCGGAAACGTCGACACAGGCAGTGTGTCGACGACTGAAACCGCGCCGACGGCATCGGGTGCGACGGTGGCTATCTCGCGGTCGCGTTGCGAGTCGGTGAAACGGATGAGGTCCGCGGCAACCTCGCCGACCCGCTGCACGCCGTTTCCCAGCACGACATAGTGTTCCGCTGCATTCGCGCGCACCACGCGTATCACAGAGCCGACAGCGAATCCACGTAGCGGCGGCGGGCCGGGCGATCCTGCTGCAGGAATGTGCGGTGCGGCTATGGGTGGCGCCTCTGGTATGGCTTCGACCAGTGCACGCGAAACGGGGCGGGGCACAACGCCGTCCAACCGCAGCGCTCGCACCACAGCGCGGTTGCGCAGATCGACCTTCGCGCGCCATCCGTCGTACAGCAGGTACGTCGTCGCGGCACTTTCTGTGCCGGGAGTGACCAGAATGCTTCGCCCAGAGGATAACCCGTCGCGCCGCACCTCTCCGGCTATGACGGTCGTCTTCGCCGCATCGTCACAGACGGTCCATGCTGATTCCTGCTGCCCGAGCGGTGCGGCGATGGTGGCAGGCGCACCTGGGATGCCAACCAACGGTCCGAGATTGGCGGCGTTGATCGCCGATTGGCTCACCGCAACGGGATTGGCGGACGCCCCGGCGATCAGGCGAGCTGACGCAAGGTTGAGCACCGGGTGCACCGTGTCGCCGATGCGCACGTAGAGCGCACCGGACTCTCGAACCATCATGATGGGCGCATCGCCGAGAGCGCCCTGGGGCCGCAGGAATGCCAACACTGCGCACGCTGCAACGATGATCGCCGTCAAAACACATCCGGCGATAAGCGAAAGTGATTGCGCGCGAAGCGGATCGTCGAGCATCCGTACGTCACCGCGCACCAGCGCGTGCTCCATCCGGCGCACCAGGAATCGATACCCGCTGACGTGCAGCCGGTTGGTCATCTGCTCCTCCCCCACAAGCCAGCCTAACGGCGGCTGCAGGCGTTCCTGTTCACCAATCTGACGGGGCCGTGACGTGCCTGACAATATTGCTGAAACGGGGTCGGTCGGGCCGCATCGGATGTACGTTTTGCCCGTGTCCAACCATTTCACCGGCCTGTCCCTCGGACCGCCCCTCGGTGACCAGCGACTGGATCTGTGCGACCTGTACGCGTTTCAGTCGCCGGCCAACCCTGACCGGACGGTGCTGATCCTCAACGCGAATCCGAACGCCGACGCTTTGCACCCCGATGCGATCTACCGGCTGGCGGTCGATAACGACGGCGACCTGTTGAACGACATCGCTTTCAGTTATGTGTTCTCCGAACCTCGCGACGGTAGGCAGACCGTCGACGTGTACATGGCCACCGGTGAGCAGGCTCGCGAGGTCGAGGCCGTCGGGACCAAGATCTTCTCGGATGTCCCGGTGTCCTTCGTCGGCGACGAGCCGCACATCGCGACGTCCGGCGACATCACCTTCTTCGCCGGCGCGCGCAGCGACGCGTTCTTCTTCGACTTCGACGGGATCAAGAATCTCTTCGACACGTCGGGTAAACGCAACTTCACCGACCTTCATCTCGGTGACGAATCGCCGTGGACCGGCGTGGATTCCAACACGGAGGCCAACGTCTTCTCGACCGTGATCGAGCTTCCGACAAGCCAGATCGGCGCCTATCCCGACATCCGCGTCTGGGGCCGCTGCAGCGTGCGCAAGGACGGCCAGCTCGAGCACGTCGACCGTGCCGGTCACCCGTCGGTCAGCAGCTTCTTCAACACCGACGACACCAAGTTGGAGTACAACGCCAGCGAGCCGGTCAACGACAAATCGCGGTGGACTGCCATGTTCGTGCACCTGATGGGCCACACCGGCGGCTATACCGAGGACGAAGCCGTCGCCGCGATCGACGATGAGGGCACGCTTCCCGACATGCTGCACTTCGACACGTCAAAGCCGGCCAAGTACCCCAACGGCCGTGTCTTCACCGACGACGTCATCAACTACCGGCTGGCTTTCCTGACCAAGGGCGACTGTCCGCCGACCGGGCTGAGCCCGCACACCGACACGCTGGCCGAGTTCCCGTACCTCGGCTCGCCGCACCTTCCGAGCTAGACGCAATCCAGGCAGAGCTGCTGATCGCCCTTCTGCATCGCCAACCGATTCTTGTGCTGCACGAGGAAGCAGCTGGAGCAGGTGAACTCGTCTGCCTGCTTGGGGATCACTCGGACCGTGAGTTCCTCGCCGGTCAGGTCGGCGCCGGGCAGCTCGAATGAGTCAGCCGCGTCATCCTCGTCGACATCGATCACCGAGGTCGCAGCCTCGTTGCGCGTTCGCGACGCGAGGTTCTCGAGCGACTCGTCAGCCGCACCATCGGGATCTGCAACGCGGGGAGCGTCGTAGTCAGTGGCCATGTTCTACAGTCCTTTTCCTAAGCGCGATGATTCGGGAACGCCGTTGGACAGCGCTTTGTTCCCCGCCGGTTGTCCGGGTAAACCCGAGGTCAGTCACGACCGCCGGCGCAGAGGCAGCGAACCCACCAACTGGTCTTTGGCCGCGACGTCGCGGCTACGGTAGACGATGTAGGGCCGGAACAAGTAACCGACCGGCGCGCTGAACGCGTGGACGAGCCGGGTGAACGGCCACAGCGCGAACAACGTCAAGCCGATGATCACGTGGAGCTGGTAGTACAGCGGCGCGCTGGCCATCAGGTCCCCGCGTGGCTGCAACACCCAGATCGAGCGAAACCACACCGACACCGTCTCCCGGTAGTTGTACGCCTCGCCGAACACCCCCGAGCCGAGGCCGGTGGCGTAGAGCCCGGCCGCGATCGCCGCGACCAGCACGACGTACATCAGCTTGTCGTTGGCGGTGGTGGCCATGAACACCGGGCCACGGGTGCGCCGCCGGTAGATCAGCAGTGCGGCGCCGGCAAGCGTCGTGACCCCAGCGATCGTGCCGAGCACGATGGCCTGCACGTGATAGACGTGTTCGCTCATACCCATCGCGCGGGTCCACGACTCCGGGATCAGCAGGCCGATGACGTGGCCGACGATCACGACCAAGATGCCGAAGTGGAACATCGGACTGGCGATCCGCAACAGACGTGATTCGTACAACTGCGAGGAGCGCGTCGTCCAGCCGAACTTGTCGTAGCGGTAGCGCCACCACGTGCCCACCACCGCGATCGCCAATGTCACGTACGGCACCACGTCCCAGAAGATCTCGCCGAACACCTCACTCACCTCCCGCCGAGCGCCGCGGCGGCACTGTCAGCGTGAACGGCTGCAGCCCGACCGATTCTGCCGGCGCACCGTCGCGCGACAGCCGACGAACTTCCCCACTGTCGGCTCCCGGCAGCGTCCGGCACACGGCCGCGATGGCATCCGCATACGGCGATCCGCCGTCGGCGAGTGCTTCGCGCAGTACGTCGATCGGCACCCGGTGCTCTACCAGCAGCCGGCGGCCAGCTGCGGGATCGACGGTGGCGGCGAACTCCAGCACCACCGGAAGATGGTCGGGCGATTCGTCGTTCGGCGGCTCGACGCCTGCCGCCCGATACGCCTGGGCGAACGCGAGCATGTGGCTGCCCCGGTTGCGGGTGTCCCCGGCGGTCCAATAGGTCAGGTACATGGTGGCGCGAGGCCGTAGATCGAAGGTGTCGACGTAGTCGGCGGCGGCGCGCATCGGGTCAAGCGCGCGCAGTGCGGCCGTCGTGCGGGCGAGTAGATCTGCCGCCGGGCCGGTTTGGTCGACGAGCAGTTCGTCGACGGTGCTGAGCCGCTCGGCATGGAAATCATCGGGATACGTCAGCAGCAGCGACGCACACTGCCACACCACTCGGTCCTGCAGCGAATAAGACTGGTGCTGACGCAGTTTCATCGGCTTCCCCCGTCGGGGAACATGCCGGTGGGCACTCCCCTGCCGTCCCAGTTGAGCAGGTTGACTCTCGACGGGTGCTGCGCGTTGGCAGCCATCCCCTCGGTGCTCTGCCGCTGCTGCAGCGCGTGGAATGTCTCCACCGCAACCGGAACCGGACCGCCGCTGGCCTCACCGAACGGGCCGGACTCGTACATCCCCGGCCCGCCGTCGAACGACAGTGAACAGCCCGGCTCGTCCAGCAGGCCCTCCTCGACCGGGTATGCCGTCGGGATGACGTACCGCTCTTCGTATTTCGCCAGTGCCAGCAGGCGATACATCTCATACATCTGCTCTTCGGTCATCCCGACGGCCGCCGGGATGTGCCGCTGCGTTTCGCGCCCGAGGTTGATGTCGCGCATGTAGGACCGCATGGCCGCCAGCCGGCGCAGCACGTCGGCCACGACACCGGTGTCCCCGGCGGTGAACAGACCGGCGAGATACTCGATCGGGATGCGCAGCGCGTCCAGTGCGCCGAAGAGGTTGCCGATGTCCTCGCCGTCGTGGCCGTCGCGGCTGACCGCGTCGACGACCGGCGAGAGCGGCGGGATGTACCAAACCATCGGCATGGTACGGAATTCCGGGTGCAGCGGCAGCGCTACCCGATAGGTGTTGATCAACGCGTACACCGGCGAGCGTTGGGCGGCTTCGATCCATTCTTCCGAAATGCCCTCGGCCCGTGCCCCGGCGATCACCTGCGGATCGGTCGGGTCGAGCAGGATCTGCCGCTGCGCCTCGTAGAGATCTGTCTCCTTCTCGACCGCCGCGGCGGCCAGCACCCGGTCGACGTCGTAGAGCACCAGGCCGAGGTATCGCAGTCGCCCGACACAGGTTTCGGAACACACTGTCGGCAAGCCGACTTCGATGCGGGGATAACACAGTGTGCACTTCTCAGCCTTGCCGGTCTTGTGGTTGAAGTACACCTTCTTGTACGGGCACCCCGACACGCACATCCGCCAGCCGCGACAGCGGTCCTGGTCCACCAGCACGATGCCGTCCTCGGAGCGTTTGTACATCGCCCCCGATGGGCACGACGCCACGCACGACGGGTTGAGGCAGTGCTCGCAGATGCGCGGCAGGTAGAACATGAACGTCTGCTCGAGTTCGAGCTTGACCTGCTCGCTCACCTGCTTCAACACAGGATCACCTGGCAGGATCTCCGGTGAGCCGCCGAGGTCGTCGTCCCAGTTCGCCGACCATGACACCTTCATCGGCTTACCGCTGATGAGGCTGCGTGGTGCGGCGACCGGCATCTGGTCACCCAGGGGTGCGCTGATGAGGTTTTCGTAGTCGTAGGTCCAGGGCTCGTAGTAGTCGTCGATGCTGGGCAGCTTCGGATTGGCGAAGATTCGCATCAGCTTGCTCAGCCGCCCGCCGTCGCGCAGCCGCAGCCGCCCCCGGCGATCGCGCACCCACCCGCCGCGCCAGCGTTCCTGGTCTTCGTAGGTGCGCGGATAGCCTTGGCCGGGACGGGTTTCGACGTTGTTGAACCAGACATACTCGGTGCCGGAGCGATTGGTCCAGGTCTGCTTACACGTCACCGAGCAGGTGTGACACCCGATGCACTTGTCGAGGTTCATCACCATGGCCATCTGCGCCATCACCCGCATCAGTACGTCACCTCCTGATTGCGGCGCCGCACGATGGTCACCTCGTCGCGCTGGTTACCGGTGGGGCCCAGATAGTTGAAGGCGAACGCGGTCTGCGCGTAGCCACCGGCGAGGTGGCTGGGCTTGATCAGCAACCTGGTAAGCGAGTTGTGGATGCCCCCGCGGTTGCCGGTGGTCTCCGTGCGCGGGACGTCGATGGTGCGCTCCTGGGCGTGGTAGACGAACACCACGCCTTCGGGCATGCGGTGCGACACGATGGCCCGGCACACCACGACGCCGTTGCGGTTGACGGCCTCGATCCAATCATTGTCTCGGACACCGATTTTCGACGCGTCGGCCGTGCTCATCCACATCGTGGGCCCGCCGCGCGACAACGACAGCATGAACAGGTTGTCCTGGTATTCGGAGTGAATGGACCACTTCGAGTGCGGGGTCAGGTACCGCACGGTCAGCCCGACGCCGTCCGTGCCCAAGGCTGGTTCGCCGAACAGTCTGGACATGTCCAGCGGCGGTCGGTAGGTGGGAAGTTGTTCGCCCAGTTCCTCGAGCCAGTCGTGGTCAAGATAGAAGTGCATCCGGCCCGACAGCGTGTGGAACGGCTTGAGTTGCTCGATGTTGACCGTGAACGGTGCGTATCGACGCCCGCCGGTCTCGCTGCCCGACCACTCGGGGCTCGTGATGACCGGAACGGGCCGTGCCTGGGTGTCCGCATAGGTGATACGGCGTTCCTCGCTCCCTTCGGCCAGGTGTGCCAGCTTGCGGCCGGTACGCTTCTCGAGTTCGCGGAAACCCTCGACGGCGAGTCTGCCGTTGGAGGTACCCGAGAGAGCCAGAATCACGTCGGCCATCCGCTCGGCCGACGTGATCGCCGGGCGACCTTGCCCCGCACCCGAATCCATCACTCCGAACTTCGCTGCCAACTCCCGGACCTCGTTCGTGGGATGTGTGGTGACACCTTTGGTCGTCACACCCAACGTGTCGATCAGCGGGCCGAGCGCGGCCCACTTCTCGGCGATCGCGGGGAAGTCGCGCTCGACCACCGCTATCGGGCCGGTCGTCTTGCCCGGCACGGGGATTTCACCCGCGCTGCGCCAATCGTGTTCGGCGCCCGCAGGGTAGGCCATCGCACCGGGTGTGTCGTGCTGCAGCGTGCCCAGAACGACATCGGTGCGGCTGCCCAGGTGCTTGGCCGCCAGAGTGCTGAACGCCCGCGCGACCGCGCCGAATGCCTCGTAGTCCGAACGCGTTTCCCACGGCGGTTCGATCGCCGGGCTGAACGCATGGACGTAGGGATGCATATCGGTGCTCGACAGGTCGGCCTTCTCGTACCACGTGGCGGCCGGCAGCACGACATCGGAAAGCAGCGTCGTCGACGTCATCCGGAAGTCGATCGACATCAGCAGGTCGAGCTTGCCCTCGGGAATTTCGTCCGTCCACGTCACATCGTTGGGCCGCAGATCTTCTGGAGTCGGTTCCGCCCGCAGGTTCGACGTGGTGCCGAGCAAGTGACGAAGGAAGTACTCGTTACCCTTGCTCGACGAGCCGAGCAGGTTGGCCCGCCAGACGTTGAGCACCCGCGGCCAGTTCGCCGGATTATCGGGGTCGGTGACGGCCAGCTTCAGACTGCCCGAACCGAGCTGCTCGGCGACGTAGACGGGGATCTCCTTGCCGGCCGCGCGGGCCTCATCGGCGAGCTCGAGGCTTGACCGGTCGAACTGCGGGAAGAACGGACTCCAGCCCATCGCCACGGCCGAGGCGAGCACATCCATCGTGTGCTTGCCCGAAAACCGGCCGCGGCCCAGCGGACTCGCGAGCGCGTCGGCCCGGTATCCGTCATAGCGCCATTGGTCGGTGTGCACGTACCAGTACGACGTACCGGCCATCTGCCGCGGCGGCCGTGACCAGTCGGTGGCCATCGCCATCGTCGCCCACCCAGTGACCGGTCGGCATTTCTCCTGTCCGACGTAGTGCGCCCATCCGCCGCCGTTGCGGCCCATGGAACCGGTGAGCAGCAGCAGTGCGAGTACCGCGCGGTACGTGGCGTCCCCGTGGAACCACTGGCAGATGCCCGCGCCCATGATGATCATCGAGCGGCCGCCCGACTCTTCGGCGTTGCGCGCGAATTCCCGTGCCACGCGGATGGTTTGCGCGGCCGATACGCCTGTGATCTCCTCCTGCCAGGCAGGCGTATACGGGTGTTCGGCGTCGTCGTACCCGGTGGGCCAGTCACCGGGCAGGCCGGGCCGGCCCACTCCGTACTGCGCCAGCATCAGGTCGAACACCGTGCAGACCAGATGCTCACCCACCCGCCGCACGGGCACACCGCGTGACAGGGTTTCGCCGTGCCCGTCGACGGTATCGAATCGTGGCAAGGAGATCGGCACCGCCTCACCGGGTTCGCCGCTTCGGGGTGCGGCCGTCAGCGCCGGAACCAGATCGCCGAGATCCAGGTTCCACTTGCCGACGCCCTCGTCGCCGTACCGGAACCCGAGGGAGCCGTTGGGCACCGCGACGTCGTCGGTGACCCCGTCCAGCAGCACGGGTTTGAACGCGGCGTTCTCGACGTCGTGCCCGAGATCGGCGGCGGTGAGGAACTTCGCGGGGACGAGCGTGCCGTCGCGCTCCTCGAGCGTGACAAGCAACGGCAGGTCTGTGTACTGGCGGACGTAGTCGACGAAGAACGGAACGCGGTTGCGCACAAAGCATTCCGACAAAGTCACATGGCCCATGGCCATGGCCAGCGCCCCGTCGGTGCCCGCCGCGCACGGCATCCATTCGTCGGCGAACTTCGTGTTGTCGGCATAGTCGGGGCTCACGCTGACCACCTTGGTGCCGCGGTAGCGCACCTCGGCCATCCAGTGCGCGTCGGGTGTGCGCGTGACGGGAACGTTGGACCCCCACATCATCAGATACGAGGCGTCCCACCAATCCCCGGACTCAGGCACATCGGTCTGGTCTCCGAAGACCTGCGGCGAAGCCACCGGCAGGTCGGCGTACCAGTCGTAGAAGGACGTCATCACTCCGCCGAGCAACTCGACGAATCTCGAGCCTGCGGCGTGGCTGACCATCGACATCGCCGGGATCGGCGAGAAGCCCGCGACGCGGTCCGGGCCGTACTGCGCGATCGCATGTACGTGTGCCGCCGCGATCATCTCGGTCGCCTCGCTCCAGCTGACCCGTACCAGCCCGCCTTTGCCTCGGGCCCGCTGATAGCGTCGGCGCCGCTGAGGATCGGCCTGAATGTCGGCCCACGCCAGCACCGGATCGGTCAACCGCGCCTTGGCTTCTCGGTACATCTCCACCAGCGCACCGCGCGCATACGGGTGACGAACCCGGGTGGGTGAATACGTGTACCACGAGAATGCCGCACCGCGCGGACAGCCACGCGGTTCGTACTCCGGGCGATCAGGCCCGACCGAGGGGTAATCCGTCTCCTGGGTCTCCCAGGTGATGATGCCGTCCTTGACATAGATCTTCCATGAGCACGACCCCGTGCAATTCACGCCGTGCGTGGAGCGCACGACCTTGTCATGACTCCAGCGGTCGCGATAGAACACATCACCTTGACGGCCGCCGCGGTGGGTCACCGTGCGCCGGTCGCCGGAGACCTCGCCCGGGGTGAAGAAGCGCCCGCTGCGCACGAGCAGTTCCTCGATGAGCCCACCGGCACGCGCCGTGGTCATGCAGCGGCCTGCCGCGAAACCGGTTCGTGCGCATGCAAGCGGACCGCGGTGTACGTCAATGCGACCAGCGCAGTCGCCACCAGCAGCAGCAACCCGATTGTGTAGTTGTTGTGCACTGGGTCGTACGTCGCGCCCATCACCAACGGCGGGAAGTAACCACCCAATCCGCCTGCGGCAGCGACGATTCCGGTGACCGAGCCCACCGACGACGCGGGCGCGCGACGGGCCACCCAGGCGAATACCCCGCCGGTCCCGATTCCCAGGAAGATCGCCAGCGTGATGAAGGTGGCGGCCGACCACACGTCGGGCGGGGGCTGGAACACCGCGATGAACGCCATTGCGGCTGTACCGGCAAACGACACCAGCACAACGTATTTCGGCGGAATCCGGTCCGATAGCGCACCGCCGATCGGACGGGCCAGCACCGCGGCCAGCGCGAAAGCGGCCGTGCGGGCGCCGGCGTCGACTGGCGAGAACCCATAGATGGTCTTGATGTAGGTCGGCAGGTAGTTGGCGAAGGCCACGAACCCGCCGAACACCACGGCGTACAAAAACGACATTTCCCAAGTGACCGGCAACTTCGCGGCGGCCTTCAGTTTCGGCAGTACCGGATCTTTGCTGGCGGTAAAGCCGGGTGCGTTGCGCATCACCACCATGCACAACACGGCCGTCAGCGCCAGCGCCGCCGCGACGATGACGTGGGTGGCGAACAACCCGAACCACCGGACGAACCGCGGAGTGAAGAATGCCGAAAGCGCGGTCCCGACCATGCCCATCCCGAATACGCCGGTCGCGAAGCCGCGCTTGGCTGCCTCGTACCAACTGTTGGCGAACGGAATGCCCACCGCGAAGATCGTCCCCGCTACGCCCAGGAAGAAGCCGAACACCAGCAGCAACGGGTACGAGCCGACCGTGCCCGCGGCCCCTACCGCCAGCACCGGAGCAATCGACGCCAGCGATACCGCGATGAACATCGCCCTTCCGCCAAACCGGTCGGTGAGCGCTCCGGACACGATCCGGCCCAGCGATCCGACGAGGATCGGGGTAGCCACCAACATCGACGCCTCGGTGCTGCTGAGCTTGAGGTCGCCGGCGTAGGTGGTCGACAGCGGCCCGATCATGTTCCAGGCCCAGAAGTTGATCGCAGAAACCCAGGTCGCCAGCGCCAGGTTCACACCTCGCCGCACACCGGTCGTTGGCACTGTCGCAGTGCTCATCTGCTCAGAGAACCACTCGGGCGCTGCCGTGGTGTGAATTTACCGAAAATCGTTGCGGCAGACCAAGGTAAGCCTGCGGTGTTCGTCTTCGCTGGGGTCGTCGGCTAGTGCTCTTTCGAGCGGCGTTCCCGATAGGCAGCCACATGCTGACGGTTGCCGCAGTTGCCGGTGTCGCAGAACTTCCCCGAGCGGTTACGCGACAGGTCGACCAAGGCGGCCTCACAGTCGGGCGCCGCGCAGATCTTGAGCCGCCGCAGTTCACCGATGCGGATGATGTCGGCCAGCGCCATCGCCATCTCCGCGCCCATCCGCTGCCACAGCGGGTCGTGTACCGACGCCAGATGCAGATGCCATTCCGGCTGCTCGGGATGCCTCGTCAACCACGGCGATGCCTTGGTATCACTCAGTAGCGCGTTGACCTGGCCAACCGCCCGCACTTCGTCGTCGGCGGCCTCCCAGATGTTGCCGAGCCGCTCCCGCAGCCGATGGACCGACGCCAGTTCGGCCGCGTCGTGGTCGCGCCGGCCCGTCCAGCCGAATCCGTCCAGATAGGCATCCAGGGCTGCCATATCGCCGAGTTGCTCACCGTCCCGACCGCTGTTGATCAGCACTGTTGCGGCCCGCAGAGTGAGCTCGGTGTCATGACTGAAAAGCATTTGACTCATGACCCCCTTCCGCAGTAATGTCACGACCAAAGTTGATTTTACTCATTACACGCCGGAGGTGCACCATGACCGCGACAACGCAGGACCACTTCCGGCTCGGCATGTTGTTCGCGGTCGGTTCGGCATTCGCCTTCGGCTCGTCCGGACCATTCGCCAAGTCGCTGATGGAAGCCGGCTGGAGCCCGACGGCGGCGGTGACCGCGCGGCTGGCCGGCGGTGCACTGGCGATGGCCGTCTTCGCCACGGTCGTCAAGCGTGACTGGATCCGCGAGGCGCTGCGCCACGGCAAGACCGTCGTCGCCTATGGGCTGATCCCGATCGCCGGCGCGCAACTCTGCTACTACAACGCCGTCGCGCATTTGTCCGTCGCCGTTGCCCTGCTGCTCGAGTACACCGCACCCATCCTCGTGGTCGGCTGGCTGTGGGCCACCACCCGCCGTCGGCCGAGCCACCTGACACTCGCCGGCGTCGCGATGGCAGTGGCGGGAATCATGTTGGTGCTCAACGTGTTCAACGGAGCTCACATCAACCTGATCGGGGTGGGCTGGGCACTGGCCGCGGGCGTCTGCGCCGCCTGCTACTTCATGATGTCCGACGAAGTCGCCGCCGACGGCGACGGCCTCAACTCCATCACTCTGGCCTCGGGCGGGCTGATCGTCGGCACCGTCGCGGTCGCCGCGCTCGGTGCGACCGGCGTGATGCCGCTGACCTTCACCACCAACGATGCCGTCGTCGCGGGGTGGACGACGTCGTGGGTGGTGCCGGTCATCGCGCTGGGCCTGATTCCGACCGCGATCGCCTACACGCTGGGCATCATGGGCATCGCCCGGCTGCGGCCTCGGTTCGCGTCACTGGTGGGGCTGTCCGAGGTGATGTTCGCTGTATTGGCGGCCTGGGTGCTGCTCGGCGAGGGGATCACGCCTGCGCAGGCCATCGGCGGAGCCGTCGTACTGGTCGGCTTGGTACTGGCCCGCCAAGGCGATCGCACGGAGAAGCTGGCGGAATTGACGTGGGCGGAAGGCCCGCCCGGAGGAGTGTCATCTGGGCAATCGGCTGTTCGCAATTGACTCCGATATGTGAAGATGACCGGCGTGACTTTGCTACGGATGTCTTCGCGGTTGGCCGCGATCACCGCAACCCTGGTCTGTGCGGCCTCCACCCTCGCCATGGCGCCGTCAGCAGTGGCGGATCCGTGCCCCGACGTCGAGGTTGTCTTCGCCCGCGGCACCAACGACGCGCCGGGGCTGGGACGGCCCGGTCAGGCTTTCGCCGACGCGCTCAGGGCGCAGATCGGCGGGCGCAGCCTGACCACATACGCGGTCAACTATCCCGCTAGCTATGACTTCTTGGCCGCCGCCGACGGGGCAGCCGACGCCGCCAACCGCATCTCGGCGATGGCGGCTTCCTGCCCGTCGACACGGATCGTCCTCGGAGGCTATTCACAGGGAGCCGCAGTCGTGGACATGCTTGCCGGCATCCCGCCGCTCGGCAACAAAGTAGGCGAGATCGGGTCGGCACCGCCGCTGCCGAGCAGCTTGGTGCCCAATGTTGCCGCGGTGGCGGTGTTCGGAAATCCCGCAACGAAGTTCGGGAATCCGCTGACCGCGTCCGTTTTCGGCGGCAAGGCGATCGACCTCTGCAAGGACGGTGATCCGATCTGCTCTCGTGGCCGGAACCCATTCGCTCACAGCGATTACGTGACCTCAGGCATGACAGATCAGGCCGCGAACTTCGTCGCTGGCATAGTTTAGCCGGGCTAGGCGTTATCATTCGTCGTGCCATCGAAACGATTTCGCCGCTTCCTCATCGCTTCGGCAGCGTGCGCTGCACCTCTCGCACCGACGGTGTCGCCCATGTCGATTGGGATCGCATCAGCCGACGACTGCCCGGACATCGAGGTGGTCTTCGCCCGCGGCACCAATGACGCGCCGGGCCTGGGAAACGTTGGAGGCGCGTTCGTCGACGCGTTGCGCAGCAAGGTCGGCGGTAGGTCGGTCGGGGCGTACGCGGTGAATTATCCCGCCAGCTTCGACTTTCTTGCTGCGGCCGGCGGGGCCAACGACGCCAGCGCCCACATCCAGTACATGGTCGACAACTGCCCCAACACCAGGCTGGTGCTGGGCGGGTACTCGCAGGGCGCGGCGGTGATCGACGTCATCAGCGCGGTGCCGATTCCCGCCGTCGGGTTCGACAACCCGCTTCCGCCCAACGTGCCCGACCACGTAGCCGCCATCGCCGTGTTCGGCAACCCGTCGGCCAAGCTGGGCCTGCCGCTCACGGTGAGCCCGGTGTGGGGTGGCAGGGCGATCGACTTGTGCAATGCCAACGACCCGATCTGCCAGACGGACGGCCAGAGCGTGGCCGCGCATCGGGCCTACCCGGGTGGGCCAACGAACCAGGCGGCCAACTTCGTGGCGGGGCTGCTCTAGCCCCCGCCGCAGATAAATTGACGACCGCGTTGCTTACTTCAGTTAATATCGGCGAAGTGAAACGTGATCTTGTGCTTCACCGTCTACGTCGTCGAACTGTAGTGATCGCCGCGGCAGTATTTGTTGCCGCAGCCGGCCTTATCGCGCCGACCGCGATGCCTAGCACCGTGCTCCCGGCGGCGTCGGCCGCGAACTGCCCACCGGTCGAGGTCGTCTTCGCCCGCGGTCGCACGGAGTCGACGGGAGTCGGCATACTCGGCAACGCGTTCATCAATGCGCTGAAATCCAAGGTCGACAAGAACGTCGGCGTCTACGCGGTGCGGTACCCCGCCGACACCGAGGTCGACATCGGCGCCAACGATATGAGCGGCCACATCCAGTACATGATGAACAACTGCCCTGACACGCGGCTGGTGCTCGGCGGCTACTCACTCGGTGCGGCCGTCACCGACGTCGTGCTCGCAGTGCCTTTCGACTTCTTCGGTTTCAAGGCTCCGCTGCCTGCCGGCGCCGATACGCACATCGCCGCGGTGGCCCTGTTCGGCAATGGATCCGCATGGGTGGGGCCGATCACGAACTTCAACCCGCTGTACAACGACCGGACCATCGAGTTGTGTCACGGCGCGGACCCCGTCTGCAATCCCGCCGACCCGAACACGTGGCAGGACAACTGGCCCGCCCATCTCGCCAACGCGTACATCCAGGCGGGCATGGCCAACCAGGCCGCGGATTTCGTCGCAGGCAGGGTCTAGTCGACGACGCGTAGCTCTCGGGTCACCTTGGTACGCGCCTCGAGTTGGTCATCGGGAGGGTAGTCGACGCCGACGAGCGTCAGACCTTGCGGTGGCGCCGCGGCGAAGTCGCTGGAGCGCCGTGTCGACGTCAACAATGTTGCGCACCAACCTAGTTCGCGGCGGTGCTCACCGACCGCCAGCAGTGCGCCGACCAGAGAGCGCACCATCGACCAGCAGAACGCGTCCGCCGTGACGTAGGCGGTGACGCGATCGCCGTCGCGGGACCAGTCCAGCCGTTGCAGGTCGCGGATCGTCGTCGCGCCTTCGCGTTGCCGGCAGAAGGCAGCGAAGTCGTGCAACCCCACCAGATCTCGCGATGCGGCCGCCATCGCATCAACGTCGAGCGGCCGAGGCCACGCCGTCACGAAGCGGGCTTCTTGCGGCTCCACCCCGTAGGGGGCCGTCGACAGCCGGTAGACATAGTGCCGCCGCAACGCCGAGAAGCGGGCATCGAAACCCGCTGCGGCGCGGGCGATGTCGAGGACACGGACATCTTGCGGCAGGAACTTCGCGAGCCGTCTCACCAACGGCAGGAACTCGCTGTCACCCGGCCGCATCGCACGCGGATAAGCATGCGTCAGCGCTTCGGCGGGCACATCGACGTGGGTCACCTGACCGGTCGCATGCACACCGGCGTCGGTGCGTCCGGCCGCACGCAACTGCACCGGCGTGCGGAACACCGTCGACAGCGCATCGTCAAGCACCCCGGCGACTGTGCGCTGTCCGGCCTGCACCGCCCAGCCGGCGAATTCGGTTCCGTCGTAAGCGATATCGAGCCGAAGACGAACATGCCCGCCACCGGAATCGATGGCGGGCATGTTCACAGCCTCACTAGGACTTGTCGGCATCCTCGTCGGAGTCGACCTTCTCCTCGGCGACCTCGGCCTCAGCCTCAGAGGTCTGCGCCTCTTCGATCGCGGCGTCCTCTGCCTTGATCTCTTCGACGCTCTCCTCGGCCGGAGCCTCCTCGACCGCGTCGGCAGCCGGGGCGGCCTTCGCCGGCGAGGCCTTCTTCGAGGCGGTCGCCCGGCGAGCGCGGTCGGCCTCCGAGGTGACCGTCTTCTCCCGCACCAGCTCGATCACGGCCATGGGGGCATTGTCGCCCTTGCGGTTCTCGACCTTGATGATGCGGGTGTAGCCGCCACTGCGGTCGGAGAAGAACGGCCCGATCTCGGCGAACAGCGTGTGCACCACGTCCTTGTCGCGGATTTTCTTCATCACCTCACGCCGGTTGTGCAGCGTGCCCTTCTTGGCGTGGGTGATCAGCTTTTCCGCATAGGGGCGCAACGCCCGCGCCTTGGGCTCGGTCGTCTTGATCCGACCGTGCTCGAAGAGCGACGTGGCCAGGTTGGCCAGGATCGCCTTCTGGTGCGAGGACGACCCGCCGAGGCGAGGGCCCTTGGTGGGCTTGGGCATTGCGAACTCCTAGTGAAAAGCCGTGAGAAACGGGGCGTAGTTACAACTGTTCGGTTTCGGCGTAGTCCTGGTTGTCGTCCAGGTCGTAGCCGGCGTCGCTGTTCCAGGTGCCGGTGGCGACGTCGTAGCCGGCGACCTCGGACGGATCAAACGTGGCCGGGCTGTCCTTGAGCGACAGACCCAGCTGGTGCAGCTTGATCTTCACCTCGTCGATGGACTTCTGGCCGAAGTTGCGGATGTCCAGCAGATCGGACTCCGTGCGGGCCACGAGCTCGCCCACCGTGTGCACACCTTCGCGCTTGAGGCAGTTGTACGACCGCACCGTCAGGTCCAGGTCGTCGATCGGCAGTGCGAACGAGGCGATGTGGTCGGCCTCGGCCGGCGACGGCCCGATCTCGATGCCCTCGGCCTCGACGTTGAGTTCCCTTGCCAGACCGAACAATTCGACCAGCGTCTTGCCCGCCGACGCCAGCGCGTCACGAGCGGTGATCGAGCTCTTAGTCTCCACGTCGAGAATCAGCTTGTCGAAGTCGGTGCGCTGCTCGACACGGGTCGCCTCAACCTTGTAGGTGACCTTGAGCACCGGCGAGTAGATGGAATCGACCGGGATACGGCCGATTTCGGCGCCCGATGCCTTGTTCTGCACGGCGGGCACGTAGCCGCGGCCGCGCTCGACGACCAGCTCGACCTCGAGCTTGCCCTTGTCGTTCAGTGTGGCGATGTGCATCTCGGGGTTGTGCACCGTCACGCCGGCCGGCGGGACGATGTCACCCGCGGTGACCTCACCCGGCCCCTGCTTGCGCAGGTACATGGTGACCGGCTCGTCCTCCTCGGACGACACGACCAGACCCTTGAGGTTCAGGATGATGTCGGTGACGTCTTCCTTGACGCCGGGCACGGTGGTGAACTCGTGCAGCACACCGTCGATGCGAATGCTGGTGACCGCCGCGCCGGGAATCGACGACAGCAGCGTGCGCCGAAGCGAATTGCCAAGGGTGTAACCGAATCCGGGCTCCAACGGCTCGATGACGAACTGGGAGCGATTCTCGGCCTTGACCTCTTCGGACAGAGTGGGTCGCTGAGAAATCAACATGTGTTTTCTTTCCTCCTCTACGGCACCCGCTATTTGATGCCGCATACCCGGACCGCCATTGGGACGATCCAGGAAGTCTTACTTCGAGTAGAGCTCGACGATCAGCTGCTCGGTGAGCGGGATGTCGATCTGGGCGCGCTCGGGCAGCTGGTGCACGAGGATGCGCTGGCGTTCGCCGACGACCTGCAGCCATGCCGGGATCGGCCGGTCACCCGCAGTCTCGCGAGCGACCTCGAACGGCAACGTGTTCAGCGACTTCGGCTTGACGTCGATGATGTCGTACTGCGACACGCGGTAGCTCGGGATATCGACCTTCACGCCATTGACGGTGAAGTGGCCGTGGCTGACCAGCTGACGCGCCATCCGGCGGGTGCGGGCCAGACCGGCGCGGTAGATGACGTTGTCCAGCCGGCTCTCGAGGATGCGCAACAGGTTGTCACCGGTCTTGCCCGGAAGACGGTTGGCCTCTTCGTAGTAGCGGCGGAACTGCTTCTCCATCACGCCGTAGGAGAAGCGAGCCTTCTGCTTCTCCTGCAGCTGCTGGCGGTATTCGCTCTCCTTGACCCGAGCGCGGCCGTGCTGGCCGGGCGGGTAGGGACGCTTCTCGAACGACTGATCGCCGCCGACGAGGTCGACGCCCAGACGGCGCGACTTGCGGGTCGCGGGTCCTGTGTAACGAGCCATGACTTCTGTCCCTCCTAGACCCGGCGCCGCTTCGGCGGACGGCAGCCGTTGTGCGGCTGCGGTGTGACGTCGGCAATCGCGCCGACCTCGAGGCCGGCGGCCTGCAGTGACCGGATGGCGGTCTCACGGCCCGAGCCCGGGCCCTTGACGAACACGTCGACCTTCTTCACACCATGCTCCTGCGCCTTGCGGGCCGCGTTCTCGGCGGCCAACTGCGCGGCGAACGGGGTCGACTTACGCGAACCCTTGAAGCCGACGTGACCCGACGACGCCCAGGCGATGACGTTGCCCTGCGGGTCGGTGATCGACACGATCGTGTTGTTGAACGTGCTCTTGATGTGCGCAGCGCCGTGGGGGACGTTCTTCTTTTCCCTGCGGCGGGTCTTCTGCCCCTTCTTAGGAGCTCCTGCTGCCTTCTTTGCGGGTGGCATCGGTTACCTGGCCTTCTTCTTGCCGGCGATGGTGCGCTTCGGGCCCTTGCGGGTACGCGCATTGGTCTTGGTCCGCTGGCCGCGCACCGGCAGGCCACGGCGATGCCGCAGGCCTTGGTAGCAGCCGATCTCGATTTTGCGGCGGATGTCGGCCTGCACCTCGCGGCGCAGGTCACCCTCCACCTTGAGGTTGCCTTCGATGTAGTCGCGCAGCTGGGTGACCTGATCGTCGGTCAGGTCCTTGGTGCGCATGTTCCGGTCGATGCCGGTGGCTTCCAGGATCTCCTGGGAGCGGGTACGGCCGATGCCGTAGATGTAGGTCAGCGCGATCTCCATGCGCTTATCGCGCGGGAGATCCACGCCCACAAGTCGAGCCATGTGTGACATTCCTTCATTTGCGGAGGTCTGGTCCCAGTCCGTTCCCGACTGCGTCGGGGTCCGGCCTCCGTGCCGGACGTGGGCGAGCGGCGTATCCGCTCAGTGGTACTGGGATTTCGTCATTAAGTTGTGGCAGCGAGCGCTTGACTAGCCTTGTCTCTGCTTGTGGCGCGGATCGGAGCAGATCACCATGACCCGCCCATGCCGACGGATCACCCTGCATTTGTCGCAAATGGGCTTGACGCTCGGGTTCACCTTCACGGCTGTGTCGATCCTGTTCTCGTCTAGTTACTTGTACCGGTAAACAATGCGGCCCCGGGACAGGTCGTAGGGAGACAGCTCCACCACGACACGGTCCTCGGGCAGGATGCGGATGTAGTGCTGCCGCATCTTGCCGCTGATGTGGGCAAGAACCTTGTGTCCGTTCTCCAGCTCAATACGAAACATCGCATTGGGCAGGGGCTCGACCACGCGGCCCTCGACCTCGATGGCACCGTCTTTCTTGGCCATTATCTTTCGGAGATCCTCCGTGTCCTCTGATCGTTGGCGCCTGTCGGCGCAGCTGCGCTCCGACTACAAAACGTGAGCCAGTAGCCAGAAATTCCAGAACAGGGGCACGCAAGAGCCGGCGCGAGTGCCGCACCGTTGGTCAATACTACCTGCTCGGCCGCCCGCCCCAAAATCGCCGAACTGCCAGGCCAGAGCCGCTGACAGGCCGTCATATCCGCTGGACAGCCGGAGCATACTTATAACCGATGACTGGCCCCACGCCCCAGCCCCGAAAACCCGTATTACTGACCGTCGACGACGACCCCGCAGTGTCCCGCGCCGTCGCCCGTGACCTTCGCCGCCACTACGGCGAGAGGTACCGGATTGTGCGCGCCGAATCCGGGCCCGACGCACTGGAAACCCTCAACGAACTCAAGCTGCGCGGTGACACCGTCGCGGTGTTCGTCGCCGACTACCGCATGCCGCAGATGAGTGGCATCGAGTTCCTCGAAGACGCGATGGATATCTACCCGCTGGCCCGTCGGGTACTGCTCACCGCGTACGCCGATACGCACGCCGCGATCGACGCGATCAACGTCGTCGACCTCGACCACTACCTGCTCAAGCCGTGGGATCCGCCGGAGGAGAAGCTCTATCCGGTGATCGACGGCCTCCTTGAGGCCTGGCACGCCACCGGCGACCGCGCCATTCCGCACACCAAGGTCATCGGGCACCGGTGGAACGAGCGCTCGTGGGAGGTGCGCCAGTTCCTGGCCCGCAATCAGCATTCGTTCCGCTCGTTCATGGCCGACGAGCCGAAAGGCAAACAACTGCTCGATGCCGCGGGGGTGGACGGCTATCAGTTGCCTGTGGTGATCACCGAACAGGGCGAGACGCTCGTCGAACCGAGCAACACCGAACTCGCCGCGATGCTCGGCCTGTCGACGAGTCCGTCGCTGGAGATGTATGAACTCGCGGTCATCGGAGGCGGGCCGGCGGGGCTCGCGGCCGCGGTGTACGGCGCGTCAGAGGGCCTGAAGACCGTGCTGATCGAGGCGACCACAACCGGCGGACAAGCGGGCCGCAGCTCCAGGATCGAGAATTACCTCGGCTTCCCCACCGGCGTATCGGGCGCCGAACTGACCACTTCGGCACGACGGCAGGCCGAACGGTTCGGCGCCGAGGTCATCACCACCCGCAAGGCGGTCGCCCTGCATGCCGGCGACGCCGGTTCGGCGCGCACGATCGAATTCGAGGACGGCAGCAGCATCGGCGCCCAGGCGGTCATCCTGGCCACCGGCGTCGACTACCGCCAACTTCAGGTGACCGGCTGTTGGGAAGACCCGGACAACCCGGCGTGCAACTACGTCGGTCGCGGCGTCTATTACGGCGCGTCGGTGTCCGATGCGTCCGAATGTAAGGGCGAGGACGTCTACATCGTCGGCGGCGCCAACTCGGCGGGCCAGGCGGCGATGTTCATGTCGCGCACGGCGAAGTCGGTGACGCTGCTGGTGCGTGGCCCGTCGCTGGAGGCGTCGATGTCGTATTACCTGATCCAGCAGATCGAGAAGAACGACAACATCAGCGTCCGGACCTGTACCGAGGTGGTCGACACTCTCGGCGAGGACGACCACCTCACCGGCCTTGTGTTGTTCAACAAGCAGACCGGCGAGAAGGACACGGTGACGTGCGACCGGCTGTGCTGCTTCATCGGCGCAGAGCCCCGCACCGAATGGCTGGACGTACTCGCCAAGGACGACCACGGGTTCATCCTGTCCGGCCCGGACCTGAAGGACGTCAGCGGTTGGACGCTGGACCGTCCGCCGCACCACTTGGAAACAAGTGTGCCCGGTGTGTTTGTTGCAGGTGATGTGCGCGCGGAGTCAGCCAAACGGGTGGCCGCTGCCGTCGGCGAAGGGTCGATGGCTGTGATGTTGGTGCACCGGTATCTGGCGGAAGCTTGATTGCCGGCACCGCCGGCGGAGCCTAGGGAGCGGAATATGGGCGAGACGTGTCTGCCTAACGAACTGCGGACGCTGTTCCTGTTCGAAGCGTTATCCGACGAGCAGTTGCAGATGCTCTGCGATAACGGGCACATCCAGGCTTTCGAGCCAGGGCCGATCGTTACCGAAGGCGATCCCGCGACGTGCCTATACGTCCTGCTTGACGGTGAACTGGTGATGTCCAAGCGCTCGGCGGGCGTCGACATCGAAACCAACCGCACGTCCCAGCGCGGCGTGTACTGCGGAGCCTGGTCGGCGTACGTCCCGTTCGAAGAACACGTCTACGAAGCCTCCGTGCGGGTGACCAAGCCGTCGCGATTCTTCGTGCTGGACGCCGACGCGTTCGCCACCTTCATGAAGACGCAGTTCCCGATGGCCGTACACCTTCTCGAAGGGCACATGGTCGGTGGGCTGCGGCAGCGCCAGATCATCGGCCAGCGGGAGAAATTGCTGGCGCTCGGCCAGTTGTCGGCCGGGCTCACCCACCAGTTGAACAACCCGGCCGCAGCCACCGCGCGGGCGGTCGCCGACCTGCGCGACCGCGTGGCGGGCATGCGTCACAAGCTGGCGATGCTGGCCGACGGCAAATTCACCCCCGAAGCCCTGCGCGTGTTGGTAAGCATCCAGGACGAAGTGGCCGAGCAGGTCGCGAAGTCCAAGTCCGTCGAACTCACCGCGCTGGAAGCATCGGACCGCGAGGAGCAGATCGGTGATTGGCTGGAAGACCGCGGCATGTCGGGGGCCTGGGACTACGCCCCCACATTCGTCGACGCCGGCCTCGACACCGACTGGCTCGAACGCGTCTCAGCCTCGGTCGATGAGGTCGACGCGACAGCGTCGTTGCAGGGCGCGATCGGTTGGCTGCGCTACACCATCGAGACCGAGTTGTTGATGAACCAGATCGCCGAGGCCAGCAAGCGGATTTCCGCGCTGCTGGCCGGGGCCAAGCAGTACTCCCAGATGGACCGCGCGGAGTATCAGAGCGCCGACGTCCACGAGTTGCTGTGGAGCACCGTGATGATGTTCGGCGACAAGATCGGCAAGGACGGCGCGGTCAAGGTGGTCAAGGAAATGGACAAGTCGCTACCCGAATTACTTTGCTACCCAGGCGATCTCAATCAGGTCTGGACGAATATCATCGACAACGCGATCCAGGCGATGGACGGCCACGGCACGCTGACGCTGCGTACGATGCGCGAGAACGAAGAGATGATCCGCGTCGAGATCTGCGACGACGGTCCCGGCATTCCCCCGGACATCATCGAGAACATCTTCAACCCGTTCTTCACCACCAAGCCGTTCGGCGAGGGCACGGGCCTCGGTCTGGATCTGGCCCGCCGGATCGTCGTTGAGAAGCACCACGGCGATCTGCGGGTGCAGTCCGAGCCGGGCCACACGAAGTTCATCGTCCTGCTGCCATTGGTGGCGCCGGCACCCGAATTGCCGACACCGATCGAACTTCCGGCCACAGCGGAATAGCCGCAGCCGCGGTGGGGGTTGGACTTCAGCATGACTGACCAGAAGCCCAGCCTCGGCCGGTTCGGATCGTTCGGACGCGGCGTAACCCCCGAACAGGCGAAGGACATCGAGGCGCTGGGCTACGGCGCCGTGTGGGTGGGCGGCTCGCCGCCGGCCGAACTGGATTGGGTGGAACCGATCCTGGAGAAGACCACCACCCTGCAGGTGGCCACCGGCATCGTCAACATCTGGACCGCTGGCGCCGGTCCCGTCGCGGAGTCCTTCCACCGCATCGACAAGGCCTACCCAGGCCGCTTCCTGCTTGGCATCGGCGTCGGCCACCCGGAGGCTGGACACGAGTACCGCAAGCCGATCGATGCGTTGAAGGACTACCTCGACCAGCTTGACGAGTACGGCGTGCCGAAGAACCGCCGTGTCGTCGCCGCGCTGGGCCCGAAGGTCTTGGAGCTGTCCGCGAAACGTTCCGCCGGTGCGCATCCATACCTGACGACGCCCGAGCACACCGCCGAGGCGCGCAAGCTGATCGGGCCCGACGCGTTCATCGCGCCCGAACACAAGGTGGTCTTGACGACCGACGCGGAGAAGGCCCGCGCGGTCGGCCGTAAGGCCCTGGAGATTTACCTCAACCTGACGAATTATCTCAACAACTTCAAGCGGCTGGGGTTCACTGATGAGGACCTCGCCAAGCCGGGCAGTGACCGCTTCGTCGACGCCGTCGTTGCCTACGGCACAGTGGATTCCATCGCGGCGCGACTCAAGGAACATCTGGACGCAGGTGCGGATCACGTGCCGGTGCAGGTGCTGACGTCGCCCGAGAAGCTCGTGCCCGCACTTGCCGAACTGGCCGGTCCGCTCGGCCTGAACTGAACGTCCAACCGAAGGAACAGCGATGACTGCACTGAAGCCCGACCTTGGCCGATTCGGTGTGTGGACCTTCGGGACGCCCAAACCTGAGCAGGCGGTCGAGATCGAGAAGCTCGGATACGGCGCTGTATGGATCGGCGGATCGCCCGCCGGTGATCTCAATTACGTCGAGCCGATCCTGGAGCGCACCGAGACGCTTCAGGTCGCCACCGGCATTGTGAACGTCTGGACGGCGCGTGCCGAACAAGTCGCGGAGGCCTACCACCGCATCGAGGACAAGCACCCCGGCCGGTTCCTGCTCGGCATCGGCATCGGGCATCCCGAGCACACCGAGGAATATCGCAAGCCCTACGACGTGCTGGTCGAATACCTCGATGTGCTCGACGCGGCGAAAGTGCCAACGAGCCGACGCGTCGTCGCCGCACTCGGGCCGAAGGTGCTCAAGCTGGCCGCCCAGCGCAGCGCCGGCGCTCACCCGTACCTGACCACGCCGGAACACACCGGCTGGGCGCGAAACCTGGTGGGCAACACCGTGTTTCTGGCACCCGAGCACAAGGTGGTGCTCACCACCTCAGAAGACGCAGTGGACGAGGCGCGCGCGATCGGCCGCAAGACCGTCGACTTCTACCTCAATCTCAGCAATTACCTGAACAACTGGAAGCGACTGGGCTTCACCGACGACGACGTCGCCAAGCCGGGCAGCGACAAGCTGATCGACGCGGTCGTTGCACACGGCAGCCCGGACGCCATCGCCAAGCGGCTGACCGAACATCTCGAGTCGGGTGCCGACCACGTGACCATTCAGGTGCTGGGCGGCTGGGACAAGCTGCTGCCGACGCTGACGGAACTGGCCGGGCCGCTCGGCTTGAAGGGCTAGGGCCTTTCGGGTTCTTGCGTGAGCTGTTGCAGTACACGCAAGCGACATCGATCGGATCCTGGCCCATCTCGGGCGCTCGCCGACGTGGGCGGCATGCTGAAGGAATGTCGAAGTCCCCACCGGAGCACACAGACCGTCGCCGGGCCGAGTCGTTTGGCGCTATCGCAAATGAGTACGACCGTTATCGTCCGCATTTCCCGCAGCCCCTCATCGACGGCCTCATCACTCAGCGCGGAATTCTGACGGCCGATATCGGCGCCGGAACCGGTATCGCATCGGTCCAACTGATGGAAGCCGGAGCACACGTTGTCGCGGTGGAGCCCGACGCGCGGATGGCACGCGTGGCCACCGACAAGGCAGTCAGCGTCGAACAAGCGACCTTCGAGGAATGGCAACCGGCCGGCCGTTCGTTCGATCTGGTGGTCTTCGCGCAGTCCTTTCATTGGGTTGAGCCCCGGTCCGCGATCGAGAAGGTCTTGACGATCCTGAGGCCGGCTGGTCGTCTCGCGATTCTCGCGAACCGAATCATCCCCACCGCACCGACGCAGGAAGAACTCGATGCGGTCAGTGCGGACTACCTGGATGTGCGTGTGAGGCCGGTCGGCCATCGCGAAGCAGAACTGACCGCATTGCTCGAGGAGTTCGGCTTCGCGGTCGAGCGACGGTGCTGTTTAGAACACCTGCACTACACCGCCGAGGACTACATGAACTTGGTGTCCACCTATTCCAATCACTCGACGCTCGAGCCCACCGCGCTCACCGAGTTGAGATCGCGGCTCGAGCAGAAGATCGGCTCGGCCGGTGTCGCTGCACACAATGATGCACTGGCGTTCGTCTGCACACCTCCCTCTTCGATGGAGGCCCTCGACTAGGGTCATTGATCATGCGGTTGCTGGTCACCGGCGGCGCGGGATTCATCGGCGCCAACTTCGTGCACAGTAGTGTGCGTGAGCACCCGGAGAACTCCGTGACGGTGCTCGACGCGCTGACCTATGCGGGCAGCCGCGAGTCGCTGGCCCCCGTCGACGCCGATATCCGCCTCGTGGAGGGCGACATCACCGATGCCGAACTGGTGTCCAAGCTCGTGGCCGAGGCCGATGCCGTGGTGCATTTCGCCGCCGAAACTCACGTCGACAACGCGCTGGCCGAACCCGAGCCGTTCGTGCATACCAACGTGATCGGTACGTTCACCATCCTGGAGGCGGTGCGCCGACACGGGGTTCGGCTGCATCACGTATCGACCGACGAGGTGTACGGCGACCTGGAACTGGATTCTGGGCAGCGGTTCACCGAGTCGACGCCGTACAACCCGTCGAGCCCGTACTCGTCGACCAAGGCCGCCGCCGACATGCTGGTTCGGGCGTGGGTGCGGTCTTACGGTGTGGCCGCGACGATTTCGAACTGTTCCAACAACTACGGGCCGTACCAGCACGTCGAGAAGTTCATTCCCCGCCAGATCACCAATGTGCTGACTGGGCGGCGGCCCAAGCTATACGGCCGCGGCACCAACGTACGCGACTGGATCCACGTCGAGGACCACAACAACGCGGTGTGGCGGATTCTGTCCGACGGCCATATCGGGCGCACGTATTTGATTGGGGCCGAAGGCGAACGGGACAATCTGTCGGTGATGCGCACACTGTTGCGCCTGATGGGCCGCGACGCCGACGACTTCGATCACGTGGTCGACCGGGCGGGCCATGATCTGCGCTATGCGATCGATCCGTCAGCGCTGCGCGACGAATTGGGCTGGAGTCCCAAGCACACCGACTTCGAGGAAGGCCTGCGCGCCACCATCGACTGGTATCGGGACAATGAATCATGGTGGCGCCCTTTGAAAGACCTCGTCGAGGCATCGTATGCGGAGCGGGGCCAATGAAGGCCCGCGAGCTCGACGTACCCGGCGCGTGGGAGATCACGCCGGCGCTGCACACGGATTCGCGCGGGGAGTTCTACGAGTGGCTCACCGATTCGGCGTTCACCGAATTCGCCGGACACGGGTTCGATCTGCGGCAGGCCAACTGCTCGGTGTCGGCGGCCGGTGTGCTGCGCGGCGTGCACTTCGCGCAGCTGCCGCCGAGCCAGGCCAAGTACGTGACGTGCCTTCACGGTGCCGTTTTCGATGTGGTGGTCGACATTCGAGTCGGCTCACCGACATTCGGCCGGTGGGACGCGGTCCAGCTCGACGATCGGGCCCGCCGCTCGGTGTACATCTCCGAGGGACTCGGCCACGCTTTCCTTGCGCTGGAGGACGATTCGACGGTGATGTACCTGTGCTCCGCGGGCTACGACCCGTCGCGGGAGCACACCATCAACGCCAACGACCCGGTGCTGGGCATCAACTGGCCGGTCGTCGGCGGCGAGCCGATCATGTCGGACCGCGACCGAGAGGCGCCGACGCTCGCCGAGGTTCAGGCGGACGGCCTGCTGCCGACGTGGGATGAGGCCCGTGCGTTCATCGACGGTTTACGCCGGTAGGCGCGGCAGCCAGCGCTCGAGATTAGGTGAAGTCCCCTCGGGACAGAGCGTGCGTCAACATCATTGCCGCAGTTGCGTGGTGCACGTATTGCCAGGCCTCGTCCGTCGACAGCTGGGCTCCAATGGCGTTCTTAACCAACGCGGTCCATGTTTTCCTGGACACCAATCCAAGGGTCCGCCGGTTATCCTGCGAGGTCGCCACGAAGGGCTCCTTGGGCAGCTTTGTTGTGATCACCTTCGTCAAGGGATCCCACAGGTCCTGGGTGTAAAACCGCACTCGTTTGTTGCGGTTCCCTTGCCAGGCCAGGGCAGCAGTAACGCAATCCCCGACGGACCATTTCGGGGCATCGAGGAAGTAGACCGCGTTCACCGTGTCGTTGAGGAACGTCTCCCCGCGATTGTCCGGGCTGGCGAGTATCCGGGCCAGGATATGTGTTCCCGAGCTGAACGACGCTATCGCCGTCTTGCCGAGAGTGGCCGGTGACGTCGTCACACCGGCACGCCGGAACATGAACGCCTGCAGTTCCAGAAGGATTCGGCCCATTTGTTTGGTCGACTCGATCACGCCGAAGTCTTCGCGGAGGCTGTTGACGGGGTGAACAGTGACGGCCTTTGCGCCCGCTTTGGCGGCCTGGTAGGGCACGCCCTTTGACCCGGGCTGGTTGAACGGGTCGATCTCCGGATAGGCCAGATCGTCGTAAAGACCGAAACTGGCGTAGTCGAAGTTATCGGGGTAGGGGTCCATGCCATCCCCGGCGAAGAACGAGCCGATGTACTGAGCATTTCCCTGCCGAAGGAACAGCAGGATCGGAGTCGGATCCGCATTGTCGTTGCGGTCGAGCGACATCGGCCAACTGACTCCCCACAGCTTGGGCGCAACAACTCCGGCCAACCTCAGGACGACGTTCTCCGCATCAACGTGCACCGAGGGATCCTTCGAGAAGCTCACGCCCTGCTCGGGCACGGGCAGATCGAGAAAGTGCGCATCCGGCTTGTCATCGAAGTCCCAGTCCTGCGGTGGCCACACGCCGTAGTTGTCTTGGTACTGCTTGGCCACGTCGGTCGGCTTGCCCTGACGCGTCGTAGGGGGATTGCCCAAAAGTGCCAGCACATCATCCGACACGTCCTTGAACCGGCTGAGTACAACCGACGCAAAGGAGAACTCGATGCCGAGGGCTCTGAGGGACCGGACGGTGACAAAGGCCGCCGTTGGTCCCGCGGGGGTCAGCGCGCCCGTGTTGCTGACATTGAGCGCCACTGTTGTCGGCCAGAACGTCTGGACGGTCGGCGTGGCGGTGATCTCGACGGTTGTTGTACCTGGGGGAATCGTCCAGACCGGTGTCGTGTCGTCGGCGACAGCAAGGGGATTGCCGTCGGCCGTCGCGCTGAAATGGCAGGTCAGCGCTACCGCCTTCCAGTCGGTTCCCACAGCGCCCAGTACGACGACGGTCATGCCGTCTCCAATGGGTTCGGATAGCCCGAGCCGGCATCGCCCTCGATCGGCACCGTCGCGGGCGCATCGGTGTCGATATCCTCGGTCGCGTCGCCGGTCGGTGTACTCGCCAGGAAATCATCGATATCAGCCTGGCTGACTCCGCCTGCAAGCAATAACTGCTCAGCAGTCTGAAGCGGATCAGCGCCGGCATCGCCATCGTCGGCGCTCGCCGCCTTGGGCCCCGGCGACGGCGCCAGCCCCTTGCTGGCACAGAAGCATTGGTAGTCCGTGCCCTGGGAGATGATGACGTCCTTGTCGATGATCTGCCCGAGAATCACGACAGTAATCCGGTAGGCGGTCTTCGCCGGGGTGGTCGGGTAGGTGTCGGCGGGACCGACCGTCGTCACAACCGTCGTGTCGTCGATTTGGCTGACGCTCGCCGGAAGACTGGTCGCCGCGTCGCCGTTCGTCTGCGTAGGGATGCTCTGCGCTGCTTGCTCAGCAGTTTGACCGGCGGCCGGGAGAATGTCGACACCCTCCTCCAGGAAGAAGGTCGGCCCTAAGGCGGTCGTGGCCTGACTTGCCGCCGTGCTGAGCATCGCAGTCAGGTGATCGTCGGCGAGCGGATCGCCGGTGCCGGTCACGTAGCGGCCGAACTTGAGCGACGCATCGGTGACGAACTTGGTACGAAACGCCGGCCAGCCGCCCGCGGGTGCGCTCGTTGCGCCCGTGACCAGCGGCGCCTTTCGGGTCAATGACCATGTCTGCGCCTGGCGATACTTCACCGTGGTGCCGTCCGTTACGAAAACACCAATGCGTCGCGGGCCGAGCACCTCACCGGGGCTGCCGAACAACCCGGACAGCATGGTAAGGAATCGCGACGATCGCCCTACGTCGCAGCCGTAGATGACAACCCGGGTTTTGTTTGAGATCACCGCTGGACCCGGCGCAGTCAGCCACTTGTTTGCGAGCGCATCCTGCAGGTCATCTGCGGTCATGATCCCGCCGCTGCTGACTTGCTTTGCCTGAGTTATCGCACAATTCATGGCACCGAATCCCGAGGCATGCGAAACCAGGTTGATCGTCGTTTGGACTGTGGTGAGGGAGCGCAGACTATTGAAGACTCCTTCCATCGTCTGCCCCGCCGCAGGAGCGTCGACGACCGTGCCGCTGCCGGCCTGGAAGTACTGCTTGGCGAGGCTGTAGAAGCGGTTGGTCGCCGCGCCGTCCAGGCCCATCAGGAAGGTGATCTCCGGCATGGCCGATTACCCCTGCCCCATCTGCGCGACATCGAAGCGCAGGCCGCTGGCTCCCTCGCCCCGACCCGTAGTAACCGACCGCGCCGCCCAGGTATGCCGCCCGCCGTCTGCCGATCGCGCCAAGAACCACCTCCGCCTCACGACAACACCGGCTGTGGGCACCTCCTCCTCGGGCAGCACCTGGCCACGAAGTTCTTGCAGCACAGTGGATCTCGGTGACGACGCGACAAGATCCCCGAGGCTGTCCGGGCGGGGCAGAACTGCTTCGACAAGCCCCACCTGGCGTGACGCGTCGCCAATTCGCACCGGGATAAACGGGATCCAATGCTCCGGAACGTCGGTCATCAACCGGTACGCGAGGTCACTTTCGGTCAGCAACAGCGATTTCGATTGCGCGGCCCTGACGTATTCGTCGGGCAGGTCGTGTACGTCGCCCTCGGCGTCGGTGACGAGCTGCTCGACACCCCAGACGAGGTTGGCCATCTCGTCTCGCAGGAACCGGACTTCTTCGACCACCTCGCCTGCCAGCGGGCTGGCCGTTACCGCGGGCAACACCAGGATCGGGTCGGCGATCGACGAGCCCACCGGTCGGAACATCGCCCACTGCTGATCGGCGGCGGGGGCGATGAGTTCGTGGGTGCCGAAAGTGTCACGCACCACCAGTTCGGTGACCGACTGCGTTGAACCGTAGGTGACCGGGAGCGGGAAGGTGAACCAGTCGTTGCCGTAGATGGTGCTGAATTCGACAAGGGCCAGCCGGCTGAGGTCGGTGGTGCTGGCATCGATTCGAGACAGAGCCAGCTTCGAATCCTCGAACTCCCAAAATCGGTTTCGCGGCATCCCGGGGAATTGAATGGTCGTGGGGATTCGCTTACGCGACGTAACCGTTGGCGTCGCTTGTGCTCCGGGCTCGCCGACGACATCGAAATCCGACCAGTCGACCCGTTCTCGGGTATGTCCCGGCGCGCCGATCACAGAAGCGTCGCCGACACCCAGCTCGAACCGGCGCTCGAGCCGTTCGGGAATCCAGCTAGCTGGGCCGGTGCCGAAGCTGATCCGGCACCAATCGGCGAACGCCTCGAGATCGCTCCTCGATGCGCTCGCCTCGCCGACCGCAAGGCTCAGCGCGGTGGCAAGCACGCTGTCCGGTGCTCCGGCAGCCCCGGCAACGGCAGCCGCCACCGCCAGCCCATCGGCGAACAGGCGCGCCGCGCCCACGAGGCGCCGCGGCGAATCGTCGGTCAGCGGCACCGGAAACGCGTGCAGGAGCGCGGTGTTCACCGTAGCGGGCACCGCCGCCGCGAGCGCCCGGCCGGCCTGGATGCGGTCACGGGTGCTGTGGGCGGGGCCCGCGGCCTCCCCCGCGACCAGGGCTTCGACCACATCGGTTTGCGGCGAATACGGCAATACCACGCCGCCAGCGGGCCGCCAGCAGTCGAACGGTGTCTCCGTCTGAACGAAGGTGACCTGCACGGGCGATCCGGCGTCCTCACCGCTCAGCTCCCCGAATTGTCGCTGGCGGGCCAACATCCAGAACGGGTCCTCAACGGTGGCGGCCAGGCCCCTCCCCGGGTCGCCGCCGCGGCAGACGGGTTCGACGCGCGTCATCGAATAAACGGTCGTCATGGCGTCGCCTCGCTCACCCAGCGGGTCGGGAAATTGTGTGCGAGTCCGAGGAACCTGCGCAATCCGACGTCATCCTCATTGAACTGGGCGAGGTAGACCGCGGGCAGGAAAGCGGGGACCCGGCGCACCGCATCGAAGTCCACCATCCTGCAGTCGGCAAGTTCGAGGGCCTCGTCGACGACCGAAAACAACGCGTCCTCGGTCCACGGCGTGGACGTGTCCGGCGGGACCGCCAGCAGGATCACGTTGGGCGCCCGGGCATCCGGCGTTGACAGATTGGCGGCGACCGCCGCAGCACCAGTCGGATTCGGGACCACCTCGGTCCAGGCATCCAGTTCGATGCCGGTCACCACACCGGTCACGTTGTCGCCGACCACGACGACACTCGTCACGGGCGGGCCTGCAAGGGCGACGGGGAACGGCAGCCCGACCCAGCGGTGCGCGGATGCCGGGTCAACGCCGTCAGCCCAGGGAGCCGCCGGGGACTGGGCAGCCCACGTGCCGACGGGCGGGCTCGCAGTTAAGTCGTTGTGCAGCAAGGCATCCTGGAGGGAGTCCGCTGCGTTTCGTACCCGCGCGGTGTCCTGCAGCCACCGCGCGAGGATGCCCGATCCGTCGCCCAGCGCGGCGCTCTGGTCCCCGAGACCGGCGGCGATGTCGGTGGGAAACGCGGGCAGGGTCCCCTCGACTACCGCGGGTGCGCCCAACAGCGCCGCGGTCGCCGTGACGGGATCCGGCGCCTTCGACGCCGTTGCCACTCGGTTGGCGGCGGTGTTCAGGTCGGAGCTCGCGATCCCCCAGGCGCCCAGCTCCCCCGGTGCAGCGGCCGCCAGCTCGGCGGACAGGGCCGCCACTGTCGCAGCGAGGCCAGAGCTATCCAAACTCGAATCCAGTTGCGCCCGAGCGTGAAACGTCTGCGGGGTCAGTGGTGCCCGCCCCGCCAGGGTCTTCTGCCAGGCGGCCGCGTGGTCGAGCAGATTGAGCAGTGCGGCGTCCTGAGTCAATTCGAACCCGACTGCTGCCGCGCCTGGCTGGTTTGCGGCGAGCAGCAGCCGCGCGACGCCCTGCAAGCCCGGGTTCGAGTTAGGCGCCCCGGGGAACGTGTCGGGCGAATCCCAGCTTTGCAGCGTGATGGTGTCTGCGCTCAAATCGAGTGCGGCGATGTCGAGTGCCGACAGGCCCAGTGATGACAGCAGAGGGTCCGCAATCTGGTTGCCGGCATCGTCGAGCAGCCGCACCCGTATCGAGTCGATCGGCCCCAGCCGACGGGCGACGAAGGCGTCCGCGGCCGGTGCCAGTCGCGCGCGCGGTGTGTCGGTCGCGTATCCGGGCGGGCGTTGGCTGTCGCCGAATGTGATCACGAGGCGCTGTTCGATGCCGCGGCCACCGCGCGGGGTCGCCATTGATTCGAAGGAGTCGGGCGGCGGCGACGCGCGCCCCACCATGTCCAGCGCGGCCGCGGCACGCTCGTAGTTCGCCCCCGCGAGCTGGTACATCGACTCGGCCAGTCCCAGGTCAGCGAATGCGTCGAGAGTGCTGAGCAGGTCACCGATTGCCGACTGCAGCGCAGCGCGCTCCGCCGGTGACAGCGACGGCTGGTTCGGGTCGCCGTCGGAGACGATGCCCGCAACAACCGATCCCGGTGTGGCCGTTTCGGCCTGGGCGAGCTTCCACCCGTCGGCGACGGTTCGCTCGGAGGAGGCGTGTGGGGCGTTGTCGATCGTGTCGACTTTGAGCGGGAATTGCCGCCGGAGAACGTAGACAGTCCAGTCGATTTCGATGCCGCCAGTGCCCGAAGCGTCGTGGATCGCACGCTCCAGCTGGTAGCCGAGTAGCGCCCCAAGCTGCTGGCCGTTGCGCATTCCGTCCGCAACGGCCAACGCCCTACGCACCGCGACCGAGTTCAGACCGGTGGCAAACGGTGCAAGCGCACCGCCGGCCCGTCCGTCATGTGCCATCCACGCGGCCCTGAGCACACCAGCGGCGCTCGCATGGCGCGGGGACGGTGCCAGCACGAATCCTCCGCTGGCCCTTGAGGTTTCGGTACCATCGGGGATAGTGCCCGTGGCGGCCACGGGTGTCGCCTGCCGTCGTTGGAGACCGTGCACCGCGCCCCACGCACCGACCTGGATCCCGGGTTTGCGAGCCTGCATTCCGGCCAGCCTTGCAGTCGCGAGCGAGGTGACCCAGGCGTCATATCGGTGCGAAGCGCCGTCGATGATCTGTCCGGTCAGGACGGCACGTCGCTCGGTCGCGATTTCGGCAAGTGGCGCAAGCGAATCCCGGAAAGCAGCCAATGCGTCGCTGTTGTAGTAGCGGGCCAGATCCGCCGGAAAGGATGCCGGATTGTTGACGATGGCAGTCAGTCGGTCGCCGACGGTGAACGCCGCGCCGTCGACATCCTTTCCGGCACTGGCCCGCATCGCCTGATCGGTCTGCGCGACGCGCTCCGCGGTGAACCCTGGTTGCAGCGGTGTGGCGACCCCGGCCGCAGCCGGCAGGTTCGCGACGGTCACGTACGCGGTCTGCCTGGCGACCTGCTCGGCGACGCGTCCGCCACCTAGACCGATGAATTCGTTCGTGGCATCCGCGGCGATCCGCAGTGCCGAATTGCGCAGCAAGAGACCAAGAACGCTCGTGGCCTTCTTCGGGTCTGGGGCAAGGATGTCGAACACCGTGTCCGCGTCAGCCGCCATCGGCAACCACAGGTTGGCGGCGGCGTTGTTATTGAATTGGTGGACGATCGACGGCATCGCGTTGGTGAAGCCGAGTTCGGCCATCATGCTGAGCCGGCTGTACTCGGAGTTGCCGGTGGGATCGGCGTAGCCACCGGCCATCAGGAAGTCGATCGCCGGGCCCGGTTGCGTGGTGCGCAGGCGAACGCGCGTAGTGACGGGTTCCTGCGCGAACAGGTCCGGCCCGGCGGGAGCATCGGCGATGCCGGACGTCCACAGGTTGCGGATCCGCGGCAGGAAGCTGCTCAGCCAGCCCTGGAATGCGGATTCGGACAGTGGCCTCCAGCCTCCTGCGGCCATGACCGGCACGACGCCGTAGGGCTGTCGGCCGAGCCGAATCGTCGGCAGCGGACCTCCTGCCCGTACGAAGTTCGTCACATGCGCGTACACCTGCGGCAGCAGATTCAAGTTGAATCCGGGTTGGGCCTGCCCGCGCAGAAACGTGCCCCATGTGGCCTCAAAAAGCGCCCGGCTCATGGCCGTTGCTTCGGCGAGTTCCATGCTTGACGCGCCGTCGAGGGCCGCGAGCACGGCGGAGTCCATGCCGAGCGCGCCAGCAAGCGCAGCGGCCGCAGAACCCGGCGCCGGGGCTGGGGCCGGCGCGGGAGCCGGCACGGCATTGATCGAATATCCGCTCGCCGAATCCGCCAGATTGTTGGTGGGTGTGCCCGGAGTGATTAAAGCGGCGCCGTCGCTGAGGCGGTGGGCTTCAATCAGCGCTGCGAGTCGCTTGCTGCCCGCCACAGGATCAGCGACGGAGACCCCCACGGCGACCACGTCGTCGACCGTGGTGGTGTGCGGCGGAAGATCGATCGTGACCGCCATGCCGACAGCCAACGCGTCGGCGAAATCGGACATCCAGCGCATGCCCTCGTCGAGTACGAGCGTGGCATCGGCGTTCGTCGGAGGCGCCGCGGCCGGTTGCGCATTGGTATCTGCGTCCTTCCCGAACTCCAGGCCGACTTGCAGCTGGGCGGGGATGGCGCTGCCATGGACGGCTATTTCGCCGCCCGCATAGCGCGCTCGCACAACGAACGTGTCGGGCAGCGCGCGGGCCAGCGCGGCCAAACCGGTTGACCCTGCTGTCGTTTCCACCGTCGGGAAGGTCGGGGCACCTGCATCGTTGGTCGGCGTGAGCGCCTGGCGCACCCAGATCGCCCGGGTGGGACCGACGTCGGACAACAACTGCGCCCACGCCTGGTCGGCGGGTCCGGCAGCGCGCAGCGTCGTCCAGTACTTCTGGCCCGCCAAGGCCTCGCCGTCTGTCAGGCGGGTGTCATGCCCGTCGAGGTGCACATCGTCGGGGTATAGGCGAACCTGAAGTTGCGGCGCTGTGTCTGTCCCGGCGAATCTCGTCTCAATCCGGATGGGCAGCATCGCGATCGGAACTTCGGCGTCGACACCGGCGATGACTGGGCTGTGCTGGCCGCCGACGACGGGACCAACGCCGCGGTCGGGGACCGGGGTCGGGATCGGGTGGTTCATGCGACCGGCCTCGGAGGCAGAAGATCGGTGCCACGCACTCCGCGCCGGAACGGATACTGCAACAGTATCCAAGCGACCGATGAGCTGTTGCTGTGCCAGTTGAACGTCGGACCGGCGGGGCCGCCCGGCGCAGTTTTCGGGATGGCGCCGCCGACAAAACTCAATGCGCACAGCCGACCATCGGCGTCCAGGGCCGCGTCTCCCCACGATGCGTCGTTCCAGTCGGTCGGAGTCGCGGGCGCCGTGACGGTCGGCTCGTCGAGCCCGAACCGCGGTTCGGTGAAATGCTCGGCGAAGAAGAACCACCACGCGGTGTCCTCGTTGCCTGCCGCTGACCAAACCAGGTCTGCGCTCAAACTGTTGAAGCCCACGAGTAGCACGTCCGGATCGAGGCGCGCGGTGAAATCGGGCTGGATTTCGGTGGCCGGATCCATGGCACGACCGGCGCCGGACTTCTTGGTGTGCGCCGCGGTCACGATTATGCCCGGGTAGCGACGGACCACGTCGCCCTTGACCACGAGGACAAGCGGCGCGGCCACCTCTCCCGGCCTGTCGCTCAGCGCCGGTAAGTCCCGCGTGGGCACCTCATGTAACAGGTGCGTCAGGTCGTATTGGTCCGCCGGATTACCGGTGTCGCGGTGTGACCAGAACTGCCTACTGTATGTGCCGCGTTGGTCCGTCGGATACTCGCGCCACAACAGCTCCCGCGCCAGTTCGTGGTTCATTCCGACGAGGAATGCGTTGATGAATGCGCGGTTTGATTCGACCAGCGTCGTCGTGTCCGCGGGCAGCGCGTCGACACCCGGCAGTATCCAGTCATGGGAGATGTCGGCCAGCGCCTGATACGTCGGCTCCGACAGAGCGGGTGCGGCCATGATGTCATCGAACACTGCCGCCTGTGGCGCTGTCAGGGATGAGATCTGGGAATTGACCATCGATACGATGGTCTTCGACGGGTCGAGCGCACCCACGATGGTCGCCCGCAACGTGTCGAATCCGTTGACCAGGCTGGTGATTGGAAGCGCCGAGGCGTCCGTGGCGACGATCGTGGCACCGAGGAGGGCCTTGGCGACATCGGAGATCTGCAGTCGCAGCGGGGTGAGTTTGACGGGCGGAATCGTGAACTTCAACGCGGGCGCGGCAGGCTGAACGAAAGTGCCAGAGGCGATTTGGCCGAACACCTCGCGGCTGATGGTGGAGCTGGCGACCTGGGTCGCCGCGGTGCCATGCGCGATGTGCGGTTGCCCCGCAACGGGTTGCGTCGAAATCGGTTGTCCTGCAACGGGGTGCCCGTGAACCGGCCCGGTGGGGCTGGGTTGGGAGGTCGGTACCATACCGGCCGCGCTCAGAACGGCGTCGCCGTCGATCGATCCGACTTTGGTTGGTACGTCGGCGGGCGCGACGAACCGAACGGTCTCCAGCTGGCTGAGGGCGTCGAGCTGGGTCGCCGCCTGTGCAGGTGTGAGGGTGGTTTGGTCAAGATCCGGAACGAGCCGGGCCAGGATGCCGGGCACCGCGGCGATGCCCCACACCTGGCTGGGCGGCTCCAACGCGTCGATCGTGTCCAGCGGGACATCAACCGAAAGTGGATGAGGCTCAGCCGATTTCTGCCCAAGCACCGTCGGCCCCGTTGCGGCCGACCACCGGGCTGCACCGGTCAGGTTCCCGCGAGCACGTGTGACGCGGCGGTATTCGACCGACACGATCGACGGTGGAAGCGGAGATTGACGCAGGCGTCCGGTGAGAGTCTGACCCGCAGCCACGAGGACGCGCGAGTGCACCGGCGCGGTGGATGTGACCAGATCCGCGGCCGGTAGCTGCGAGATCCACCGCCGGTGCAGTGTCGCGCTCGCGGCCAGCGAGAACTCGGCCCGCCGACGCAGCGCGTTGGCGGCGAGAACTGCGCCGACTTGACGCCACGCTTCCTCGACGTAGCGATCCTGGTTGCGCCGCACGACTTCTGACCCAAGACCTGCCGCGACGCGTAGCCGCGGATCAAGGTTGGTTTGCCGCACCCACGGCGGCGCCGTCGTGTCGAGGGTGCCTACGGTTGCGCTGGGTCCGGCCGCGAGCTGGCCGTAGACCGGTGGGCCCACGACGGGCGGCGCGTCCGGATTGGATGTCAGGAGCGACACGTCGTAACCGGCGTCGACCAGCCGAGACCGCAGGGAGTCGAGATAGCTCTGCCCTACCAAAGGTGCAATGTCATCGAGGGTTTCGCCGGGGGGTTGCAGCGCAACGTGCAGATCCAGATCGGCACCGGCCGCGTCGGGTGCGGGCAGTCCACTCATCGGGAAGTCCAGCTGCAGCCGGCGCCGACCGAGACCGGCAGGCAAAGCCACTCCGTGCAGGCGACGAACCAGGGACTCGAAGTCACCGTTCGGTCCCGTTGCGAACCGCCAGAAGTAGTACACCGGCAGCGTCACGTCGCCGCCCGCACCGCCCCACGCAAGGTCCATGCTCGTGCGAACCGGGCCGGGATCCTCGCCTAGCCCGGCGTCTCGTCCGGCGGCGAAGACCGGAACGACGCAGGCGAGGTAACGGTGATCGGCCTGCAACCGTCGGGAGCTGATCAGGCGCGACAGTGAGCGCGACGGATCGTCCGGCACGGTGTCGGACCCGAGCAACTGGCTGTGGGCCCACATCCACGACTCCGCTGGATTCGGAAGCTGCGCAGAGTCAATCGTGAGCTTTGTGCCCAGCGGCGACGGCGAGAGCGGGTCGACCGTCAGTGCCGTCTCATCGATAACCGCAAGGGTGATCCACGGCAGAGTCGGCCCGCTCGCCGACTTCCTGCTGAACATCCACGGCAGGTCTGGCGAGTCGAACTCGACCGCCGCCAGGTAGTTCGGCTCGGCGTCGGATAGCCCGTTGGGCGGGGTGCACCGGATGATTTGGCGATTCGGTATCCCGATGACGTCGCCCGGCGTCATCATCGCAACCTGACGAGTCAGTGGCGGCTGGCCCGAAACGGTGACCATGACGCTGGTCTGCGCGCTGGCGTCGGCGAAGAATCCTCGATGGATCATCGAGGAAAAGGTGAACTGCGCATCGGTCATGTGCCCACCGTCCGCAGTTCGAAGTCGGCGACGGCGACTCGGTCGGCCGAGATTCGCGTGGAGGCCATCAGGGCCGCGGCTGCTCCGGTAGCCACGATGGCACCGGTCGCCGCGTCGGCCACCGAGTAAGTGGGCGCTGACACCGCGATCTTGGGAGGGACGGTTCGCGACGGCGTCGACATGTGCGCGCGGCCGGCGGCGCCGAGGCCCGCCCACCCGAGTGCGATCGCGTCCAGCGGCCGGAAGTTGCGGTGCGGCGCACCGGTGGAGTCGTCGCCGAGGCTCTCCTCGTAGATGACGCTGCCCGTCACCGCGTCGCTTACCTGCCAGGTCTCACCCTGCAGGCTCCCACCCGCATCGAAGGGCAGAAAAGCGGGCTTCGACAGGCGGTCCTCATCGCTGAGTTCGAAGAATTGCGAGGTGGCGAAGAGCTCCTGTGCGCTCACCACGACTCCGCCCGTCGCCACGATCGCCACGGTCACCGGGTCCGGTGACACCACCGCGTCGGCGCCGAACTTCGCTAAGGCGACATCGAGGGGTGCGGCGGTCTGCGTCAAGCGCACCACCCCGAGCGGATGAAGCGCATCGGCGCCTGAGCGCAGCTGGACCGTACCGCCGTCGGCGGCGGGCAGCACGTGCATCCACACCGCGTCTTCCGACAGCGCCTCACGCACCTTCGCCGGCACATCAACCGGGGGGCCGAGCTGCAGCGGGGAGTCCGTCCCCCACCCGAGGTCCAGCGTGCCGGACACCGAGAAGAAGAACAGGTCGATGCTCGCGTGAGCGTGCGCGTGCCAGTGGCCCGGACCCTCGAGCAGCAGGTCGAGGCTGATTGAACAGATATCGTCTCCAGCCACGGTCAACTGGAATTGACCGGCGATCGACGTGCTGAAGTGCAGCTTCGGCTCCGTATGGATCAACGTGTCGAGGCTCAGATGCCCCTTAGCGCCGATGGGCCCAAGTTTGGCCTCCAGGTACATCCCGGCGCCGAACTGCAGCGAACTGGCAGTGATCGCCAAATAGGCGTCCGCCCAGATGCTCAACAGCGGGCTCGGAGACAGTGAAATACTCAGCCGCCGCAAGCCGGTCAGGTCGGGCGGCGGAGTGAAGCGCGGATTGAAACCGCCTGCCGTGAACACGAAGCTCTGCGAGCCGCCACGCAATGCGATGTCGCCGGTGACGTCGAATGTCCCGATGCGCGATCTGGTGAGCGCGGCATCGAACGCGACGTCGCCGGTCGTGAGGTTGATGGTGCCCGCGAAGTCGGCCTGCAGATAGATGACGGGCAGGGTGGGATCGGGAACCGCGATCTGGACTTCGCCGATGATCACAACGGCGGCCGGGTTGGGGAAGGTAAAAACGATGCCGGCGGTCATCACCACCATCGGCACCGGACGGCCCCAGCCCAACTCGACGATCGGGCCGACGATGTATTGGTCGGATTTGGCCGGGAAGATCGCGTCGACGGCGGCCAGCACGGCGTCTGCCCGGGACGCCAGGTTGTTTGGGATAAGGACGTCGGTGGCGCGGCCGTCGCGCACCAGGGCGCGCAGCGACGATGTGTCGACAGTGCGGTTGAGTCCGAACACGCCGCCGACGGCGTTGAGTGTCAAGCCGAGGAAGATCTCGATTGGCGGCGCAAACTGCACCGACATGACGACGACGAAACTCACGTGGCCGTTGACTTCCCGGATGCTGCCGAACGCCTGGATCGAAAGCTCCAGCGTGCCGAGCGTGAGCGCGATCTCCATTGCTCCGGCGATCTCGTGATCGGCTATCCGCAGGAAGCCCCCGCCCTTGAGGACATTGGCGTCGATCGCCACCCCGATGCCGCTCGGTGTCGCGAAGCTGGGCGGCTGCAGGTCGATGACGCCGAGGTTTCCGCTGCCATCGGTGGTCAGACGCAGCGGCTGCATCACACCGAAGCCGTCGATGGTGACGGTCAGCGGGCCCAGCGATGCGACCACGGTGCCCTTCGCCGAAACCGGGAAATCGGCGCCGGAGATATCGAGCGCGGTCGTCAGGCTGTGCACCACCAGACCAGGTAGGTGCACAACGTCGGGCCATGACTTGGTCAGACCGACACCGCCGTCGAAGTGGAAGCCGTCGGCGTCGAGTCTGAACAGAAGCTTGCCCTGCAGGCTGACCCCGCTGTCGGGCAGGAGGATGCCCAGAAGTGAGCCGACCGCCGATCGGGGAATCGCGAGTTCGAAGCCGGTTGCACCGAAGCGGACGTCCCACGAGGTCGGTGAGACCGACGCCTCGAACACCGGCTGCTGCAGCCTCACGTGGATGCCCCCGTCCGACCCCACCATGAAGACGCGCGGTGTCTTAGCGCTGAGCGTCAGGGTCGGCGACGTCGCCCCGATTACCTTCACCGCCCCCAAGCCCGTCATCGCAACTGCGACTTCGAGATTCGGAGGTGACACGGCGAGCGCAAGCGTCGAGCCGATGTTGATCGGGGCTTGAGTTGCCTCGACGGTCAAGACCGCCGCCACGAATTTGGGCGGCACCGCGTCAGTGCCGATGAAATCAACGACAAGCGTGATCGGCGTGCCGTACGTGTCGGCCGCCAGCTTGAGCACCAGGCGTTGCAGCACGACGACGTCCGCCCCGAACGCAATCTGTACGTCCGGGTTCGGCTGCGACTTCGCGCCGAGCTCGACAGTCGACATCGAAACCACCCGCGGCCCGGTGAGTACCCCCGCGACCGACAGTGTGTTCTCGCGCCGGACCAACTGATAGAGCTGCCAGACATAGGCGAAGGGGTGTGAGGTCGCCTCGGACACCGAGTTGAGGATGCTGGCGCCCGGCCCTACGAAGCCGGTGGAGGCCATGGCCGCCCACACTGCCGTGCTGCTTGCGCGCAATGCCCGGTCGACCGCGAGCGTCACGAGTTGGCCGATCACATCGCCGTTCGGAAGAGCCGGGGCCAACGGAAGGCTCGCCGCGTCGAGCTTGGGCGCGTTGTCGACCAGGCCACTGACGACGGTCCACAGATCAGTAGCCGCAGTGATGAGCGACATGTAGTCCGGGTCGCTACTGTCCAGGACTGCCACGAGTTTCGGAAGATCCGTCGAAATCTTCGAGATGTCCGCCGCCCGAGCCGTCAGAAAGGTTTGGATTTCGTCGACTGCTGGGGCATCCAGCCCGATCCCGTGGAGGGTCGCCAGCAGCTTCTCCGGATCGGAGATCAACGTTTCGAACTGGTCGACGACGCGCAGCAGAAAGGTGACGATCGCGCCGTCGAGGGCTGTGGGTGGGCCCGGCGACGAATCAGTCACGGGCGCAAGTCGCATCGCTTGGCGGCAAACCCATCCCCTGCGTCCCCTTAAACGTTGTGACGCCCTGCCCAGGTCATCCCGCTTATGCGATGAATCCCGGGCGGGATATTACGCCCGATCGACCGCGGCTCGCGGAGTAATTCCCTGACCGCACAAAAGCTTTTAGCGGCGCGTGCTGTCGCTGCTGCCGTCACGCGGAGAGAGCCCCTTGCATGCCCGTCAACGATTTACTAGGATATCCAAGTATTCAGCCATTCGGGCGAGGGACAGACTCATGACCACACAGATTTCGCATTTCATCGACGGCAAGCGCACCGCCGGACAATCCAGGCGCACCGCCGACGTGATGAACCCCAACACCGGGCAGGTGCAAGCCAAGGCGCCGATGGCCTCGTCGGCCGACGTCGATGCCGCGGTTGCCGGCGCCGTCGAGGCGCAGAAGGAGTGGGCCGCCTTCAACCCGCAGCGGCGCGCCCGCGTGATGATGAAGTTCATCGACCTGGTCAACAAGAACGTCGACGAGCTGGCCGAGCTGCTCTCGCTGGAACACGGCAAGACCGTCGCGGATTCGAAGGGCGACATCCAGCGCGGCATCGAGGTGATCGAGTTCGCGGTCGGCATCCCCCATCTGCTCAAGGGCGAATACACCGAGGGCGCGGGCACCGGTATCGACGTCTACTCCCTGCGCCAGCCACTCGGCGTGGTCGCCGGCATCACCCCGTTCAACTTCCCCGCGATGATTCCGCTGTGGAAGGCCGGGCCCGCGCTGGCGTGCGGCAACGCATTCATCCTCAAGCCGTCCGAGCGCGACCCCTCTGTGCCAGTTCGGCTGGCCGAGCTGTTCCTGGAGGCCGGCCTGCCGCCCGGCGCGTTCCAGGTGGTGCACGGCGACAAGGAAGCCGTCGACGCCATCCTCGAACACCCGGACATCAAGGCCGTCGGTTTCGTCGGCAGCTCCGACATCGCGCAGTACATCTACTCCGGCGCCGCGGCGCACGGCAAGCGGGCACAGTGCTTCGGCGGCGCCAAGAACCACATGATCGTCATGCCCGACGCCGACCTCGACAACGCGGTCGACGCCCTGATCGGCGCCGGCTACGGCAGCGCCGGTGAGCGCTGCATGGCGATCAGCGTCGCGGTTCCCGTCGGCGAGCAGACCGCAGATCGCCTGCGCGCCAGGCTGATCGAACGAGTCAACAACCTGAGGGTGGGCCACAGCCTGGACCCGAAGGCCGACTATGGACCGTTAGTCACCGAGGCCGCGCTGACCAGGGTGAAGGACTACATCGACCAGGGTGTCGAGGCTGGCGCCGAAGCCGTCGTCGACGGTCGTGAACGAACCAGCGACGACCTGCAATTCGGAGATGCCAACCTCGAAGGCGGCTACTTTATCGGCCCGACACTCTTCGACCATGTCACCCCCGACATGTCGATCTACACCGACGAGATCTTCGGCCCGGTGTTGTGCATGGTCCGCGCGAAGGACTACGAGGAGGCGCTACGGCTTCCCTCCGAGCACGAATACGGCAACGGCGTCGCGATTTTCACCCGCGACGGCGACACCGCACGCGACTTCGTGTCCCGGGTCCAGGTCGGCATGGTCGGCGTGAACGTGCCGATTCCGGTGCCGGTGGCCTACCACAGCTTCGGCGGCTGGAAGCGGTCCGGCTTCGGCGACCTCAACCAGCACGGCCCGTCGTCGATCATCTTCTACACCAAGGTCAAGACGGTGACGCAGCGGTGGCCCGCGGGTAGCCACGGAGCCGAGTTCGTCATCCCGACGATGAAGTAAATGGACTACTTCGGGCTGGACGACGACGAACGCGTGATCACCGAGACGGCGGCCGCGTTCGCCGAAAAGCGGCTCGCCCCATATGCGTTGGAGTGGGACGAGAACCACCACTTCCCCACCGACGTACTGCGGGAGGCGGCCGAGCTCGGCATGGCGGCGATCTACTGCCGGGAGGATGTCGGCGGCAGCGAACTGCGGCGACTGGATGCGGTGCGCATCTTCGAGCAGCTCGCCGCCGCCGATCCCACCATTGCGGCATTCCTGTCCATCCACAACATGTGCGCATGGATGGTCGACACCTTCGGCACCGACGAACAGCGCAAGTCCTGGGTGCCGCGGCTGGCGTCGATGGAGGCGATCGCCTCCTACTGCCTGACCGAGCCGGGTGCCGGCTCAGATGCGGGTGCGTTACGCACCAAGGCCGTTCGCCAGGGTGACGACTATGTCATCGACGGCGTCAAGCAGTTCATCTCGGGCGCCGGGGCGTCGGACGTGTACGTCGTGATGGCCCGCACCGGCGGCGACGGCCCGCGCGGAATCTCAGCGTTCGTGGTCGAAAAGGACACGCCCGGACTGAGTTTTGGTGCCGACGAGCAGAAAATGGGCTGGAACGCCCAGCCCACCGCGCAAGTGGTCTTCGAAGGAGTGCGGGTACCGGCCGATGCGATGCTCGGCGGCGCCGACGGCGAAGGCACCGGCTTCGGCATCGCGATGAACGGGCTCAACGGCGGGCGCATCAACATCGCGGCGTGCTCATTGGGCGGCGCGCAGACTGCCTACGGCAAGGCGGCGAACTATCTCGCCGACCGGCAGGCGTTCGGCGGTGCCCTGATCGACGAGTCCACCATCCGGTTCACGCTCGCCGACATGGCCACCGCATTGCAGACGTCGCGAACCCTGTTGTGGTGCGCCGCAACAGCTCTCGACGAAAACCATCCCGAGAAGGTGGAGTTGTGCGCGATGGCCAAGCGCTACGTCACCGACGCCTGCTTCGAGGTGGCGGATCAAGCGCTGCAGCTGCACGGCGGCTACGGGTATCTGCGCGAGTACGGGCTGGAGAAGATCGTCCGCGACCTGCGGGTGCATCGCATCCTCGAAGGAACCAACGAAATCATGCGCGTGGTCATCGGTCGGGCCGAGGCGGCTCGGGCCCGCGCATCCGCATAGAAGGGCTGCTCGATGACCACAGTTGCGTTCTTGGGGTTGGGCCACATGGGCGGCCCGATGGCGGCCAACCTTCTGGCCGCGGGCTACACCGTGCGCGGCTTCGACCTGGTCCCTGCACTGAAGGACGCGGCCGCTGACAAGGGCGCGCAGGTCTTCGACAGTGGCGCCGAGGCCGTCGCCGAGGCCGACGTGGTGATGACCTCACTTCCCAACGGCGCCATCGTAAAAGCCGTCTACGCCGAGGCTCTCCCCGCGGCTCCGAAGGGGACGCTTTTCATCGACACCTCGACCATTTCCGTCGACGATGCCCGGGAGATCCACGCGCAGGCCGCCGAACGGGGGCATGCGCAACTCGACGCGCCGGTCTCCGGCGGGGTGAAAGGCGCGACGGCGGGCACGCTGGCATTCATGGTCGGCGGTGAGGACGACGCCGTCGAACGGGCCCGGCCGGTGCTGGAGCCGTTGGCGGGCAAGATCATTCACTGCGGCGCGTCCGGCACCGGACAGGCCGCCAAGCTGTGCAACAACATGGTGCTGGCCGTTCAGCAGATCGCCATCGGTGAGGCGTTCGTGCTCGCGGAGAAGCTCGGCCTGGCCGCTCAGTCGTTGTTCGACGTGATCACCGGCGCCACCGGCAACTGCTGGGCCGTGCACACGAATTGCCCTGTGCCAGGGCCAGTCCCGACGTCGCCAGCGAACAACGACTTCAAGCCTGGCTTCGCGGCGGCGTTGATGAACAAAGACCTCGGCCTCGCGATGAACGCCGTTCAGTCGACGGGCTCGTCGGCCCCGCTAGGAACGCACGCTGCCGAGATCTACGCCAAGTTTGCAGCTGACCACGCAGACAAAGACTTCAGCGCAGTCATCGAACTGCTACGCAGCTAGAACGGTGCAAGCGCTTCGTTCCGCGCGCGTTCGGCCTTGATCCACGCGGCGTATTCGGCAGCGCGGGTGCGTCGCCGTCTGGGCATCATCAGGGCACGGTCACCGATGTTCGGCGCCACGATCGACGGCGGAGGAAGGTCGGCGGTCGTGGTGTCCCATGTCTCGAAAAACAGCCGGCTGCCGGGTTTGGTGATGTACTTCCTGCCACTGGGCGAGATCCAAATGACCGTGCCATCAGGCAACTGAATGTCCTGCCATCCACCGAACGTCTTCATCAAATGGTTAGTTCGACACAGACACTTGATGTTTGACGCGTGGGTCGGCCCGATCGGATAGGGGATGGTGTGGTCGAGGTCGCAACGATCGGCCGGCACGTCGCAGCCCGGCGCGCGGCAGTACAGATCTCGCATCCGCACAAACTCGGCCAACTCTGCCGACGGTCGATAATGCGGTTCGGGCTCATCGCTGGGCATGGTGATCGGACGGACCTTGGCGCCCCCGCGGATCAGCTGCGACAGCAACGGTGTCGGCACGATGCCCTCTCCGACGATCAGCGCAACGGGCGGCGCGACTGCGGGCTGCTCGGCAGACCCAACTGCCGCTTCCACTGTTGATTGGTCCGCCAGAACCCGGATCACCACGTTGGAGGAACTCGGCGCATCGCCTGCCGGGCACGCTTTCGAACCGCACTGGCACGCCAGCCGGAAACTGCCTGCGGCTATGGCGCCCACCGCGTCCGAGCGCCGCTCGCCGATGGGGCGAGGATCGTTGTCGCAGACTCCCTGCACCATCTGTGCGACGCGACGCTTGAGCACCGCCGCGTCCGTGGCCAATAGCCGACCCCACACCGAGGTGGTTTCGGCCGGATCATCGAGATCTCCGATCGAGAAATCCCGTGTGTGCGTGGATGATTCAGAGCGGCGCACGGCGGCTGGATCGTATCGGAAGATCCACGCGTCGATTGCCTGATCGAGTCGGTCCTCCGACAGCGGACCCCACTTGGTCGCTCCCTCCGCAAGGGCGGCGTCGATGAGAGCAAGTGCGTCGGCGTCTTCCACGAGTTGGGTGCGCCAGGTGATCGCGGAGACCACCCGCGAGCTGAGCGTGCCCTGCATATACAGCGCCGCAACGCGGGGAAGGCGGTCACGCAGCGCGACCGCGATCCGCATCTGCGCCGAGGCCCGGCGATGTCCCACCGTCATCGCGGCCGCCACCTCGGCGGCCGCTGAAGCCCAGCCGTCGAACGCCCAGTTCGCCCGCTCGTCGTCGTCAACGACCCTGCGACGGGCGAGCTCAGCGATGGCAGCCAGCCGGCGAGCCCCGGCAGCAGCTTCCGCTCGCGCGCCCGCCTCGATGGCGGCGACGACCGTCGCGTCATCCGCCGTCGAGAACTCTGAGTCGAACACACTTGCGATTATGCCAATCGCGGCCGACCACCCGAGAAAGTTATCTACAGTCACGGATTCATCCACAGATGTACTCGCTCAATACGTTTGGACTTGACAACGGGCGATAGGCCAGCGCGCTTCGCGAAGCGCCCTAGGGCGTCCCGGAATAAATCGCGGTGGGCCTTGCTTGTCGGGTGAATGACCTTTCCCGTACGGGTTGCCGTTCAAATTCAGCCCGCCGACACCCCTGACTACGCCACCTGGCGGCAGGCCGTCCTGCATGCCGAGGAGATCGGGGTGAACGTAATCTTCGGCTACGACCACTTCCATGCGCCGTTCGTCGAATCGATCGTCGACGCGAAGCCGGTGCTGGCCGAGGTGCAGCCGGATGTCAACAACTTCGAGGGCTGGACCGCGCTGGCATCGTGGGGCGAGATCACCGCACGCGCCGAACTCGGCCTGCTGGTGGCGGGGATCGGCTACCGCAACCCCGATCTGCTCGCGGACATGGCGCGGACCGTCGACCACATCAGCGGCGGCCGGGCCATCCTCGGCGTCGGCGCTGGTTGGTACGAGAAGGATTACACCACTTACGGTTTCGAATACGGAACGGTCAAATCGCGGGCCGACCTTTTCGATGAGGGGTTGCTGCGCATCGAGCGCCGGTTCGACCTGTTGCAGCCGGCACCGCTGCGCAAGATCCCGATCCTGATCGGCGGATCCGGTCCCAAGCGCACCTTGCCCGCCGTCGCACGCCATGCCGACATCTGGCACACCTTCCTGCCCATCGACTCCTACCGTGAGGCCAGTGCCCGCGTCGCCGAGCTGGCCGCCGGATTCGGGCGCGCCGACAGCGATATCGAGCGCTCGACGCTATGGACCGATCCGCAGTCTGCGGACGCCTACCTGGCCGCTGGAGCCACCTTGTTCCATACCGAGATCCGCGCGTCGGAGGGCAAGTACGACCTCAGCACGGTGGAGAAGCTGGTCGACTGGCGCGACACGAAGCGGTGACGAGCGCGCGTCGAGCTGCTAGGCGGCCGACCTCTTATGCGCCGCCCACCAACGGCCGTGTAGCTGTTGGCAATCCACGATGCGCAGCGGGTTACTGCCCTCGTAGTCGGCGCGTACCGCCGCGGCGGCCGGAAGGTCGGGTGCGCCGCCGCCGGTGATGACGATGGTGGCCAGACCCGTGGACGTCGCCGCCCGCAGCCCCGCCGCAGAACCCGTGACAGCGAGTGCGTTCTCGGCAGGTATGCCGAGCTCCCACAGCGCGTTCTGATACGCCTCACGATCCGGCATGGGCTTCTTGATGTCGTCGGCGGTCACCACCGTTTCGACCAGCCCGTCGCCGACCAGCTGTCGCACCAGCGGCTCGGCCCAGCTGCGTTCGCCGTTCGTCACCACGGCCACCCAGACACCGGCGGCGAAAGCATCCATGACGAAATCGACCAGGCCGGGTCGCGCCGTCACGTCAGCCTTGGCGAGCATCTCCTCGAGCATCATCGACTTGGTCGAGCAGATCTCGTCGGCGAGCAACTCCGCCAGCACATCGACTTCGGTGGCGACCCCTCGCTTGCGCAATTCCGCCAGGACGCGCTGCCGCTCGTCACCGAGAGCCAAAAGTTGCCGATATCGCGCGACAGCCCACTCGAAGTCCAGACCGTGCTCGGCGAATGCCGCGTTGAACGCGACCCGGTGGCCGTCGCATTCGATGTCGGTAAGGGCGTCAAGGTCGAAGATCACCGCGCGCAGCGGATAAACATCAGTGTTGGTCGGCGCGGCGGCGTCCCACCAGAACCGTCCTGCCCGCCACGTTGTCTGCTGCGTTGTAGGCACCCGGATAGAGTGGCGCACATCACAGCCATCGGTCCTCCCCCAATTGGGGGATTCGCCAGGTCAAGTTCCTCTAACACGCGAGATCCCAGTTCTAGGGTGGTGCCATGATGACGGCCTCGCCGGTGCGAATTGTGCTGGTAGACGACCACGAGATGGTCATCGAAGGCCTCAAGGCGATGCTGGCCGCGTTCTCCGACCGGGTGCAGGTGATCGGTCAGGCCGTCGGTGCTGAGCGTGCGCGCAGCGTGATCGACGAACTCAACCCCGACATCGTGCTGTGCGACGTGCGCATGCAGGGCTCCAGCGGTCTGGACCTCTGCCTGGAACTGCGTGAGCGCGACCCGAGCCGCAAGGTCGTGATGCTGTCGGTCTACGACGACGAGCAATACCTCTTCCAGGCGCTGCGCGTCGGCGCATCGGGATACCTGCTGAAGAGCATCAGCAGCGACGAGCTGGTGCGCCAGCTCGAATTCGTCCACGGCGGCCAGACCGCGATCGATCCTGGCATGGCCGCCAGGGCCGTGGACACCGCGGCGCGTCTGCAGCGCGACGAGTTCTGGCCGGGCGCTCGGCAGGGCCTGACACAACGCGAAAGCGAGATCCTGTCGTTTGTGGTCAACGGCCTGTCCAACCGCGCGATCGCCACCAAACTGGTGATCGGCGATGAGACGGTCAAGAGCCACCTGAGCTCCATCTACCGCAAACTCGGCGTCAGCGATCGCACCGGCGCCGTCGCCACCGCGCTACGGGAAGGGATCTACAGATGAGACACGGAGCGTGAGCGACAGATGAGACACGGAGCGTGAGAGACAGATGGGGCCCCGAGCACGAACATCCAACGCGGTGCGCGACCTCGGCCAGTACGAATTGGCCGCCGACCGCGAACTCGCGCTGCTGCGGGAGCTGATCCAGGCCGCATCGAGCGGCCCCGGTGTCGAGCCGCTGGCCGCGGCGGCCGCGCGGATGATCACCGCGGCCACCGCCAGCGATGTGTGCTTCGTGCACGTGCTCGACGACACCGACCGGTCGCTCACACTGGCGGGCGCGACGCCGCCGTTCGACTCCGAGGTCGGCAAGATCCGGCTGCCGCTGGGACAGGGCATCTCCGGGTGGGTGGCCAGCCACCGCAAGCCCGTGGTCATCGGCCACGACAAGGAGTCCGATCCGCGGTACATGCCGTTCGAATCGTTGCGCGGCAAAGACTTCACGTCGATGGTGTCGGTGCCGATGGAGACAGACCCGGGTGGGCTGGTCGGCGTGCTCAACGTGCACACCGTCGAACGGCGCGAGTTCAGTGAGCGTGACGTCCAGCTGCTGCTGGTCATCGGCCGGCTGATCGCGGGCGCGCTGCACCAGGCCCGCCTGCACCGGCAGTTGGTGGCACGTGAACGCGCACACGAGAACTTCGTCGAGCAGGTGATCGAGGCGCAGGAGATCGAGCGGCGCCGACTGGCCGGCGATATCCACGACGGGATATCGCAGCGGTTGGTCACCCTGTCGTATCGGCTCGACGCGGCCAGTCGGGCGGTCGACGACCCGGATATGGTCGCCGAGCAACTCGGCAAGGCCCGCGAGTTGGTCGACCTCACGTTGCAAGAGGCCCGTGCCGCCATCAGTGGGCTGCGGCCACCTGTGCTCGACGATCTCGGCCTGGCCGGCGGTTTGGCCAGCCTGGCCCGCTCTATTCCGGAGATCGACATGGAGGTTGACCTGGTCGAAAGGCGGCTGCCCGACCACATCGAGCTGGCGCTGTACCGCATCGCGCAAGAATGCCTGCAGAACGTCGTCAAGCACGCCCAGGCGAAGACCGCCCGGCTGACGTTCGGGGTGGACAACGAGACCGCTCGACTCGAAATCGTCGACGACGGAATCGGTTTCGACACGTTCGAGCATCCGCTGGGCAGCGACGAGATGGGTGGCTACGGCCTGCTGTCGATGGCCGAACGCGCCGAGATCGTCGGCGGCCGGTTGAACATCCGGTCGCGCCCCGGCTCAGGAACGGCCGTGACGGCGACGATCCCACTGCCCTCTTCTCCGCGAGCAGACGCAAAAGCCCCCTAGTCGGGTGCCTTTGCGTCTGCTCGCGCGTGGGCCCAGCTCGCCACTAGAAGTCGCCGGCGTTTCGGCGCAACGTCTCGATCGAGTCGGCGAGCGCGCGCGACTCGCCGTGGGAGATGCCGATATCCCCGAAGACCTCGTTGTTGAGTGTCACGGTTGCGTCCTCGACCGTCGAGCGGCCGAGGTCGGTGATCCGCACCAGGGTCGTGCGGCCGTCGGTGGGGTGCGGTATCCGCTCCACCAGCCCATCGGCCTCCAGCCGTCGGATCGCGTGGGTGACGCTGGTGACGTGCACCTGTAGCCGATCGGACGCCTTGGTGATCGGCAGCGCGCCAGTGCGGCTGAACGCCAACAGCCGCAACAACTCATAGCGGGAGAAGCTCAAGTCGTAGGGCCGCAACGCGGTTTCGACGCGGGCCAGCAGAATCTGGTGCGCCCGCATCACCGACGTCACCGCGACCATGCCGTCGGCTACGTCACCCCAGCCCGAGCGCTGCCAGTTGGCGCGCGCCAATGCGATCGGATCACGCTCGTCGTGTTGCGAGGACACGCCTTTTCATACCGCATATCAGCCGATGCGATGAACAGACTCCGCCTTTCCACTTTGCTCACCGAGCGGCGAAATCGCCCGTACGCTGTTTATCTGCTTGCTGTAGCGGCCCACCGGGGGTGTCATGTCACGGTTTTTCATTAGCCACGCCGGCAAGGACTACCGCGAAGCCAAGGCGCTCCGACAATGGCTGATCGATCAAGAGCCGCCGTTGGCCAACGAGATCTTTCTCGATGCGGAGCGCCGTGGCGGAATTCGGATCGGGGAAGAGTGGGTCAACGAACTGCGGCGGGCCGGCCATCGGGCCGAGGCGGTCATCTGCCTGCTATCGCCGGCCTGGGAACGCTCCGCCGAATGCCGCGCGGAGTTTCGTCTGGCGAACTACTTGAGCAGGCCTATTCTGTGTGCCCGCTTGGAGCCGTACAACCGGCGCAGTATTACCGCCGATTGGGAGCGTTGCGACCTGTTCGGCGACGGCGAAACCGAAGTGATCGACATCGGCGACGGCAAGCCTCCGGTGGTCTTCGCCCTCGAAGGCCTACGCAAACTGAAGGACGGAATTCGCGGGTCGGGAATCGCCGCAATGTCGTTTCCGTGGCCGCCGAAGGATGCAGAGAACCGGCTGCCGTACCGAGGCCGTGAGTCGTACGACGAATGTGACGCGGGCGTGTTCTTCGGCCGTGACGTCGCCATCATCGACAGCTTGCTGAAGTTCGAAGGCATTCGCGGCCAAGGCGGGGGTTTCTTCGTCCTGCGCGGGCCCTCCGGCGCCGGACTGACATCCTTCCTACGTGCCGGCCTGCTTCCGCGTCTTCGAATCGAGGACCGGCACTTCGTCGTCCTCGATGTCGTGCAAAGCAATCACGAGGTGCTGACGGGTCAATTCGGCTTTGCACAAGCGCTTTTCACGCTTCGCCAGAAACTCAGTCTCGGTGGCATGGACCTGGGTGATATCAAGGATGCGTGCCAATACCAACACGACAAGGTTGCCGGCATCCTCACGGAATGCCAACGCGCCGCCGCCGATAGTCTTCCCGAGGAGGATAGAAACGACCAGTTACCCAGCGTCGTACTGGCTCTCGACAATGCCGAGTCACTGTTCATACCCGGCGCAGGTTTGGAGGAGCTCGGGTTCCGGCAGCTGATCGACCGCTTGACGGGCACCGGACCGGACTCTCTGCCCGGCATGATCGTCGCGTTGACGGTGCGCGCGCAGAATTACATTGCGCTTCGCAAGCCGGATGCGCTGCTGGCCGCTCATGAACCGGTCGTTGTCGACCTTGCGTCGATACAGGCCAACCGATTTGAGGGCATCATCGAAGGCCCGGCCGAACGGGCAAGGGAGTCCGAAAATCCCTTCACCATCGAACCGACGCTCATGCAGCAGCTGCTGGACGACTATTCGAAGGGCGCTGCGACGTTGCCGCTGTTGTCCCTTGCCCTATGTGAGCTGGTGACCAACTATGCGAGCGACCGACGAATCACCCTGGAGGAATACGACGGGGGCGGCTGCCGCATCGATCGCCTGCTGCAGCGCGAGATCAACGCGGCGATCGCCAGCGATCCGAGTCAGCGGGACACGGAGCTCGAAGCCTTACATGAGGCGTTCATCCCGTGGCTTGTCACCGTTGACGACGAAGACCGTCCCACCGGCAAGAGGGCCCGATGGGCCGACCTGCCGCCGCGTGCCCAAGCCGCTTTGAACCGCTTCGTCGAAACGCGCCTCCTCGTCACGAACGTCGACGACCAGAACGACACGGTCGTCGAATTGGCGACCGACCGAATTCTGGGCGATTGGCCTGCGTTGGCCGGCTGGACTCAAGACGAACTACCAAACCTGAAGAACCTCAAGGCTATCGACCAGGCATACCGCGACTGGAATAGCAGCGACCGCGACGCGGGCCATCTCCTCTCGCGAGCCAAGCTCAAGCATGCCGAGCCGCTCGAGCGATCGCCGCGATACAACCGGCGCCTGGCGCCGATGGAGCGCTTCCTGTCCGAGTCGCGCAGCGCGCGCATACGTTCATTGCGCAAATCCCTGGCCGTTGTGTCGGTGCTCACGATCATTGCCGTCGCCTGCGCGGTCTTCGCGGGCTTCCAATGGAACGAAGCCCAGAAGCGATACCACGAAGCACTCAGCACAAAGCTGGTTGCCGAGGCAACAAACATGTTGGCGGGCACACGATCTGACGGAGATGAGCGCGCGATCCAGCAGATACTGGCTTCACGTACCCTCACCGACAACCGCGACGACAACGCTCTGTACGCGGCGGCAACGCAACTGGCGAGCACCACCAAGATCATCGATGCGCCCGAGTTTCTCCACGGAATCGCAATCAGCCGCGACGGTAAGTACGTCGCCTCCGCCAGTTTCATGAACCCGTGGGCGAACGTCATGAGCGGTCGGGTTCGCATCTGGGAGGCCGACTCGGGCAAGCCCATCGGAGAGCCGATGCGACTCCACAAGGACAACGCGTGGAGCGTTGCGTTCAGCCCCGACGGGCACACCCTTGTCTCTGGCAGCTCCGACCGCACACTCCAGCGCTGGGACACCGCCACCGGCCAACCGGTCGGACCTCCCATAGAAGGCCACAAAAACCAGGTGTACACGGTCGCGTACAACAATTTCGGGACACGCATCGTCTCTGCCGGACAGGACGGAACGATCATTCAATCCAACGCCCAAACCGGCCAACGGATCGGTCCGATAATTCCCGCTCAATCGGGCGTCGTCTGGTCGGTTGCATACAGCCCCGATGGGCAGCGAATCGTGTCGGGCGGTTCGGACGGCACCGTGAGGCAGTGGTCGGCTGATTCCGGCACCGAGCTCGGTCCGCCGATGAAAGGTCACGACGGGAATGTCTGGAGCGTCGCGTACAGCCCCGACGGTGTTCGCATCGTCTCCGGCGGCCAGGACGCGACGATTCGGCAATGGCTGGCTAGCGGTGCCCAGATACCTCCGGTGCTGACCGGTCACCGAACAACGGTGGGCAGCGTTGCGTACGTGAAAGACACGCACCGAATAGTCTCGGGCAGCGCCGACGGCACCATACGTCTGTGGGATGCCGACAACGCCCGACCGATCGGTCCCCCGCTGCAGGGCCAGACCAACGCGGTAGCCGGTGTGGCCGTCGATTCCAGCGGCGACCGGATTGTGTCCGGAAGCACCGACAACACCGTGCGGATCTGGCGCCCCAACACGATTGGACTCGGCGGGCCGGTGCTGAGTGTGGCGTTCAGTCGTGACCTGTCCCTCATCGCCGCAGCGGCCACAGACAGAGTGGTGACGATCCGGGACGCTCGTACCGGACAACAGCTCGGCCGGCCACTGCAAGGCAACACCGAAGATGTATTGAGTCTGGCGTTCAGCGAGGACGGCACACGCGTCGCTTCGGGCGGGGCCGACAAGGTGATTCGGGTATGGGACACGGGCAGCGGCGACCGTGTCGGGCCTGACCTGACGGGTCACGCCGCCACCGTGCTCAGCATCGCGTTCAACGGACGCGGTGACCGTATCGTGTCCGGCGGTGCCGACGGCACCGTTCGCGAGTGGAACCTGGCAACCGGACGGGAAGCGTTGCCCACCATAAAGATTCCCAATGGCGCCACCGTACGCGCAGTGGCCTTCAGCCCTAACGGCCTTATCGCGTCGGGCAGTGACGACAACCTGGTGAGACTCTGGAAGGCGGACAGCGGTGAGTTCGTCCGCGATTTGAAGGGCAACCTGGGTGAAGTGACCAGTGTCGCATTCAATGGTGACGGCACTCGTATCGTCAGCGGCGGCTTCGACACATCAGAGCACCTGTTCGACACCGCCAGCGGTCAGGAGATCAAGTTCCTCACCGGCCACCACGAAAACGTCAATAGCGTCGCCCTGGATCCCGACGGTACGCACATCGTTTCTGGAAGCGAAGACCAAACAGTGCGCCTGTGGAATTCATCGACTGGCGAACTGATCGGCAGACCCATCAACGGAATTGCAGCTCGGATCCTGAAAGTCGCATTCAGCCTCGACGGCAAGACGTTCATCGCGGCCGGCGCCGACGGTACCGTCGCAACCTGGCCGGCGTCGGCCAGCGAGGACGACCTGTGCGCCAAACTCACCGTCAACATGAGCCACTCGCATTGGCAGGAGTGGGTGGCCGACAACGTCGGATGGCACGAACTATGTGAAGGACTCGCTGAGGAAGTCCGCAACTAGAGTCGGTTTTGTACGGCCGCGACCGCGCCCAGTATCGCCCTGGTGGACTGGCGGCTGCCGATGCTGATCCTCACGCCGCCGTCGGCATAGTGGCGTATCCGTAAACCGGTGCCGTCGAACACATCCCGCCACGGCCGGCCACACGGCGGCAGGTAGACGAAGTTGGCATGGCCGTCGGCGCTATACACGCCCATCGCCCGCAGTCGCATCCGCAGGTAACGCCGTTCGGACGCGATCATCCGAATGCGTTGACGTAACTGGTTTTCCGCGTCATATGAGGCGGCCACCGCCACCAGGCCGGTGATGCCGATGCCGAACGGCGGTTGCATGGCCCACAGCTTGCGCGCCAGGTCCGCCGCGCAGAACCCGTAGCCGACACGCAGACCGGCCAGCCCGTAGGCCTTCGAGAAGGTACGGACCACCACGACATTCGGATACCGATCGACCAGGCTGGGTCCGTCGATCCGGTAATCGGGCGCCAAGAATTCGACATATGCCTCGTCGAGCAGCACAACCGTGTCGGACGATACCCGCTGCAGGAACGACTCGACGTCCTCCGCCGGCTCTACCGTGCCCGTCGGGTTGTGCGGCCGACACAGCACCACCACACGTGCCTTGGCGGCCGCATCCGCCATTGCATCGAGGTCGTGGTGGCCGTGGGCATCCAGCGGCACGGTCACCGATACCAGGCGTGTCATCTGCGCGAAAATCGGATACCCATCGAATGTCGGTGACGTCATCACCATCGTCTCGCCCGGGCTCGTCACCGCCTGCAGCACCTGCAGGATCACCCCTGTGGCTCCCGTTCCGATGACCACCTGCTCGTCGCGCACACCGACGCGACCGGCGATCAACGCACGCAGCCGCTCCGGCAGGAACTCCGGATAGCGGTTGGCGACGTCGATGGCGGAGATCAGCGCCGAGCGCACGGCGGGCAACGGCGGGAACGGATTCTCATTGAGCGACAACGCAAATGGATTCAGCGCGGCTGGCAGGGCTTCCACGGCGTCGGTCAGCTCGGTCTTCAGACTGGTCATCAGTCGCGACCGCCCCACTTGACCGCAGCTGCCCCGGCGAAGTCACCGGCATGTGCGAATGCCGCCATCATCACCACGTCACCCTTCTTCAGCTTTCCGTCCGACACGGCACGGTCGAGGTTGATGGGAATGCCCGCGGCGAACAGGTTGCCGCACTCATCAAATGTGTCGACGTGCTTGTCCTTGGTCAGCTCGAGTGCTTCCCGCCAGTTGCGCAGGAACACGCGGTTGGGCTGGTTGGTCACCAGAAGGTCAAGATCCTTGGGCTTCACGCCAATTCGATCGCAGACGGCGTACGCCACCTCGGGGACCTGCCGATTGCCCCGCGCCAGCACCTTGGTGATCTTGCTTTCGGTGAAGCCGATGTATCCCTCGCCGGGTCCGGGCTGCCACCACTTGCGGGGCGGGTCAACGGCAATGGTCATGTCACCTGCGTACTCGCCGTAGGTGCAGCACACGATGTCGAGAATCGGTGATTCGTCGCTCAACGTCACCAGGCCGACCGCCGCGCCATCGCCCGGCACCGACGCCTGCGCCTTGCGCCGCACGTTGGGCTGGTCGAAGATCTGGCCCGCGGCGTTCTGCGCGATGGCGATCAATGCTGTGCTGCCCTCACCGGCGGACAGCAGACTCTGCGCCACCTGCAGCCCCAAGACGAATGCCGCACAGCCGCCGTTGTGCAGGTCCAGCACCCAATTCGGCTTGATGCCAAGGCGATGCGCAATTCCGCCCCCACCGCCGTAGAACGGCATGTCGGGCATCTGGGTGTGCGTGATCAGCACATCGACATTGGCGATCATGTCCTGGCCATGTCGTTCGATCAGACCGGCCGTCGCCCGTTCCACCATGTCGATCGCGGTTTCGTCGTGCGCCACGTGATGGCGGAATTTCGGCGCCCGGAACATGACGTTTTCGCGCAGGTCGTCGGACTCGGCGAACTGGGCGTAATAGTCGGCGCCGATCGGCTCGCCCGGCAGATAGGTCGAAAGATCAATAAGACTGACAGGCCTCAGCTTGTTCATCGGATCCTCACTTCATCCAGGCCGGGGTCACGGGAAGACCGTTACGGTGGCGGTATTCGGCAATTGCCTTGAGGTTCTTCAGTTCGAGCAGATGACCGGCACCGAACATGTCCCAGAAGTCGCCGACCCAGACGGGCCGCTGCGGCGGGGCCGATTCGGGATACGGGTTGTCGTCGTAGAACGGATGGTGACAGTTTGTCCACAACACCACCGAACCCGGCTTGTCGAGCACCACTTGCGCGTCGACGATCCGGATCAGGTAGACCATCCAGAGATGCTTGCCCTGATCCCATGCGCAGTGATAGTCGACCGTCATCGCCTCCCGATTGGCCAGCGTGCGGGTGAATATCTTTGTCTCCGAACCCAACCGGTCGTAGGCGAGCCATAGGCCCGGCTCTTCGGTCGGCGTGAATCCTCGAAGGCTGTAAGTCCACTCCTCCAGGCAGCGGGTGTCGGACATGTAGTCGAACAGCTCGTCAGGCGGACAGTCGATGTAGCCGTTGACGGTGCAGAATTCACCGAACACCTGATCGTGCGGATACACCGACCGCATCATCTCCATGATGATCGGGGTAGCCTTCTCCCGCGGGGACGTCTCGATGCGGATAACGTCCTCGATCGGTTCGGCCGTGCCCTGGTGGGCGGTTATGTCATCAAGCGCGGGCAACGACATCGGAATGGTTCTCCTTCGGAGTGAGCGGTTGACTCGCGGCAGCTTTGCCGAGAAAGTTTGCGAACGGCGGGATTTCGTCGGCCGAACACTCGACGCTGACGACCGACGGTCCGTCGCTGTCCAGCGCGGTCCGAAGAGCTTCACGCAACTGGCCGATCTCGTCGACATCGACCGACGGCAGGTCCGGGAACATCGCCGCCAGGCCGGCGCCCAGTCGGCTTGGCCCAAAGCGGTTGTAGCTGTACAGATCGTCGTACAGCAGCTGCTCGCGGGTCACGCACATCGCATGCGCGTGGTTGTCGAACAACAGGAACGTCACCGGCAGCCGGTACTGCAGCGCAGTATGAATCTCCATGCCGTGCATGAAGAACGAACCGTCGCCGGCGATGACGACCGTCCTGCGCCGACGCCCAAATGCCATGCCGAGCCCGGCTCCGAAGCTGTATCCCATACCGCCCATGCCGAGCGCGACGATGAACCGGCCGTCACGTCGAACCGGTAGGTAGTGAATCGCGGAGGCTCCGATGTTTCCCGCGTCGACCACGATGTCCACGCCGTCGGGCAGCGCTGCGTCGAGCACCGCCATCGCGTCGCGGTACCGGACCCCTGGCCCATCGAACTGCGGCGGCCGAAGCTCGGTACGCGCAACGTCATCCGGTACGCGCATACCGGTCGGCCGCCCGTGTCCGGACAGCGCCGCGGTCAACATCGACAGCGAGGCGCGCAAGTCTTGGGTATGCACGTGGGTGCACGGCAGGTACGGCGTCGCCGAGCCGATCGACACCACCGGCACCGAGCCCAGCGCGTCGTCCAGTCCGGTGCGCGACGTCACCGACATCCGCGTGCCGACCAGCAGGCACAGCGCGCTACCGGCGACCGCCGCCGCAACGCCGGGGTGCCCCATCACGCCGGTCACACCCAGCGCCGACGACGATCCCATTCCGGGTGTTCCCGCGACATCCTTGGCGTCGGGCACGGTGGCGACCCTGGCGCGTAGCGTCGCCCGCAGCCGCTCGAGCTCGGCGCGGGCATCGTCGCGAGCCACCTGCTCACCGGCGATGATAGTGATCGGTCCGTCGGCGCGCCGCAACGCGCACGCGATGACCCGGGGATCACCGAGCTGAGTCGCCCCGTGTCTGTGATCACCGCCATTCACGCCGACCTCGGCTTGCTGAATATCCTTGGGCAGCAACAGAACCGCCGGACCACCGGTGTGGGCTGCGGCGACAGCTTCGGGTAAGGCCGAAAGGATGTCAGACGGCCGCAACACCCGCCGGCAGTACACCGAGACTGCGGAGAACAACGCCTCGCCGTCCAAAGCGCCGTTGCGACCGCTGGTGTCCTGGAACGCGCCGAGGCCGTCGAGCGCGGTGGGCGGCTGACCGATCAGCGCCAGCACCGGCACCCGGCTGGCGAACGCCTCGCCCAGTCCGGGAACGGTGTTCAGGCAGCCGCCGCCCGACGTTGCAGCCACCACGCCCAGCCCGGAGCCGCTGCGGCTGAAGCCGTCGGCCATGGTGGCGGCGGAGAACTCATGCTTGGCCAGCACCGCGGTGATGTCGTCGCGAAAGAACGCCGCGTCGTACAGATCCTCGATATTCGCGCCGTCGACACCGAAGATGAAGTCGACTCCGCTCGCCGCGAGGTACTCGACGATGTGGTCGACAACCCGATGCCTGCTGCCCATGTCTCACCTGCCTCCCAGCCCCCACAGATGACACGACTCGCAACGGAGTTGGGTTCACCCGGTGGCGCGGATCACAGATGTTTTTCGAGCAGCACCTTGCCGTCATCGGACGAAACCAGTTGCACCGCAGCGATTTCGCCCTTTTGTATCGGGGTGTTGGCGCTCGGCAGCGCCGTGGCTCCGGACAGTCCGAGCCAGGTGGCAACCTGGGTGTGGCTGCCATCGCGGCCCACCACGACCATCCCGAGGTTCTGCGGCGGAGCGTCGCGCTGGCCCCAGTCACCGTAGGTGCAGGCCATGTCGATGCGGGTGCCCCAGCCGAAATCGGTCAGGGTGATGGTGGCGTTGATCGGCGTCGTGGCCACCTTGGTCATCTCGATCTGTTGGCCGGAAGCCTCCGGGGTATAGGTCTCTAGGCCCACGACCTCCGGGCGGATCGCGATCACGATGCCGACCGCCAGCAGCGCGGCGGCCACGCCGACAGCAGCCGAGGTCAGCCAGCGCGACCTCCGTCGGCGCCACCGAACCTTCTCGAGGATCGAGTCGAGCACCTCGGGCCGCAGTGGCGGGGTTTCCGCCGGTTCCTCGTCCAGCGCCCGCACGTCCTCCAGGTCGAGCTTGGCCAGCAACGCGGGGATGCCGCTCAGCTCGGCAACCGCCGTCCGGCACCGCTTGCAGGTTTCCAGGTGGGCCTCGTACTCGCGGCGTTCATTGCTCGACAGCGAACCGAGGACATATGCCGCGTCCCAGGTGAGGTATCGATCGCCGTCCACCAGATCACCGCCTAGGGGAAAACCGAATTGTGTCATCGTGTCACCCCCATTTCCTGCAGATTGAGCCGCAACGCCCGAACGGCGTAGTGAAGCCGCGATTTGACGGTGCCCTCCGCGATCTGAAGATCGTTGGCGATCTGGGCGGTCGTCCAGCCTTGGTAGTACGCCCGGCGGACAACCGCCCGGTGTTCTTCGGACAGTTGGCTCAATGCGGTGCTCAACAGGAGTCGGTCCAGGGTCGAATCCACTTCGTCGGGTGCGGCACGGTCGGCGACCTGTTCCAGGTCGGGTGTGCCGGACTCGTTGCGCCACCGTGCGCTGCGGCGCTCGTCGATGATGAGGTTTCGTGCCACAGTGAACAGCCACGCCCGGGCGGACCGCTCGACCTCGTCGGTCACCTCGGGGTGGCGCCATGCCCGAAGCAGCGTCTCCTGCACCACATCCTCCGCACGTGCTTGGTCACCGGTAAGCCGCAGGGCATAGCGCCACAGAGCCGCGGCATGCTCGTCGTAGAGCACCCGCATCATGGCGGCCTCTGGATCGTCCACTCACCAACCTCCGTCTTTAATACGACGTTGGTGGTATTCCGGTTCATTACTATGCGCGGCGCGCATGGGACACGCTGGGCCTTTGGCCCGAAGTGGGCTACATCGTGAGAATGCGTGGCCCGTCGTCGGTGACGGCGACGGTGTGCTCCCAATGCGCGGCACGCGACCCGTCGGCGGTGACGACCGTCCATTCGTCTTCGAGAACAACGGTCTTCGTGGTGCCCAGGGTCAGCATGGGTTCGATGGCCAGCACCGAACCAGGCGCCAGATACGGCCCGCGCCCCGGCGCACCCTCGTTGGGCAGGAAGGGATCCAGGTGCATCTCGCGGCCGATGCCATGGCCGCCGTATCCGGCGACGATGCCGAACTTGCGGTCGTAACGCGTCTCTGCGGCGTGGGTTTCGGTCTCGATGGCGTGCGAGACGTCGGTGAGCCGATTGCCGGGCACCATGGCCGCGATGCCGGCCTCCATGGATTCCCGGGTCGCACGGGACAACATTTCGTCGGCGGGGATGAGCGCGCCGACGCCGAACGTGATCGCCGAATCGCCGTGCCAGCCGTCGAGGATCGCCCCACAGTCGATCGACACCAGATCACCGGGTGCCAATCCTTCGGCTGCTGACGGAATCCCATGCACCACACGGTCATTTACCGAAGCGCAGATGCTGGCCGGGTAACCGTGATAGCCGAGAAACGACGGAACACCGCCGCCGTCACGGATCACCGATTCGGCGATCTCGTCGAGGGCCAGTGTGGACACACCCGGCGCCGCGGCCTGACGCACTGCCAGCAGCGCCGAAGCGACGAGCGACCCGGCAGCGGCCATCGCGTCGAGTTCACCGGCGCTGCGCTGCGCGACCACTTTGCGGTTACGCAGCCCCTGAAGGCCGATCATCGATTACTTGCCAAGTGCCCGCAGGGCCCGCGCGAACACTTCGTCGAAGGTCCCGACCGCGTCGACGGCCTGCAGGTTGTTGTGGCTGTAGTACTCCAGAAGCGGCTCGGTCTCGTCGCGATAGACCTGCATCCGGTTGTGGATGACCTCTTCGGTGTCGTCGGCGCGGCCGCGGTCCTTCAGACGCGAGAGCAGCTCCTCCTCGCAGACCTGGAACTCGAGCACGGCGTCGAGTTTGGCGTTGTGGTTCTTGAGCATTTCGTCGAGCGCCTGGGCCTGCTCCACCGAGCGCGGGTAGCCGTCCAGAATGAACCCGTCGGCGGCGTCGGGCTGCTCGATCCGGTCCTCGACCAGCTTGTTCGTCAACTCCGAAGGCACCAGGTTGCCGGCGTCGAGGTAGCGCTTGGCCTCCACTCCGAGCGGCGTGTTTTCGCCGATGTTCTTGCGGAACAGGTCACCGGTGGAGATCTGCGGGATGCCGAGCTTCTCGGACAGCTTCTGTGCCTGCGTGCCTTTGCCCGCGCCAGGCGGTCCGAGTAGAACGACTCTCACTTCAGGAACCCTTCGTAGTTGCGCTGCATCAGCTGGCTCTCGATCTGTTTGACGGTATCCAACCCGACACCAATCATGATCAGAACCGCTGTTCCGCCGAACGGCAAGTTCTGGACGGCGCCGGTGTTGCCGATCTCCAGGAACAGGTTCGGCAGCACAGCGATCACGCCCAGGTAGATCGAACCCGGCAGGGTGATCCGGCTAAGCACATATCGCAGATAGTCGGCGGTTGGTTTGCCCGGGCGGATGCCGGGGATGAATCCGCCGAACTTCTTCATCTCGTCGGCTCGTTCGTCCGGGTTGAACGTGATCGACACATAGAAGTACGTGAAGAAGATGATCAGCCCGAAGTAGATGGCGATGTAGACCGGGGCTGCAGGGTTCGACAGATAGTTGGCGACGAACCGGTCCCACCAGTTGGTGCCGGCGCCCTGGTTGCCGCTGCGGATGAGCTGCGTGATCAGCTGCGGAATGTAGATCAGCGACGACGCGAAGATCACCGGGATGACGCCGGCCTGGTTGACCTTCAGCGGCAGATACGTCGACGTGCCGCCGTACATGCGCCGGCCCACCATCCGCTTGGCGTACTGCACCGGGATGCGGCGCTGGCCCTGCTCGACGAACACCACGCCGATGATGATCAGCAGCGCTGCCAGGCACACCAGGGCGAACGTCACGCCACCGCGGGCGTCCAGGATGGTCTTGCCCTCACTGGGGATGCGGGAGGCGATGCTGGCGAAGATCAGCAGCGACATGCCGTTGCCGACGCCGCGCTCGGTGACCAGCTCGCCCATCCACATGACAAGCGCGCCGCCGGCGGTCATGACCAGCACGATGACGACCAGCCGGAAGATGTCCAGGCCCTGGCTCTGGCCCTGGATGATGTCGAGATCGCAGCCCTGCAGCAGACCGCCGTTGGCCGCAAGCGCGACGAAGCTGGTGGCCTGCAGGACGCTCAGCGCGACCGCCAGATAGCGGGTGTACTGCGTGAGTTTCGCCTGCCCAGCTTGCCCTTCTTTGCGCAGCTCCTCGAACCGCGGGATGACCACGCCGAGCAGCTGCACGATGATGCTCGCGGTGATGTAAGGCATCACGCCCAGGGCGAACACCGACAAGTGCAGCAGCGCGCCGCCGGAGAACAGGTTGATCAGCGAGTAGATCTGCGCCGAGGCGCCGCCGCTGACCTGTTCGATGCACTTCTGCACGTTGGGGTAGTTGACACCCGGCGACGGGATCGAGGCGCCGACCCGGTAGAGGATGACCACGCCCAGCGTGAACAGGATCTTCCGCCTCAGGTCGACCGTCCTGAGCGAAGAGATAAAAGCCGAGAGCACTCTTCCTCCTGCGCAGCCGACCTGGCGGTCGCGCGTGCGAATGGGGCTGGTGTGACCAGCGTCTTGGTTAAGTCCTGCGCGGACCCGCTACAAGCGCGCAGCCTGCAGAGTCACGCGTCAAACAGTCTACGAGAGTAACAGTTGAGTGTGACCTGGCCCGAATCCGTTTCAGGCGATATGGGCCAAGCCACCTTTCAGAATCGAAGCGTACAGTCGGCGGCAGCTCGTTACATCACCTAAGTAACGGTTTGCACTATGGATTAAAGAGGTCAGGGAGATGGCGCGCACCGACGACGATACGTGGGATCTGGCATCGAGTGTGGGCGCGACGGCCACGATGGTGGCGGCGGCCCGGGCGATGGCAAGCAAGGCCGACAAACCATTGATCGACGACCCGTTCGCCGAGCCGCTGGTGCGTGCGGTGGGCGTGGACTTCTTCACCCGGCTCGTCACCGGCGAGCTGCGACCTGAAGATCTCGACAGCGATACCGAGACGGTCGGCATGCAGCGGATGACCGACAACATGGCCGTGCGGACCAAGTTCTTCGACGAATTCTTCATCGACACGACGAACGGCGGAATCCGCCAGGCGGTGATCCTGGCATCGGGTCTGGATTCGCGGGCCTACCGGCTGGCGTGGCCTGCCGGCACGACGGTCTATGAGATCGATCAGCCCGATGTCATCGAGTTCAAGAGCAGAACCCTGGCCGGGCTGGGCGCCGAGCCGACCGCGCGGCGGCGCACCGTCGCGATGGATCTGCGCTACGACTGGCCGTCGGCCCTGATCGAAGAGGGCTTCGACCCGAATCAGCCGGCGGCATGGAGTGCCGAAGGCCTGCTGGGCTACCTGCCGCCGGATGCGCAGGACCGGCTGCTGGACACGATCACCGAGCTGAGCGCGCCGGGCAGCCGGATCGCCGTGGAAAGCGTCCCCAACATCGACTCTGACGATTACGAGAAGGCGATCGAGCGCATGCGCTCGGCCTCCGACCGGTGGCGCGACCATGGCTTCGATCTCGACTTCGCCGAGCTGGTCTACCTTGGCGATCGCAACGAAGCAGCCGCTTATCTGGCCGCCCACGGCTGGGAACTCGGCCGCCAGAGTATCCAAGAACTCTTCGCGGCCAACGGCCTGCCGCCGCTGGACGTCGAGGAAGACGGCAATTTCGGCGAGCTGCAATACGTCAGCGGGGTGTTGGGCGGCGCCCGGTGAGCCGGACAGACGCCGACAGCTGGGACTTGGCATCGAGTGTCGGCGCGACGGCCACGATGGTCGCCGCGGCGCGGGCTCTTGCCAGCCGCGAACCCGAGCCGTTGATCGACGATCCTTTCGCGGCGGATCTGGTGCGGGCTGTCGGCGTCGACTTCTTCACCCAGCTGGTTGACGGGGAGCTACCGCTGACAACCCTGGAAGGCGACGGGCCTCGCCTGATGGGCAACGTGATCGCGGTCCGCACACGGTTCTTCGACGACTTCTTCGTCGATGCGGGGAAGGCGGGCATCCGGCAGGCGGTGATCCTGGCCAGCGGACTGGATGCGCGGCCGTACCGCTTGCCGTGGGCCACGGGCACTGTCGTGTATGAAGTCGACCAACCACAGGTCATCGAGTTCAAGACGACGACAATGACGTCCATCGATGCAACACCGACCGCAGAACGTCGCGCGGTGAGCATCGACCTACGCGAGGACTGGCCTGCCGCGTTGCGCACCAACGGGTTTGACGACACCCAGCCGACGGCGTGGAGCGCCGAAGGCCTGCTGCCGTACCTGCCGCCCGACGCGCAAGACCGGCTGTTCGACAACATCACCGCTCTCAGCGCGCCGGGCAGCCAGCTGGCCACTGAATACCATCCAGACTCCGGAGCTGCCGTCGCGGAGCGGACGAAGAAGTGGGGGGGCCAATGGCGGGAACACGGCTTCGACGTCGACTTGTCGAAGCTCTTCTATTCGGGCGAACGCAATTCCGTCGTCGACTACCTGACCGCGCACGGTTGGGAGGTCTCCGCCCGCACGCGCCCCCAGGTGTTCGCAGGCTATGGCCGGGAATTTCCCGATACCGAAGATGTTGCGGCGCTGCGTAATTCACTGGCTGTCATCGCGACTCGAAAGTAGGAGCCATGGACCGCACCGGCTCAGCCCGATTTGAGGGAGACACCTGGGACCTGGCCTCGAGCGTCGGCGTCACCGCGACGGGAGTCGCCGCGGCACGGGCACTGGCGTCGCAGGGCCCCGACGCGTTGATCAGCGATCCGTTCGCCGAGCCACTCGTCAAAGCCGTTGGCGCCGATATCTTCACGAAGATGCTCACCGGCGAGGCCGAACTCGCTGACGAAGACCCCGCATTCGACCGCAAACGAATGGCAGAGGGCATGGCGGTACGCACCCGATACTTCGACGATTTCTTCACCGCAGCCACCGACGCCGGCATACGCCAGGCGGTGATCCTTGCCTCCGGACTGGACGCACGGGCCTACCGCTTGCCGTGGCCGGCAGGCACCGTCGTGTTCGAGGTGGATCAGCCGCAGGTCATCGAGTTCAAGACCGCCACGCTGGCCGACCTCGGCGCCAAACCGACCGCCGACCTGAGGATCGTCGGCATCGACCTGCGCGACGATTGGCCGGCTGCCCTGCGTGCCAAGGGTTTCGACGTTGGAGAACCGACCGCGTGGATCGCCGAGGGCCTACTGGTGTACCTGCCGCCCGACGCCCAAGACCGCCTGTTCGACAACATCGCCTCGCTCAGCGCGCCGGGCAGCAGACTGGCCACCGAGTTCGTACCCAGCACCGAAATCTTCTCCGGCGAGCAGGCCAAGGAACGCAGCGAGCGGTGGCGTCGGCTGGGCATCGACGTCGATATGAGCGAGTTGGTGTATCACGGCGAGCGTAGCCACCTCATCCGTTATCTGGAGGCGGGCGGCTGGCACGTCACCGCCGACGGCGTGCCGGACCTGTACGCCGCCAACGGTTTAACGATGCCCGACGACGAACAAGGAGCGGCGATGGCCGACGTCAAATACATCACTGCGACACTGCACTAAGGAGCATGATGACCAGAACCGACAACGACACCTGGGACCTGGCTTCGAGCGTGGGGGCGACGGCCACGATGGTGGCCGCGCAACGGGCGCTGGCCAACCGCGAGGGTCTGATCGACGATCCGTTCGCCGAGCCACTGGTGCGTGCGGTCGGCGTGGACTTCTTCACCCGGGCGCTGGACGGCGAGATCGAGTTGCAGGAGGTGGATCCGGACTTCAACATACGGCGGGCAGCCGAAGGAATGGCGGTCCGCACCCGCTGGTTCGACAAGTTGTTCACAGACGCCGCCGGGGCGGGTGTCCGTCAAGCGGTGATCCTTGCCGCCGGTTTGGATGCGCGGGCATATCGATTGGACTGGTCCGACGGCACCACTGTGTACGAGCTCGACCAGCCCGAGGTGATCGAGTTCAAGACGAAGACGCTGACCGGCCTCGGCGCGCAGCCCAAGGCGCTACGGCACACCATCGCGATCGATCTTCGCAACGACTGGCCGAAAGCACTGCTGGACAACGGTTTCGATCCCACGCTGCCCACCGCGTGGATCGCCGAGGGATTGCTGATCTACCTACCTCCCGAAGCCCAGGACTTGTTGTTCGACAGGATCAACGAGCTCAGCGCGCCCGGGAGTCGCGTCGCAACCGAGCACATCCCGGACGTGACGATGTTCTCCGACGAGCGGTCGGAACGCATTGCCGAACGGCTGAAGAAGTACGGTCACGACATCGAGATGAAGAACCTCATCTATGACGGTGAGCGTAGCCATGTCATCGAGTACCTGACCGCACACGGCTGGGACGTTTCCGCGCAGACGATGCGGGAGGCCCACGCCGCCAACGGCTTCGAGTTTCCCGATAGCGAAACCATCGGATTCTTCGCCGACCTGAGCTATGTCAGCGCGGTCAAACGCTAGAGCTTGCCCAGCTCCAAGAACCGGGCGTACCTCTCCTGCATCGGGCCCGCCCATACGGGATCGGGTTCGACGACGCGTTCGGTTGATGCCCACCGCGCGGCGTCGGTGATCGATGTTTCCAGACCCACCGCCATGCGGCCGAGGAACGCCGCGCCCAGCGCAGCTCCCTCCGGGACACCCGACACCGTCACGGGCAGACTCGTGGCGTCCGCGATGGCCTGCATCCACGCCATGACGCGGGTGCCTCCCCCGGTCGCGACGATGCGCGACGCGGGCGCCCCGCTCAGCTCGATGAGCTGACGTACGACGAAGCCCGACGCTTCGTAGGCGGCCCGCCGCACGGATGCGCCGTCGTGGGTGAGGTTCAACCCGTCGAGCACCGCCCGACGATCGGGGTCGTAGTACGGCGTGCGCTCGCCGCGGATATACGGCGACCACACCGGCACCCGCCCGGGCTCGACTGTCGAGTTACCTTCGGCCGCAAGGGTATTGGCCCAGTTGAGAAACAGCCCGCCGGCATTGCTGGGGCCGCCGATCTGAAACTTCCCCGCCGTCGTGTGAGGCAGCGTCCACAGGCCGGGCACGTCGCGGTATTCGGGAATCGTCACCCACACGATCAACGTCGTGCCGCACAGCACGACCACGTCACCGTCGCGAGTGACGTCGGTGACCAACTGCTCACATAGCGCGTCGACGGAACCGGCGGCCAGCACGGCGTCGGTGCCGTGCAGCCGGCCCACCGCTGTGCCGGTCTGCTCAACTCGCGGCATGCCGTCGGACGCGACGCCGCATTCGGCGCAGACGTCCTCGCTCCAACCGCTGCCGTCGTACAAGGGATAGGTCGTGCTTGCCGTGGCGGCGTCCAGGACCGCCTCACCCGCCAGCGCGTGGTTGGCCACCGCCGCGGCGGGCCAGTACCCCTTGGCATCGGGCGCCTCGCGGGCCGTCCAGCGCAGGAACTCGGCGGTCTCACCGCTGAGGAACTTGGTGTCGGCGCCCGCCGCTCCCCTTCCCCGGCTGTCACCATAGAGCAGGCCCGGTGTCATCGGCCTGCCATCGTCGTCGACGGCGGTCAGCGACGGCACCATCGCCGTGACGGCGACGGCCTTGGCATCGGGTCGGCCGAGTTGCCGCAGTGCCGCAACGGGTCCACCCCGCCATGCTTCGTCGGCATCGTGCTCGAGCCGGTCGGGTGCAGGCACCCGCAGCCGATGGGGGATTCGTGTCCTCGCCACGACGTGGCCGTCCTCGTCGGCCGCGACGGCTTTGACGGCGGTCGTGCCGATGTCGATGCCGATTGTGACGACTTTGGCTGACACGCGGGTCACCGTACGCCAGCATGAGCAACCGTGACCGGAATTCGTGCCCTCGTGACGGCCCCTTTGCGTGGCCCGGGTTTCGACAAGCTCCGCCAGCTCGCCGACGTGGTCTACGACCCCTGGATCGATCAAACGCCGCTGCGGATCTACAGCGCCGAACAGCTGGCCGAGCGGGCGTCGGCGGAGAACGCCGAAGTCCTTGTGGTGGAAAGTGATTCGGTCGGCGTCCCGGTGTTCGACCTTCCGCTGCGGGCAATCGCGTCCACTCGCGGAGACCCGAACAACGTCGACATCCGCGGCGCGACAGATGCGGGGATCCCGGTCCTCTACACCCCCGGCCGCAACGCCGACGCCGTAGCCGAGATGGCGATCGCGCTGCTCTTTGCGGCCACCCGGCACCTGCTGACCGCCGACGCCGATGTTCGGGCGGGCCAGGTGTTTCGCGACGGCACCATCCCCTATCAACGATTCAGGGCGCGGGAGATCGCAGGGCAAACGGCCGGGCTGGTCGGTCTCGGCGCCGTCGCACGAGCGCTGAAGTGGCGCCTCGAAGGGATCGGCGTCAACGTCATCGCGTACGACCCGTACAACGACGAAGCGCGCCACAGCCTCGACGAGCTGCTGGCTCAGGCCGACATCGTCTCGCTGCACGCGCCGGTCACCGACGACACGGTCGGGATGATCGGCAGCGCGCAGTTCGCGGCGATGCGCGACGGCGCCGTCTTCCTCAACACCGCCCGGGCACAACTGCACGACACCGACGCCCTCGTCGCCGCCCTGCAGTCTGGAAAGCTGGCCGCTGCGGGTCTGGACCACTTCGTCGGCGAATGGCTACCCACCTATCACCCGCTCGTGAGCATGCCCAACGTCGTCCTGACGCCCCATATCGGTGGGGCGACGTGGAACACTGAGGCACGACAGGCGCAGATCGTCGCCGACGGCATCGAGGCGCTCCTGTCCGGACGCACGCCGACGCATATCGTCAACCCGGAGGTGCTGGCCACATGAGGTTCGTCGATAATCCGGAGGCGGCGGTACTGGCCGCGGCCAAGGACATGTTGCGGCGTGGCCTGGTCGAGGGAACAGCCGGCAACATCTCGGCCCGCCGGGAGGACGGCAACATCGTCATCACGCCGTCGTCCGTCGACTACGCCGAGATGACGCTCGAGGACCTGGTGCTCGTCGATCCGGACGGCGCGGTACTGGCGGCCACGGACGGCCGTTCACCCTCGTCGGAGATGAAGCTGCACCTGGCGTGCTATCAGGCGTTCGACGACATCGGCAGCGTCATCCACAGCCACCCGGTGTGGGCGACGATGTTCGCCGTCGCCCATCAGCCCATTCCGGCAGCCGTCGACGAGTTCGCGGTCTACTGCGGCGGGGAGATCCGCTGCGCCGAGTACGCCGCGTCGGGATCACCCGATGTCGGCACAAACGCGGTGAAGGCCCTCGAGGGCCGGGCCGCCGCGTTGATCGCGAACCACGGGCTAGTAGCGGTCGGTCCACGACCCGATAAGGCATTGCATGTCACCGCGCTGGTAGAGCGCACTGCTCAGATCGCCTGGGGCGCAAGAGCTCTCGGCGGTCCGGCGCCCATCCCAGACGAGGTCAACCACAACTTCTCCGCGGTGTACGGCTACCTCCGTCAGAACCCCATGTAGCACTGCCCACTCCCGCGAGCGTGCGTGTCTGCACACGACACGCCGTCGAATTCCGTACAAACGCGGTCGCTCGCGCACGTCGCACGTCAAGGACAACGTAAGCGCCCAGCGAAGCTGTCAGACCTGCGCGATAGCCTGCCCTCAGGTTGGAGAGGACGGGGGTCTTTGCGCTGTGCCAGCGCAAGCGTGGGTGACGCTCGTTGTAGGGCTCGTCGCTGCCATCGGGGTCATCGTCACGTGGCAGCAGAGGAATATCGCAGACCGGCGAAGCTAGTGATGGCGGCGAACAACTTGGGTATACGAGCGCACGTTCAGTTCTGTCGACACCGAGGCCGAGCTTGGCTGGAGGGTGCTCGACACGTTGGTGAGGTCTAGAC
>NZ_DATENY010000129.1:0-37220 GCF_035274705.1 Mycobacterium sp. | reverse complement strand
GCAAACGTCCGCAGAGAAGGACTCTGAAGTCACTATCAAGGACAAGCCGAAGCCGTTGACCAACGTCGTGCGCGACAGCGAGAAGGCCGTCCCGCAGCAAGCCGGCGAGCAGAAGACATCTGGCGGCGAATCGGAAACCGTTGGGACAACAAGCACTTCGACCGCCACGCCCACGCCAAAGCCAAAGCCGACGACGGAGAACACCCCATCCACTGAGTCGTCCACCGGCACTGCAGGCACCGGCGGGCAGACGGGTAACGACACGACCGGCGCCGCCGCGTAACAAGCCGATAAGTCTGTGCGCGACTGGATTTGGGATGTGTTGCGCGTCCCCGCCGCACGCGTCGGCTCCTGGCTGGACTCGGAGACCCGTAACATCGGCGTCGTAGTCGCCGATCCACGCGAGGGCCTGGACGAGATCAGGCGCACCGTGGACGAAGCGCTGCCCGGGGCGTCGGGCGGTCTACTACCGGTATCTGTTGCGGTGGGCCAAAACCTAACCTACCGGGGAAGTTTCGACTCGATCTTGGCGGCGATGTCGGTGGCTTGCGTAACGGCGGCTTGCTGCTGCGGCTTGCATGCTTGAATATCGAGGATCAGGTTGGCCGCGAGCGCCAGCGCCCGCTGGCACGACTTGGTCTGGTCACCACTGGTCCGCGTATACGGCATCGCAAGCAGGTTGTCGGTCTTCATCAAATCGCCACTGTGCCACTTCGGCAACATCTGGCCATTGAGTTGGATATTCACGTTGTGGTTCGTGCATTTCGACCATCGGTCTGCAGACTCGGTGAAGAATCCCCGCGCTCCATCGGCCGTGCGGTACGACACAACCGATTGCACGACAAGCGAGTCCCATTCGTCGTTGTCCGGCACCCGAAGCATCTGCTGGCGAACGGACTTCCAGTGACTGGACTCGTAGATCGGTGCTTCGTTGACCTGCCAGACGCCCAGGCAATCCAGGTTCGGCAGAAGATTGCGGTGATCGCCCATCTGCGTGGCAGGCGGATGCGGTGTCATCCCGCTGGTCCCCATGATGGCGTTGATGTCGTCGGCGCTCAGGAGCAATCCAGTGAGCGCGGAGTCCGGCACCAGCTTCTGTGGTTCTGATGCGTTCGACGCGGCTCCACCCCCGCAGCCGGTAACCACGGCGCTGAGCGCCACCACCCCAATAAGAAAGTGCTTCACCGGAATCAGGCGTGCGTGCCGGCTGCGGCGCACGCCACTTGGACCTTGGTTGCGTTGTCGTTCATCTCATTCGCCGTGCTGTTCAAGCTGTCGCCCGGAATGCGCAGACCCATCTTGACGAGCAGCTTGGTTGCGCCCATCGACCAAGTCCGCATCGGATCGGCGATATCCGGCGGCAATCCTGGCGTATTCGCGGTGCTCATCGCGAGTGCGGCGGATTCGCGCAGCGCGGTCCGGCCCACCGAGTTGCTGCTAGTGACAGCGGGGTCTGAATAGTCGGAGCCTTCGAAAGAGTCGGCGAAATCCCCGTAATAGGCGGATGAGCCGTCGAGCACCTGGGCGAACTGAGCGCAGGCCGCCAGCGCGGCGGGATCGGCGTTGTCCGCAGTCGGCCCGGGGGCCACCTGCACCACCACCGGGCCCGGTGACGACCCATCGACGGTGACATCGTCCGCTGAGGCGGTCGGAATGACCGTCATTCCGATGGCGAACGCGATGACAGATGTAGCCAGCGCTCGCTCACATACGTGAGATGAACTCAACGTTTCCTCCAAGGTAGTCGGTCTCGCAGGGTTAGCTGGTTGGTTTTGCTCCACCTGCCGGCACGCATTGCCGGCAGCCAAACCCACGTCGACGAGCCCCGTCCAGTCTCGAGGGCAGTAACTCGAACTACGGTCGATTGACTAGGTGTCCGAAAGGTGAACACCTGCCAAACGTGTGATTTCCAATCGCCGTCCATTGGCTGTCCTGCGGCTGTGGATTTGATTGAGACCGCTTAAGCCGCGGATGAGACTGCAGCCCAGAGACGCTTACTCGATGGAAATCAGGCGCCAGTTGTTTCCAGTCCGTTCACCGTTTGGCAACTCCACCATTAGAGGCTCCCTCGCGACAGATCCGTTGGATCCTCTTGGATTCCGACCCCCCACGAGAGGCGTCTTGACACCCATGTTGAATCGTTTTGCCGCAGTGGCTGCTTGCATGCTGGTCCCGGTCGGGACTGCGCCCCTCGCGTTGGCCGACCCCCCGCCACCGCCGGATCCGGCGATTGTGCCCGTCACCAGCCCGCTCCCGCCCGAGGGCGCGGTGCCCTCGGCCCCTCCCGGAATCCTTGATACACCGGACGGCTGGCACCTCGAGGTCGTTGGTAGCAATGAGACCCAGCTGCCGGTGGCGCCGCTGACCACCGCCATCTCCTCACGCGAATACCTCGTGGCCGGCACCTTCACGGGCAAGATCACCGGCGGCGGCAAGACCAAGCTGACCGGCGGTTCGTTCGAGGCCGGCGAGCAGATCGGTTGCGGCATCATCTCCGACGAAGTCGAGATCAACCCCGGCGCCAGCTTCACGCCCGGCATTAACATTCCGTTCACCAATGGCACCGCCGGTTTCGGCGTCAGCCTGCAGGGCAAGGTTTACCTGAAGCCCGGCACGGTGACGACGGTTGCCATCGACAAGAAGAAGTTCAAGGGCACCACGACCCGCATCACGATCACCGGCGTCCGCATCAAGACCGACCAGTGCGCCGGCCAGTCGTTCATCCGCTCGTACGCAACCCTGACGAGCTCGACCGACAACACCGACGACGTCATCACCTACCTCGGCGTCACCAAGGCCGTCTGACCCCTGTCGAACTCGAACGGAAGAAAAACATGTTGAATCGTATTGCCGCATTGACTGCTTGCATGGTGATGCCGATCGCGACGGCACCCCTCGCGCTGGCTGACCCGGAAGACGGGCCTCCGCCGGACAACGGCGTGGTGGCTTCGGCCGAACCGGGGATCGTGACAACTCCAGATGGTTGGGTGTTGACGGTGGTGGCCAAGGACGAGACGCAGCTGCCGGTGGCACCGCTCACGACTGCGGTTTCGTCGCGCGAGTACCTCGTCGCCGGCACATTCACCGGAACGGTGACCGGCAAGGGCAAAACCAGTCTGAAGGGCGGGACGCTGGAGGCCGGCTATCAAATCGGGTGCGGCATCGAACTCGGTCAGGTCAGGCTCATCGGCCAAGCGGGCATCAGCACGTCCGGCTCATCGCTTACCGGCGGTATCGTGCCGACCGGCGTGTCGTTCCCGATCTCGGGAACGATTGAGATCCACGCCAAGCCCGGCACCGTGTCCACAGTCACCGTCGACAAAAAGGATTACAAGACCGCGCCTGTGCGTGTCACCCTGAAGGACACCCACATCAAGGTCGACGGCTGCGTCGGTCAGTCGTTCCTGAGGTCGTACGCGACGCTGACAAGCGCGACCGAAGACACCGACGACGTGGTGGCGTACTACGGCGTCACCAAGGCCGTCTGAGTCGAGCACCGATCACTAAGGGAGAGAAGACCATTCGCCATGATTGATCGAGATCGCATAGTCCTCGCTAAGAATGCGGTCGCGAACGTTGCGGCAGTAGGTTTGGTCGCCTTCGGAGCGGCGGTCGCCTTCGCGGCGACCGCCGCTGCCGACCCTCCACCACCTGACCCGATTCCCCTGCCGGGGGAACCCGCGCCTCCACCTCCCCCCGGTCCAACGGTGCCAGTGGTCGGCGCGCCGCTCGGGCCGAACGGGCTCAATGTGCTGGCGCAGAACGGGCTACCGCCCGCCGATGTCCCGGGCGCACTCGGCGCCCCGCCGGTCGTCGGTCTTGACCAGGCGACCGTTCTCGGCCAGAACCCGTTGCCCGCGATACCGGGCGCCAATCCGGGCACTCCGCCGAATCTCAATCCGTTCAACAACGGATACGGGCTGGGCCAAAACCTGAAACCCTCGGCACCCGGCCAGGGCGAGCAGTTTGACGTCGCTCCGGGCGACGAGAACGCGGATGTGAGCCGTCGGGAGTGGTTCGGCCGGTACATCGACATGTACCGCGCAGGCATGCTCAAGGGCGGGCTGCTGGGCCAGATGCCACAACAACAGCTCGGTGAGCCGCTGCCAGGTACCGCGCCGCTGCCCGGGACCAACGTTCCGCCCGGGCTGGGTCAATTCCTGCCCGACCCGGCGGACGCGCCGCCCCCGCCCGCGCCGGGTGCGCCTCCACTGGTGCCGCCTCCGCCTGCAGGCTGACTTTCGCCAATACCCCAATACGCCTGTGCGCGACCGTCTTTGGTCCGCTCGGTGACTTGACGATCGCCGGCTCGACGGTGGTGTCTGTTTTCCGCCAGCATCATGGGCGGTCACCTTCCTACCGTCGGTGACATGCAAACCGACGTTATCTCGGACGCTCGTGTCGAGATCCTACGAACCCCGGTCGTATCGTTCATGGCGCTGGCGGCCGCGCTGGGCACCTCCAGCATCTATCCGCTGCAGCCAGCGATCGCGGACGTCGCCGGCTCCCTGCATGCCTCGATCGCAACGATTGGTGTGGCCCTGGCATGTGGACCACTCGGGTATCTGTTGGGACTCGCCCTGCTCGTCCCGCTCGTTGACCGGTTTCCGCCAAGGCGAGTGCTGGCAACACAATTCGGTGCGCTCGCCGTCGGGTTGGCCGTCAGTGCTGTCGCCGGCACATCATGGATGCTCGGCCTCACCACTGGTCTGATCGGCGCCGGATCATCGGTCGGCGCGCAATTCAGTTCGATCGCAGGACGTTTCGCGAACCCTCAGCGGCGTGCCACGATCCTGGGGCTTGTTACGGCGGGAATCTCGGCGGGCATCCTGGCGGGGCGGATCGTCGGCGGCTGGCTCGACGACGAGATCGGCTGGCGTGGAACCCTTCTCGCCTTGGCCAGCGCATGTGCCACAGTGGCGGTGTTGGCCTTCTTGGTGCTGCCAGGCACGGCCGGGAGCGCCACCACGGGCTACCTCGCGACGCTTCGCGGGCTCCCAGGTCTGTTTGTCCGGTTTCATGCGCTTCGGCTCGCGGCTGCGCGTGGAGCGCTTTGGTTCTTCGCGTTTTGCGCCGTCTGGGCGGGTCTTGCGGTCGCGCTGTCGCAGCCGCCGTTTTCGTATTCGTCCGAGCGCATTGGCCTGTTCGCATTTGCCGGGCTGCTGGGTATTGCCGCGACCCGCGTCGCCGGCTCGTGGACGGATAGGGTCGGAGCGCGCAAAGTGGTCCTAGCCGGACTTGTCGTCTCGCTCGCCGCCGCAGCGACGCTCGGCGCCTGGCTGTCCAACACCGCCCTCACCCTGATCAGCCTTGGGCTCTTCGATGCCGGTCTGTTCGCCGCTCAAGTAGCGAACCAGAGCACCGTTCTGGCGATCGACCCTGCCGCGCCTGCCCGGTTCAACAGCGCCTACATGTTCATCTACTTCGTCGGCGGCGGCCTCGGCGCCGCATTCGGTGCGGCCGCGGTCGGATGGTTCGGTTGGCCCACCACTACCGGTGTGACCGCCGGCGCTATTGCGCTTGCCATCATCATCACCACTATCGCTGGCCGTAGACCGGGTCATTAGGCTGAGGCCGTGCCCGATCCAGTACTGGTCCAAGTCGACGATCACGTCGCGCTCATCACGGTCAACGATCCCGAGCGGCGCAATGCCGTCACCGCTCAGATTTCGGCCGCCCTGCGCGCCGCCGTCGACGCCGCCGAAGCCAACCCCGATGTGCACGCGCTGATCGTGACCGGCGCAGGCAAGGCGTTCTGCGCGGGCGCCGATCTGACCGCACTCGGCGCCGCTACCGAGGACGGGCTGCGAGTTATCTACGACGGTTTCCTTGCGGTGGCCAACTGCGCGCTGCCGACGATCGCGGCGGTCAACGGAGCTGCCGTCGGCGCCGGGTTGAACCTCGCGCTGGCCGCCGACGTCCGAATCGCCGGTCCCGCAGCACTTTTCGATCCCCGATTCCAGAAGCTGGGTATTCATCCCGGCGGTGGTGCGACGTGGATGTTGCAGCGCGCGGTCGGCCCACAAGCCGCCCGCGCCTCACTGCTGTTCGGCATGCGCTTCGACGCCGAAGCCGCCGTGCGGTACGGGCTTGCGCTCAAGATCGCCGATGATCCAGTGGCCGCCGCGCGTGAACTGGCCGCCGGCCCGGCCGCCGCGCCGCGCGACGTCGTCATCGCCACCAAGGCGTCCATGCGCGCGACCGCCAACCCGGGCGTCATCGACACCGAACAGCACCAGATCGCCGTCGACACCGAGATCGGCCCCCAGGCCGACTCGATCACCTCACCCGAGTTCGCCCAGAGACTCGCCGCTGCACAGCGAAAGTGACCCGGAATGTCCTGAATACGGCATAAGCTCCAAGGTCATTGCCCGCATCAGGAGGGGAGCGTCAAATGAAGAAGCTGGCAGCAGTGCTGATCACGGCCGCGGGGATGGCCGCAGTTCCGGTGGTCATCGCACCGGCAGCCAACGCCGATGTGTGCGCGGCCGGTGGCGGGCGCCATTTCTCGGTCGGTGGGTGCACCAACATCGCCGGTGACGCCGCGGCGGCGGCCATCGTGTCGTCCCACACGGCGTACTACCCCGGCGAAATACCGTGCTACACGGAAGAGGGCGTGCCGTACTTCACGCCTGACGGCGACCCCTGTTGATCACAGATCCATCAGCGCCAGCCCCGGCGCCTCGATGAGATCGCGCAACTCGCTCAGGAACGCCGCCGCCTGAGCGCCATCGACGATGCGATGGTCGAAGGCACACGTCAACGACATAGTGGGCCGCGCGACCACCTGACCGTCGACGACGACAGGCCGCGGCTTCAGTGAACCCATTCCGAGAATGGCCGCTTCCGGGTAGTTGATCACCGGAACGCCGTCGTCCAACCCCAGCGCGCCGAAGTTCGACACCGTGAACGTCGAGCCCTGCAATTCGGACGGCTTGAGGGTGCCGGCCCGTGCATCGCCGATGAGCCGGGACACCACGTCGGCCAGTTCCCGTGTGGTCTTGTCTTGCGCATCGCTGACGACGGGTACCAGTAGGCCACGTGGTGCCGCTACGCCAAAGCCCATATGGACCGCCGCGTGCAGGTGGATCTGCGGGCCGTCTGTGGTCTCGACCCAAGTCGAGTTCAGGTTCGGATGATGGCGCAACGCGATCGCCAACAGCCGCAGTGTCAGCACGAACGGCGTGATCGCCAACTCATCGCCTGAGGCGTCACGCATCCGGTCACGCAACGCCAACAACCCTGTGCAGTCGACTTGGATGCTCGCATGCGCGTCCGGTATTTCCCTGCGCGAGAGGGTCATTCGATGTGCCATCTCGGCCTGCACACCGCGCACCCTCGCCATGTCGGGACTCGGCGCCGTCCTGCCCGCCGCAGCGAGGACATCCTCGCGCGTGATGATTCCATCCGCACCCGACCCCGCCACACGCGACAGGTCCACATTCAGCTCGGCGGCGAGCTTCCGCACCGGCGGCTTGGCGCGCGGGCGTGCACCGACGGATCCCCGCCTGCTGCTGTCCATCTCGTCGTCCGCGCCATAGCCAACCAGTACCGGCTTGCGCTTAGGGCTGCCGTTCTGTGACGGAGCAGTCTCGGCCTCGGAGGTGGCAATGCGCACCAGAACGGCGGCGACATCGAGCGTCTCCCCTTCGGCGCCACCGAGTTCGACGATGCGACCGCCGTACGGACTGGGTATCTCGACCTCGGCCTTGTTCGTTTCGACCGTGCACAGCGTCTGGTTCAACTCGACCTCGTCGCCAACCGCGACGCTCCAACTGGTGATGGTCGCGTCCTCGAGGCCTTCACCCAAGTCAGGGACGAGAAACTCCCGTACGGCGCTCATGGCTGTTCCATCACCCGCTCGACGCAGTCCAGCAGCCGGTCCGGGCCGGGCAGCCACAACTTCTCCAGCCGTGCCGGCGGATATGGCGTGTCAAAACCGGTGGCACGCAACACCGGCGCCTCCAGGTCGTAGAACAGCTCCTCCTGTATGCGCGCGGCCAGCTCCGCGCCGAAGCCCAATGTCCGCGGGCCCTCGTGCATCACCACGGCACGTCCGGTTCTTCGCACGGACTCCGCGACGGTGTCGAAATCGAGCGGGTTCAACGACCGCAGGTCGACGACTTCGAGGCTCCAGCGATCAGCGGCCAACTGCGCAGCGCTCAGAGCGGTTGCGACGAGCGGGCCGTACGTCAGCACCGTGACGTCCTCGCCGGGGCGTCTGATCGCCGCCCGCCCGATCGGCAGCGCCGGCGTGTGGGTGTCGACGGGTTCCTTCGCCCAGTACCGGCGCTTGGGTTCGAGGTAGAGCACCGGATCGCGGCTTGTGATTGATTGCCGCAGCAGCCAATACGCGTCAGACGGCGTCGACGGCACCACCACTTTCAGCCCCGCGGTGTGCAGCCAGTAGCTTTCCGTGGACTCCGAATGATGCTCCACCGCACCAATCCCGCCGAACGACGGAATGCGAATTGTGACCGGCATGTCCACGTCGCCGCGGGTACGCATGCGGTACTTCGCCAAGTGGCTGACCACCTGATCGAATGCCGGGGCGGAGAAGCCGTCGAACTGGATTTCAGGAACGGGCACAAACCCGCGAATTGCGAAGCCGATCGCGATGCCGACGATCGCCGACTCTGCCAGTGGCGTGTCGAAACATCGTTGGTCACTGAAGGTTTCGGCCAGGCCCTCGGTCACCCGGAACACGCCGCCGAGCTTGGCGACGTCTTCACCGAACACCAGCACTCGCTCGTCGGCAGCCATCGCGTCGTGCAGCGCTCGGTTGATCGCCTGCACCATGGTCAACGTCGGCGCCGTTGGTACAGCCGTCAACATCGGCCCGCGCGGCTCCGGCGCATCGTCGCCGTGCATCGGGGGTCGTTCGATGATCTGCGTCATGTCAGGCCTCCTTCGCCAATTCGGCCAGCAGCTGTTGACGCTGATCCGCTAGTGTCGGGGTGATGTCGTGGTAGACGGTGTCGAACATCTCGGTGATGTCGATGTCTTCGCCGCCGACGATCGACCCACGCAGCTCGCTACGTATGCGCTTCGACCTGGCGGCAACCCTCTCCTCCAAACGCTCCGTCCAAACACCGACGGACTGTAGATAGTTGCGGTACCGCGTAATTGGGTCGAGCGCTATCCAGCGATCCACCTCCTCCTGTGAGCGATACCGGGTCGGGTCATCTGACGTCGTGTGCGGACCAACCCGATAGGTGATGGCTTCGATCAGCGTCGGACCGCCGCCCTCGCGTGCCCGCTCGGCGGCCTCGGTCATCACCGCGTAGCAGGCGAGCACGTCGTTGCCATCGACCCGGATGCCGGGCATCCCATAGCCGATCGCCCGGTGTGCGATCGACGGGCCGGCCATCTGATGGGCGACGGGCACCGAGATCGCCCACTGATTGTTCTGGATGAAGAACACGCAGGGCGCCTTGTACACCGAGGCGAGGTTGAACGCCTCATGCGCGTCGCCCTCGCTGGTGGCGCCGTCGCCGAGGAATGCCACGGTCACCGAATCCTCGCCCAGTCGTTGCGCGGCCATTGCCGCTCCGACCGCGTGCAAGCCGTGCGTGCCGATCGGAATGGCGATCGGTGCGACACACTTCTTGGTGAATTCGAGACCGCCGTGCCACTTGCCACGCCAGACAGCGCCCATCTGCCCCGGCGTGATGCCACGCAGCAGGAACGCGCCGATCTCTCGGTATTGCGGAAACAGCCAGTCGGTCTTGCGCAGGCACGCCGCCGCCCCGATCTGGGCGGCCTCTTGGCCCCGGCAGGACGCGAACAGTGCGAGTTCACCCTGCCGCTGCAGGTTGACGAGCTCAATGTCGAGGTCGCGCGTGACGACCATCATCTCGTATAGCCAGCTCAGCGTCTCGGGTGGAAGATCCCGGCTGTAGCGGCTCTCAGACGTCGGTGTCCCGTCGGGGGCGACAAGTTGGATCGGCTCCAAGTCGACGGCCACCGGCGCGGGCGCCGTAGATGCCACCGGCGCGGGCGCCGCAGATGCCACCGGCGCGGGCGCCGCAGATACCTCAGCCATACCGCCTCCTTTTCGGTGACGGCATGTTCCGCCGTCAGACCGCGAGGTGCTCAGCGCGGAGGCGGTCAGAGCAAAACCCCTGGTGAGGGGCTGTCAGCTAGCCACCGGGGTGGGGTGCTAGCTCGACGATGCGCTCTGCTCGCCGCAGCACTGGGGCACTTCCCATTATGCGCTCGGATCGAGCGACGCCCCGCTCATCGCGGGCCGCGGCGAGGACGTGTTGTTGACGGATCCGGATCTGCTGGGTGCGTTCGTCGGGTGCGGCGAGGCGCGTGGAGGCGGGCAGGTGGTACAACGCTCGTTGTTGGCGACGGCCGGGTTGCCGTTCAGCTTGCCCGTCTCTGAGCGACAAGATATTGCTTTCACTGCAGGTCAGCGTGTTGTCGCTCCGAGCCGGGCACGAACCAGCGGCTTCTAGTCGCCATCCTTCGGTGCGAGCGCAACGATGCGTTCCGCGCGCCGAAGCACGGGAGCGTCGACCATCTGGCCGTCGTACTGGAATACGCCCCGTTCGCGAGCCGCCGTCTCCAACACGGCTCGCGCCCATTCCACCTGTTCGGGCGTCGGCGCGTAGCCGGCTCGAATAACGGCGACCTGCGACGGATGAATGGCGACCTTGGCGTCGAAGCCGACCGCCACTGCGTCATCGACCTCGCCGCGTAGACCGTCGAGGTTCTTGATGTCCAGATACACCGAATCCAGCGCCATCCGCCCCTGCGCCTTGGCGGCCAACAGTGTCTGCGATCGCACATGCTGGGCCACTTCGCGATAGGACCCGTCCGGATACCGGTTGGCCGTACCACCCAGCACCGCGAACAAGTCCTCGGCACCCCACATCAAGGCCATGGCGTTGTCCATGCGTGCCAATTCGGCCACGGCCAGCGCGCCCAATGGCGTTTCGATGAGCACCACCACGTCCAGTGGTGCGAGGTCGCGTATCTGTTGTGGGTCTTCGGTTTTCGCGAGCATGACGGTGGTGTACGAGGTGCGCGATAGCGCCTCCAGGTCCAGTTGATGGTCCGCCGTCGCGCTCGGATTAATACGGACCACTGTGCGGTCCGGGTCAAGCGGCGTCTCGATCAATGCGGTGCGGGCCGCTTCCCTGTCCTTGGCCGCGACACCGTCCTCGAGGTCGAGGATCACGACATCGGCGGCAGCAGCGGCCTTTGCGAACCGCTCAGGGCGGTCGGCCGGGCAGAACAGCCATGCCGGCCCCGTCTGCTTGAGCGCCATTACTTCTCTCCGCCGGGACGCTTGCGCACCATGGTCTTTCGGACGGCTGTGGCAACCACGTCACCGTGCTGGTTCCGCGCCGTGTGCGCGAGCGTGACGACGCCTTCGCCGGGCCGGCTCTTGGATTCGCGCTTTTCGGTCACCAGCGTCTCGGCGTACAACGTGTCGCCGTGGAAGAGCGGTTTGGGAAACGCGATTTCGGAAAAGCCTAGGTTTGCCACGATGGTGCCCTGAGTCAGCTGCGCGACCGATAACCCCACCAAGGTCGACAGGGTGAACATCGAATTGACCAGCCGCGCATGAAAAGGCGGCAACGCATCGGCGAACGCCGCGTCCAGGTGCAGCGCTTGGGTGTTCATCGTCAACGTCGTGAACAACACGTTGTCGGTCTCGGTGATCGTGCGGCCGGGGCGGTGCAGATACGTGGTACCGGGTTCGAACTCCTCGAACCACAGGCCACGCTGTTCGACGACGGGTCCGTCGGTCACAGGCCGGCCTGCCGGGCGATGAGCATCAACTGCACCTCCGTTGTCCCCTCCCCGATCTCGAGGATCTTGCTGTCGCGGTAGTGGCGCGCCACAGTGAACTCGTTCATGAAACCGTAGCCGCCGAAGATCTGGGTAGCGTCACGGGCGTTGTCCATCGCGGCCTCGCTGGCCACCAGTTTGGCGATCGCGGCCTGCTTCTTGAACGGCTTGCCGGACAACATCAGCGCCGCCGCGTCGTAGTAGGCCGTGCGCGCGGTGTGGGCGCGGGCCTCCATACGCGCGATCTTGAACGCGATGGCCTGGTTGGAACCGATGGCCTGACCGAACGCCGTGCGCTCCTTGGCGTATTTGATGCTCTCGTCGACGCAGCCCTGCGCGGCGCCGACCGACAGTGCGGCGATCGCGATGCGTCCCTCGTCGAGGATGCGCAGGAAGTTGGCGTAGCCGCGGCCGCGCTCGCCGAGCAGGTTCTCGGCAGGTACCCGCACGTCGTCGAAGCTCAAGGGATGAGTATCCGACGCGTTCCAGCCGACCTTGTTGTACGCGGGTTCTGCCGTGAATCCCGGTGTGGGAACGGGCACCAGGATCGACGAGATCTCCTTGCCGCCGTCCTCGCGTTCACCGGTGACGGCGGTGACCGTGACGAGCTTGGTGATGTCGGTGCCGGAGTTTGTGATGAACTGCTTGCTGCCATTAATGACCCACGTTGATCCATCCATCTTGGCAGTGGTCTTGGTCGCCCCGGCGTCGGTGCCGCCGCCCGGTTCGGTGAGGCCGAACGCGCCGAGTGCCTTGCCGCTGGCCAACAGTGGCAGCCACTCCTGTTTCTGCGCCTCGTTTCCGAAGCGGTACACCGGCATCGCGCCCAACGAGACGCCGGCCTCCAACGTGATCGCCACGCTCTGGTCGACCTTGCCGAGTTCCTCGAGCGCCAGGCACAACGCGAAGTAGTCGCCGCCCATCCCGCCGTACTCCTCGGGGAACGGCAGCCCGAACAGGCCCATGTCGGCCATACCGGACACCACCTCGTACGGGAAGGAGTGCTCCTCGTCGTGCTTGGCCGCCACGGGTGCCACCACGCTCTGGGCGAAGTCGCGCACCGTCTTGGCGAGCTGCTCGTAGTCGTCGGGCAGCATCCCGGTGGCAAGAAAGTCAGTCATGTGCTTCTTCTTTCGTGATGATTCTGGCCAGTGGCTGGCCCACCTTGACCTGGTCGCCCACGGCGACGAGTAGTTCGACCACGCCGTCAACCGGCGCGGCCAGCGCGTGTTCCATCTTCATGGCCTCGACGGTGGCCACGACGGTGCCTGCCTCGACGCGCTCGCCGTCCGCGACTCCAACGGCGACAACCGAACCGGGCATCGGACTGGTGAGCTCGGCGTCGCCGCTGTGCTCCTCGTCGGGCCGGACCGGCGCTTCCCGCACTTCCTCGACCACTGCCGTACGGCCGCGGCCGGAAAGCCAGATCTGACCGTCGGTGACCGCGACGAGGTACTCGGTGCGCACTCCGTCCAGAATGAGCGCCAACCGGTCACCGTCGAGAGTCGCTGCGACGGAATGCGATTCGCCGTGCTCAACCAGCGCGGTGGCGTCGGTCGGTGCGCCGGTGAAGTAGACGTGGTCGGTGCGCTCACCTGCGTGCAAGCGGAACGTCGTCGGCGCACGCTCCCCCATCCGCCATCCCGACGGCACCTCCCACAGGTCACCGACCGGTGCGGGCCAGGCGCGCAGCCATTTGTGGGCCGCGGCGGCGATCAACTCGTCGTCGCCGTGCTGAGCCGGAAGGTAGTCGGGTGTCCGGCGGTCCAGCAGTCCGGTGTCCAGGCGGCCGGCGACGACGTCGGAGTCGGCGAGCAGGAAGCGCAGGAACTCGATGTTGGTGGTGACCCCGAGGACGGCGGTGTCGGCCAATGCTCGGTCCAGCGCGCGCAATGCACCCGCGCGGTCACCGGAGTGGGCGATGACCTTGGCGAGCATCGGGTCGTAATCACTACCGACCACCGTGCCGCGGGCCAAGCCGGAATCCACACGGACGCCAGGTCCTTCGGGCTCGGCGAGGTCGAGCACCTGGCCGCCGGTGGGCAGGAACCCACGCGCCGGGTCCTCGGCGTACACGCGGGCCTCGATGGCGTGCCCGGTCATGGTGATGTCGTCCTGAGCGATCGGCAGCTTCTCGCCCGCCGCGATCCGCACCTGCTGTTCGACCAAGTCGATGCCGGTGACCATTTCGGTGACCGGGTGCTCGACCTGAAGGCGCGTGTTCATCTCCATGAAGAAGAACTCGTCGGGCCGGTCGGCCGAGACGATGAATTCGACGGTGCCCGCGCCGGTGTAGTCCACGCTACGGGCGGTGTCACAGGCAGCCGCGCCGATACGCGCACGTGTCGCCTCGTCGAGCAGTGGCGACGGCGCTTCCTCGATGACCTTCTGGTGGCGCCGCTGCAGGCTGCATTCACGCTCGCCGAGGTGCACGACATTGCCGTACCCGTCGGCCAGGACCTGGACCTCAATGTGCCTGGGGTTCAACACGAACCGCTCGATGAACAGCGTGTCGTCACCAAACGCCGACGCCGCCTCGCGACGGGCGCTGGCCAGTGCGGCGGCCAACTCCGATGGTTGATGAACCACCCGCATGCCCTTGCCGCCGCCACCGGCTGACGGCTTGACCAGCACCGGATATCCGACCTCGTCGGCGCCGGCGATCAGATCGGCATCGGTGAGGCCGGGCCGGGAGACCCCGGGAACCACCGGCACGCCGAACGCCGATACCGCGGCCTTCGCGGCGATCTTGTCGCCCATCGTCTGGATCGCCGCGGCGGGGGGCCCGATGAACACGATGCCGGCGGCCTGCAGAGCTGCCGCGAATTCGGCGTTCTCCGACAGGAATCCGTATCCAGGATGAACGGCCTGCGCACCGGTGCGCTTCGCGGCCGCGACGACGGCGGCGATGTTGAGGTAGCTCTGCCGCGCCGGGGCGGGCCCGATGCCGACGGCGACATCAGCCTCGGCGACGTGGCGGGCGTCGACGTCGGCGTCGCTGAACACCGCGACCGACCGGATACCCATCGCGCGAAGCGTGCGAATGACGCGAACGGCGATCTCACCGCGGTTGGCAATCAGAACAGTGCGCAGTTCTTCCATACCCATTGCTTTCTACATCCGGAATACGCCGTAGGAGACCGACTCCAGCGGAGTCTGCCCGACAACCGAAAGCGCCAAACCGAGAACAGTCCTCGTGTCAGCCGGATCGATCACGCCGTCGTCCCAGATCCGGGCTGTCGAGTAGTAAGGGTTGCCCTGGTCCTCGTACTGCTGACGGATCGGGGCCTTGAATTTCTCTTCCTCTTCGGCTGTCATCTCGCCGCGAACGGTGGCGAGCACCGAGGCGGCCTGCTCACCGCCCATTACCGAGATACGCGCGTTGGGCCACATCCACAGGAAGCGTGGGGAATACGCTCGCCCGCACATCGAGTAGTTACCGGCGCCGTAGGAGCCGCCGATGACCACGGTCAGCTTCGGTACCCGCGCGCACGCGACCGCGGTCACCATCTTGGCCCCGTGCTTGGCGATGCCGCCTGCCTCATAGTCGCGGCCCACCATGAAGCCCGAGATGTTCTGCAGGAACAGCAGCGGCGTGCTCCGCTTGTCGCACAACTCGATGAAATGCGCGCCCTTCAAGGCGGATTCACCGAAGAGAACGCCGTTGTTCGCCACGATGCCGACAGGATGGCCGTGAATGCGGGCGAAACCGGTTACCAAGGTGCTGCCATATTCGGCCTTGAACTCGGCGAAGTCGCCGCCGTCGACAATCCGCGTGATGACCTCGTGCACGTCATAAGGTACGCGCGGATCGACCGGGACGACGTCGTAGAGCTCTGCCTGATCAGCGGGCGCGTCCACCGTCGGCGCAACCTCCCACGGCAGTTCTGTCCGTGGTCCCAGAGTGGCGACGATGCGCCGCACGATCCGCAGGGCATCACGGTCGTCATGGGCCAAATGGTCTGTGACGCCCGATGTTTTGGAATGCAGGTCTCCGCCGCCGAGCTCTTCGGCCGTCACCACCTCGCCGGTCGCGGCCTTCACCAGCGGCGGGCCGCCAAGGAAAATGGTGCCCTGGTTGCGGACGATCACCGCCTCGTCGCTCATCGCGGGCACGTACGCACCGCCTGCCGTGCACGACCCGAGCACGGCCGCGATCTGCGGGATGCCTTCAGCGGACAGGTTGGCCTGGTTGTAGAAGATGCGACCGAAGTGCTCGCGGTCGGGGAACACCTCGTCCTGCCGCGGCAGGAACGCGCCACCGGAGTCGACCAGATAGATGCACGGCAGCCGGTTCTGTCCAGCGATCTCCTGTGCGCGCAGGTGCTTCTTGACGGTAATCGGGTAGTAAGTGCCGCCCTTCACCGTCGCGTCGTTGGCCACGATCATGCATTCGCGGCCGGACACACGCCCGATGCCCGCGATCATTCCCGCGCCGGGGCATTCGTCGTCGTACATACCGTCGGCCGCCAGCGGCGCGAGTTCCAGGAAGGGGCTACCGGGGTCGAGCAGACCGTCCACGCGATCGCGCGGCAGCAGCTTGCCGCGGCTGACGTGGCGTTCGCGGGCGCGTTCAGGACCGCCGAGCGCCGCGGCGGCCAGCTTCGTGTGCAGCCGATCGACAAGCGCGAGGTGCTCGTCGCGGTGTGATGCGCGCGGTACCATCGGAAAACCCGTTCGTTTGAGTTAATGACGACTAACTCATGGTATGTTAGTCACGATTAACCGAAATGTCTACCAGCGGGTTGGAGGGAGCCGATGGTCGCCTCCACGCCTGCCACCACGCGTCGCAGCAGGGCGAAGTCGGATCGACGCAGCCAACTGATCGCCGCTGCCGAACGGCTGGTGGCCGAGCGCGGGTATCTGGCGGTGCGGCTGGAAGACATCGGCGCAGCGGTCGGTGTCAGTGGACCCGCTATTTATCGGCACTTCCCCAACAAGGAAGCGCTGTTGGTCGAGCTGTTGGTTGGGATCAGCACGCGGCTACTGGCCGGTGCCACCGATGTCGTTGCGCGCGCGACAGATCCGCCGAACGCGCTCGACGGGTTGATCGACTTCCACCTGGACTTCGCGCTTGGCGAATCCGACTTGATCCGGATCCAGGACCGCGATCTCGGCCACTTACCTCCGAGCGCCAAGCGTCAAGTCCGCAAGGCACAACGACAATATGTCGAGATCTGGGTCGACGTGCTGACACAGCTCGACGAGACGCTCAGTGAAGCCGATGCGCGGCTGATGGCGCACGCTACATTCGGGCTGTTGAACTCCACGCCGCACAGCGTGAAAGCCGGTGCCGCGAAGACGGCCGAGGCCGGTTCGCGAGCCGTCCTGCGAGCAATGACGGTCTCGGCACTGACCTCGGCCGGCCGCGGTGGCCGTTAAAGGATCTAGTACCACACTTTCCTGCCGCCGACGGGCCGCCCGACGGACCCGAGGATCCAGAAGACCGCGCCGATAACAAGCAGCACCACCCCGATGTAGGTGAGGATCGAAATCCCGAACACCAATCCCAGGATGAGCAAAATTGCTCCGAGGACAATCATTTCCACTCCATTTCTTCCGAGTTGTTGCCTGCCAGTTGCTTACTGACTTGGCTGGGGGACATTGCAGTTCGTCACCTTGGGGTTGACACCCGCGTAGTTGAGCGGACCTGCAACGACCGTCAGCGCGATGCTGCCTGCTGTGGCGCAATTGCTTTCGCCGTTTTTGAAGTAGTCGCGCTGATATGCGGCCAGCACCCCGATCAGCAACCAGACGAGCACAATGACGCCGAGAATTCCGCCACCTCGCATGCTTCGCCTCCATCCGTGTGGGCGCCGGCAACCGGCGCGCAGCAGCGGTTTACCCTGCGGATAATTTGTCCAAACCTCGCGACAGCGACGAAATGATCACGAAACAGGGTTTGCAGCGAACGCCGAGAGAAGCCACTCCGTCATGGCTTTGACCAGCACAGCGCGGTTTTCCCGCTTCACGATCTCGTGCCCGTCGTCGTCGAACGCAAGTAGCTCGACGCTGCGGCCCAGCGCACGCAAGGCGTCATACATTTGCTGCGACTCGCTGGGCGGGACGTTGGTGTCGTTGAGGCCATGCACCAGCAGCAGCGGTGCAGTCAGTGCATGCGCGCGCAACAGTGGCGACAACCGGTCGAGTAGTTCACGGTCTGAAATGGGGTGACCGTATTTCGGGTGAGCGGCAGCCGCGATCCACGGCTCGGTGTTGTGGTACCACGTGTTCAGATCGCTCATGCCGCAGATGCTGATTCCGGCGGCGAACAGTTGCGGATGAAAAGTCATCGCCGCCTGCGTCAGATAACCGCCGTACGACCATCCGCAACAGGCGACGCGGTCGGCCGCGACCAGACCGTTGTCGACAAGAAATCCGACGGCATCGGCGACGTCGTCGATCGCCGCGAAGCGCCTCTCTCTGTCGTCGGCATGCATGAACGAGCGGCCAAATCCACCCGAACCCCGCACGTTCGGCAAGAACACGGCGATGCCGGCCTGGAGCAGCGGCGGGAAGAACTCGTTGTAGCCCGGACGGCCCTGGCCTTCCGGCCCGCCGTGCAGAAAGAGCATGGCGCCGATCGTTTCGACACCTTCCGGTGGGCGGAACAACCAGCCGCTGAACTCCAGTCCATCGCGGGCGATCAGCCGCTCCAGCGTGGGATCGGCGGCGACGGGTCCGCTGCTGGGTTCCCGGTCGACTGGCTCCCATTCGCGAGTGCGCGGGTCCACCAGCTCGACCGTCGGCGGCATCGACGGGCCTTCCACCGTCATCGCCAACATCGACCCGCCTGCGCTTATGCTCAACTCACTTGCCACCATGCCGGGCAACGGGATCGGCTCGTGCAGCGTATTGTCGGCGTATTCAAGGATCTGTAATTCACTGGCGCCGTTGATGTTCCACAACATCGCCACGGTCGACACGTCGTCGCTGACGGTGAACTCGTCGAGTTCGTAGCCCGGACGCTCGGCGACGACGTGGTAGGACACTCCGTCCGGCGTGACGGTCACTTCGAGGAGGCGGGCGTGGTCGGCGCCGTTTTCGCTTCGGATCAGTGCGCGCACATACCCTTCGGTGCTGTTGAGGCCGTAGGTCTTGGCCGGCTGATACAGGTCGGTGAGTTCCCCTTCCAAGCCGGCCCGCAGGCGACGCGGGCTGTGGTCGTCGAGAATGATGCCAGCATCCGTGGTGGAGCCGGGATCGTATGGCAGCAAAGCGATTTCGGTAAGCCCACGGAGCATGATCAGGTCGCGATAGCCGCGCGGCCCGACACGGACCAACGACGCGCCGGCCCAGGCGTCGACGAGCCTGCCGCTCGAGCGACGGTCGAGCACCACCGTCGTGCCGTCGGCCGGATCGATCAGACACGAGCTGCCCACACCGTCCTCACCGGTGAGAATCGCGGCGACCTGGGTGCCGTCCCAGGCGATCAGTTCGGCAGTGCCTTCCAGCGCGCCCGCCGGCCAACGATCGATCCGCCTGGCGGCGCGGTCGTCGGGATCGGTTGTCACCACCCAGATCTGGCTACGCGTGCCGCCCTCCGGCGCGACCTCACACGCAAGCCAATGCCCATCAGCCGAATGGAGGACATGGGTGATGGGGCCTTCGACCGGCAGCTCGACGTCACGTGAGGAACTTGCTCGCCAACCGCGAAGGAAGCGCTGCACCGCCCGCGGGTAGCCACCGTCGTCGACAAGGTGGGCGAACGCGGTCGCATCCGGCGACATCGACGCGCCGTAGACCCGGCGTACCTGTTCTCCCATCGTGTCGATTCTGCACGGTCGATCACCGGCAGACGTCGTCGAACTCACATTGAGCCAGGTCGGTGCCGGTAACGGCCGACTGAGCGGGTGCACAGGTACCCTGCAGCCATGAGGTGGGCATGAGCGAGTCACCACGCCGCGACGGGACCGAGCCGACCCAACCGCTGGGTAACAGCTACTCCGGATACACCGATCCGGCGTATGCGAGTCAGGCGCCCTACGGCCCCACCTATCAGGCACCCGCCGCACCGAATCCCACCGAACAGCTCCCGGCGTACTCCCCCTATGGCTACGACCCCTACGCGACCGGTCAGTACGGCCAGGGCGAGCCGCCCCAGCCTGACGGGCCGAAGGCGCCGCGATGGCTGTGGTTGGTGGCAGCGATCGCGGTATTGCTCGTACTCGGCCTGGTCATCGCGCTGGTGATCATCAACAGCTCGCGGCAGGACACCGTCGTGGCGCCGCTTCCGTCGCTGCCGGAGCCGAGCCTGACCACGCGAACGCCCACAACGACCTCACGCATACCGACCGTTCCGGTCATTCCCGCGCCGACGCAGCCGACGCGGCCCTCACCGACCACGTCGGCGCCTTCCGGCGCGACCGAAACCGTGGTCTATGAGGTCAGCGGCGACGGTCGTGCCATCAACATCACCTATGTCGACAGCGGCGGCGTGCTGCAGACGGAGTTCAACGTGGTGCTGCCCTGGAGCAAGGAAGTCCAACTGGCCAAGCCGGCTTCGGATTCAGCCAGCGTCAGCATCATCAACGTCGGCCGCGAGGTGTCCTGCTCGATCAGCGTCAACGGTGCGCAGGTGCAGCAGCGCACCGGTGCCGGCCTGACCATTTGCACGGGAGCCGGTTAGACCGTCGCCGCCCGGCGTGGCACCCGTACCGCCAGCATCGCGCTGAAACCCGCCGCGAGCACCAGAAGCAGACCGGCGATGCCCGCACGGTCGGCGCCGAAAACGGCCACGAACGTGGAGAACAAGAACGGAGCCAGGGGCGCGACGGCCCGGCCGGTCATCGTGTAAAGGCCGAACGCCACGCCCTCCTTGCCGGGGGTCGTTATCCGCAGCAGCAGGGTGCGCGCTGACGACTGCGTCGGCCCGATGAACAGGCACAGCAGCAGCCCGCACACCCAAAATGCCGCGGGACTGGACAACGCCATCAGGGTCAGGCCCACGATGACCATCGCGGCCAGTGAACTCAGGATGACGGTCTTCGAGCCGACGCGGTCGTCGAGCAGCCCGCCGACTACCGCCCCCACCGCGGCCACCACGTTGGCCGCTACCCCGAACAGCAGCACATCGGCCGCGGAGATGCCGTAGACGTTGACGCCGAGCACCGCGCCGAACGTGAACACGCCGGCGAGCCCGTCGCGAAACACCGCGCTGGCGAGCAGGTAGTAGACGACGTTGCGGTCTCGCCGCCACTCGCCGACCAAGTCCGTCCACAACTTGCGGTAGGCGCCGAGCACGCCGGTCGACGACGGCACCGGCTGTTCGATGTCGATCGGTGCCGGCGGCGTGATGAGCACCGGCAGCGCGAACGCGGCCATCCACACAGCGGTGAGGAGCATCGCCGCGCGAATGTTCTGCCCGTCGGCGGTGGGGACGCCGAGCAGCCCGCCAGTCCGGCCGTCGGCCATGAATCCCGCATAGACGATCAAAAGCAACGACATGCTACCGACATAGCCTGCGCCCCAACCGATTCCGGACACCCGGCCAGCCGTCTCCGGAGTCGTCAACTGCCGGAGCATCGCGTTGTAGGGCACGCTGGCAAGGTCGTTGCACGCCGCCGTCAACCCGAGCAGCAGAAGGCCTGCCCACAGGTAGCTGGAGTCGTCGCGGATCAGGCTCATTGCCGATGTCAGCAACACCACGATCGCGGTGAGGAACGCCAGCGTGCGTCGCCGTCGATGCGGCATGTCGACCCAGACGCCGGTGACGGGGGCAAGCACCGCAACCACCGCCCCGGAAAAGAACAAGGCCCAACCGAGCAAGCTCGCGGGGCTGGCGCCTCCTGGCAGGTCGTCGCCGACGGTGCGAGTCAGGTAGACGGAGAACACGAAGGTCACGACGATCGCGCCCACGCCGGTGGAGCCGCAGTCCCACAGCGCCCACGCGAGCACCCGCCACCGCCCCGCGATTTGCGCGGGCGGCCGCGTTTCGCTCATGGGATCCCACGATATAGTCCGGCCCATGCCAGTACCCGCTCCCAACGCGGATGCCCGCGCTGTCGTCACGGGCGCGTCGCAGAACATCGGCGAGGCGCTGGCCATCGAGCTTGCCGCTCGCGGGCACAACCTGATCGTCACGGCACGCCGCGAGGATGTGCTGCGGGCGTTGGCGGACCGGCTGACCGAGCAGTACGGGGTCATCGTCGAGGTTCGCCCCATCGATCTGGCCGATCCGGCCGAACGCGCCAAGCTGTGCGACGAGCTTTCGGTTCGCGAAATCTCGATCCTGTGCGCTAACGCAGGCACCGCGACGTTCGGCCCAGTGGCGGCCCTGGATCCCGCCGGGGAGAAGGCGCAGGTGCAGCTGAATGTCCTTGGCGTGCATGACCTTGTGCTGGCCGTGCTGCCGGGAATGGTTTCACGCAAGGCGGGCGGCATCCTGATTTCCGGTTCGGCAGCGGGCAATTCGCCGATTCCGAACAACGCGACATATGCGGCGACGAAGGCGTTCGTCAACACGTTCAGCGAGTCACTTCGCGGTGAGCTCAAGCGCGACGGCGTGCACGTCACGGTGCTGGCGCCCGGTCCGGTGCGCGAGACGCTGCCCGATGAGCACGAGCAATCACTCGTCGAGAAGCTGATCCCGGACTTCTTGTGGATCTCGACCGAGTACACCGCGAAGCTGTCGCTGGATGGCTTGGAGCGCAACAAGATGCGCATCGTGCCCGGCGTGACGTCCAAGGCGATGTCGGTGGCCAGCGGCTACGCCCCACGCGCCATCGTCACGCCGATCGTCGGCGCGGTCTACAAGAAGCTCGGCGGCGGCTAGCCTGTCGAAACTGCTGTCAGATCGCGAATTTTCGTGAAATCGCGATCTGCCCGCAGTTTTGGCGAGGCGACCTCAGCGGCGGCGTCGGCCGGTACCGAAGACGCTTCGGGTGATCTCGCGGCCAGCCACCGTGGCCGCGGACCGCAGAAAGCTCTTGAACGCCGAGCTCTGCAGAACTTCCTCCACCATTCCGGGCTGGGCCGTATCACGCGATTTCACCTCGCCCTCCGCGGGCGGCAGGCCGACTGGGGCCTCTGCGGCGGGCGGTGGCGCGGCCTCGGGGGGCGCCAACCGCGCGTTCAGCCGCTCATAGGCGGAGTCGCGGTCGACGGTCTGGCCGTACTCCGCCTGCAGTGGACTGGCTTTCGCCGCGGCGGCGATTGCATCCGGTCCGATGGTGTCCATCAACGAGCGGGGCGCACGCATCCGCGTCCACGCCACCGGCGTCGGCGCTCCCTTCTCGGAGAGCACGGTGACGATCGCTTCGCCTATGCCCAGCGACGTCAATGCCGACTCCAGGTCGTACACATCGGTTTTCGGATATGTGCGCACGGTCTTCGCGAGCGCCTTCTGGTCGTCGGGGGTGAATGCGCGCAGCGCATGTTGGATTCGCGCGCCGAGCTGGCTGAGCACGTCGTTGGGCACGTCGGTCGGCAGTTGCGTGCAGAAGAACACGCCAACTCCCTTGGAGCGGATCAACTTGACCGTCTGCTCGACCTGTTCGAGGAACGCCTTGGACGCGTCGGTGAAAAGCAGATGCGCCTCGTCGAAGAAGAAGACCAGCTTGGGCTTGTCGACGTCACCGACCTCGGGCAGCGTTGTGAACAGGTCGGCCAGCACCCACATCAGGAAGGTCGAGAACATCACCGGCCGGGCGGCCTGATTGCCGAGCTCGAGAAGGCTGACGATGCCGCGGCCCTGGGCATCCGTACGCAGCAGGTCCTTGGGCTCGAGCTCCGGCTCACCGAAGAATGTGTCGGCGCCCTCGGCCTCGAGGTTGACCAGGGCGCGCAGGATCACGCCCGCGGTCGTCGGCGACACCGCACCAAGGGTCTTCAGCTCGGGCTTGCCGTCGTCGCTGGTCAGGTACTGAATGACTGCGCGCAGGTCCTTGAGGTCCAGCAGCGACAGCCCCTTCTGGTCGGCCCAGTGGAAGATCAGGCCGAGCGTGGACTCCTGGGTGGCGTTGAGACCCAACACCTTTGACAGGAGAATCGGCCCGAAGCTGGAGATCGTCGCACGCACCGGAACCCCGATGCCCGACGTTCCCAGTGACAGAAACTCGACCGGGAAGGCGGTCGGCGTCCACGAGTCACCGGTGTCCTTGGCCCGCTGCTCGGTCTTGTCGTTGGCCACACCGGGCTGCGACAACCCCGACAGGTCGCCTTTGACGTCGGCCATCAACACCGGCACACCGGCCGCCGACAGCTGTTCGGCCAGCACCTGCAGTGACTTCGTCTTGCCGGTACCGGTCGCGCCCGCGACCAAGCCGTGGCGGTTGACCATGGCCAGCGGAATGCGGACCTGGGCGGTCGCGTCACACGTCCCGTCGACGACGACGGCGCCGAGGTCCAATGCCTGTCCTTCGACGGCGTAACCTGCGGCGATCTGCTGGGCGGGAGTGGCTGTCGACTCGGTCGTCATGGCTCGAACATTACTGGCGACGGAGCGCCGTTGGCGCCCACTTGTCGGGTGTGGGAATACTGTGAGCGCTGTGCGTGACGAACTGGTGTGGATCGACTGTGAGATGACCGGCCTGGATCTCAGGACCGACCGGCTCATCGAGATTGCGGTGCTAGTCACCGACGCCGAGCTAAACATCCTGGGTGACGGCATCGACGTGGTCATCCACGCCGACGACGCCGCGCTGTCGTCGATGATCCCGGTGGTGACCGAGATGCACACCCGATCGGGCCTCATCGAGGAGGTGCGCGCGTCGACAATCGATATCCCCGCCGCCGAGGAGCTGGTGCTCGACTACATCCGCACCCACGTCAAACAGGCCAAGACCGCTCCCCTGGCCGGCAACTCGATCGCCACCGATCGCGGGTTCATCGCCCGCGACATGCCCAAGCTCGACGACTACCTGCACTACCGGATGATCGACGTGAGCTCCATCAAGGAGCTGTGCCGACGCTGGTACCCCCGCATCTACTTCGGTCAGCCCGAGAAGGGGCTTGCCCATCGCGCGCTGGCCGATATCCACGAGTCGATTCGCGAGCTCAAGTACTACCGGCGAACCGCGTTCGTCCCCCCGCCGGGGCCGTCGACCAGCGATATCGCGGCGATCGCGCAGGAACTGGGAACGAACGAGGGTGACTCGGACGTTATGGATTCGGCCGCGGAGCGCCCGAGCGGCTAATATCGACGGGCCGCTTGTCCTCACCGGCTCGCGGAGATGGTGGCTGTAGTTCAGTTGGTAGAGCACCAGGTTGTGATCCTGGATGTCGCGGGTTCGAGTCCCGTCAGCCACCCCGATACGACACGGAGCCTCGGCAAAACGCCGGGGCTCCGTGTCATTGTGGAGTCAGCCGGCCTCCCGCAGCCGTGCCGGAATCTTGTCCCCGAACAGCCGCGCCGCATTGCCGCACGACACCTTCGCGCGCGTGGCCTCGTCCATTGGATACGACGTGATGAAGTCCGCACCGTCCTTGTTGTCGTCCATCGGGTAGTCGACCGAGAACATGACCCGGTCTGCACCCATCACCTCGAGCGTGCAGGCAAATGCCGCCGGTGAGAAGTTGCCGCTCGTCGTCACATAGAAGTTGTCACGCAGATAGTCGGACGGCAGCCGCTGCAGCTTTCCGCCACCGTCGCCGCCGCCCAGGCCGTAGTACCTGTCGGTCCGAAACGCCGAGAACGGCAACATCTCTCCGAGATGACCGAGGATCATCTGTAGGCGGGGATGACGGTCGAACAGCCCGGAGTAGATCAGCCGCAGAGCGTGTGTTCCCGCCTCCACCGCGAAACCCCACGAGGCGAGGTGCAGGCCGTCATCGACGTACGGCGCGAACCACGCGTCCATGACGGCGGGATGCGGCGTCGTCGGATGTAAATAGATCGGCACACCCAGCGTCTCTGCTCGCCCAAAGAGCTCCTCGTACGCCGGATCATCGAGGTATCGGCCGTGTGTTCGCCCGTTGATCAACGCGCCCGCGAAGCCGAGGTCGGTGACGGCACGCCGCAATTCCTCGCAGGCCGCATCCGGGTCTTGGGTGGCCAGTGTCGCGAAAGCGCCAAAGCGGTCGGGGTTTTCGCGCACCGTCTCGGCGAGGTTGTCGTTGGCGCGGCGCGCATAGTCGATCGCGCGCGCCGCGTCGTCGTCTTCCTGCACGCCCGGGTCGAACAGCGACAGGATCTGAAAGTCGATGCCCGCAGCGTCCATCTGCTCCAGCCGCAGCGGGCCGCGGTCGTAGAGCCGGTCGTAGGCGGTCGTGTTGTTGGACCGCAGCCAGGTCGCCACGGTGTTGTCGGCGCTGACCGGATCCCAGGCGTAGTGCTCCTCGAGCGCAATCAACGGCACGGCCGAGAGATTACGCGCTCAGACGTTGGCGTTACCGGCTTTCCACTGCTCCCACGGAATGTTCCAGTCGCCCAGCCCGTCGGTGCCCGGCAGAGTCGATCCCACCGTGTTAATCACTTCGACGATGTCACCGCGTTTGGTGTTGTCGTAGAACCAGACCGCGTTGCTCGGGCTGACATTGAGACAGCCGTGACTGGTGTTCGTGTAGCCCTGACTGCCGACCGACCACGGCGCCGAGTGCACGAAGATGCCGCTGTAGCTGATCTGCGTCGCCCAATCGACGTCGGTGCGATATCCGTTGGGAGAGTTGACCGGAACGCCGTATGTCGACGAGTCCATGATGATATGGGTGAACCGGTTACCGACCATGTAGACGCCGTTGTTCGTCGGGGTGCTGTTCTTGCCCATCGACGTCGGCATGGTCTTGACCACTTCACCGTTGCGCCGAACCGTCACGATCTTGGTGGTGTCGTCGGCGGTCGCGATCACCTCGTCACCGATGGTGAAGTGTGTGGTGACGTTTTCCTGGCCGAACAATCCGTCGCCGAGATCGACGCCGTAGATGTTCACCGCAACGTCGACGGTGGTGCCGGGCTTCCAGTAATGCTCTGGGCGCCAACGCACTTCGCGGTTGTTGAGCCAGTAGAACGCACCCTCGACCGGAGGGTTGGTGGTGATCTTGATGGCCTTCTGAGCGGCCAGCCGGTTCGGGACGTTCTCGTCGAACTGAACCGCGACCGGCTGACCGACGCCGACGACCTCACCCTCGTTGGGCAGCACGTAGGCCATGGTCAGGTTTTCCGGCGAATGCGTCTGGAAGGTCATCTGCTGGCTGGTGACACCGCCCAGGCCCAGCGACTGCGCATTCAAGGTGTAGCGCTTGTTGTAGCCAAGCGGGTCGGCCGTCGTCCAGGTCAGGCCGTCGGGGCTGAGCTTGCCGGCAACCGGCTCCCCGTCCTCGTTGGTCATCGTGATCGCGCCCAGCACGCCGTCCTCTGCGGTGACCGTCACGGGTGCGTCGACCGTCACGCCGACCGCGCCGTCCTTCACCGACGCAGTGAGCTTCGGCACAAGCAGGTCGCCATAAGGCGTGCCCTTATCGGTGATGACTTGCGGCTTCGGCGGAGCTGCAGGGCTGCTGCAGGCGCCCAACCCGAGCACGATGGCGGGCAGTAGCGAAACCGCCAGCCATATACGCATGCGGCGCGGACGGGCCACTGTTCGGACCTGCCACATTCTTTGCTCCACCTCGCAACCAGGTCGCACGGACAGACGATCTTGGCAATAGTCTAAGGGCAAACTTAACTACGGGCGCGACTGCGGCGTCGCTCCCAGGAGGTGCGAGCGGTCGAATTTCACCCTTGCCGCAAGTCCTGTTATTGTCGCACACGCGCGCCGTTAGCTCAGTTGGTAGAGCAGCTGACTCTTAATCAGCGGGTCCGGGGTTCGAAACCCTGACGGCGCACTCAGCTCGAAAAATTCACTTCGGGACGCGGCCCGCCGCAATCCGCGCATCCGGGAAGCGGCGGTGCAGTCCATCGATCAGCCGATGCGCTTCGTAGAGCTCGCGCCGCAGGCCGGCGCCCTTTCGCCGCGCGGCGGCCGAAGCTCGGCCCTGTATCGCATGAATTCGGCTCTCGACGGATTCCAGCTTCTGTGAGATGTCCTCGACCTCCTTGTGCAGCGCTTGCAGCAGCTCCCTGGCCTGTGCGGTGTCGGCTTCATCGATCACGCCGTCATCTTCACATCAAGGGCGCTGACGCGCGCGGTTGGGGTCGCCCCGCAACAGCGATCGGCAAGCTGAATTCTGTTGCTTACGCACCGATGCGGTCCTACCTGCCAGAATCGGTCTCCACCAGGCTCCAGGATGTGCTAACACTCACATAACCTGACTTATGTCGCGGGTCCGTCAAGGGCGAATATCGGTAACGGATGCCGCGTGCTCATCGGATCAGATGCTAGATATCCTGCGTAAAGAGATGCGCCGGTGCTACACTGCACATTAGCTAGAATGCACTACAGGCCTGTGAGCCGGTGATCTAAGGTACGAAACGAGGTCTTAGCTGATGCCGCAGGATCGCGCAGCGTTTTCGACGGATGTGTCGAATATGCATGCGGCCGACGACGTAACTGCGCAACGGCCGGTGCTGGTACTCAGCTGCAGCCGTCTTGGCCGCGTCGCCAATCCCCCCAGCTTCTCGTTCGCCCACTGGTTCCGAACCGGACGTCGCGGCCGGGCAAAGCCCGTCAGCGCTGCCTGATCCGGCGCACCACGACCACGACGACCACCACACCTACTCCGGCCAGCGAAATCGCGACTGCCGGCTTCTTGACGAATCGCACGACACCCGCCTTGATGTCGTCAGCGATCCTGCGCGGGTTGGCCCGCTCGGCGAGGTTGTCCACGGTGGACGCCAACTGATTGCGAGCCTTATCGATCTCCTGCTTGATGACCTCGGGATCCCGGTCCGCCACTGTGCCCTCCAACTCGCCGTCCTGCCGCACTACCCTAGATCAGCCCGCGCGCTCGTTGACGCGCACCGGTCGAAGAAGGGACACCAACGCATGCCGCAGACCCCGCGCCTTCAAGTAGGCGACAAAGCCCCCGCGTTCAGCCTGCCCGACGCCGACGGCAACACGGTCAAGCTCGCGGACTACAAGGGCCGCCGGGTCATCGTGTACTTCTACCCTGCCGCGGCGACGCCGGGATGCACCAAGCAGGCCTGCGACTTCCGCGACAGCCTCAGCGAACTCAACGGCGCGGGGCTGGACGTCATCGGGATCTCCCCCGACAAGCCAGCCAAGCTGGCGAAGTTCCGCGACGACCAGAAGCTGACCTTTCCGTTGCTATCGGATCCGGACCGCAAGGTGCTCACCGAGTGGGGTGCCTACGGCGAAAAAACCATGTACGGCAAGACCGTTCAGGGTGTCATCCGCTCGACGTTCGTCATCGACGAGAAGGGCAAGATCGCCGAGGCGCAGTACAACGTCCGCGCCACCGGCCACGTCGCCAAGCTACGGCGCGACCTGTCCGTTTGACCCGAGGTTCGCCAACAGCAGCGCCTCGGCCGTTGCGGCGCGCTCCAGCACCCCAAGGTGCAGGCTCTCGTTGATGCTATGTGCCTGTGTCCCAGGATCTTCCACGCCGGTGACCAAGATCTTGGCCGACGGAAAGGCCCCGGCGAACTCGGCGATGAACGGGATCGAGCCACCGACACCGGTGTCGACCGGCTCCGTGCCCCAGGCTTGCCGGAAGGCAGTGCGTGCCGCCTCGTAGACGGGGCCGCTGGCGTCGATCGCATAGGGCTGGCCGACATCACCGGGTGTGACCGTCACCTGAGCGCCCCACGGCGCGTGCTGTTCGAGGTGACGCGTCAGGGCCGCGAGATGCTCGTGTGCGTCGCCTCCTGGCGCGACCCTCATGCTGACTTTGGCCCGCGCGCGCGGAATCAACGTGTTCGACGACTTGTCGATCGGTGTGGTGTCGATGCCGATGACCGTGATCGCCGGTTTGGCCCAAAGTCGTTGCGGCACTGAGCCAGACCCGACTTCACACACGCCGTCGAGCAGGCCGGCCTCCTCGCGCACGCGTTCCGCCGAGTATTCGACGTCGGCGGCACTGCCTTCATATAGTCCTTCGACCGCGACGTTGCCGTCGTCGTCATGCAGGCTGGCCAGCAGTCGCACCAGTGCAGAAAGCGCGTCGGGCACCACGCCTCCCCACAGGCCCGAGTGCAGGCCGTGATCCAGCGTGGCCACCTCCACCACACAGTCGGCCAGCCCGCGCAGCGACACCGTCAGCGCCGGAACGTCGACGCTCCAGTTGTCCGAGTCGGCGATGACGATCACGTCGGAGGCCAACGCATCGCGATGCGCGGCCAGCAGCGCAGACAGCGACGGCGAACCGGACTCCTCCTCGCCCTCGACGAAGACCGTCACACCGACGGGTGGTTTGCCGCCGTGGGCGCGAAAGGCCGCCAAATGTGTTGCAATGCCGGCCTTGTCGTCAGCGGAGCCGCGACCGTAAAGGCGACCGTCGCGCTCCGTCGGTACGAACGGCGGCGTGTGCCATTGGGCGTGATCGCCCTCCGGCTGCACATCGTGATGGGCGTACAGCAGCACCGTCGGCGCGCCCGGTGGGGCCGGGTGCCGGGCGATGACGGCCGGGGCGCCGCCCTCGCTGACGATCTGCACATCGCCGAAGCCCGCATCCGACAACAGTTTTGCCACCGCCTCGGCGCTCCGATGCACCTCAGCGCGGCGCGCCGGGTCGGCCCATACCGACTCGATGCGCACAAGATCTTCCAGGTCGCGTCGCACAGACGGCAACACCTCACGTACGCGCTCGACCAAATCACTCATAGGAGTCAGGCTAGTTGCACGCTCGCGGGTGTCGAGCGTGCGCAGAATGCGCGTGCTTTGCGGCGTGTCTGGGTACAGACACGCACGCTCGCGGTGAAAGAGCTAGCGCTCCTCGAGAATGGCAACCGCGGCGGCCATGTCGGCCTCATGCGTCAACGACAGGTGAATCGTCACGTTCTTCAGGTGCTCGGCGATCGCGCCCGTGAGCCGTACCTTGGGCCGGCCCCACATGTCGGTGATGACCTCGATGTCGCGGTGAATGCCCTCGGGCAGCACCGGCCGCTTGGAGAATCGCGAACCCGACCACGCCTTGATGACGGCTTCCTTGGCTGCCCACCGCGCCGCCAGGTGCCGTGCCGCCGACGAACTCTTGTCGGCGGCGTCGCGGCGCTCACCGGGCGTGAACGTCTCGGCGAAAACCGTACCGGGCTGATCGACCTGCTCGGCGAAATCGGGGATGGAGACCAGGTCGATCCCCACCCCGACTATCGCCATGCCCGAGACGCTATCTCACCGCACATAGATGTCGTCGTCACCCAGCCGCGAGGACGGGTCAAGCAGCATCTCGGCTTCCTGCCGCTTCTCCGGGGCCTCGCTGCTGAACCGGCGATCGGCCGGCTTCTCGTACAGCGGGCGCCCGCCTGCGATCGCCGACGCCAGCCTGCGCTGACCGGAGAGCACACGCGCGTCCGCGCGCTGCTTGTAATCCCGTCGCGTCTCCGGATCGAGCGCCGCCAAGAACGCCTGCGGATGCACCAGCGCCACCATGCCCGACACGTGACCGAAGCCGAGGCTGGTGACCAGGCCCGCCTTCAGCGGGAACTTCTCGCCCAGCCGCAGGGTGTCGCGCAACCACACGAAGTGCGCGGCGCCTGACAGCTCGTCGTCGACGCAGTCCAGGCTGCGGTTCGGCGGAATGACGCCGTCACGCAGGATCTGGCACATGCCCAGCATCTGGAACGCCGCGGCACCGCCCTTGGCGTGGCCCGTCAGGCTCTTCTGCGAGACGACGAACAGCGGTGCGCCCGGCGAGCGGCCCAGCGAGTCGGCAAGCCGCTCGTGCAGCTCCGTCTCGTTCGGATCGTTGGCCAGAGTGGAGGTGTCGTGCTTGGACACCACCGCGATGTCGTCGGGGCCGACGCCGAGCTTGGCCAGCGAACGTGCCAGCTGTGACGAGCGTCCGCCTCGGCCCGCACCCAGCGCGCCGAGCCCCGGAGCGGGGATCGACGTGTGCACGCCGTCACCGAACGACGACGCGTAGGCCACCACGGCCATGACCGGCAGGCCCATCTGGACCGCGAGGTCGCCGCGGGCCAGCAGGATCGTGCCGCCGCCCTGTGACTCGACGAACCCGAGACGGCGCCGGTCGTTGGCGCGGGAGAACTTCGAATCGCTGATGCCCTTGGCGCGCATCACCTCGGTGTCGGCGGTGGCCGCCATGTCACCGAACCCGATGATCGCCTCCAGCGTCAGATCGTCATAGCCACCGGCCACCACGAACTCGGCCTTGCCGAGCCGGATCTTGTCGACGCCCTCCTCGACCGACACCGCGGCCGTCGCGCAGGCGGCGACCGGGTGGATCATCGAGCCGTAACTGCCGATGTAGCTCTGAACCACATGTCCGGCAAAGACATTCGGCAGGACTTCCTGCAGGATGTCGTTCGGTTTGTTCCGGCCGAGCAGGTTGCCGTGGTACATGGTCTGCATCGACGTGAGCCCGCCCATGCCGGTGCCCTGCGTGCTGGCCACCAGGCTGGGGTGCACCCAGCGCATCAGCTCGGACGGCGTGAAACCGGCGGACAGGAACGCGTCGACGGTGGTGACGAGATTCCACAGCGCCACCCGGTCGATCGACGAAGCCATGTCGGGCGTGATGCCGTACACCATCGGGTCGAACCCGGTCGGGATCTGCGCGCCGACGGTCCGCGAGAGCTTCACCTTGCGCGGCACCCTGATCTCGGTGCCGGCCATGCGGGTGACCTGCCAGTCGGCGCTGTCGGGCACCGGAGCGATGATGGTGTGCTCCGGATCGAACTGCACGAACGCGCGGGCATCGGCCTCCGACGACACGACGAACGTGAAGTCCTTGTCCAGGAACACCGACACCAGCAGCGGCGCGGCGTGATCGGGATCGATCGCTCCGTCGTCGACCCACTCCCGGATGCCGACCTTCTCGACGACCGTGTCGTGGTAGCGCTCGACCAGTTCACCCTCGTCGACCAGCTCGCCGGTCTCGCTGTCGTACCAGCCCGGCGTCGGGTCGTCTTCCCACTTGACCAGGCCCGTCGTCCAGGCCAGCTCCAGCACACCGGCCGCCGACAGCTCGTTGTCGACCTCCATCTCGAAGCGGGTCCGCGACGAGCCATAGGGCCCGAGCTCGGCACCGCCGACAATGACGACGAGGTCGGCCGCGTCGACATCGATGTCGTCCCACGCCGGCGGCGGCGACGCCTTGTAGCCGCGCGGCGGCGAGGGCAGGGCACGGATGGTGCCGTGCTCATCGGCGTCGTCAGCGGTCGCCTCGGATGTCATCTCCTCCCGGGCCTTGGCGGCCATCTCGGTCAGATCGATTTCCACCTCGGCGAGACCACCGGTCAGGTCGACCTGTAGCGGTTCGCGTGCCGCGGCGACCTTTGACTCGATGTCGCACAGCGCCAACAGCATGGTGGCCATCTCGTCTGTGGTGTACGTCGTCACACCGGCTTCCTCGACCGCACCAACGATGACGTCGTTGTGGCCCATCAGCCCGGTGCCCTTGGTCCAGCCAATGAGCGCGTGGGCCAACGACACTCGTTGCGCCCACGACGACTCGGCTTTCCACCGGGTCACCAGAGCGTCGAGCGCGGACTTCGACTCGCCGTACGCGCCGTCGCCACCGAACATGCCGCGGTTCGGCGAGCCCGGCAGCACGACGTGCAGCCGAGCGGCGATGTCGCGCTCGGCACCGATGTGCGACAGCCCACCGATGAGCCGCTGCACGGCCCACAGCAGCACCTTCATCTCCATCTCGGCGCGCGACCCGGCGTCGGACAGATCACCGGCCACCCGGGGCGCCGCGAACGGGAACAGCAGTGTCGGCGTCTGCGCGTCCTTGAGGTGAATCGATTGCGGCCCAAGGCTTTCGGTCTGCTCCGAACCGACCCATTGCACCAGCGCATCGATGTCGGTGTAGGACGCCATGTTGGCGGGGACCACCCACAGCTTCGCGCCGAACCGCCCATTGTCGCGGTAGAGCGTGCGATAGAAGCCCAGCCGGTCGTCGTCGAGTTTGGACGTCGTGGCGATGACCGTCGCACCGCCGTCCAGCAATTGAGCCACCACCGACGCGGCGATCGACCCCTTGGACGCACCGGTGACCACCGCGACCTCGTCGCTGTAGCGGCCCTTACCCGGATTCTCCGCACCCGCGGCGGCACGCCCATACAGCGACGCGTGGATGTTGCGGCCCGCTGCCAGGGCCTTGCCCTGCCACCAGGTGGCCTGGGTGCCGACGATGTGACCGGCGCCCTCGAACCGCTCCGAAAGCCGCGGCCAGTCGGCGTCGATCTCATTCTCGTCGAGCAGCCACAGCTTGGCGAGGTCCTCGCGGGCGCTGGCCCAGCGGTCGTCGAACAGCACCGCCTTGCGGCCGTCGAACACGGGGGCCACCAAACGCGGCCAGTCCGAACCCAATTCGGACGTGACGAGGTCGATGAGCTCGGCGTCGGTCGCCTCGGGCGCGCTGACCGGGGTGTCCAGGCCGAGCTGGCCGAGGATCAGACGGGCCGCTGAGGCCAGTACGCCGTTGCGGCCGGTGACCTGCTCGGCGAACTCGCCCAGAGCGGCCGAGTCCACAACGCCGCCACCGCCACCGGCGGCCGACGGCAGTGACACCGATATGCCCTGACGCGCGCCCACGGCGGAAACCGCGGCGTCGATGACCTTGTCGACGGTCGCCGCGTCGGCCAGCGCACCGTCGTGCAGCCCGCCGAGTGCGCCACCGCGAACGCTGGATCCCTCACGGGTGCCCAGCGCCACCTCGACCGTCACGTGCTTGACCCAGCCGTCGCCGAGCTCCCATGTCTTCTTGACCCGCTCGGCGATGTAGGCCGGCCGCTTGCCCGACGGGCCGAGCACCGTACGCAACTGGTCGTTGATCGCATCGGAAAGTACTGGGCCGTAAGGCTTGTAGGTGCGGGCCAGCTTGGTGACCTGACCCTTCAAGCCGGCCAGGTCGGCATCCGCGGCGCCGTCGATGGCGCCGAGGTTGAGCTCGGACCCGAGATCCACCAGTAGCTGGTTGCGTCGCGACGACGCACCGTCGGTGATGGACTCGATCGAGTCCAGTGGCTCGATCTGGTCGATGCGCATTTTCGCCGACAACGCGATCAGCGCCGTGGTGGCATCGGCCGCGTCGTAACCGATGTCGTCGGGGCGCGGGCCTCCGCTGGGAGCGGCGGGCGCAGGGGCCGGGGCAGCCGGTGCGGCGGCCTCGACGGGCGCAGCCTCAGCTGCTGGTGCCGGCGTGTCCTCGACGTCATCCTCCGGCTCCGGATCGGTGTCGGTGGCGAACAACACCGCGGCATCCCGCTCCGAGTTCAGCACTTCGGTTGTGTTGTGCGAATACTCGGGCAGCTTCAGCGTGTTGGTGGCCAGGCCCGCGACGGTTGGCGCGGACTTCACACCGATCTCGACGAACCGCTCGACACCCAGCCCGCCGGCAGCCTCCTCGATGAACAGCAGATCCTGTGTCTCGATCCACCGCACCGGGCTGGCGAACTGCCAGGCCAGAAGCTCGATGACGACCTTGCGGCACAGGTCACTCGGCTTCTCGGTGATCCACGTGTCGTAGTCGGCGAGGATCTCGTCGAGCGGCTCGGCCGGCACCAGATCGCGGATCTCCTGGATGAAGTCGCGGTCCAGGCTGAACAGCCTGGGCACCAGGTTCGGGATGTACCGGCCGACGATCAGGTCGGGATCCTGGTCGCGCGGCATGACGCGCTCCAGCGAGCGCCGGAAGTCGGCCACACCGACCCGCAGCACCGAGGAGTGGAACGGCACGTCGATACCGGGCACCAGGATGAACGACCGCTTGCCGCCGGTGATCTCGCGGCGCTTCTCGATCTCTTCCTCGAGCACCTCGAGGCCGCGAACCGTGCCCGCGATCGCGTACTGCGAACCACGCAGGTTGAAGTTCACGATCTGCAGGTATTCGCCAGTGCGCTGGGAGATCTCGTCGACGAAGGCGGGGACAGCGTCATCGTCGAGATCGATCTGCGACGGGCGGATCGCGGCCAGCCGGTAGTTGGAGCGGCCCAGGTGGTCGCGCGGAACGATGTCGTGCATCTTGCTGCCGCGGTGGAACACCACCTCCAGCAGCGCCTCCATTTCGTAGACACCGCTCACGCACGCGAGTGCCGTGTACTCACCGACGGAGTGGCCGCAGGCGATCGCGCCCTCGACGAACGCACCCTGCTCTCGCATCTCGGCGACCTGCGCAGCCGCGACGGTCGCCATCGCGACCTGAGTGAACTGCGTCAGATACAGCACGCCCTCGGGATGCTGGTAGTGCACACCGCTGGCGATCAGGCTGGTCGGGTTGTCGCGGACCACGTGCAGCACCGAGAAGCCCAGGGTTTCGCGGGTGAACTTGTCGGCGTTGTCCCACACCTTGCGGGCGGCCTTGGACCGGGCCCGCACCTCCATACCCATGCCCTTGTGCTGGATGCCCTGGCCCGGGAACGCGTAGACGGTCTTCGGGGCGGCCAGCTGCGCGGTCGCCGACATCACAAGTTCGTTGTTGACCCGCGCGGCGACCTCGACGATCTCCGCGCCGCGGTCGATGCCGACCCGCTCGACGCGGAAGTCGATCTCGTCGCCGGGCAGCACCATGCCCAGGAACCGCGACGTCCAGCCGACGACACGGGCCGGCGGCGCGGGCTTGCCGTCGGTTGCGGCGACGACGTGCTGCGCGGCCGCCGAGAGCCACATGCCGTGCACGATCGGGGATTTCAGCCCTGCCAGCAGCGCGGCGGCGCGATCGGTGTGGATCGGGTTGTGATCACCCGAGACCACGGCGAACGCGCTCATATCGGTCGGCGCCGTGACGGTGACGTCGCGGCGACGGCGGCGCGGAGTGTCGGTCGCGTTGTCGGTGATCGCCCCACCCGCACGCGGCGGATCGGCGAGTTCAGCCGCGCCGGTGCGGCCGCGGATCGCGAACCGCTCCTCCAGCTTGGCCAGCACGGTGCCCTTGGCATCGGCGATGGTCACCGACACCGGGATCACGCGGCCGTACTCGGTGTCGCTGGCCGCGGAAACCGTTGCGGTGACGGTCAATTCGGCTGTCGTCTTCGGCATCGGCGCCAGCAGATGTGCGGCGTGATCGAGATGCACCAGGCTCAGCAGGCCTTCGACGATCGGGAAGCCGTCCTCAGTCACCGCCGAGCCGATGGTCGCGAAGACCGCGGGCCAGCAGTGACCGACCAGAGCGTCGGGAACCATCTTGAGGCCCGGCGCCAGCGGCGCGCCGAACGTCGCGGTGACACCAGTGTGGTCAGCGACCTGTTCGGGATCCCAGTCGACGGTGACAGTCGCGGTGCCGTCGTGCACCTGCGGCAGCGCGTCGGGTCCGTCGGCGCCTGCGGCGATCGCGAGCACCGAACGCATTGCGGTCGACGCGTCTTCGACCGTAACAACCGGCATACCGCCGTCGACCGTGCAGGACGGCAGCGTGAAGCGAATGTTGATCCAGATGTCGGAGAGCGGGACGCTAAG
>NZ_DATENY010000128.1:0-14783 GCF_035274705.1 Mycobacterium sp. | reverse complement strand
GACCGGCTGCGCACGCGGTCGGACAAGCCGACTCCTGCGAAGCCACGCCGGCCGAGCCGGCGCGACCAACCGGCGCGCAAGCCAGTCAAGGACCAACGACGCAAACCCCATCCGGCCGACCGGGCGGTGCGGCGCTCAGGGCATCATGGAGAAGGTCGACATGACAGGGGCCGGCGGGCTCGCGCACTGGAAGGTCAGCGTTACGGGTGAATAGGTCGGAGCTCCCCGGGGGCGAGCGCTGGGGGCACCGCCCGCCCGAAGGGCAGGGGGACGACCGGGGGAACATTTCCGTGGTCCTTGCCGGCGGTGGGACGGCGGGGCACGTCGAACCGGCGATGGCCGTGGCCGACGCACTGAGGGCCATCGACCCGGATGTGCGGATCACCGCCCTGGGCACCCAGAGGGGCCTGGAAACGCGCCTGGTACCCGAGCGCGGCTACCACCTGGAACTCATCACCCCGGTGCCGCTGCCGCGTAAGCCCTCAGGTGACCTGGTCCGGCTGCCGATGCGGGTGCGGCGCGCGGTCAAGGAGACCCGGGCGGTGCTCGACGACGTCGGAGCCGACGTGGTGATCGGGTTCGGCGGCTACGTCGCGCTACCGGCTTACCTTGCGGCCCGCCGCCGAGTCCCCGTGGTCGTCCACGAAGCCAACGCGAGTGCGGGCTGGGCCAACCGGGTGGGAGCGCGATCGGCGAAGCGTGTGCTGTCGGCGGTCGAAAATCCAGGGCTGCGGCGCGTCGAGGTCGTCGGCGTGCCCGTGCGCGCGGCGATCACGTCGTTAGACCGGATGGCGCTGAGGGCAGAGGCGCGTGCACACTTCGGATTCGCCGACGACGCCAAGGTGCTGCTGGTGTTCGGCGGATCCCAAGGCGCCCAGTCGATCAACCGGGCCGTGGCTGCCGCCGCCAAAGACCTTGCAGCGGCTGGAATTTCGGTGCTTCACGCGTACGGCCGGAAGAACACGCTGAATCTTCGCGAACCGGCCGACGGCGATCCGCCGTACGTCGCGGTGCCGTACCTGGACCGGATGGACCTGGCCTACGCCGCCGCGGACATCGCCGTCTGCCGCTCCGGGGCGATGACGGTGGCCGAGGTGACAGCGGTCGGTCTGCCGGCGGTGTACGTGCCGCTGCCGATCGGCAACGGCGAACAACGCCTGAATGCGCTGCCGGTGGTCAACGCCGGCGGAGGCCTCGTCGTCGACGACATCGATCTCACCCCGTCCTTCGTCGCCGACACGGCCGACGGGCTGCTCAACGACGGAGCGCGGCTGCAGGCAATGACGGCGGCCGCGGCCCTGGCAGGACACCGCGACGCCGCCCAGCGCGTCGCCGAGGTCGCGCTCGACGTCGCCCGAAGCGCACGAAAGTCCAAGCGATGAACGGCAATTCACCGGAGCCGGAAGGCCGGCGACATCAGGCTCTGCCCGATGAGCTGCAGCGGGTGCACATGGTCGGCATCGGGGGAGCGGGTATGTCGGGCATCGCCCGCATCCTGCTTGACCGCGGCGGCCAGGTGTCGGGTTCGGACGCCAAGGAGTCGCGGGGTGTGGTGGCATTGCGCGCCCGCGGCGCGGCCATCCGGATCGGGCACGACGAGTCTTCGCTGGACCTGTTGCCCGGCGGACCGACCGCCGTCGTCACCACGCACGCGGCCATTCCGAAGACCAACCCCGAGCTGGTCGAGGCGCGCCGCCGCGGTATCCCCGTGATCCTGCGTCCGGTGGTGCTGGCCAAGCTGATGGCCGGCCGCACGACACTAATGGTCACCGGTACGCACGGTAAGACCACGACGACATCGATGCTCATCGTGGCGTTGCAGCACAGCGGCTTTGACCCATCGTTCGCCGTCGGCGGCGATCTGGGCGAGGCCGGCACCAACGCACACCACGGCAGCGGCGAGTGCTTCGTAGCCGAGGCCGACGAGAGCGACGGGTCGCTGCTGGAATACACCCCCGACGTCGCGGTGGTGACCAACATCGAGGCGGACCATCTCGATTTCTTCGGCAGCGTAGAGGCCTACCGTGCGGTGTTCGACGATTTCGTCGACCGCATTCAACCCGGTGGCGCGCTTGTGGTGTGCACCGACGATCCCGGCGCCGCCGCACTCGCCGAACGCACTGCCGCGCTTGGTATCCGGGTGCTGCGGTATGGCAGCGACTCCACCGCTGGGCTGGCAGCCACGCTGCTGGACTGGGAGCAGCAGGGCACCGGGGCCGTCGCGCACGTGCAGTTGCAGGGCGAGCAGCACCCACGGGTGATGCGGCTCGCGGTGCCGGGCAGGCATATGGCGCTCAACGCGCTCGGCGCGCTACTGGCGGCGGTGGAGGTCGGCGCCCGGCCGGACACCGTGCTCGACGGGCTGGCCGGGTTCGAGGGTGTGCGCCGCCGATTGGAGCTGGTCGGCACCGCCAACGGCGTGCGGGTGTTCGACGACTACGCGCACCACCCGACCGAGGTTCATGCCAACCTGAGCACATTGCGAACGGTGGCGGGGAAAAGTCGTTCGATCGTCGTGTTCCAGCCCCATTTGTATTCCCGCACAAAGACTTTCGCTCGCGAATTCGGCCAGGCGCTGGACTCCGCGGACGAGGTGTTCGTCCTCGATGTCTACGCGGCACGCGAACAGCCGATCGCCGGTGTGAGCGGGGCGACCGTCGCCGACAACGTCACCGTGCCCGTCACGTATGTGCCGGACTTCTCCGCCGTCGCCGAAAAGGTGGCGGAGGCCGCGTATCCCGGTGACGTCGTCACCACCATGGGTGCGGGTGATGTCACCATCCTCGGCAACGAAATCCTGACCGCACTGCAGGTGAAGGCCAACCGCAGCGCGCCGGGACGGTCCGGGACGGCATGCCGATGACCGAGCCCAAGGACACCAACACCGGCGAAGCCCTCGAAGTCTCGGCGGAAGCCGCGACGGAAGAACCGACGCCGCCGGCTGCTGCCGACGACGACTTCGAGGGCCCGCGGCGGCGAGCGCGTCGGGAACGCGAAGAAAGACGCGCCGCTCAGGCCCGCGCCACCGCGATCGAAAACGCCCGGAGGGAGGCCAAGCGCCGTGCGCTGGGCGGACCCTCTGAAGAGACGAAACGACCCGCGCGCGCGGTGGTTCGAGGCCTGAAGGTGTTGATGTGGTCCGCGTTGGTCAGCGTCGTTGTCGTCGGCCTCGGTCTGTTGCTGTACTTCACGCCGATCATGGCGGCACGCAACATCGTCGTCACCGGGCTGGCGGTGGTGACTCAGGACGAGGTCGTCACAGCGGCCGCGGTGAAGCCCGGCACGCCTCTGCTGCAGGTCGACACCGACACCGTCGCCGAGCGGGTCGCGGCGATCCGGCGGGTGGCAAGCGCACGCGTGCAGCGGCAGTACCCGTCGACGCTGCGGGTCACCGTGATCGAGCGGGTGCCCGTGGTGGTCAAGGACTATCCCGACGGCCCGCACCTGTTCGACAAGGACGGTGTGGATTTCGCGACCGCGCCGCCGCCGCAGGGCGTGCCGTACCTCGACGCCGACAATCCCGGGCCCAGCGATGCGCCGACCAAGGCCGCGTTGCAGGTGATGACCGCGCTGCGGCCCGAGGTGGCCGGCCAGGTGGCCCGCGTCGCCGCGCCGTCGGTCGCGTCGATCACCTTGCAGCTCATCGACGGGCGCACCGTGGTCTGGGGGACGACCGACCGCACCGACGAGAAGGCGCTCAAACTGGGTGCGCTGCTGACCCAGCCCGGCCGTACCTACGACGTGTCGAGCCCGGATTTGCCGACGGTCAAGTAGTCCGACGGCCCAGAAATACGAGAAATTCTTGACGGACGCGTCGGCGCGCCTGCATGGATAGGCCGCGCGGTCGCCCTACCGTTCTGGTTGCGCGAAACAACTTGACATAACTCTAAGCCTATGGTTGAGGTTGAGGGTTTGCCAGGGGATCCGCCACCAGATGTCCACCAGGGAGGAAGGCGATCATGACCCCCCCGCACAACTACCTCGCCGTCATCAAAGTGGTCGGTATCGGCGGCGGCGGCGTCAACGCCGTCAACCGGATGATCGAGCAGGGCCTCAAGGGCGTGGAGTTCATCGCCATCAACACAGACGCGCAGGCGCTGTTGATGAGCGACGCCGACGTCAAACTCGACGTCGGTCGTGACTCCACCCGCGGCCTGGGCGCCGGCGCGGATCCCGAGGTGGGACGCAAGGCGGCCGAGGACGCCAAGGACGACATCGAGGAGCTGCTGCGCGGCGCCGACATGGTATTCGTCACCGCGGGCGAGGGCGGCGGCACCGGCACGGGCGGTGCGCCCGTCGTCGCGACCATCGCCCGCAAGCTCGGCGCGCTGACCGTCGGCGTGGTGACCCGGCCGTTCTCGTTCGAGGGCAAGCGCAGAAGCAACCAGGCCGAGAACGGCATCACCTCGCTGCGAGAAAGCTGCGACACCCTGATTGTCATCCCCAACGATCGGCTGCTGCAGATGGGCGACGCCGCGGTGTCGTTGATGGACGCGTTCCGCAGCGCCGACGAGGTGCTGCTCAATGGCGTGCAGGGCATCACCGATCTGATCACCACACCGGGTCTGATCAACGTCGACTTCGCCGACGTCAAAGGCATCATGAGCGGAGCCGGCACGGCGCTGATGGGCATCGGCTCCGCTCGCGGCGACGGCCGCGCGCTCAAGGCCGCCGAAATCGCCATCAACTCCCCGCTACTTGAGGCGTCGATGGAAGGCGCCCAGGGCGTCCTGATGTCGATCGCCGGTGGAAGCGACCTCGGCCTGTTCGAGATCAACGAGGCCGCGTCGCTGGTGCAGGAAGCCGCCCACTTGGAAGCCAACATCATCTTCGGCACCGTGATCGACGACTCGCTCGGCGACGAGGTCCGCGTCACGGTCATCGCCGCGGGCTTCGAGGCCAGCGGCCCGAGCCGAAAGCCCGTTGTCGGGGCGGGCGCTCAGGCGATCGCACCCGGCAAGGCAGGCAAGGTGACTTCACCGATGTTCGAGCCGGCCGACGCCGTCAGCGTGCCTGTGCACACCAATGGCTCGACGGTGAGCATCGGCGGTGACGACGATGACGATGTCGACGTGCCGCCCTTCATGCGCCACTGACCCGCGTGCTTGATGCTCTTCGCCCAAGGGGCTCATCACGCCATAACCTCACACCGTGACCGCTCGTATACGGCGCGTGACCACCACCCGCGCGGGCGGCGTCTCGGCGCCGCCGTTCGACACCTTCAATCTCGGCGACCATGTCGGCGACGACCCCGCCGCGGTCGCCACGAACCGCAAACGGCTCACCCAAGCGATCGGGTTGGGCGATGACGGCATCGTCTGGATGAACCAGGTGCACGGCGATCACGTGGTAGTGGTCGACGAACCGCCCGGCGGCACCGTCGACAAAACCGACGCATTGGTGACCACCACACCGAGATTGGCATTGGCGGTGGTAACCGCCGATTGCGTTCCGGTTTTAATGGCCGATGCACGGGCCGGCGTCGTGGCGGCAGTGCACGCGGGGCGGGTCGGCTGCCAGATTGGCATCGTGCCCCGCACCGTCGAGGCGATGGTGGACGTCGGTGCGCATGCCGAGGACATCTCGGTGCTCCTTGGCCCTGCGGTCAGCGGGCGCAACTACGAGGTTCCCGAGGCGATGGCCGCCGAGGTCGAGGCCGCCATGCCCGGCAGTCGCACGACCACGTCGCGCGGCACGCCCGGGCTGGACCTGAGGGCCGGAATCGCTAGGCAATTAACGACTTTGGGCATCAGCGCGATCGACGTCGACCCCCGCTGCACGGTGGACGACCGCAACCTGTTCAGTCATCGGCGTGACGCGCCGACCGGTCGGCTGGCGTCGTTGGTGTGGATGGAATGACCACGACCGCCCGCGAGCTCGAACTAGCCGAAGCGCTCGACGCCGTTCGGTCTCGCCTCGCGCGTGCGGCCCAAGCGGCCGGACGAAATGTCGATGAAATCGAATTACTGCCGATTACCAAATTCTTTCCGGCAACCGATGTACTTATTCTGAGCCGTTTAGGGTGCCTCGCATTTGGTGAATCCCGCGAACAAGAAGCGTCGAATAAAGCCGCCGAAATCAATGCCATCACGGACGCTCCGCCGATTCGCTGGCACATGGTCGGGCGGATCCAGCGCAACAAAGCGCGCTCGATCGCGGACTGGGCCTACGCCACGCACTCCGTCGACAGTGGCAAGGTCATCGGTGCGCTGGACCGGGCCGCAAGCCAGGCGCTGACCCAGGGTCGGCGCACCGAGCCGCTGCGCACCTACCTACAGATAAGCCTCGACGGGGACGAGAGTCGGGGCGGCGTGGACGTCGGCAAGCCGGAGCGGGTCGACGAGCTCTGTGCGACCGTCGAAGCCGCAGCGGGTTTGGAGTTCGTCGGGCTGATGGCGATTCCGCCGGTGGGTGCCGATCCCGATGAGGCGTTCGCGCGGCTGGCCGACGAGCACAAGCGCGTACAGCAGAGCTTTCCGCAGCGGCTCGGGCTGTCCGCCGGGATGTCCAGCGACCTCGAGAGCGCGGTCAAATACGGGTCGACGTGTGTGCGTGTCGGTACCGCGCTATTGGGGCAACGACCGCTAACGTCACCATGAGTAGTCACTCCAGTCACATCTTCATCACAGACACCAGAGCCCAAAGTCACTAGAAGGGTCCCGCCGATGAGCACACTGCACAAGGTCAAGGCCTACTTCGGTATGGCGCCGATGGAGGACTACGAGGACGAGTACTACGAGGACGACGATCGCAGCCCATCGCGTGGGTATTCGCGTCGTCCCCGTGAGGACCGCTTCGACGACGACGGCTACCTGGATCGGGCAGGTCGCGGCTACGAGGGCCGCGACTACGACGAACCCCCGGCTGGCTATCGGGGCGGCTACCACGACGAGGGCCGTTTTGAGCCAAGGCTGCGCAGCCCGCGCGAGTTCGACCGGCCGGCACCGAGGTTCGGCGCGCTGCGTGGCTCCACCCGCGGTGCTCTTGCGATGGACCCACGCCGAATGGCGGAGCTCTTCGAGGCGGGCAGCCCGCTGTCGAAGATCACCACGCTGCGCCCGAAGGACTACAGCGAAGCCCGCACCATCGGCGAAAGCTTCCGCGATGGCACCCCGGTGATCATGGACCTGGTGTCCATGGACAACGCCGACGCCAAGCGCCTGGTCGACTTCGCGGCCGGGCTGGCGTTCGCGCTGCGCGGCTCGTTCGACAAGGTCGCCACGAAGGTCTTCCTGCTGTCACCCGCAGACATCGACGTCAGCGCCGAAGAGCGCCGGCGCATCGCGGAGGCCGGCTTCTACGCCTATCAGTAGGTCTTAGCGCGGACAGGTAGGCTGGCGTCGCGCTTCACGCTGACCAGCAGCGAGCGCTGTCGTCAAAGTCACACACATCTGCCCGTAGTGAGGTCTGCTCAGTTGGCGCCGTTCTTCGACATCCTGGGTTTCGTGCTGTTCGCCTTCTGGCTGCTGCTGATTGCCCGTGTCGTGGTTGAGTTCATCCGCTCGTTCTCCCGCGACTGGCACCCCAAAGGAGTGACGGTGGTGGTCCTCGAGGTGATCATGACGGTGACCGATCCGCCGGTGAAGCTGCTGCGGCGCCTCATCCCGCAGCTCACGATTGGTGCGGTGCGGTTCGACCTGTCGATCATGGTGCTGCTGCTCGTTGCCTTCATCGGCATGCAACTGGCATTCAATGCGGCGAACGCGGCGGCCTGAGAAGCGGCCTCCCGCCGCGGCTTTGGCGATCGTGGCCTTCGCCATCGGGCGTTTGCCGGGTTCGATATTCGGCCCCAGAACTCTGTCGAATGATTGAAATTCGCTCTTAATTATCAACCTCTCCTGCAACCGCCGGGTCTGGTGTGACAGGATGGACGCCAGTTACGTTCCAGTAAGGCTCTACACTTTGAGATCGGTTGACGGTCCAGACTTCAAGGGGGCAGACAATGCCGCTGACACCAGCCGACGTACACAACGTTGCGTTCAGCAAGCCGCCCATCGGCAAGCGCGGCTACAACGAGGACGAGGTCGATGCCTTTCTCGATCTGGTTGAGAACGAGCTGACCCGCCTGATCGAAGAGAACGCCGACCTGCGTCAGCGGGTGGCCGAGCTGGATCAGGAGCTGTCGTCGGCGCGAGCCGGTGGCGGCGGCGCCCAGCCGACGCAGGCCATTCCGCTCTATGAGCCTGAGCCGGAACCTGCCCCTGCGCCGCAACCCGTCTACGAGGCACCGCCCCAGCCTGTCGCCCCCGTCAGCGAGGACCAGCATCTGAAGGCCGCGAAGGTCCTCAGCCTGGCCCAGGACACCGCCGACCGGTTGACCGGCACTGCAAAGGCCGAGTCCGACAAGCTGCTCGCCGACGCGCGCGCCCAGGCCGACGCCATGGTCAGCGAGGCCCGGCAGACCGCCGAAACGACGGTCACAGAGGCACGTCAGCGCGCCGACGCGATGCTGGCCGACGCGCAGACTCGCTCGGAGGCGCAGCTGCGTCAGGCACAGGAGAAGGCCGACGCCCTGCAGGCCGACGCCGAGCGCAAGCACTCCGAGATCATGGGCACCATCAACCAGCAGCGCACGGTGCTGGAAGGCCGCCTCGAACAACTGCGCACCTTCGAGCGCGAGTACCGCACCCGACTGAAGACCTACCTGGAGTCCCAGCTCGAGGAGCTCGGCCAGCGTGGTTCGGCCGCCCCGGTCGATTCCAGCGCCAACAACGACGGCGGCGGGTTCAGTCAGTTCAATCGGGGTAACAACTAGCCAACGCTCGAAAACCGAGCGTCTTCAACCTAGGGTTGGTCAATGCTGATCGTTGCGCTCGTCCTTGCCGTCATAGGTCTCGCGGCCCTGGTGACCGCCGTTGTTACCAGCAATGAGCTGATCGCGTGGGTCTGCATCGGCGCCAGCGTGATCGGCGTAGTGCTGTTGATCATCGATGCGTTGCGTGAGCGGTCAAAAGGTGACGCGGGCGAATCGCCGGCCGAAGAATCCGAGACCGAGGCCGATTACGTCGAGGACTATCCCGACGAAGCGCCCGTTGCGGAGGCCGACGAGGAGAGCGAAGCCGAAACCACCGCCGTCACCACCGAACACCGTGACGACGAGGACAGCAACAGCCGCTAAACCGTTGGCGTCGCGAGCAATTCGCGGACTTCGTCGTCGCTGACCTGATGGAAGTCCTCGAAGACCTGCCCGACCGCTTCGAACCCCGGCGGCATCGTCGCGCACACCACGTCGTCGGCCTCCTCGGCCAATTGTCGGCATGCCGATGGCGGCCCCACCGGAACCCCGACCACGACCTGCGCAGGCTCGGCGGCACGTACCGCCCGTACCGCGGCGAGCATGCTGGCGCCGGTCGCTATCCCGTCGTCGACGAGGATCACCGTCTTATTCGTGACGTCCACGGGCGGACGATCACCACGGTAAGCCGTTTCCCGGCGATGTAGCTCGTCGGTTTCACGCTCGATGGCGGCCTGCAGTTGTTCCTCGGTGATGCCCAGGTTGCGCACCAGGCTTTCGTTGACGACCACGCCACCGCCGGTGGCCAACGCGCCCATGGCCAGTTCCTCCCACTGCGGCACGCCGAGCTTGCGGACCAGGAACACGTCCAGCGGGGCGTTCAGCGCCGAGGCGACCTCCCAGCCGACCGGCACGCCACCTCGGGCCAGGCCCAGCACCAGAAGGTTGTCCTGACCGCGATAGGACGCCAACTCGTGCGCCAGGACTTGGCCGGCTTCTCGGCGGTCCCGGAACGTGCGCCTCGCATTTCGGCGGGCGAGGCCGCTCCATCCGCTCATCGCAGTCGTTTTCGATTTGGGAACATTTCCAGCCTACGACGGAATTCACGCCCGCGATGGATACCCAGAAATGTGGGCGCTGAACGTGCCTTAGGAGCTGGGGCAGGGTTGGCGCGCCACGTGGGTCAGGAAACCGCGGACCAGACCCCGGATTCGTGTGCCGGCGCTATCGGCGAGTTCGCTGGTGCGAGAGCGCAGTTCATCGTGGCTGAGGCCGAAGCCGGCGACCTCGCCGTCACGGTCGTCGTCCAGCCACAGCTCGAGCAGCGCGTGATCGATCTCCGGGTGAAACTGCAACGCCAGGGCGCGGCCAAGCACGAACGCCTGTGAGGAGTTGGCGTTACGGGCGATCTCGGTGGCTCCCGGCGGCAGGGTCCAGCTGTCGAAATGCCACTGAAACCAAGGCCCGCCGGGCACCAATTCCGGGTTGTCGGTATCAACGTCGTACCAACCGATTTCGGGGGTCGAGGATCGTCCGACCGACCCCCCGAACGCCTGCGCGAGCAGTTGGCCGCCGAAGCAGATGCCCAACACTGCCACCCCGGCGTCGGCGGCGTCACGCAGCATTTGCGTTTCGCTGCCTACCCAGGTGCGGCGCAGCGCATCGTCGTAGACCGGCCACCGCGCGCCAAGGGGGACGATGACGTCATATCCGGTCGGATCGGGAAAGGTGACGTCGCGGGCCGGGCTGTCTATGCGTTCGGCCGGCACCACCTCGAAGGTGTCGACGTCGAACCCACACTCGGTGAACGCCTCGCCCAGCAGTGCTTCGGTCGCGAGATGTTCGTTGTGGATGAACAGAACCTTCGGCGCCATGGTCGACATTATTTCTGTGGCGGCAGGGGTGGCGCATCTTCGGGGGCCAGCTCGGCGGCGACCTTGCGGAACACCGTGTCGGCCTCGTTCTTGTAATCGCCTTGATCGTCGAACGCCTCGGGGGCGTAGGTGACGGCGATCGCGATGGCGATCTTCTGCGACGGCAAGTAGGCCTCCAGCGCGGCGTAGCCGGAGAACAGCGGGTTCTGCACCAGCCAGTTGCCGGTAATGACGATGCCCATCCCGTAGGTGTAGACGTCGTTCATTTCATCGCAGGTCGTGCATCCCGGCTGTTTGTGGGTCTTGCCGCGAAGCTCGGTGGACACCATCTTCTTGTACGAATCGGCGCTCAGCAGCCGGCCCGATCCGATGCCGACCGCGCTGGTCTCCATGTCGTAGATGTTGGTCGTCTGGATCGCGCCGTGGGTGATGGTCCAGGACGGATCCCAGAAGGTGGATTCTTCGTAAAACGGTGTACCAGCGGGAATCTTGAGAAACGCGCGGCGCTCGGAGGTGAAGGCATGCAGGACCGGTGAAGGGATCTCTGGGGTCAACGAGTTGACGGTGTTGGTCAGCCCGAGGGGTCGAAGCACCTTGTCGGACAACAGCTTCGACATCTCCTCGCCGGTCGCCTTTTCCAGCGCGAGACCCAGCAGCACATAGTTGGTGTGGGCGTAGTTCCAGTTGGTGCCTGGCTCGTATAGCAGCGGCTTAGAGGTGGCGTAGCCGAGTAGGTCGTGGACGGTCCAGCGCCGGAACGGGTTTGCGTAGAGCGCGTCGTTCATCGCGGTGTTACCGATGACATAGTCGACGTAGCCCGACGTCATCTGGGCGAGCTGGCCCAACGTGACTTGATCGGCGTGCGGTATCTCGGGCAGAAACTTCGAGAGCTTGTCGTCGAGGCTGACCTTGTTCTCGTCGACGAGCTTCAAGAGCAGCGTGGACACGTACGAGATCGCCACGGCCCCGTTGCGGAAATGCATGGCCGTTGTCGCGGGCACTCCGGTCATCGATTCGCCGACGGCCTGGGTGACCACCTCCTTGCCGGCGATGGTCGCCCGGACGATGACAGCTTTCAGATGCGCCTGCGCCATCGTGTCGCGGACGATGCGCATCACCGCGTCAGCCTTAGCGCTCTCGGTGGCGGTCGTTGGTGACTGGGAAGGCAGCGCTCCGGGGGAGCAGCTGGTCATTGTGGCAACGGCACAGATCAGCGCTAGCAAGCGCCGGACGACGGGCATGCGGTGGATCTTGGCATATCCTCCGACTTCGCAGTGGGTATCCAGGTGGCGTGCCCTATCTGACCGATTGGTTCCTCACGACGGCCGAACGCGGTAACCCGGCTTCGCAACTGCCCGCCTGGAGTGACGGCAACCGGGTGGAGCCGCTCATCCACGGCGCGACGTATTTCGACCATCTGGTTACCGAAGTCGAGGCGATGCGTGCCGGCGACTACTTGTTCTTCACCGACTGGCGCGGCGACCCGGACGAAAAGATGCGCGAGGAAGGCCCGACGATCGCCGAGCTGTTCAGCTCTGCGGCTGAGCGTGGCGTCGTCGTCAAGGGTCTGATGTGGCGGTCACATTCGGACAAGTTCGCCTACAGCGAGGAGGAAAACCAGCATCTCGGGGAGCGGATCGAACAGGCCGGCGGTGAGGTGTTGCTGGATCAGCGGGTCCGGTTCGGCGGTTCGCATCACCAGAAGCTCGTCGTCATCAGGCACCCGGACGCGCCGGGGCGCGACGTGGCGTTCGCCGGCGGCATCGACCTGTGCCACTCACGCCGCGACGACGCCTCGCACCGGGGTGATCCGCAGGCAGTGAAGATGGCGAAGCAGTACGGTGAGCACCCGGCATGGCACGACGTGCAATTGAAGGTGCAAGGACCTGTCGTCGGGGCCCTCGACGTGACTTTCCGCGAACGCTGGAACGATCCGGCACCGCTGGACATGCTTTCACCGATCGCGTGGATTCAGGACAAGTTGCGCGGCGCGGACTTGACCCCGGGAGAACTGCCGGCGCAACCGCCGGATCCACCGGCCTGCGGACCCCATGCCGTTCAGGTGTTGCGCACGTATCCCGATGCGCACTTCGAGTACGACTTCGCCCCGAACGGTGAACGCAGCATCGCGCGCGCTTACAACAAGGTGGTGCCGCGGGCGCGGCGGCTGATCTATGTCGAAGACCAGTACCTGTGGTCGAAGAGGGTCGCTCAGCTGTTCGCCCAAGCCTTGCGGGATAACCCGGATCTGCATCTCGTCGCCGTCATTCCACGGCATCCCGACGTCGATGGTCGGCTTGCTCTGCCGCCGAACCAGATTGGCCGTCGCCAAGCGCTCGAGACGTGTTTCGAGGCGAGTTCGCAGCGAGTGCATGTGTTCGATGTCGAGAACCCCGAGGGCACGCCGGTGTACGTGCACGCGAAAGCATGTGTTGTCGACGACATCTGGGCATGTGTGGGCAGTGACAACCTCAACCGGAGGTCGTGGACGCACGACAGTGAGTTGTCGTGTGCTGTGCTCGATTCGGATGGTGAGTTCGGCCGCGACCTGAGGCTGCGGCTGCTGCGCGAGCATCTAGATCGCGCCGCCGACGGCAGTGAAGACGGCGGGCTGGTCGACCCCGAGACGGCGGTGCAGGAGATTGTGGCCGCGGCAGAGGCGTTGGATGCATGGCATGAGTCCGGCCGGACGGGTCCTCGGCCGGCGGGCCGGCTGCGACCGCACAGGCCAGAACGCCTTGGCCTGCTCACCCGGTTATGGGCAGGGCCGGCGTACCGAATGATCTATGACCCCGACGGACGGTCGTATCGTGATCGGCTCACGGGCAAGTGGTGAAACTGTCAGTCGACCGTGGCATAGTCGTACATATGTTCGATACCGGGGTGTTGGCGGTGGTGGATCCGCGTGCCGATGACGCCGCGTTGATCGAGCGTATTGATTGGTTGGAGCGGGTGAAGTCGGCTGCGGCGGCGGGTCAGGCGCGCGCTGCCGCACTGCTCGATGAGAAGCGTCGGGCTGATGAGGCCGCGGCCGGAGTGCCCACGGGTAAGCAGGGCCGTGGGGTGGCCAGTGAGGTGGCGTTGGCGCGCCGGGATTCCCCGGCGCGGGGTGGTCGGCATCTGGGGTTGGCCAAGGCGTTGGTGGCCGAGATGCCGCAAACGCTGGCCGCGCTGGAGTGCGGGGCGTTGTCGGAGTGGCGCGCGACGCTGATTGTGCGCGAGTCTGCCTGCCTTACCGTGGAGGACCGCCGGGTGCTGGATGCCGAACTGTGCAGCGACGTGGACAAGCTTGTCGGCATGGGGGATGCGCGGATCACGGCGGCGGCCAAGGAGATCGCCGCGCGGCTGGACGTGCAGGCGGTGGTGGATCGGGCGGCCAAGGCTGAGGCGGATCGCAGGGTGACGATTCGCCCGGCCCCGGACTGCATGGCGTATGTGACCGTGTTGTTACCGATGGCCAAGGGTGTTGGGGTGTATGCGGCGCTGAAACACGCCGCCGACACCACCTTTGACGATCGGTCGCGGGGCCAGGTGATGGCCGACACGGTGTTCGAGCGGGTCACGGGCCGGCCGGCCGAGGCGCCCGAACCGGTGGCATTGAATCTGGTGATGACCGATCAAGCGTTGTGGGGGCAGGACAACGCGCCGGCCGTCGTGGATGGGTATGGGCCGATTCCGGCGTCGCTGGCGCAGCGTCTGGTCAAAGATGCGGTGGTGGATGAGCGGGTGGCCGCGACGCTGCGGCGGCTCTATCGACATCCGAATAGTGGTGCGTTGGTGGGGATGGAGTCGCGGTCGCGGTGCTTTCCCAAGGGGTTGGCCACGTTCATCGGCGTGCGTGACCGAACCTGTCGCACTCCGTATTGTGATGCGCCGATTCGGCATCGTGATCACGCCACACCGCGCATTCGCGGTGGGCCGACCAGCGCCGTCAATGGGTTGGGGGAGTGTGAGCGGTGCAACTACGTCAAGGAGTCACCGGGCTGGCGGGTGACTACTGGTGATCAAAACGGTGTGCACACCGCCGAATTCGTCGAGCTTGTCAAGATTTCTGTGTAGGTGGCTGGTTTACAGGTAGGGGTTGATTCGTTCGGGGTAGGTCAGGGCCAGTGCGCCTAATGCTTGTTTCCAGCCGTTGGTGCGTGCTCCCTCGACGAGGCGCTTGTTGCGTGAGC
>NZ_DATENY010000127.1:0-52326 GCF_035274705.1 Mycobacterium sp. | reverse complement strand
TGGCGGCGCCGGTCGTGCTCGTCGCGGTGCCGCCGGCGCCGCCCGCGCCGCCGTTGCCGAAACCAAATGAGCTGCCGCCTTTGCCGCCATTGCCGGCTTGCGCGGTCGTGTCGGTGGTGACGGCGGACGCGCCTGCGCCGCCTGCGCCGCCGTTGCCTAGGAAGCCGCCATTGCCGCCGTTACCGCCTGCACCGCCGTTGATGCCGGCCACGCCGGCGCCGCCCGCGCCGCCGTTGCCGAACAGGAAGCCGGCGTTGCCACCGTTCTGACCTGGTGCGCCGTCGAAGCCATTGCCGATCAACAGCCCAGCGTCAGGGTGCTCAGCGGTGCCGTTGCTGATGAAGATCCCGACGATGGCCCCGATCAGGCTGCCGAGATCAGAGGGGCCGACCAGGGTGGCTGCGGTCGGAGTGAACGCCAGGCTGGACGCCGAGGGGTCACTCGCCCCGAAAAGCGACGGACCACCAGAGGTCGGTGCTGCGAGGGACGCGACGCGCGATGTGACCGGTCCGCCGCCACCGGTCGAGGCACCTGAGGATGTGGGATGGATCGTGGGTGCGGCGAACAGGGACACCGAACCGCTACTACCGCCGCTGGAACTGCCGCCGGTCCCGGCCACCGCAGCAGGAAGCCCGACGGGCCCACCGCCGCTGCTTGCTCCAGAGCCCGCAGTTGCCGCCGAGCCGCCGCTCGGCCCGAACGCACCGCCCGAGAACACGCTCGCCACGGCGTCGAAAAGGCTGTTCGGTGTGGCCATCAACGCCACGTTCGGAGAAGCGACCGTGACCTGCGGAGCCGGTTTGGCTACAGGGTCTGCACTCTTCTCCGCGACGACGGTTGTTCCACCTGCGACGAGAACGCCCGCGGCCATGGCCGCGGTGATGATCGTTGTCTTCTGCTTGGCAATCCCCATTGCCTGACCCTCTCCCCTGTAACTTGCCTGTTGCTAGCGAATCAACTGCATCAGGTGAGCAACATCTTGTCACCAAAGTGTCGCAAATCACAGCAACTCAGAAGAATTTGCAAAGAAAACATTTCGCAGCGTTTGGCCCGCTACCGAGATAGCGGACTCGCCTGGGCGGATGACTGGGGTCGAGGGCCTCGCCGTTACTATCGCCCCATGCCGGACTCATCATCGAGCGAACCCTCCCAAGGCCACCGTTACCCCGACTCGAATGGCAGGGGTCGAGCGCTATCCCTCATGACTTTGCTCATTGCTGTCGTCGCTGTCGCATTGGCGGGATGGGCACTATTTCGTTCGATGGATAGCGGCTCGGCGGCGCCGTCGTATAGCGATACACAGCGTGTAGAAGCAAAGGTCAAGGTATGTGGCGCGATGGATACTGTTCGCCGAGGAGTCTCCCTGAACACAAATTTGCAGCCCGAAGGCGGACCGAATGATGTGACGGGTTCGCTAGCGGTCGCTGCCAACGCCCGGCTGGCGCTGTTCAACGGCGGCGAGTATCTGCTGGCCCGGCTTGATCCGGCAACGCCGACGGACTTGTCTGACGCCATTCGCAAGTTCGCCAACAACTTGTTGGACATCGGTGCCGCCGCCACATCCGGCGCGCAAAACTCTGAGCCCGCTCAAGCCGCGCGACTGAAAGAAGCGGACTCAGCGAATGCCACCATCACGGAGATGTGCAAATAGCCGAGCCGATATCAGCAAACTTCCGTCGCCACGTGCTATCGGACCATATATTTACGCCAGAGCAAATTTTATTGTGGTCCGATTGAGCGACGGGATGGCCGGCGCGAGCAGTTAGCTCGCGCCGTGGCTTCCGGTCGCCGGGCTGAGCAGGGTGCGCGACGCTGCCCTGGCGGCGTCGAGCGCGGTTGCGTCGCCGGCAATCCGCGACAGAATCAGCGCGCCCTCGATGAGAGCGATGACCGCGAGGGCGGTCTGTGTCGCGTCCCCCTCCGGCCAGCCGTCAGCGCGCAGCCGGTCCGCGACGGCACCGCACCAGCCTGCGAAGGCGCGTGCGGACGCGTCGCGCGCCTGGGGGCTGGCATTCACCGACTCCGTGGCGATCGGCTCGACGGGGCAGCCGTCGCGATGGTCAGAGGCGAGGCCCGAGGCAAGTAGGTCGATCCAGCCGTCGACGATATCGGCGACCGGAGCTCCGGTGTCGAGGAATGTGCGTAGCCGCCGCTCAATGCCGCCGCCGACTGTGTCCACTACGGCGGCGGCGAGTTCCTGCTTGCCATTGGGGAAGTGGTGATACAGCGAGCCCGCCTTGACGTCGGCCGCCTCCAGGATTTGGTTGACCCCGGTGGCGGCATAGCCCTGCCTGCGGAACAGCAGGGCCGCAGTGTCGATTAACGCGGCGCGACTGCGATCGGGACGGGGCATCCCTTGACTTTACTTGAATGGTCACTCAAGAATAGTTGAAAGGTCGCTAAAGAAAGGTGCAGTCATGCAGCAGTTGATGTTCGAGGCGGCCGGTGACTATGCCTGGCGTGAGGCGCCCGACCCGGTAATCGCAGCGCCTGAGCAGGCCATCGTCAGGCCACTCGCGGTCGCATGTTGCGACCTTGACGTGGCTGTGGCCGAAGGACGCCTGCCGATGCCACCGGGACACGCCGTCGGGCACGAGTGTGTCGCCGAAGTCGTCGCAGTCGGCGAGGCGGTCCGCGATGTGCAGCCCGGGGATCGGGTCGTGGTTCCGTTTCAGATCAACTGCGGAACGTGTCGAGCGTGCCGGCGTGGCGTCACGGGGTCATGCGATTCGTTGCCCCTGATGGCGATGTATGGGATGGCGCCCTTGGCGGGGCTGGACGGCGGTGGGTTCATGGCGGACATGGTGCTGGTGCCGTACGCCGACGCGATGCTGCTGCCGGTCCCCGAGACCGTCGACCCGATTGCGATCGCGTCGTTGTCGGACAACATTCCCGACGGCTGGCGCGGGGTCGGTCCTTACCGCGACGATCTGGCCGCGCTCCAGCCGGCCGACCGCCGTGTGCTGGTGGCCGGCAGACTATCGATCGGTTTGTACGCTGCGGCGTTCGCGGCCGCGTATGGCGCGCGGGTCGACTACGTCGATACCGACCCACAACGCCTGGCCGCGGCCGAAAAGCTCGGCGCCACAGTGCATGACCGGCTCAAGCCCGACAAGTCGTGGGACCCCTACGCGATAACTGTGCACACCTCGGCCCAGCCCGATCTGCTGTCGGCCGCACTGCGCGCCACATGGCCGGACGGCGTCTGCACCGACACCGGGATCTACTACCAGGGCAAGGTCGACATGCCGCTCCTGTCCATGTACACCCGCGGCGTGCACTTCGTAACCGGTCGCGTCAACGCGCGCGCCGTCATTCCCGACATTCTCGAATTACTGGCTGCGGGTTGCGATCTGATGCCCGCGGTGGATCGGATCGTGCCATGGGAGGACGCTCCTACGGCGTGGCCGGCGATGATCGGAAAGACCGTCTTCATTCGGAGTTAGTGGCGTACGGATCCGTGAGGGCTCGCAACCGTCCGAGCGTGTCACTGAGTTCACGGAAGCGCCGTGCGCCGAGGTGAGCTCGCCACTCGGCCTGGATATCGTCGTGCGTGGCCTGTGCCACCTTCGCCGCCTCGCGTCCGCGCCGGTCGATTTGAATCAGCCTGGCCCGCCGGTCATTTGGATCCGGGACTCGGCGGACGTAGCGCATGCGTTCCAGCTCATCGATCAGGCCGGCGACACTTTGCTTAGTCATCTGGGCTTGCTCGGCCAGGTCGGTCAGCCTCGAACCGCCGGGCGCGATGCGCTGGAACACCCGGGCCTGTGCAAGGGTCACATCGTCGTATCCTGCGTCCTTGATCGCCTGCAGAATGCGGTTCTCCATATGCCGGTACGGAATGAACAGCAGCACCCCGAAGTTGATCACCGGCTCTTGCATATAGTCAGGATACCTGACTACTATCCGGACCATGGACGCCGAAACGAGTTGGCGGGTCATCGAACAGGAACGCCTCAGCCTGGCGGCCATGCTGGAGGGGCTGAGCGATGACGAGTGGAATACGTCGTCGCTGTGTGAGGGCTGGCGCGTCAAGGACGTCGCTGCGCATGTCGCGCTCGCACCGCAGCCGCCGAGCCCGTTGACGATGGTCGTCGAGGGTGTGCGGTCGGGTGGCCGGTTTCACAAGCTCAACCGCGATTTCTCGGTGCGTCACGCGGAGCGGCCAGGCACCGATCTGGTGGCCGAACTGCGCACCCATGCAGCGTCACGACGCCTGCCCAAAGTGACCAACGTCCGCAACATTCTTTTCGACATTCTCGTGCACGGCCAGGACATCGCGATCCCGCTCGGAATCCCTAGAGCGATGCCCAAAGACGCCGCCCGTGCCGGTGTCGAGCGGGTATGGACAATGGGCTGGCCGTTTGGTGTCAAACGTCACCGTAAGCAATTCCATTATGTTGCAACGGATATCGATTGGACGGCAGGCGACGGACCCGAGGTGGCTGGACCCGTCGCCGCGCTCTTGCTTGTCTTGACCGGACGCCCTGCTGCGCTGGCACAACTCGGAGGACGAGGTCTCGACGAACTGGCCCGTCGGTTCTAGGCCCAGTGCCGTTGGTCGAGGTCCCGTTGCCTCATCTAAGCCATATCGGTCGTGGCTCCTACCGTGGAGGCGTGAACCTCACCAGCCGACTCGTCCAGCGCCTGCTGAAACTGCCGCCGCCGATAACGCGAAGCGTATTGAGACAACGCGATCTTCGCGTTCCCATGCCCGATGGCGTCGAACTCCTGGCCGACCGGTGGGCACCGAGAGACGGCGGCAACGGGATGCCGACCGCGTTGTACCGGTCGCCGTATGGCAGGGCCGCAATGTTCGGCCTGACCTTGGGCCGAGTGATGGCCGAGCGCGGATTCCAGGTGCTGATCGTCAGCACCCGCGGCACGTTCGGCTCCGGTGGGACCTTTGATCCGATGCGACAGGAGCGCGACGACGGCCTGGCGACCCTCGAATGGGTGGTGAAGCAGCCATGGTTCGGCGAGTCGATGGTCTTGTTGGGCGGAAGCTACCTCGGTTACGTGCAATGGGCGGTCGCTGACCGACTGCCGCCGCAGGTCAAGGCGATGGTCCCGCAGGTGACGGAATCCGCGTTGACGCTGGAATTCTTACGCAAGGACGGCATGTCGCTGGAGACACCGTTCAGGTGGGGCATCATGACCGACGGCCAGGAGCGTCGCGGCGCGCTACTGCGGCAGCCTTTCTCCGGCCGGAAGAATGATCGAGCCATGTCCACGCTTCCGCTGCGTGAGGCCGATGTGGCCGCCACCGGACACCGTGTCGGCTACGTCCAAGACATCCTCAATCATGACGCCGATTCCCCGCGGTGGTCGGGCATCGACCACCGCGAACGGGTTGCCGGCGTCACCGTGCCGGTGAGCTCGATCGGCGGCTGGTACGACATCTTCCTGCCCGGCCAGCTGCGCGACTTCCGGATCCTGCAGGACGCGGGACGCTCGGCGCGGCTCACCGTCGGCCCATGGACGCACATGTCCCTGGACCCGCTCATCACCCGGGAGTCCCTCGAGTTCGGGCTGGCCCATGCGCGCGGCGAAGAGCCGCCACCCCGCGCACCGGTGCGGCTGTACGTGATGGGCGAGGAAGCGTGGCGCGACTTCGATGCCTGGCCGCCGAAAGGGTATGCGCCACAACATTTCTACCTTCAGCCCGACGGGTCTCTGTCGACTGTGTTGCCCGACGAATCGGAGCCCTGCGGGTACCGCTATGACCCATCTGACCCCACACCTGCGGTCGGCGGTGTGCTGATGCGGATGCGGGGCGCCGGCCGTGTCGACAACCGGCGTCTGGAGGCGCGACCGGATGTGCTCACCTTCACCACCGATGTGCTGGATAGAGACGTTGAGATCATCGGTGACGTCACCGCCGAGATCTGGTTCCGATCCAGCCTGCGCCACGCGGACGTGTTCGTCAGGCTCTGCGATGTCGAGCCGCGCGGCCATTCGTACAACGTCTGCGACGGGCTGGTCAGCCTCTCCGGTGCCGACGAAATCACTTGCGCCACTGTGCGACTGTGGCCAACCGCATATCGCTTCAAAGCTGGCCACCGCATCCGCGTCCAGGTCTCCAGCGGTGCGTTCCCGCGCTACGCCCGCAACCCGGGCACCGGCGAGCCTCTCGTCACAGCCGCCACACTCAAGGCCGCCGACCAGGCCGTCTACCGCGACCCGGCCCATCCGTCGGCCGTGATACTGCCTACGCGGTAGCGGGGCCGCGGCGCACCAGGGAGAGCACCACTGCCGCGGCGGCGAACAGTCCCGAGAACACCCGGTTCAGGAGCGTTTGCTTGCGCGGTGTGTGCAGCCATCGCAGCAGCCGCGCGGACAGGCCGGTGTACAGACCCATCACGACGAGATCGACCGCAACCATCGTCGCGCCGATTGCGACGTATTGGGGGAGCAGCGGCGCCGTCGGCAGAACGAACTGCGGCAGCACCGCGAGGAAAAAGACCAGCCCCTTGGGATTGGTGGCATTGACCAGAAACCCCCGCACCACCAACGACAGCCGGCCGCCGTCCATCGACTTGCTGAGCTGGTCCCGCAGGTCGACGGTCGCGGTGCGCCATTGGCGCACGGCCAGGTAGACCAGGTAGACCACCCCGATCCACTTGATGATGTTGAACGCCAGAATCGAGTTGGCGACGGCCGCGCCCAGCCCGATTGCGACCAGCGCAAGCTGCAGCATCAACCCGATCTCCAGGCCCAGGATGCTCCAATAGCCGCGCCGCACCCCTTGCGTCAGGCCCGTCGCCATCGATTGAACCGCACCCGCGCCCGGTGACACGCTGATCGCGATCGCCGCGCCGAAGAACGTCAGCCAGACTTCCCACGCCATTGCGTCAGTCTGTCAGCGCGGTCAAGCGATATCGGCGACGAACGTCCCGACCCGATTCGCCTGCAGCCGAGCCATGAAAGGCAGCCCCTCTGCTTCGCCGCCGGCGGGCACGATGCGGGGGTTGACGAGATGGACGTCTCGCCGGATGAAGTGCAGATCGGCCTCGCCGGCGGCCAGCACGTTCTTGACCCAGTCGGTTTTCCCGTGGCCGAGCGCGATCGCCACCCTGTTGCCTTTCCGGTAGGCGGTCACAACGGTCTCGTATTGCTTACCCGACTTGCGACCGCGGTGTTTGATCGTCGCCATCCCAGGTAGAAAACGCGCGATTGGCTTGATCATCGGGTTGAAGTATTTGATCTGAAAGTTCTCCACCGCCGGCGGGAAGATCATGGGCACGCCAGGCGCGTTGTTGGGGTGATCTTTGGCCTTCATGACTCATGAATCTAGCCGGGTCGGCCGTACATGCAACGCCTGCTGGACGGCCGCGGTAATCGATTTTTGTTCGATTGCGCCGATCAGGGACAATCGGCTAGATGGCCGCCTTTCAGATGTCCCGAATCGACCTGCGTGGCAGCTCGTTGTCTGCCGCCCAGTTGCGCGCCGCGCTGCCGCGGGGCGGGGTCGACGTCGACGCGGTGGTACCCAGGGTCCGGCCGATCGTCGACGCGGTCGCTGAACGGGGTGCGCAGGCCGCGCTCGAGTACGGCGAATCGTTCGATCGGGTGCGTCCGGCCGCCGTCCGAGTGCCAGTCGGCGAGTTGGACGCCGCACTCGAAGCTCTGCCGTCCGACGTGCGCGCCGCGCTGGAGGTCGCCATCGAGCGGGCTCGCACCGTCCATGCTGATCAGCGGCGCATCGATACCACGACGACGCTCGCACCGGGCGCGACGGTCACCGAGCGCTGGGTGCCCGTCGAGCGGGTCGGCCTCTACGTGCCGGGCGGCAACGCCGTCTACCCGTCGAGCGTGGTGATGAACGTGGTGCCCGCACAGACCGCGGGGGTGGATTCTCTGGTGATCGCCAGCCCGCCGCAAGCCGCGTTCGGCGGACTGCCGCACCCGACGATCCTCGCCGCAGCCCGGCTGCTGGGTGTCGACGAGGTGTGGGCAGTGGGCGGCGCGCAATCGATCGCGCTGCTGGCATATGGCGGCACCGACACCGACGGCTCCGAATTGGCCCCGGTCGACATGATCACCGGTCCTGGCAACATCTACGTCACCGCAGCCAAGCGGATCTGCCGTTCGCAGGTCGGTATCGACGCGGAGGCGGGCCCCACCGAGATCGCGATCCTCGCCGACCACACCGCCGATCCGGCGCACGTTGCCGCCGATTTGATCAGCCAAGCCGAGCACGACGAGATGGCCGCCAGCGTGTTGGTCACCGACAACGAGCGGCTCGCCGACCTCACCGATCGCGAACTCGCCAATCAGTTGGAGACCACGGTGCATCGGGAACGGGTCACCGCTGCGCTGAGCGGCAAGCAGTCCGCGATTGTGCTCGTCGACGACATCGACGCCGGCGTCCGCGTCGTCAACGCCTATGCCGCAGAGCATCTCGAAATCCAGACGGCCGACGCGGCAGGGGTTGCGTCCCGCATCCGTTCTGCCGGCGCGATATTCGTCGGCCCCTACGCTCCGGTGAGCCTCGGCGACTACTGCGCCGGCTCCAACCACGTGCTGCCGACGGCCGGCTGTGCCCGCCATTCCAGCGGGCTGTCCGTTCAGACGTTCCTCAAGGGCATCCATGTCGTCGAGTACGACGAGGCCGCTCTCAAAGATGTATCCGGATACGTCATCACGCTGTCGCAGGCCGAGAATCTGCCCGCCCATGGCGAAGCGGTCCGTCGGAGGTTCGAGGCGTGATGAGCCGCTTGCGCGAAGAACAGAAGATGGGGCCCGTAGGACAATCCGTATCGTTGGCCGATCTGCCGCTGCGCGAGGACCTCCGCGGCAAATCGCCATACGGCGCACCGCAACTTCAGGTTCCGGTGCGGCTCAACACCAACGAGAACCCGCATCCGCCGACGAAGGCCCTCGTCGATGATGTGACGGCCTCCGTCCAGGCGGTAGCAGGCGACCTGCACCGCTATCCCGACCGCGACGCGGTGGCCTTACGCGCCGACCTGGCCGCGTACCTCAGCGCACAGACCGGCACGCCGTTGACGGTTGAAAACCTGTGGGCTGCGAACGGTTCCAATGAGATCCTGCAGCAGCTGTTACAGGCATTCGGCGGGCCAGGCCGCAGTGCCATCGGCTTTGTGCCGTCGTACTCGATGCACCCCATCATCTCCGACGGCACCCAGACTGCGTGGCTGGTGGCCAACCGGGCGGACGACTTCAGCCTCGATGCTGACGTCGCGGTGCAGGCCATCAAGGAACATGCTCCCGACATCGTGTTCGTCGCCAGCCCGAATAACCCGTCGGGACAAAGCGTTTCGCTCGACGAGCTGCGCCGCCTGCTCGACGCTCTGTCTTCTCAGGGCACCGGCATCTTGATCCTCGACGAGGCTTACGGCGAGTTCTCGTCACAACCCAGTGCGGTCAAGCTGATCGACGAGTATCCGACCAAACTCGTCGTCACCCGCACCATGAGCAAGGCGTTCGCGTTCGCCGGCGGCCGGCTCGGCTACCTCATCGCCGCGCCTGCGGTGATCGACGCGATGCTGCTGGTGCGGCTGCCCTATCACCTGTCGAGTGTCACCCAGGCCGCCGCACGTGCTGCACTGCGGCACGCCGACGACACGCTCGGCAGCGTCGCGAAACTGATCGCCGAGCGCGAACGTGTCACAGAAGCGTTGACCGGCATGGGCTTTCGCGTGATCCCCAGCGACGCGAACTTCGTGCTGTTCGGCGAATTCGCCGACGCACCCGCAACCTGGCAGCGCTACCTGGACGCGGGCATCTTGATCCGCGATGTCGGCATCCCCGGATATCTGCGTGCCACCACCGGCCTGGCCGAGGAGAACGACGCGCTGCTGGCCGCCAGCGCTCGCCTGGCCGCCACCGAACTCGTACCAGTAGGAGCACCGTGACCCGTAGCGCGAAAATCGAACGCAAGACCAAGGAATCCGACATCGTCGTCGAGCTCGACCTCGACGGCACCGGCGTCGTCGCCGTCGACACCGGCGTCCCGTTCTACGACCACATGCTCACCTCGCTGGGCAGCCACGCCAGCTTCGACCTGAGCATCAAAGCCGCGGGCGACGTCGACATCGAGGGCCACCACACCATCGAGGACACCGCGATCGTGCTGGGTCAGGCGTTGGGGCAGGCGCTCGGCGACAAGAAGGGTATCCGCCGTTTCGGCGACGCCTGGATCCCGATGGACGAGACGCTCGCGCACGCGGCCGTCGACGTCTCCGGCAGGCCGTACTGTGTGCACACCGGCGAGCCGGAACACCTCCTGCACACCACGATCGCCGGGTCCGAGGTGCCCTACCACACGGTGGTCAACCGGCACGTCTTCGAGACCATCGCGATGAACGCCCGCATCGCGCTGCATGTGCGGACGATCTACGGCCGCGATCCGCACCACATCACTGAGGCGCAGTACAAAGCGGTCGCCCGTGCGCTGCGCCAGGCTGTCGAGTACGACCCGCGCGTCAGCGGCGTGCCGTCGACCAAAGGCACGCTGTGACAGGCAGTGTGCATTCGCGGCGCCGCCGCGGTGTCGTCGTCCTCGACTATGGCTCGGGGAACCTGCGCTCGGCACAGCGGGCGCTGCAGCGCGTCGGCGCCGACGTCGAGGTGACCGCCGACGTCGATGCCGCGATGAACGCCGACGGTCTGGTGGTGCCCGGCGTCGGCGCGTTCGAGGCGTGTATGACGGGGCTGCGAAAGATCAGTGGCGACAAGATCATCGCCGATCGCGTCTCCGCGGGCCGTCCCGTTCTCGGCGTGTGCGTCGGGATGCAGATCCTGTTCGAGCGCGGCGTGGAGTTCGGCCAACAGACGACGGGCTGCGGTCAATGGCCGGGCGCCGTGGTCCGGTTGGATGCCCCGGTGATCCCGCATATGGGGTGGAACGTCGTCGACGCTCCGGAGGGCACTCGGCTGTTCAAGGGCATCGACCCCGACACTCGGTTCTACTTCGTGCACTCGTATGCCGCTCAGCAGTGGGAGGGCAATCCCGACGCGCTGCTGACCTGGGCCACACACCACGTGCCGTTCCTGGCCGCAGTCGAGGACGGGCCGCTGTCCGCCACCCAGTTTCACCCCGAGAAGAGCGGCGACGCGGGCGCCGCGCTTTTGGGCAATTGGGTCCGAGACCTTTAGGTTGAGCCCGTGTCACTAGTACTTCTTCCCGCTGTCGATGTGGTCGAGGGTCGCGCCGTGCGCCTCGTGCAGGGCCGGGCCGGCAGCGAAACCGAATACGGCTCGGCACTCGACGCCGCCATGACCTGGCAGCGCGACGGCGCCGAGTGGATCCACCTCGTCGACCTGGACGCCGCATTCGGCCGCGGCAGCAACCGCGAACTGCTTGCCGAAGTCGTCGGCAAACTCGACGTCGCGGTCGAACTCTCGGGCGGTATCCGTGACGACGAGTCGCTCAAAGCCGCACTCGCCACCGGCTGCGCACGGGTCAACCTCGGCACCGCTGCGCTGGAAAACCCGCAGTGGTGCGCCAAGATCGTCGCCGACCATGGCGATCAGGTGGCCGTCGGTCTGGACGTCAAGATCGTCGACGGTGAGCACCGCCTGCGGGGTCGCGGTTGGGAAACCGACGGCGGCGACCTGTGGGATGTGCTGGAACGCCTTGACCGCGAAGGATGTTCGCGCTTCGTCGTCACCGACGTCACCAAGGACGGTACCCTGAACGGGCCAAACCTCGAGCTGCTCACCAATGTCACCGAACGCACCGATGCCCCGGTGATCGCCTCCGGCGGTGTGTCGAGCCTCGACGACCTGCGCGCGATCGCCACGCTCGTCGACCGTGGGGTGGAGGGGGCGATCATCGGAAAGGCGTTGTACGCCGGACGATTCACACTGCCAGAGGCGCTCGCTGCGGTAGGCGAGTAATGGCGCCCGACGCCGCGGACCTGGACGCGCTGGTCGCCACCGCCGCCGAGATTCTGGACGTCGCCGCCAAGCCGTTTATCGAGGGTCATCGCGCCGACTCGGCGGTACAGAAGAAAGGCAACGACTTCGCCACCGAGGTGGACCTCGCCATTGAGCGTCAGGTCGTGGCGGCTCTCACCGAACAAACCGGCATCGAGGTGCACGGCGAGGAGTTCGGCGGCGCGGATGTCGATTCGCCATTGGTGTGGGTGCTCGACCCGATCGACGGCACGTTCAATTACGCCGCAGGCCTGCCAACCGCGGCGATCCTGCTTGCGCTGCTGCGTGACGGCGAGCCGGTCGCCGGCCTGACCTGGCTGCCGTTCACTGACCAGCGCTACACCGCTGTGGTGGGAAAGTCCTTGCACTTCAACGGTGTTGCGCAACCGCCGCTCAAGCCGGCCAGGCTCAACGAATGCGTGGTCGGCGTCGGCACCTTCAACGTCGACTCACGCGGGCGGTTCCCCGGCCGCTACCGGATAGCGCTACTGGAACACCTCAGCCGCCAGTGCAACAGAATGCGGATGCATGGCGCGACCGGTGTCGATCTGGCCTACACCGCAGCTGGAATACTCGGTGGCGCAATCAGTTTCGGACACCATGTTTGGGACCATGCGGCCGGGGTTGCGCTGATCCGTGCCGCAGGTGGGGTCGTCACCGATCTGCAAGGCAACGATTGGACACCTGAGTCGAAGTCGGCGCTAGCGGGGCTTCCCGGCGTACACAGCGACATCATGGATGTTCTGCAGACCGTCGGCGATCCGGGGAGTTACTGATGGATGTCGCAGTGCGCATCATCCCGTGCCTCGACGTCGACGCAGGCCGGGTGGTCAAAGGTGTCAACTTTGAAAACTTGCGTGACGCAGGCGATCCCGTCGAACTGGCCGCAACTTATGACTCGGAGGGCGCCGACGAGCTGACGTTTCTGGACGTGACGGCATCGTCGTCAGGCCGCGCGACGATGCTCGAAGTCGTCAAGCGCACTGCCGAGCAGGTTTTCATTCCGCTGACGGTTGGCGGTGGGGTCAGGTCCGTCGCGGACGTCGACGCGCTGCTGCGGGCCGGTGCCGACAAGGTGTCGGTCAACACCGCCGCGATCGCCCGACCGGAGCTGCTGGCCGAGTTGTCGCGCCAGTTCGGGTCGCAGTGCATCGTGCTGTCGGTCGACGCCCGTACCGTGCCGCAAGGTGAGCCACCGACACCGTCGGGCTGGGAGGTCACCACGCATGGCGGGCGTCGCGGCACCGGCATCGACGCGGTCGAGTGGGCCACGCGCGGCGCGGAACTCGGTGTCGGCGAGATCCTGCTGAACTCCATGGACTACGACGGCACCAAGGCCGGATTCGACTTGAAGATGCTGCGCGCGGTCCGTGGCGCGGTCTCCGTCCCCGTGATCGCGAGCGGCGGCGCCGGTGCGGTGGAACATTTCGCGCCGGCAGTTGTTGCAGGCGCCGACGCCGTGCTGGCCGCCAGCGTGTTCCACTTCCGGGAGCTGACGATCGGCCAGGTGAAGGCGGCGATGGCGGCAGAAGGGATCGTGGTGCGGTAATGACGCTCGACGCAGGCATTGCGTCGCGGCTCAAACGCGACGCGAACGGACTGTTCACGGCGGTCGTGCAGGAGCGTGGCACCGGGCAGGTGTTGATGGTGGCGTGGATGGACGACATCGCACTGGCTCGCACGCTGGAGACGCGCAAGGCCACCTACTACTCGCGGTCGCGGCAAGAGCACTGGGTCAAGGGCGAGACTTCGGGCCACACTCAGCACGTGCATTCGGTGCGGCTGGATTGCGACGGCGACACCGTGCTGCTGGAAGTCGACCAGGTCGGCGGGGCATGCCACACCGGCGACCACACCTGCTTCGACGCGGACCTGTTGCTCGGCGCGGAGGATTAAGCGCCGTCGCCGCGACGAACGTTCCTTACCACTCGACATTTGGCGATTTTTTCGAGCGGTAAGGAACGTTCGGCGAATGTGTTGTGGGGACCCCAGACTGTGACGATGTCTCGCTTCGCCGATCGCGTTGCCCTTGTCACTGGCGCCAGCTCAGGAATCGGCCGCGCTACCGCGCTTCGCCTCGCGCAGGAGGGTGCGGCCGTGGTGCTTGTCGCGCTACCTGGCGACGATCTGGATACGGCCGCAGAGGAGTGCCGCGCCACCGGATCTGCCGCGCTCGCGGTGCCGACGGATGTAGCGGATTCTCGCGAGGTATCCGCCGCGTTCGAGCACGCCGAAACACTCGGTCCCGTCTCGGCCGTCTTCAGCAACGCCGGCATCTCGATCGTCGGCCCCGCGATATCGCTGCACGACGACGACTGGCTGCGGCAGCTGCACGTCAATCTGTCCGGCAGTTTCTACGTTGTGCGCGAGGCCGCGCGGCGGATGGTCCCAGCCGGTTACGGGGCCGTCGTTCTCACTGGATCGGAGCTCGGCATCCTCGGCCAAGGCGGCTACGTCGGCTACACCGCGACCAAGGGCGGCGTGCTCGCGATGACGCGCGCCTTTGCCGCCGAACTCGCACCGCACGGAATTCGCGTCAACAGCATCTCGCCGGGCACCACCGAAACGCCAATGCTGTTGGCTGAATTCGACGCCGCGCCCGACCCTGCACGGGAACGCACCGAGAATGAGTCGACCATTCCACTTGGCCGCATCGGGCAACCGGGGGACATCGCGGCGGCCGTTGCGTTCCTGCTGTCCGACGAGGCGGCCTACATCACCGGGGCGAATCTCGTCGTCGACGGCGGGCGCACATCGTGTTTCACCGCAGGCACCCTGGGCACGCCCTAGACGTCGATGATGCGAGTGGCCTTCGTCCGGGCGATCCACCGGCCGTCGTCGTAACGAACTTCGACGGGATGCGCGAACGCGGCAGTGACGTTGTCGGTCGTCAAGGTCTCACGTGCTGAACCGCTGGCCACCGTCCGCCCTTCGGCGATCAACAACGCATGCGTCGTGGTGGTCGGCAGCTCCTCGAGATGATGAGTGACCAGAATCGACGCCACCTCGGGATGCGTCTCATCGAGCGTGTCGATGGTTTCCAACAATTGCTCACGCGCGGCCACGTCGAGGCCCGTTGTGGGTTCGTCGAGCAGCAACAGCTGAGGCTCCGAAATCAATGCGCGCGCAATAAGAGTCCGACCCCGTTCGCCGTGCGACAACGTCGGCCAGACGTCATCCGCTTTGCGGGAGAGGCCCACTGTTTCGATCATCGCGTCGGCGCGGTCACGCTCCTCGGCGGTCGGCGTCCAGCGGTTCGGAATGTCGATGGTCGCGGTGATGCCGGTGAGCACCACCTCACGAACGGTCAGCGGGTATTGCAGGCGATGCCGCGGATTCACGTGGCCGATCGAATGGCGCAGCCGCGCCAGGTCGATGCGGCCCATCTGCTCTCCGAGGATGTGCACCGTCCCCGACGTGGGAAACATGACAGCCGCACAGAAGCCCAGCAGCGTGCTCTTGCCTGCGCCGTTGGGGCCGAGCAACGCCCAGTGCTCGCCGGCGTGCACGGTCAGCGAGATGCCGTCGATGATCTGTTTGCCGTCGCGGCGGAACGTGACGTCGGCCAGCCGCAGAACCCGCGTCACGCGGACTGCCGCTGGCGCAGCACCTCCAGCGCCTTGTCTGCGTGGGTGTCCATGCTGAACTCGCTCGCGATCACGTCGAGCACCGTGCGATCGGTATCGATGACGAAGGTGGTCCGCTTGACCGGCATCAGCTTGCCGAGCAGCCCCCGTTTGACGCCGAACTGCGTAGCGACGGTGCCCTCGGTGTCCGAGAGTAGCGGGTAATCAAATTTCTGTTGCTCGGCGAATTTCGCTTGTTTCTCAACAGGATCCGCGCTGATGCCCACCCTGCTCGCACCCACGGCGGCGAACTCCGACGCCAGATCGCGGAAGTGGCACGCTTCCTTGGTGCAGCCCGGCGTCATCGCGGCAGGATAGAAGAACAACACGATCGGGCCGTTGGCGAGCAGCTCTGTGAGGCTTCGCACCTTGCCCGTCTGGTCCGGCAATTCGAATTCGGCTACGCGGTCACCACGCTTCATGGCCGTCTACGCTACGCCGCAGGTCGAAAATCGTTGGCCCTGGGCAGCATTTGAATGAAAGCCTCGGCCCGATGCTGGATCTCGACGCCTTCATGACCGACGGCTCTATCAAGGTCGAGCAGGCGGCGTCACGCCGTGCCGCCGATGCGGCGCGGACAGTCCTGTGGCGACAGCTGGGCCTGTCGCCTGACGATCCAGAACGCTGGTCGGTGCCCGTACGCTGGGCGTCCGACATGACCGGCGAAGGTCCCTTCGGCGAGCTGGTAGGAAGCCCCGCGCTGCCGCGGCTCTGGATCAGATCTGCGGTACCGGAGGGTGGTTGCCGCGGGGTTCGCTCGGCAACGTTCCGGTGCGGTTTCCCGTTCTCCACTCGACGACGATCGGGGGTGGCACGTCGACGCCAACACGCCGCGATCCGGTCCTCCATCCGTTCACGGTCCACGCCGCGAACGAGCACCGGGGCCGCACGCCGCGGTTCATGCCGTAGTCGCCGGTCATGCTCACCACTCCGCTGACGCCTGCGTCGTCCTCGCCCCCTGGGACGCGTCTGGGAGGATTGACCCGTGCAACCACATTCCCCGGTCGCTTCGCTCCTGCCCGCCGGGGCGACCGCCAACCTCGCCATCACCACCTCGCGCGAGGACTTCCGGGCGCTGGCCGCCGAGCACCGCGTGGTGCCGGTGACCCGCAAGGTGCTGGCCGACAGTGAGACTCCGCTGTCGGCGTACCGCAAGCTGGCCGCCAACCGGCCCGGAACGTTCTTGCTGGAGTCGGCCGAGAACGGGCGCTCGTGGTCGCGGTGGTCGTTCATTGGCGCGGGCGCCCCGTCGGCGCTGACGGTCCGCGACGGCGAGGCGGTGTGGCTGGGTGTCACCCCACAGGACGCGCCTCACGGTGGTGATCCGGTGAAGGCGCTGGCCGCGACGCTCGAGCTGCTGAAAACCGAGCCATTGCCGGGCTTGCCGCCGCTGTCGAGCGGCCTGGTCGGGTTCTTTGCATACGACATGGTCCGACGGCTGGAGCGGCTGCCGGCCTTGGTGGTTGACGACCTCGGGCTGCCGGACATGCTGCTGGTGCTGGCCACCGACATCGCCGCCGTCGACCACCACGAGGGCACGATCACGCTGATCGCCAACGCGGTGAACTGGAACGGCACCGACGAGCGCGTCGACTGGGCCTACGACGACGCGGTGAAGCGCCTCGATGTGATGACCGCGGCGCTGTCCGAGCACCTGCCCTCGACGGTCGCGACGTTCAGCCGACCGGAGCCGCTGCACCGTGCACAGCGCACGGTTGAGGAGTACACGCGCATCGTCGAGAAGCTCGTCGGCGACATCGAGGCGGGCGAGGCGTTCCAGGTCGTGCCGTCGCAGCGCTTCGAGATGACGACCCGCGCAGATCCTCTTGATGTGTACCGGATGCTGCGGGTGTCCAACCCGAGCCCGTACATGTATCTGCTCAATGTGCCCAATGATGCTGGCGAACTGGACTTTTCGATCGTCGGCTCCAGCCCCGAGGCGCTGGTGACGGTGAAGGACGGCCGAGCGTCGACGCATCCGATCGCCGGCACGCGCTGGCGCGGGCAGACCGAGGAAGAGGACCTGCTGCTCGAGAAGGAGCTGCTGCACGACGACAAGGAGCGGGCCGAGCACCTGATGCTCGTCGACCTGGGGCGCAACGACCTGGGCCGGGTCTGCAGGCCCGGCACCGTGCGAGTCGAGGACTACAGCCACATCGAGCGCTACAGCCACGTCATGCACATCGTGTCGACGGTGCACGGCGAGCTCGCCGACGACAAGACTGCGCTTGACGCTGTCACTGCGTGCTTCCCGGCCGGCACCCTGTCCGGCGCGCCGAAGGTGCGGGCGATGGAGCTCATCGAGGAGGTCGAGAAGACGCGGCGCGGCCTGTACGGCGGCGTGCTGGGCTATCTGGACTTCGCAGGCAACGCCGACTTCGCAATCGCGATCCGCACCGCGCTGATGCGCAACGGCACCGCATATGTGCAGGCAGGCGGGGGAGTCGTGGCCGACTCGAACGGCCCCTACGAGTACACCGAGGCGGCGAACAAGGCCCGCGCGGTGCTGAATGCGATCGCCGCTGCGGAAACGCTGACCGAGCCGTGATTCGCATCGCCCAACTGGTCCTCGTCCTCGCCGCTGCGGCGCTGTGGGCGGCATCCCGGCTGACGTGGGTCGAGGTGACGTCGTTCGACGGGCTCGGGCAGCCGAAGACTGCAGCGCTGAACGGCGCAACATGGTCGACGGCGCTGGTCCCGCTTGCGCTGCTGCTGGCCGCGGCCGCGATCGCGGCGCTGGCGGTGCGTGGCTGGCCGCTGCGATTGCTGGCGGTGCTCGTCGCGGCCGCGAGCGCGGGTATGGCGTATCTGGCGATCAGCCTGTGGGTGATCCGCGACGTGGCAGTGCGGGCCTGCCATCTGGCCAACGTCCCTGTGGCGAACCTGGTCGGCACGCAGCGGTACGACTGGGGTGCCGTGGTCACGTTGGTCGCGGCGGTGGCCACGCTGGCCGGTGCGGTGATGCTGATGCGGTCGGCGGCCAACCGACGCGCTGTGCGCTATCAGCGACGGGCCAGTTCGCCGGCGGAAGAAGCAGGCGATGCGATGTCGGAGCGGATGATCTGGGACGCCCTTGACGAGGGCTCCGATCCCACCCAAGACACGGCCAATCCGGACAACAAGGGTCGGTGACAGATGGTGCTGTGCTGGCGGCTACCCTTCGATGAAGATCAAGCGCGCTCACGGGAAGGACAGCGAGGGGTATGACGGCGACCGTGCTCGACTCCATCATCGAGGGAGTCCGCGCCGACGTTGCCGCTCGCGAGGCCGTCGTTCCGCTGCCGGAAATCAAGCAGATGGCCAAGGACGCGCCAGCGCCGCTGGACGTGATGGCCGCGCTGCGTGAACCGGGCATCGGGGTGATCGCCGAAGTGAAGCGGGCGAGCCCGTCGCGCGGCGAACTGGCGTCGATCTCCGACCCGGCCAAGCTCGCACATGCATACGAGGACGGCGGCGCGCGCGTCATCAGCGTGCTCACCGAACAGCGCCGGTTCAACGGCTCGCTCGACGATCTCGATGCCGTGCGCGCCGCGGTGTCAATTCCGGTGCTGCGCAAGGACTTCATCGTGAGGCCGTATCAGATTCATGAGGCGCGCGCGCACGGCGCAGACATGCTGCTGCTGATCGTCGCCGCACTCGAGCAGTCGGCTCTGGTATCGATGCTCGACCGCACGGAGTCGCTGGGCATGACCGCGCTCGTCGAGGTGCACACCGAAGAGGAGGCCGACCGCGCGCTGCAGGCCGGCGCTACCGTCATCGGTGTCAACGCGCGCGATCTCAAGACGCTGCACGTCGATCGAGATTGCTTCGCGCGCATCGCACCTGGGCTACCGAGCAACGTCATCCGGATCGCGGAGTCCGGTGTGCGCGGAACGGCAGATCTCCTCGCCTACGCAGGCGCTGGTGCCGACGCGGTACTCGTCGGTGAGGGACTGGTCACCAGTGGTGATCCCCGCAGCGCCGTTGCCGATCTGGTCACCGCAGGCACACATCCGTCCTGTCCGAAACCTTCACGCTGACTGGCGATGAGCCGCTTGCGCGAAGAGATTCACTGATGGCCGATCTCGCCGGTCCTGAGCTGCCGCGTTCCAGCGCTGCCGTCGCCGAGCCCACGGTGCACGACCCCGACGCCCGTGGCCATTTCGGTGTCTACGGAGGGCGATTCGTTCCCGAGGCGCTGATGGCCGTCATCGAAGAGGTCACCGCGGCATATGAGAAGGCACGCGGGGACCAAGCGTTTCTCGATGAGTTGGACCGGCTTCAACGGCACTACAGCGGGCGGCCGTCGCCGTTGTATGAAGCTTCCCGGCTCAGTGAGCATGCCGGCGGTGCGCGGATCTTCCTGAAGCGAGAAGACCTCAACCACACTGGATCTCACAAGATCAACAACGTGCTGGGCCAGGCGCTGCTCGCGCGGCAGATGGGCAAGGCCCGGGTGATCGCCGAGACCGGCGCCGGACAGCATGGGGTAGCGACGGCGACAGCATGCGCGCTTCTCGGTCTGGAGTGCGTGGTCTACATGGGCGCCATCGACACCGCGCGACAGGCGTTGAACGTGGCACGGATGCGTCTGCTTGGCGCCGAGGTGGTGTCGGTCGAGGCAGGCTCGAAGACTCTGAAGGACGCGATCAACGAGGCGTTCCGCGACTGGGTGACGAACGCCGACAATACGTATTACTGCTTCGGCACGGCGGCAGGCCCGCATCCGTTCCCGACGATGGTGCGCGATTTCCAGCGGGTGATCGGGCTGGAAGCGAAGGTGCAGATCGTCGATCAGGCCGGTCGTCTCCCCGATGCGGTGACCGCATGTGTAGGCGGTGGGTCGAACGCGATCGGTATCTTCCACACGTTCATCGACGATCCGGGCGTGCGGCTGGTGGGCTTCGAGGCGGCCGGCGACGGTGTCGAGACAGGTCGGCACGCAGCGACTTTCACCGGAGGTTCACCCGGAGCGTTCCAAGGCTCATTCTCGTATCTGCTGCAGGACGACGACGGGCAGACCATCGAATCCCATTCGATCTCAGCGGGTTTGGATTACCCCGGGGTCGGTCCTGAGCATGCGTTCCTGAAGGACACCGGCCGAGCCGAGTACCGGCCGATCACCGACGTCGAAGCGATGGACGCGTTCTCGTTGCTGTGCCGCACCGAGGGCATCATCCCGGCGATCGAGTCGGCGCACGCGGTGGCGGGGGCGTTGAAGCTTGGTCAGGAGCTGGGTCGTGGCGCGATCGTCTTGGTGAATATGTCCGGCCGTGGCGACAAGGACGTGGAGACGGCAGCGAAGTGGTTCGGGCTGTTGGACGGCAAGTCATGAGCCGCCTTGCGGGTTTGTTCGATACCTGCCGCGCCGAAGGGCGTTCGGCGCTGATCGGCTATCTGCCGACCGGATTTCCCGATGTGCCGACGTCGATCACGGCGATGACGGCGATGGTCAAATCCGGCTGCGACATCATCGAAGTCGGCATCGCGTATTCGGATCCCGGGATGGATGGGCCCGTTATCGCTGCGGCGACAGAAGCTGCGTTGCATGGCGGGGTGAAGGTTCGCGATGCGCTGACGGCGGTCGAGGCGATCAGCAATGCCGGCGGACGGGCCGTCGTGATGACCTACTGGAACCCGGTGCTGCGCAAGGGCATCGACACGTTCGCGCGTGATCTCGCATCAGCCGGTGGGCTCGGGATGATCACACCAGACTTGATTCCGGACGAGGCCGACGAGTGGCTGCAGGTTTCCGACGCCCACAACCTGGACCGCATTTTCTTGGTGGCGCCGTCCTCGACACCCGAGCGCCTAGCGGCCACCGTTGAGGCTTCACGCGGATTCGTCTACGCCGCATCGACCATGGGGGTCACTGGCGCGCGTGACGCGGTGTCGGTGGCCGCGCCAGAATTGGTGAGCCGGGTAAAGGCGCTATCGGACATTCCAGTCGGTGTCGGGTTGGGTGTGCGGTCGCGCGAACAAGCGGCGCAGATCGGCGCTTACGCGGACGGGGTGATTGTGGGTTCGGCGTTGGTCTCGGCGTTGAAGGATGGAATCGGAGCGGTGCGGGCGCTGACCGAGGAGCTCGCCGACGGTGTGCGGCAGAGGATTACCGCGTGACAACGACAGTTCTTGCCTACATTCCGAGCCCGTCTCAGGGTGTTTGGCATATCGGAGTGGTGCCGATCCGTGCGTACGCGCTTTTCATCATCGTCGGCATCGTCGTCGCGCTGGTGCTCGGCGACCGGCGCTGGGCGGCCAGGGGCGGCGAGCCGGGCGTCATCTACGACATCGCGTTGTGGGCGGTGCCGTTCGGGCTGATCGGCGGCCGGCTGTACCACGTGATCACCGACTGGCGAACATATTTCGGTGAGGATGGCGCGGGTCTTGCCGGAGCGTTCCGGATCTGGGACGGCGGCCTCGGCATCTGGGGTGCGGTCGCACTGGGCGGCGTCGGTGCGTGGATTGGCTGTCGCAGCAAGGGGATTCCGCTGCCCGCGTTCGGCGACGCGATCGCACCGGGAATCATTTTGGCCCAGGCGATCGGCCGGATAGGCAACTACTTCAACCAGGAGCTGTTCGGGCGCCCGACGACGCTGCCGTGGGGCCTGCAGATATATGAGCGGCGCGATGCCAGCGGTGTGCTCGACAATCTGAACGGCGTGTCGACGGGGCAGGTGGTAGACGTCTACCACCCGACGTTCCTGTATGAATTACTCTGGAATCTCCTGGTTTTCGCGGCGCTGATCTATCTCGACCGGCGATTCAAGATTGGCCATGGTCGGCTGTTCGCGATCTACGTGGCGGGCTACTGCCTTGGCCGTTTCTGGATCGAGTTGATGCGCAGCGATGTGGCCACACACATCGCGGGTATTCGGATCAACTCGTTCACGTCGACGTTCGTGTTCATCGGCGCGGTGGTGTACGTCATGGTGGCGCCCAAGGGTCGGGAGGACCCGGCGTCGCTGCGTGGTACGCCGAAGGAAGCTGAAGAACGGGAAGACACGGCTGTCGAGGAGTTCGTCAAGGAGCTGACGACGGTCGGCGCGACGAGCGGAGTAGTCGCGGCTGCCAAGGCGGCTGGCGAAGCGGAGGACGAAGACGCCAAGGCCGTTGCGGGCGACGAGACCGAGACGAAGTCCGAGGCGGCAGGAAAAGCCGAAGAGCTTGCGTATGACGTCGCCGAGCCGCCGTCGGAGGACATCGAAGAGGCCGAGGAGTTCGCGGCAGAAGGCGATGAAGAAGCTGAGCCCGAATCCGAGGCTGCTGAAGCTGAGGCCGCCGCGCCGGAAACGCCGTCGGACGAGGGTGGCGTGGGCGCCATCGAGCCGGAGGAGGCTGCTGAAGCTGAGGCCGCCGCGCCCGAGGCTCACGAGGCTGCTGTCGAGGCTGCCGAAGACGCCCAGGAAGCGGCCGCCGAGGCAGCCGAAGAGCAAGACAAACCTGATGAGCCGGCTGAGGATGTCAGTCCGGCATTGACCTCCCGGGAAGCGGAGATCGCGAAGCTGGTCGAGGAAGGGCTGTCGAATCAGGAGATTGCCGAGCGACTGACTGTGTCGCTGCGCACCGTCGAGGGGCACCTCTATCGCATGACCATGAAGATGGCCGAAGCAGATGGCGCCGATCAGCCTGCGGGATCTGACGAAGCTGAGCCCGTTGCCGGTGTCGGCGCGGTCGAGGGCGAGGACGCGGAAGACGCCCAGGAAGCCGCACCAGAGGCGCACGAGGCGGCGGTAGAAGCCACTGAAGAGGCCGAGGCCGTGGCGGAGGAGGTCGCTTCCGAGGCTGAAGAGTCCGAGCCCGATGAGTCGGAGACCCAGGACGCCGAAGCCGCGGTTGATGAGGCTGTCGAAGCCGAGCCAGCCGACGAGCCCGACGAACCGGACACGGAAGACGCCGAAGCCGCGGTAGGAGAGGCCGTCGAAGCCGAGCCATCCGAGGAAGAAGCCGCCGAGGCAGAAGAAGCGGTGGTCGAGGAAGCCGATGCGGCCGCCGATGAGGAGCCCAGCACGGGCGTGCTCGAAACCCAGGACCAAGCCACGGTCACGATTGAAACGGTCTCGACCGAGCCGGCCCCGGAGTCCCGCCGACGCCTCGGCCGCTGGCTGCGCCGCAATCGCTGACGGAGTTATCCACAGGCCGAAAAATTGGAGCTAGGTGGTCGGCCGGCTGCACTAGACTCGTACGTATGTTCGAGTTGCTGGAACCACCCATGACGGCGCAGCCCGCCGCGCTCCTCGATGAGGTGCGGGTGGCCGCTCGCGCCGAGACGAAAGCGGTGGCACAGCGCCTCGGTGCGATCTGGCGGCTCTACCGAGTCCGTCTGCGCCAGCATGGCGCCGCCGAAACCTGGGCTATCGACACTCTCGACGAGGTGGCCGCCGAGGTGGCTGCTGCGCAGGCGATAAGCCTGGGTTTGGCAAACAGCTATGTGCGCTTCGCGCGGGCCATGCACGAACGGCTGCCGCTGTTGGGAATGGTGTTGTCCGCCGGCGACGTTGATTATCGACTGTTCCAGACCGTCGTGTACCGGACCGATCTGATCACCGACCCCGACACGCTGGCCGTCGTGGATGGCCAGCTCGCGTCGCGCGCAGGCCGGTGGACGTCGCTCAGTCAAGGAAAGTTGGCCCGCGAGGTCGATCGCATCGTCGCGAAGGCCGACCAGGACGCAGTGCGTCGACGCAAGGAGCGCGTCGAGGAACGCGACGTTTCGGTGACGGATTCCGGCGACGGAATTGCCTCGATCTACGGCACCGTATTCGCCACCGATGGGCATTTGCTCGCGCAACGGTTGGATGCGCTGGCTGCCACGGTGTGCGCGGACGATCCGCGGACGGTGAACCAACGACGTTCGGATGCGATGGGCGCGCTCGCGGCGCGGGCCGACAGTCTGGGCTGTCAGTGCGGCAACAGCGATTGCCCTGCTGGGAAGAAGCGGGCTTCGAACGTCGTAGTGCACGTGATCGCCGATCAAGCCACGGTCGAGGGCCGGTCCGATGCTCCCGGCTACCTCGTCGGCGGCGACGATCTGATTCCGGCTGATCTGGTTGCGGCGCTGGCGGCGTCGGCGAAGGTGCGGCCGCTGTTCAACCCGGCCGACGCTCCGCCAGAGCCCGGCTACGTGCCCTCAGCCAAGCTGGCCGAGTTCATCCGCTGCCGAGACTTGACGTGCCGGGCACCTGGTTGCGACGTGCCGGCCAGCGAGTGCGACATCGATCATGTGATTCCGTACGCCGAGGGCGGCCTCACTCATGCATCGAATATGTCGTGCAAATGCAGGAAACACCATCTGGCCAAGACGTTTTGGGGTTGGCGCGATCGACAGTTGCCCGACGGCACGCTGATTTGGACACTTCCCGATGGCCAGACCTACGTGACCACACCAGGTAGTGCGCTGCTGTTCCCGAATTTGTGCGTCCCCACCGGGGAGCTCGAGGTTCCAACACCGACGACCCAAGACAGGTGCGGCGACCGGGCGGCGATGATGCCCACCCGGAGGCGCACCCGCGCGCAGAACCGGGCGCGACGCATCGAAGCCGAACGTCGGCAGAACCGCGAAGCGCGGGAGGCCCGCCAAAAAGCGCGAGATGCCTTCTACACCGACCCCATGCCTCCCCGTGAGGCGGACGGCGAGCCGCCGCCGTTCTAGTCCGAACACCCGCGGACGCCAACAAATTGGCGGGTTTTCCTTACTTACGACCGGACGTGCAACTCTGGCATGCTGAGTGCCATGACCGAGCCGCAGTTCAGTGGCAGCGAGGGTGGAACACCGCCTCCGCAGCAGCCTGGCTATCCGCCGCCCTACCCGCCTCCGCCCGGGCAGTACGGGCCGCAAAACCAGTACCCGCCACCGGTGGGCCAATATCCGCCGGCATACACCGATCCTGCTGCGCCCTATGGCCGTCATCCACTGACCGGTGAGCCGCTGTCCGACAAGTCCAAGGTCGTTGCCGGGCTGCTCCAGTTGCTCGGGCTATTCGGCCTCGTCGGCATCGGCCGCATCTACCTCGGTTACACCGGGCTGGGCATCGCGCAGCTGGTCGTCGGGATCGTCACGTGTGGTCTGGGCGCCATCATCTGGGGCATCGTCGACGCTGTCCTGCTGCTCACCGACAAGGTCCGCGACCCAGAGGGGCGTCCCCTCCGCGATGGCACATAGCGCCACCACAAGCCGGGGACGGCTGTACGGTGCGCTCGGGACGGGCGCTGTGCTGGCGGGCGGGCTCGCCTACGTCGGGCTCGGCGATCCGCACAGCCGGGACTTCGTCTTCCCGGTCTGCCCCTTCAAGGCGCTGACCGGGTTGAACTGCCCCGCCTGCGGCGGGCTGCGGATGACCCACGACGTTCTGCACGGCGACCTCGCGGCCGCCGTCGTCGACAACATCTTCCTGCTCGTCGGCCTGCCTCTGCTGGCCGCATGGCTTCTCGTGCGGTGGCGTCGCGGGCAATCGTTGATGCCTAGGCCTGCGTGGGTCGTGATTGTCGTCGCTGCCTTCACCTGGACGGTGGTACGGAATCTCCCGGGGTTCCCGCTGGTCCCGACCCTGTTCGGAGGGTAGTTCCGCAGCCGCGCTGATACACTCGACAACCGGGCCGGTGCAGTCCCGGACAAAGATTTTCAGGACTGCGGAGGTGCGTTCCAATGCTGTTTTCGGCATTGCCCGATCGCCAGGGTCTGTACGACCCCGAAAACGAGTCGGACTCCTGTGGCGTCGCCATGATCACCGACATCCAGGGCCGCCGCTCGCACGCCATCGTCATCGACGGTCTGACCGCTCTGGAGCACCTCGAACACCGCGGTGCCGCAGGCGCCGAACCCAACAGCGGTGACGGCGCGGGCATCCTCATCCAGCTGCCCGTCGAACTCCTCACCGAGGTTGTCGACTTCGAACTCCCGGCACCCACACCCGACGGCGCACACACCTTCGCCGCCGGCATCTGCTTCCTGCCACGGGATCCCGCCGCTCGAGCCGCCGCGCGCCAGGACGTCGAAGCCATCGCCAGAGAAGAGGGTCTGGACGTCCTCGGCTGGCGCGAGCTGCCCGTCGACCCCGACGGCGCCGAGGTCGGTGAGACCGCGCTCGGCTGTATGCCCTACATGTCCCAGCTGTTCGTCTCCACACCCGACCGCGACATCAGCGGCATCGACCTAGACCGGCACGTGTACCCCCTGCGAAAGCGCGCCGAGCGCAACAGTGTTTACTTCCCGTCGCTGTCCAGCCGCACCATGGTCTACAAGGGCATGCTCACGACAATGCAGCTGCCCCAATACTTTCCGGATCTGCGCGACGAGCGCACCAAGAGCGCGATCGCGATCGTGCACAGCCGGTTTTCCACCAACACCTTCCCGTCCTGGCCGCTGGCCCACCCATTCCGCTTCGTCGCCCACAACGGCGAGATCAACACCGTGCGCGGCAACCGCAACCGCATGCACGCCCGCGAAGCCATGCTCGCCAGCGCGAAGATCCCCGGCGACCTGTCCCGCCTTTCGCCGATCTGCACCCCGGAGGCCTCCGACTCCGCGTCATTCGACGAGGTCCTCGAGCTTCTGCACCTCGGTGGCCGCAGTCTTCCCCACGCGGTGCTGATGATGATCCCCGAAGCCTGGGAGAACGCCACCACCATGGACCCGGCCGAGCGGGCCTTCTGGCAGTTCCACGCCTCGCTGATGGAGCCTTGGGACGGTCCCGCCTGCGTGACGTTCACCGATGGCACCCTTGTGGGAGCGGTGTTGGACCGCAACGGATTACGGCCAGGCCGCTGGTGGCGCACCATCGACGACCGCGTCATCCTCGCCAGCGAAAGCGGCGTACTCGACGTGCCGTCGGCTGAGATCGTCGCCAAGGGCCGACTGCAGCCCGGCAAGATGTTTCTGATCGACACGGCCCAAGGCCGCATCATCTCCGACGATGAGATCAAGGAACAGCTGTCCATACAAGAGCCGTACGGTGAATGGCTGCATTCCGGGCTGCTCGACCTCAAGACGCTCCCTGAGCGCGTCCGCGTCCAACCCAACCACGAATCCGTTGTGCGCAGACAGATCTCCTTCGGCTACACCGAGGAGGACCTACGTATCCTCCTCACCCCGATGGCCGCATCCGGGGCTGAGCCGCTGGGCTCCATGGGCACCGACACCCCAACCGCTGTGCTGTCCCAGCGGTCCCGGCTGCTCTACGACTACTTCGTCGAACTGTTCGCCCAGGTGACCAACCCGCCGTTGGACGCCATCCGCGAAGAAGTCGTCACGAGTATGTCCCGCGTGATGGGCCCCGAGGAGAATCTGCTCGAACCCACCGCGGCGTCCTGCCGCCAAATCGTGCTCAGGTGGCCGGTTCTCGACAACGACGAACTCAACAAGATCGTCCACATCAACGACGACCACGAGCACCCCGGCCTGAAGACCGCTGTGCTCAAAGCTCTGTACGACGTCGAACGTGGGGGAGAAGGCCTCGCTGACGCCCTCGAAGACCTCAGGCACCGCGCCTGCGACGCGATTGCCAAAGGTGCGCGCACACTGGTTATTTCGGATCGCGACTCCGACCACACCAGGGCGCCCATCCCGTCGCTGCTGGCCGTCTCCGCCGTGCACCACCACTTGGTCCACACCAAGGAACGCACCACGGTGGCCCTGGTCGTCGAAAGCGGCGACGCCCGCGAGGTGCACCACATCGCGATGCTCATCGGCTTTGGCGCTGCCGCCGTCAACCCGTATCTGGCGTTCGAGTCGATCGAGGACCTGATCCGCGAAGGTGAGCTCACCGGTATCGAAGCCGCTGCCGCCGTGCGCAATTACCTCAAGGCGCTCGGCAAGGGCGTGATGAAGGTGATGAGCAAGATGGGCATCTCCACGGTCGCCTCCTACACTGCCGCGCAGGTCTTCGAAGCCATCGGCATCAACGCGGACGTCATCGACGAATACTTCACCGGCACACCCAGCCAACTCGGCGGCGTCGGGCTCGACGTCATCGCGGAGGAAGTCAAACAACGACATCGCCGCGCCTATCCCGAGAACCCCACCGAGCGCGTGCACCGGCGCCTCGAGGTCGGCGGCGAATATGCCTTCCGTCGGGAGGGTGAGCTGCACCTGTTCACTCCCGAGGTGGTGTTCCTGCTCCAGCATTCGACCCGCACCGGCCGCTACGACATCTTCCAGAACTATTCCGACGAGGTGAACCGCCTCTCCATGGAAGGCGGCACGCTCAGAGGCCTCTTCGAGTTCAAGAAACTCAGGCCGCCTGTCCCGCTGGACGAGGTCGAGTCCGTCGAATCCATCGTCACCCGGTTCAACACCGGCGCCATGAGTTACGGGTCGATCTCCGCCGAAGCCCACGAAACCATGGCCATCGCGATGAACAACCTCGGCGGCCGCTCGAACTCCGGCGAGGGCGGTGAAGACGTCGACCGCCTCTATGACCCCAATCGGCGCAGCGCCGTCAAGCAGGTCGCGTCCGGCCGCTTCGGCGTCACCAGCGACTACCTGGTCAACGCCTCCGACATCCAGATCAAGATGGCCCAAGGCGCGAAACCCGGTGAGGGCGGCCAACTTCCGGGTTACAAGGTGTACCCGAACATCGCTAAGACCCGTCATTCCACACCGGGCGTCGGCCTCATCAGCCCGCCGCCGCACCACGACATCTATTCGATCGAGGACCTGGCACAGCTCATCCACGACCTCAAGAACGCCAACGCCGACGCGCGCATCCACGTCAAGCTGGTCAGCTCCGTCGGAGTCGGCACCGTCGCCGCGGGTGTGTCCAAGGCGCACGCCGACGTCGTGCTGATCTCCGGCTACGACGGCGGCACCGGCGCCGCGCCGCTGACCAGCCTCAAGCACGCCGGTGCGCCATGGGAAATCGGCCTGGCCGACACCCAGCAGACGCTCGTGCTCAACGGTCTGCGCGACCGCATCACCGTGCAATGTGACGGCGGCATGCGCACCGCGCGCGACGTGATCGTCGCCGCCCTGCTCGGCGCCGAGGAGTACGGCTTTGCCACCGCGCCGCTCGTCGTGTCCGGCTGCATCATGATGCGCGTCTGCCACCTCGACACCTGCCCCGTTGGCGTGGCCACCCAGAACCCCGAACTGCGGGCCCGGTTCAACGGCAAACCCGAATTCGTGGAGAACTACTTCCGGTTCATCGCCGAAGACATCCGAAAGTACCTGGCCGAGCTCGGCTTCCGCAGCATCGACGAGGCCGTCGGCCACGCCGAGCTCCTCGACACTGCCGAGGGCATCGCCCACTGGAAGGCCAAGGGCCTCGACCTCACTCCCGTGTTTGCGACGCCCGCGGGGACGCAGCGGCGCCGCGTCAAGGCCCAGGATCATGGCCTCGACCAAGCGCTCGATCGTACGCTGATCCAGCTCGCAGAGGGAGCGCTGGAAGACGCCCACCCCGTCAGGCTCGAGCTGCCCGTGCGCAACGTCAACCGCACCGTCGGCACCCTGCTCGGCTCCGAGGTGACCCGCCGCTACGGTGCCCAGGGCCTGCCCGACGACACCATCCACATCACGCTGACCGGTTCCGCGGGCCAGTCGATCGGCGCCTTCCTGCCTCCCGGCATCACGCTCGAGCTGATCGGCGACGCGAACGACTATGTCGGCAAGGGTCTTTCGGGCGGGCGCGTCATCGTCAAGCCCCAGGATGACGTGTTGTTCCTGGCCGAGGACAACGTCATCGCCGGCAACACGCTGCTCTACGGCGCCACCTCGGGCGAGGTCTACCTCAGAGGCCGTGTCGGAGAACGCTTCTGTGCCCGCAACTCCGGTGCGCTGGCCGTCGTCGAAGGCGTCGGCGACCACGCGTGCGAATACATGACCGGTGGCCGCGTCGTGGTGCTCGGCAAGACCGGCCGCAACATGGCGGCGGGCATGTCCGGCGGCATCGCGTTCGTGCTGGGCCTCGACCCGAAGAAGGTCAACACCGAAATGGTCGAATTGCAGCGCCTCGAACCCGAGGACCTGGTGTGGCTGCGCGAAGTCATCGCCAAGCACGCCGCCTATACCGGCAGCACCCTGGCCGCCTCGGTGCTGTCCGACTGGCCCAGGCGCAGTGCGCAATTCACCAAGATCATGCCCCGCGACTACCAGCGAGTCCTAGAGGCCACCCTGACCGCCAAGCGGGAAGGGCGTGACGTCGACACCGCGATCATGGAGGCCAGCCGTGGCTGATCCAACCGGTTTTCTCAAGATCCCGAAGGTCGAGGCGGCCAAGCGCCCGGTCGATGAGCGGGTCGGCGACTGGAAAGAGGTGTACGAACTCCAGGATCCGCACGAGCGTGCGGGCGAGGTGTCCCAGCAGGCCGGCCGTTGCATGGACTGCGGGATCCCGTTCTGCCACTCCGGGACCGCCGGCTGCCCGCTCGGCAACCTGATCCCCGAGTGGAACGACCTCGTCCGGCGGGGCCGGTGGGATGCCGCCAGCGATCGCCTGCACGCCACCAACAACTTCCCGGAGTTCACCGGGCGGCTGTGCCCGGCGCCGTGCGAGGCCGCGTGTGTGCTGTCCATCGACGAGGAGAACACCGGCGGCAGCGTCACGATCAAGCGCATCGAGCAGACGATCGCCGACCATGCATGGATGTACGGCATCGTCGAACCGCAGCCCGCGGCCATCTCGACGGGCAAGCGCGTCGCCATCGTCGGCTCTGGGCCCGCGGGGTTGGCTGCCGCACAACAACTCACACGAGCAGGCCACGACGTCACTGTCTACGAACGCGACGACCGCATCGGTGGGCTGATGCGCTACGGCATCCCCGAGTACAAGCTGGAGAAAGCGACGCTGAACCAGCGACTGGCGCAAATGCGCGCGGAGGGAACACGTTTCGTCACCGAAACAGAAGTCGGCGTCGATGTCACCGTCGAACAGCTGCGAGCCCAGTACGACGCGATCGTTCTCGCGGTGGGCGCGCTGAGGGCCCGCGACAACGAGGTCGAAGGTCGCCACCTCAAGGGTGTGCACCTGGCGATGGAGCATCTGGTGCCGGCCAACAAGGAATGCGAGGGCGACGGCCTGAGCCCAATATCGGCCGAGGGCAAACACGTGGTGATCATCGGCGGCGGCGATACCGGCGCCGACTGCCTGGGCACCGCGCACCGCCAGGGCGCCACGTCGGTGACCCAATTGGATTACAACCCGGAACCGCCGGAGTACCGGGACGAATCCCGCTCGCCGTGGCCGATGTGGCCGATCGTGCTGCGCACCCGGCTGTCACCCGCCCACGCCGAGGGCGGCCACCGCCGGTACGAAGTGGCGGTACAGCGTTTTCTTGCCGACGAAAACGGCCATGTGCGGGCCGTGGAGATCGCCGAGGTGCGTGTCGAGCGTGACTCCGACGGCCGCAGGCGCATCACGCCGGTCGGGGAGTCGCTGGAAGTTCCCTGTGAATTGGCGCTGCTGGCCATCGGATTCGACGGTGTCGAGCACATGGCGCTGCTCGACGGACTCGGCCTCAAACTCAACGCGCGCGGCGCGTTGCCATGCGGATCGGATTGGCAGACAGAGGCACCCGGAGTGTTTGTGTGCGGCGACGCGCACCGCGGTGCATCGCTGATCGTTTGGGCCATCGCCGAAGGCCGCAGCGCCGCGCACGCCGTCGATGCTTACTTGATGGGCGAGTCTGATTTACCAGAGCCGGTGAGGCCGGGCGCCCTACCTCTGGCCGTCGTCTGAATCGATCAACGACTATGCTCAGCAGACGTGAATAGACGCGGAAAGATCGTCTGTACCCTGGGCCCGGCCACCGCATCTGACGAGGCTGTCAAGGCACTGGTCGAGGCCGGAATGGACGTCGCACGCCTGAACTGCAGCCACGGCGAGTACAGCGACCACGAGGCCAACTACAAGCGCGTCCGCGCCGCCTCCGACCTGACCGGGCGCGCCGTCGGTATCCTCGCCGACCTGCAGGGCCCCAAGATCCGCCTCGGCCGATTCGCCGCCGGCCCGACCTACTGGGCCAACGACGAAATCGTGCGCATCACCGTCGACGACTGCGAAGGCACCCACGACCGCGTTTCGACCACCTATAAGCGGCTGGCCGAGGATGCCACTCCGGGCGACAGAGTGCTCGTCGACGACGGCAACGTCGGTCTGGTCGTCGAGTCGATCGACGGCAACGACGTCGTCTGCAGGGTCACCGAGGGGGGTGCGGTCAGCAACAACAAGGGCATGTCGCTGCCCGGCATGAACGTCTCGGCCCCGGCGCTGTCCGAGAAGGACATCGACGACCTGGAGTTCGCGGTAAACCTCGGCGTCGACCTGATCGCGCTGTCGTTCGTCCGCTCACCGGCCGACATCGAACTCGTGCACGAGGTGATGGACCGCGTCGGCAGGCGGGTGCCCGTCATCGCCAAGCTCGAAAAGCCCGAAGCCATCGACAACCTCGAGGCGATCGTGCTGGCGTTCGACGCGATCATGGTCGCGCGCGGCGACCTCGGCGTGGAGCTGCCGCTCGAAGAGGTGCCGCTGGTTCAGAAGCGTGCCATCCAAATGGCAAGGGAGAACGCCAAACCCGTTATCGTCGCCACCCAGATGCTGGAGTCGATGATCGAAAGCTCCCGGCCCACACGGGCCGAGGCGTCCGACGTCGCCAATGCGGTGCTCGACGGCGCCGACGCGGTGATGCTCTCCGGCGAGACGTCGGTGGGCAAGTTCCCGTTCGAGGCGGTAAAGACCATGGCCCGCATCATCTCCGCGGTTGAGGAGAATTCGGTGGCCGCCCCTCCGCTGGCCCATGTCCCGCGCACCAAACGCGGCGTCATCTCGTATGCGGCCCGCGACATCGGCGAACGGCTCGACGCCAAGGCGCTGGTCGCGTTTACGCAATCCGGTGACACGGTGCGCCGGCTGGCCCGGCTGCACACGCCGCTGCCGGTCCTGGCGTTCACGGCGCTGCCTGAGGTGCGCAGCCAGCTCGCGCTGACCTGGGGCACCGAGACGTTCATCGTGCCGAACATGAAAAGCACCGACCACATGATCCGGCAGGTGGACAAGTCGCTGCTGGAACTCGGCCGCTACAAGCGCGGTGAGCTCGTGGTCATCGTCGCAGGTGCTCCGCCTGGGACAGTAGGCTCCACGAATCTGATCCACGTGCACCGGATCGGGGAGGAAGACGTCTAGTCCGACGACGATCAGGGGAGGCTCGTAGTGTCGCAAGCAGATTTCGAAGAACTGCTGGCGGTACTGGACCTCAATCAACTGGACGACGACACGTTCATCGGCTCGCACCCGAGCAAAAACCCGGTGCGCACCTTCGGTGGCCAGATGATGGCCCAGTCGTTCGTGGCGGCCAGCCGCACGGTGTCTGAGAAGCTCCCGCCCAGCGCCATCTCGGTGCACTTCATCGCAGGTGGCGACCCCGAAAAGGACCTCGAATACCACGTGGTGCGGCTGCGTGACGAGCGCCGTTTCGCCAACCGCCGTGTCGACGTGCGGCAGGGTGGGGAACTGCTGACCACGGCGATGATCTCCTACCTGTCCGGCGGCCGCGGCATCGAGCACGGCATCGAACCGCCTGAGCTGGCGGATCCGGAATCCGTTCCTCCCGTCGACGAGCTGCTGCAGGGATACGAAGACGTCGTCCCGCATTTCGTCAACGCCTTGCGCCCGATCGACTGGCGCTACACCAATGACCCGACCTGGGTGATGCGCGACAAGGGGGAGAAGCTCACCTACAACCGGGTCTGGATGAAGGCCGAAGGCGCGATGCCCGACGACCCGGTGCTGCACTGCGCTGCGCTGGTCTACTCGTCGGACACGACCGTGCTCGACTCGATCATCTCCACCCACGGACTGTCGTGGGGCTTCGACCGCATCTTCGCGGTGACCACGAACCACTCGGTGTGGTTTCACCGTCCCGTGCGGTTCGACGAGTGGGTGTTGTACTCGACGACTTCACCGGTGGCCGCGGATTCGCGCGGCCTCGGGACGGGACACTTCTTCGACCGGTCCGGTCAGTTGCTGGCTACCGTCGTGCAAGAAGGAATTGTGAAGTACTTCCCCGGTCGCAAGGCTTAGCGAGCGTATTGTTTGCCCCGTGAGCGAATCGCGCGTCAATTTTGCTCCAAGGCTGCGGGCCCGCGAGCGCGTCGTCGTGCACGTGGACTCGCCTGCCGCGCGGTGGGTCGGCGCCCTGGCAGTTTTGACCCTGTTCTGCTGGCTGGTCGTCCTCGTCGCGCGCGACCACGAGCGCGACTGGCAGGCCGCGGGCAGGCTGGCGTGGTCGCTGACCATTCTGACCGCCGTGGCATTGATCGCCCGCGGCATTTTCCTGGGCCGGCCGGTGACCGCGGCGCACGCCTCGCTCGCGATGGTGGCAGTGCTGGCAGGCCTCGGGCTGCACGTGCTGGTATTCGATTTTGTCGGCAATATGCTGATCGTCGCCGCGGGTGCGGTGTTGATGTGGCCAACCGCGGCGCGGCCGAATCCCGCTGATCTGCCCCGCATTTGGGCATTGGTGAATGCGACGACGGGTGATCCGCTGGCGCCGTTCGCCATGCAGCCGCTCAAGTGTTACCACTTCAGTGCCGACGGGACAGCGGCCATTGCATACCGCACCCGGGTGGGCTACGCGGTGGTCAGCGGCGATCCGATCGGCGACGAAAACCGCTTCGGTGAACTGATCGCCGACTTCGCCTCCATGTGCCACACCCGTGGCTGGCGCATCGTCGTCCTCGGTTGCAGTCAGCGCCGGCTGGACCTGTGGGCCGACGCGACCGTGCTCGGCCAGTCGATGCGGGCCGTGCCGATCGGCCGCGACGTGGTCATCGACGTCCCCATGTTCGACATGGTGGGCCGCAAGTACCGCAACCTGCGCCAGGCGGTGCAGCGCACGCAGAACTTCGGCGTCACCACCGAGGTCGTTTCCGAGCAGGGGCTCGACGGTGACCTGCTGGCGGAACTGATGGACGTGCTGCTCTCCTCGCCGAAAGGATCCCGCACCGAGCGTGGTTTCTCGATGTGCCTCGACGGTGCGCTGGAGGGCCGCTACCCGGGCGTTCTATTGATCGTCGCCCGCGACCAGCACGGGCGGGTGCAGGGTTTCCACCGTTATGCCACCGCGGGGCAGGGCAGTGAGGTGTCGCTCGACGTGCCGTGGCGCCGCCGGGGCGCACCGAACGGCATCGACGAGCGGTTGTCCGTCGACATGATCGTGTGGGCGCGCGAGCAGGGGGCCGAGCGGCTGTCGCTGGCGTTCGCGGCGTTCCCCGAGATCTTCAACGACAAGAACCGCGGCAAGATCGCCAGCCTGATCTACACCGCCATCCACCTCGGCGACGCGTTGATCGCCTTGGAATCGTTGTATCGCTACTTGCGGAAATTCCACGCTCTCGGCGACCGGCGTTACGTGATGCTGTCGCTCACCCAGACGCTTCCGTTGCTGTTCGTGCTGCTGTCGCTGGAATTCATGCCAAGGCGTCGCCGCCTGGCTTAGTCGTGCGGCGTGATCTGTACGGAGAACTCGTTCTGGACGCGGTCGCGGAACTGATCGGCACACCGCTGGATCGCCTGCTCGTCTGATCCAGCCTTGGACAGGCAGTCGACATAGTCCGTGCCGCCGACTTCGTCGAACATCCCGATCCAGATCGGGATGAAGATGAGCGAGACGATGATCGCCAGGAATCCCAACACGATCCCGGCGATCGCGACGCCGCCGTTGGTGGCCTGCCCGCGTTTGACGCGGCCGCGCGCGACGAACCCGATGATCACCGCGCATACGCCGAGGATGACGCCGCCGAACACGGACCAGCAGAACACCAGCCCGATGATCGCGATCACCAACGCGGCGACACCCAGTCCGTTTCTCGGCCCGGTCGGCGGCGGAGTGAACCCGGAATAGGGCTGCGGTGGCGGCGGGGGATAGCCGCCCGGATATGCCCCGTATTGAGGTGGTGGCGGCGGCGGTGGCGCCGGCTGAGATGGCAACGGTGTCTCAGGTTTGTCCGGTTCGCTCATGCCGGTGAGGTTACCCGCTGGGAGCGAGGTTGAGTCGCCGACAGTCAATGTGGTCGGCCAGGTGGTGGGTGGCCACGACGACGGTGCGTTCGGATGGGAAAAGCGCACCCGGGGTGAGGAGTTCGGCCAGGATCCGCTGACCGGCGTCGGCGTCGAGGTGCTCGGTCGGTTCGTCGAGCAGTACCGTCGGCGCCGTCGATATCAAAGCCCTTGCCAGCAGCAGCCGTCTGCGCTGCCCCGCCGAAACAGCCGCTGCGCCACCCACCATCACCGTCGACAGCCCTTCGGGCAATGCCTCGAGCCAGCCGCCAAGGCCCACCCGCCACAGCGCGGTTCGCAGCTCATCATCGGTTGCGTCCCCGCGAGCGACCAGCAGGTTGTCCCGCACCGTGGTGGCGAACAGATGCGCATCCTCAGCGAAAAAGACAGTGTTCGAACGGTTTTCGGCCATCGTCATCAGCAGCGTTGTCTTGCCTGCACCGCTGGGCCCGGTGATGGCCAGGCGGGCGCCGGGTTCCAGTTCGACCGGCGCGATCGGAGGACGGCTGCGCATGTCCTTCGGCGCGGTGAGGTCTGCGAGCCGGCGTGCCGCGACCCGCGACCGGGTGAGCTGTACGGCGGCGGCAGGCAACGCGCCGGTTGCCTCGAACGCTGACAGCGGCAACAACATCAGGATCGCCAAGGTCATCGGTGCGACGGCGTCTGCGATGCCGATCGCGGCGACGACAGCGCCGAGCACACTGATACCGACCGCGGCAGTGGGTGCCGCCGCGGCAAGTGCAGCCGGTGCCGCGGCTCGGTCGGCGGCTCGTCCCCATTCACGGTGCCGGCGTTCGGATTCGGCGATCACAGCGTCAAGCCGGCCGGCGACGCGCAACTCGGGTGCGTGCTCGAGAGCGAGCATCGTCGCCACGTCACGTCCCGAATGATGCCGGGCTGCAATGACTTCAGCATCGACAGCGGCCGTGGCCGCCAGCCATGGCGCGACGACGCCCGAGATGGCAAGGCACACGGCCAGCACGACGGCCGCGACGGGGGAAATCACGGCGATCGCCGCAACGGCGGCCACCGAAAGTACGGCAGCGACCGCGATCGGCAGCACAGCGCGGACCAGCACGTCGGACAGGTCGTCGACGGAAGCGCCGACGCGGGCCACGAGTTCGCCGCTTCCCAGCCGCATCGCGGCTTCGGCCGGTGCGCCCGCCAACCGGCGAAACAGCCGCTCACGGGTGTCCGCGGCGGCCCGCAGAGCGGTGTCGTGGGACGCCAGCCGTTGGCAATACCCGAGAACACCGCGCGAGATGCCCAGTGCGCGCACCGCCACGACCGCCACCGACAGGTCCAGCACCGGCGGCATCTGCCACGCCCGAGTGATCAGCCATGCCGAGATGCCGGCCAAGGCAAGCGCGCTGGACAATGACAACACGCCCAGCACAATGGCCAGAAGCAGCCGGGGCAACCGGGGGCGCAGCAGCTCACGCATCGACGAGGCTCCCCATGTGCAACAGCCGGTCGCCGATCGCCAGCACGGGGTCGCGGTGACCGACGACGAGCACGGTCGACCCGCGGCGCGCCCTGTCCAGGATCGCTTCGAGGACACGAGCCTCCATGAGTGCGTCCAGGTGCGACGTGGGCTCGTCGAGCAGGAGCACCGGCGCAGCAGAACCCAACACCCTGGCCAGGCCGAGCCGTTGGCGCTGGCCCAGTGAAAGGCCGACGCCGTCTCGGCCGATCATCGTCTCGAGACCGTCGGGCAGTGTAGCGATGACGTCGTCGAAACCTGCCGCGCGGCAGGCGCTCTCGATGTCAGTCAGCGGGCCCAACAGTTCGAGGTTGTCCCGGACGGTGCCTGGCACCAGCACCGGCCGATGGGAGAGCCAAGCCACCTGGCGCCACCACGCCTGCGGATCGAGGTCGGCGACGTCGATGCCGTCGACCCGAACCCGGCGGCCCTCCGCCAGCCCCAGAATGGACTGCATCAGCGTGGTCTTGCCAGACCCGTTCGGCCCTGTCAGCACGGTCACCGCGCCCGGTTCGACGTCGGCGTTCAGCGCGTCGAGGTGAATGGTGGCTCCTGCCGCGGGCACGGTCCGCGTTCCGGTGGTCCGTGCCGGCAGTGCGTCGAGCAGGCGGAAGGCCTTGTCGGCGGCGGTCTTTCCGTCCTGTGCGGCGTGGAACTCGACCCCGACGCGACGCAGCGGCCAGAACACCTCCGGCGCCAGCAGCAGCGCGGTCAGTCCTGCAGAGAGCGTCATGTCGCCGTACACCAGCCGCATTCCGATGCCGACCGCGACGAGCGCGACACCGAGGGTAGCCAGCAGTTCGAGCACAAGCGCCGACAGGAAGGCGATTCGCAGCGTGGCCATGGCCGAACGGCGATGCGCCGCGCCCAATTCGGCGATCCGCTGCGCCGAACCGCCGATCCGGCCCAGCGCCCGCAGCGTGGGAATGCCGGCCACCAGGTCGAGTAGTCGTGACTGCAGCGTCGTCATCGCCTCCAGTGACGCCGCCGACCGTTCGCGGGTGAGCACTCCAATCAGCACCATGAACACCGGGATGAGCGGCAAGGCGACCAGCACGATCACGGCCGACTCCCAGTCGTAAACCGCGATCACCACGACCGCGGCCGGAGTCAAGATGCCGGCCAGAAACAGCGACGGCAGGTATGAGGTGAAATACGGTCGCAGGCCGTCGAGGCCGCGGGTGATCACCGTCGCGGCGGAATCGCGTTCGGCGGCGAGTCGGCGTGGGGGCAACGCGGTAACTGTGCGCAGCACCTGCCCCGCGAGCTCTGCAATCACCGCGGTGGCCCCGCGCTGGGAAAGCCGGCCCTGCACCCAGTGCGCCAGCGTGCGAATCGTCCACAGCGACACCAGAATCCACAGCGGACCTGCCCAATGTGCGACACTGCGGGTCGCGGGATCGGTGATGACACCGGCCACGATCTGAGCGAGCACCACGGCCGATGCGATCGTCGTGCCGCTGATGACGACGCCACACGCCACCGATGCGGCGAGAAAGCGCCGCATCGCGGGAGAAGGCTGCCAGCGGTTCAGGTCGGCCGCCTCGATAGCCCGATGGATGCGGGTATCGCGTCCGCCGTGATCCGGCGACGAAACACCCAGTACGTCCAGCCTTGGTACATGATGACCAGCGGCAGCAGGGTCAGCGATGCCCACGACATGATCTTCAGCGTGTAGGGAGTCGACGAGCCGTTGTAGATCGTCACGCTCCATTCCGGGTTGAGCGTGGAGGGCAACAGGTTTGGATACAGCGACCCGAACAGCAGCAAGGCAACGGCGGCAATCACGATCACCATCGACACGAACGCCCAGCCCTCACGGCGCCGAGCCCACATCAGGCCGACCGCCACCAGGAGGGCGACCACCGCGACTCCCAGCGCAAGCCACGTCCAACTATTGCCGTGGGCCAGCTGCGTCCACAACCCGAAGCCGCCGGCCAGCACGATGACCGGAACCGTCAGCACCCGGGCGAACCGGAACGCGTCGTCGCGCACCGGCCCCGCGGTCTTCAGTGCGACGAACACCGCGCCGTAGAACGCGAACAGCGACGCGGTGGCCAGCCCACCCAGCAACGTGTAGGCATTCAGCACGTCGCCGATGGCCAGGTGTACGCGGTGGTCCGCGTCAATCGGCAAGCCGCGAACCAGGATTGCGAACGCCACGCCCCACAGGATCGCAGGCAGCCACGACCCGATCGCGACGCCGGCGTCCGCCCATGCCCGCCAGCGCGGATCGTCGATCTTGCCGCGCCATTCGATCCCGACGATGCGCAGGATCATCCCGAACAGAATCGCCAAGAGCGGCAGGTACAGCGCCGAGAACAACGTCGCATACCAGTTCGGGAACGCCGCGAACATCGCGGCGCCGGCGGTGATCAACCAGACCTCGTTGGCGTCCCACACCGGTCCGATCGTGTTCAGCGCTGCGCGCCTTCGGGTTTCGGAATCACCTTCACCGACCATCCCTAACGGCACCATCAGCATGCCGACTCCGAAGTCGAAGCCTTCCAGGATCAGGAAGCCGAGAAACAGCGCGGCGATGAGTATGAACCACAGTTCTTGGAGTCCCACGGTCACATCACTTTCAGTAGGCGAAGGACAAGGGCGCCACGTCGTCCGCATCCGGCGGCGCCGGCGGGGCGGGTTCGGAGTCGTGTTCCAGCGGCCCCTCAACCACATAGCGGCGCATCAGGTAGAACCAGACCACGGCCAGCGCCCCGTACAAGAGGGTGAATACGGCCAGTGAGAACAACACCATGCCGGCCGAATGGTCGGACACACCCTGTTGCACGGTCAGCCGCACCATCTGGTCGCCGGTCGGATTCGGCACGACAACCCATGGCTGTCTGCCCATTTCGGTGAACACCCAACCGGCCGAGCAGGCTAGGAACGGGGTCGGAATCGTGAGGATGCCGAACCAGCCGAACCAACGCTGATCAGGAATCCGACCGCGACGCGTCAGCCACAGTGCCAATAGCGCGAAAGCCACTGGCACCAGCAATAATCCGATCATGGCGCGAAACGCCCAGTAGGTGACGAACAGGTTGGGCCGGTAATCGCCAGGACCGAATTTCTGTTGATACTCCTGCTGGAGGTCCTTGACGCCCTTCAGCGTGACGCCGTCGAGCTTGCCCTCGGCGAGATAGGGCAGCACGTAGGGCACCTCGAGGACGTGTGTGACGCTGTCACAGTTGTTGTGCGTGCCGACCGTCAGAATCGAGAAGTCCGGATCGGTTTCGGTGTGGCACAACGACTCCGCCGACGCCATCTTCATCGGCTGCTGAACGAACATCAGCTTGCCCTGAGTGTCACCGGTTAAGAACAGCCCGACCGCGGCTGCCAGTGCGACCAGGCTGCCCGCGATGGTGGCTGGGCGATACATGCTCGTGGCGTCAGTGTCGTTGCTGGCCTCGTCTATTCGTTTGTGCGACCGCACCATCAGCCATGCGGAGATACCCGCGACGAACGCACCGGCAGTGAGCAACGACGCCGTAACCGTATGCAGGAACGCCCAGATCGCGGTGTTGTTGGACAGCAACGCGCCGAAGTCGATCAGCTCCGCGCGCCCCGTCTGAGGGTTGAAGTGGGTGCCGACGGGATGCTGCATGAACGAGTTGGCCGCGATGATGAAGAAGGCCGAGGCGTTGACCGCGAACGCGACGATCCAGATGCATGCGAGGTGGACCAGCCGCGGCAGCCGGCTCCAGCCGAAGATCCACAGCCCGATGAACGTCGACTCGAAGAAGAACGCGATCAAGCCTTCGAAGGCGAGCGGTGCGCCGAAGATGTCACCGACGAAGCGCGAGTACTCGCTCCAGTTCATGCCGAACTGGAATTCCTGAACGATGCCGGTGGCCACGCCGATGGCGAAGTTGATCAGGAACAGCTTCCCGAAGAACCGCGTCAGCCGGTACCAGCCGGTGTTGCCGGTGACCACCCACGCCGTCTGCATCGCCGCGATGAGCGGGGCGAGGCCGATGGTGAGCGGCACGAATATGAAGTGGTAGACGGTGGTGATTCCGAATTGCCACCGCGAAACGTCCACGACATCCATGCGCCACTCCCAGGCCTCGACCTATCTACGACAGATTGTAGTAGTGATCGTGGCTGAAAGCGGTAGGGGCTTTTGGACCCTGTTATTCGATCGTTTGGACCTATTCGGCGGGTTCGGCGGCTGTCGGCGCGGCCGGCTCGTCCCGCACTCCGGCCAGGTCCTTGCTGGCCTTGCGGATGCCGAACGCCGACACCACCTCGAACACCCCGATGACAATCAGCCAAATGCCGACCACGATGGTCAGCGTAGCGATCGATTCGAACGGCTCGGCCAGGATGACCACGCCGGCCACCAAGGTGATCACGCCGACGAAGATTTCCCAGGCGCGGCCGGGCAGCGTCGGGTCGCTGATCGCCGAGACGGCCGTGGCCACGCCGCGGAAGATGAATCCGATGCCTACCCAGATCGCGAGCAGCAAGATCGACTCGGCGAGGCTGCGGAAACACAGCACAGCCAGAATCAGCGCGGCGGCACCGCTGATGAACAGCAGCACCCGACCGCCCGCCGAGACGTGCAAGCTGAATGCGAAGATCACCTGATAGATACCTGTGACCAGAAGATAGGCGCCGAAGAAAATCGCGGCGACAACGATCGTGATCTGCGGCCAGGCCAGCACCGCAGCGCCAAGGATGACCGCGAGAATCCCGGAGAGCAGCGTGGACTTCCACAGATGTTGCAACATGGTCGGGGGTGCAGGGCTTTCCATGCGCGAAGTGTGGCATAAAGGCGCGATAATTGACGCGCATTTCGCCATTGTTTGATTCCGGCGCAAACCCATGTACTGCCTCGGCGCAAATACCCGGACGAGCGGCAAGCCGGCTCAGTTTCTGTGTAACAGTTGATTTGTTCGCTACGATGAGTAGTCGAAGGTCCCGCCTGAGCACAGCTCGACGATCCACTGGGGCAAACAAGGAGTAACGATGACAAATACGGCGATTCGCCGGTCCGCCAGCGCGGTGATTGCAGGTCTTCTGATGGCGGCGGGCGCAGCCGTGGCCGTCGCGCCGGCGCACGCTGATCCCGAGAAGGATCAGATTTTCATCGATTATCTCAACAAGAAGGGCGTGCCCTACACGAGCCGCACCGAAATCATCCGGCTCGCCAAGGAGTACTGCCTCGACGCGACCAGGCAGGGCAATCCGTCCTGGCTCGCCGGTTACAACCTTCAGCACAACCAGGGCTGGACCCAGACCGAGACCATCGACTTCGCGAATGGAGCCGTGCCGGTGTACTGCCCCAAGTTGTGGGGCATGTAGTCCTCATTTTCGTTCTTCTGCTTCCGCGTTAGGTCTCTACTACTGTTCCGTTACCGGTGTTGCGCACCGGGTCCACGAAGCAGAAAGTAGAGGCTAATCGTGTCAGCTGGATGTGAAGGCCGACGGACGAAGATCTGGCGCATTGCGGCGGTGTTTGCTGCGACCGGTGCCATGGCGCTGTCGGGATGCACGAGCAATACCGAGTCGAGCGGGCCTACGACCTCCACCACGGCGGCGACCGCCGGGAAGGTCGACGAAATTGCGAACACCGTGCCGGACAAGATCAAGTCGAGCGGCAAGCTCGTCGTCGGGGTGAACATCCCCTATACGCCCAACGAATTCAAGGATCCAAGCGGAAAGATCGTCGGCTTCGACGTCGATCTGATGAATGCGATGGCGTCGACGCTGGGACTCACCGCGGATTACCGCGAATCGGACTTCGCCAAAATCATCCCGTCGATTCAGGGCGGCACCTACGACGTCGGTATGTCGTCGTTCACCGATACGAAGGAACGCGAGCAGTCGGTCGACTTCGTGACATATTTCTCTGCAGGCATTCTGTGGGCGCAGCGCCCCGACAATCCGATCGATCCGAACAATGCCTGCGGCAAGAAGGTCGCCGTGCAGGCCACCACGACGGAGGAAACCGACGAGCTGCCGGCCAAGAGCAAGGCCTGCACGGACGCCGGTAAGCCACCGATCCAGATTGTTCCGTTCGACGGGCAGGATGCGGCGACCAACGCTGTGGTGCTCGGTCAGACGGATGCGATGTCGGCCGACTCGCCCGTCACGCTGTATGCGATCAAGCAGAGCAACGGCAAATTGGTGCAGGCCGGTGAGATCGCGGACGCCGCACCGTACGGCTGGCCGGTGCAGAAGGGCTCGCCGTTGGCGCAGTCACTGCAGAAGGCACTCGAGCATCTGATCGAGACCGGCGCCTACAAGCAGATCGCCACCAACTGGGGCGTCGAGAAGGGCATGATCGACAAGCCCGTTATCAACGGTGCGATCAGCTAGTCCCAGGGATTCGAACAATGACTGATGTCGACTCGCCGCCGTCTGCCACACCAGCCGCAATCGATGCCGTTCCACTGCGTCATCCGTGGCGGTGGGTGGCGGCGATCGTCATCGTCATCCTGGTCGTGCTTTTCTTGTATGGCGCGGCCACCAACAAGGCCTTCGGCTGGGGCACCTTTGCGAAGTACCTATTCGATAAGCGCGTCACGCAGGGTGCCTGGAACACGCTGCAGCTGACCATCTACGCGATGGTGCTGGCGATCGTGCTGGGCGTGATCCTGGCGGTGATGCGGCTGTCGCCCAACCCGGTGTTCCGGTCGGTGTCGTGGGTGTATCTGTGGATCTTCCGCGGCACGCCGGTGTACGTGCAGTTGGTGTTCTGGGGCCTGATGCCGACGATCTACAAGAACATTCAGCTCGGAGTGCCTTTCGGGCCGTCGTTCTTCCATCTCAACCTGCAAGGTCTTTCGATTCCCTTTCTGCTGGCGATCATCGGGCTGGCGCTCAACGAGGCCGCCTACATGGCTGAAATCATCCGCGCCGGAATCAGTTCCGTGCCCGAGGGCCAATCGGAGGCGTCGACCGCGCTCGGCATGTCGTGGGGGATGACCATGCGGCGCACGGTGCTGCCGCAGGCGATGCGAGTGATCATCCCGCCGACCGGCAACGAGGTCATCAGCATGCTGAAGACCACGTCGCTGGTCACCGCGGTGCCCTTCACGCTGGACTTGTATGGCATCACCTCCCGCGAGATCGCCTCGCGGATTTTCGAACCCGTCCCGCTGCTGCTGGTGGCCGCCACCTGGTACCTGGCGGTCACGAGCCTCCTGATGGTCGGCCAGTACTACCTGGAGCGATACTTCTCGCGTGGGGCAACGCGCAAGCTGACCACCAAGCAGCTGGAGGCGTTGGCCAAGGCCCAGATGGGAGAGCCGCACCCATGACAGCGATGGTGAAGGCCGAAAGCGTTTGCAAGAGCTTCGGTGCACTCGAGGTGCTCAAGGGCATCACGCTCGAGGTGGGCAAGGGCCAGGTGCTGGTGATGGTCGGCCCGTCTGGCTCGGGCAAGTCGACGTTCCTGCGTTGTATCAACCACCTGGAGCAGGTCAACGCGGGCCGGCTCTATGTCGACGGCGAATTGATCGGCTACCGCGACCGGGGCAGCAAGCTGCACGAGATGTCGCCCCGTGACGCCGCCAAGCAGCGCCGCGACATCGGCATGGTGTTTCAGCACTTCAATCTGTTCCCGCATCGCACGGCGCTGGAGAACGTCGTCGAGGCGCCGATTCACGTCAAGCGCGTCAAGAAAGACGAGGCCGTGGCGCGCGGCAAGGACCTGCTCAGGCAGGTCGGGCTGTCGGAAAAGGCCGACGCCTATCCGGCGCAACTGTCCGGCGGCCAGCAGCAGCGCGTCGCGATTGCACGAGCCCTGGCGATGAACCCCAAACTGATGCTGTTCGACGAGCCCACCTCCGCGCTGGACCCCGAGCTGGTCGGCGAGGTCCTCGAAGTGATGAAAAAGCTTGCCGCCGAAGGCATGACGATGGTCGTGGTGACCCACGAGATGGGGTTCGCCCGCGAGGTCGCCAACCAGCTGGTGTTCATGGACGGCGGTGTCGTCGTGGAGAGCGGGCCTCCCCGTGAGGTGCTCGCCAACCCGAAACACGAACGGACGAAGGCCTTTCTGTCCAAGGTGCTGTAGTGCGGTCCGGCGGGCAGGAGCGCTGGGGGCACCGCCCGCCCGGAGGGCAGGGGGACGACCCGGGGATTTACACCGCTGACCCGGCCACGCCGCTGTGGCGGGCGGCGCAGGTTTTCCGGCTGCTGAGTTGCATTTACGCGCTTGGCTTTCAGATCGCGATCAATCGCGACCTGGAGCGCCCTGCGATCGGGTGGCTTCTGTTCGCTCTGCTGATCGCCTGGAGCGCGGCGTGTGCGGTCGCCTATCTGCAAGGCTTTGGCCGCCGGCCTGTATGGGTGCTCGCTGAGATTGTCGTAGTGGTGGCGCTGATGTTGTCGACGGAGTTCGTCGCGTCCGACCAGTGGGCGCTGGACAACCAGTCATGGCCGACGACGCTCTGGGCCACCAACGCGACGATCTCGGCCGCGGTCCTTTTGGGTCCGATCGCGGGAATGCTCACCGGGGTCGTGGTGATGGGCGCGGCTGCCACGCTGAAGGGCTACGTGAACTTCGACCTCGGCCGCAACGCCACGATCGTCATCGAAGTAGCGGTGGGCCTTGCGGTCGGTATGGCCGCGCAGACGGCGCGCAGCGCGCACGCCGAGCTGGAGCGGGCGGCCAGACTGGCGGCGTCGCATCAGGAACGGGAGCGGTTGTCCCGCCAAGTGCACGACGGCGCGATCCAGGTGCTCGCGCTCGTATCGCGGCGGGGACGCGAAATAGGTGGAGAAACAGCAGAATTGGCGGAGCTAGCCGGTGAACAGGAACGCGCGCTGCGACGGCTGGTGAGCTCGGCCGACGCCGAGCCGCGTGTGGGGGAGATGACCGACGTCGGTGCCCTGCTGCGGGGTCGAGCGTCGGATCGGGTATCGGTGAGCGTGCCCGCGGACCCGGTGCTGCTGGAAGCGAACGTCGCCGACGAGCTGTGCGCCGCCGCTGTCAATGCACTCGACAACGTCGCCGCGCACGCAGGCCCCGACGCACGCGCCTACGTGCTGCTAGAAGATCTCGGCGACTCCGTGACGGTGAGCATTCGCGACGACGGTGTCGGCATCGCAGACGGCCGGCTGGAGGAAGCGGTCGCCGAGGGTCGTGTCGGTGTGGCGAAATCGATTGTGGGACGGATGAACTGGCTTGGCGGCAGCGCGAAGCTGAACACCGGACCAGGGAGTGGGACGGAATGGGAGTTGACGGTACCCCGACGGTGATGGTGGTCGACGACCATCCGATCTGGCGCGACGCGGTGGCACGCGACCTTGCCGAAGACGGCTTTTCAGTGGTCGCGACGGCGGACGGGGTGGCATCGGCCCGTCGGCGTGCGGCGGTCGTCAAGCCCGATGTGGTGGTGATGGACATGCGGCTGTCCGATGGCGACGGTGCCCAGGCGACCACGGAGGTGTTGGCGGTGTCCGCGTCGTCGCGGATCCTGGTGCTGTCGGCGTCCGACGAGCGTGACGACGTGCTCGAGGCGGTAAAGGCAGGCGCCACAGGCTATCTCGTCAAGAGCGCGTCGAAGCAGGAACTCGGCGACGCCGTGCGCGCGACGGCGGAGGGCCGGGCGGTGTTCACCCCGGGCCTGGCAGGCCTGGTGCTGGGGGAGTTCCGGCGCATCGCGCAGCGTCCCGGGGCCGGCCCCGTGACGCCGAGCCTCACCGAACGTGAGACCGAGATTCTGCGCCACGTCGCCAAGGGGTTGACGGCCAAGCAGATCGCCGCCCGGTTGTCGTTGAGCCACCGCACCGTCGAAAACCACGTACAGGCCACGTTTCGCAAGCTTCAGGTCGCGAACCGCGTCGAGCTGGCGCGATACGCGATCGAACATGGCCTGGACGAGTAGTCCTACTCATCCGCAACGGGCCGCTGACTGCCAACATCGGCTCTTATGACCGAGCCGCACAATGTCGTCATCTCCCGGCTTTCCGCCGAGTTCGCCGCGATCTCGGCCCAGCTGCAGCGGGTTTCGGTAGACCTGGCCGAACTGGATCGTGTGCTCTCGGAACGGCCGGCGCCACCACAGCCGCAGCCCTACATGCCGCCGGCGGTGCCGTACTGGCCGCAGCACCCGGTGCAGTATGCGCCGCCGCCTCTGCCGCGCATGCCCGTGGTGCCTGCTGCACGCCGGGCGCCGAAGCCGCCCCGGGATGAAGGCTGGATCGGCAAGGTCCTGGCGGTCGCAGGCGTCGCGGTCACGCTCATCGGGGTGGTGCTGCTGCTGGTGCTTGCGGCGCAGGCCGGGATTCTGCGTCCCGAGATCCGCGTCGGCGCCGGCGCGGTCCTGGCCGCCGCGCTGGTGGGTGCGGCCGGATGCCTCTACCCGCGGCCCGGCGGCCGGGTGGGAGCGATTGCGTTGGCCGCGACGGGCATCGCGGCGGCATACATGGACGTCATCGCCGTCACGACCATCTACGACTGGGTGTCCGCACCCATCGGACTTGCGATCGCCGCGCTCATCGGAGGTGGCGGCCTGACGTTGGCAAGGCGCTGGGACTCCCAGCATCTGGGCCTGCTGGTACTGGTGCCGCTCATCGGGCTCGCACCGGTGATCACCGACGGCATCACGCTGTTGCTGGTCGGCTTCATGCTGGCGCTATCTGCGGCATCGCTGCCGGTGCAGCTCGGCAAGGACTGGATCTGGTTGCACGCGGCCCGCATCGGCGCCAGCGCCTATCCACTGCTGGTGGCGCTGGCCGTCTCATACTTCGACTCTCGACATGATCTGTGGCTGGCTGGCGCGTGCGGGATTGCCGCGCCGCTGGCCGTCGCCGCCGCGCTGATCCTATTGCGCCACACGGGTAATCGGGTCGCGATGGCGTTGTTGACGGCCGCAGGTGTGCTGCCGGTGCTGTGCGTGTCGCTCGCCGTCGACCGCGTGGTCGCGGCCCTGATGGCGGCCGCCCTGGCGGCGGCGCTGCTGGCGATCGTCCTCGTCGGCGACCGGCTGCCCGGGGTCGACGGCGTCGTTCGGCAGATCTGGTCGGCGCTGTCGGCGATCGCGGCACTGATCGCGGTCACTGTGGCGTTCGACGGGCACGTCGCCGGCCCGATCCTGTTGGCGATGGCCGTCGTGGTCGCAGTTGCCGGCCGACGCGACGATGTCGCGCGGTGGGCGGCATTCGGGTTCGCGGTCGTCGGCGGTGGGCTGTATCTGAGCTACGCGCCGCCGAGGGCACTGGTTCGGGCGACCGAGCTCAGCACCGCGGCAGCGGTTTCCACGTTGGCGGCCAGTCTGCTCCTGATGGCGTGCGCGGTCACACTCGTATGGTCGTGGGCCGGCGAGGACGTCGACGACGAAGCCGTCCGCGTGATGTGGGCCGGTTCGGCAGTGGTGATCGTCTATGCGGCCACCACGTTCACGGTGACGGCCGGGGTGCAGATCGGCGGCCCGGGCGGCGGCTTCTTCGCAGGTCACATGGCCGCGACCATCTGCTGGATCGCCATGGCGGCCGGGCTGTTCATCTACGCGGCGCGACGGCCGCGCGCCGAGCGTTCGCTGCCGATCAGCGGTGGTTTGGCGCTGGTCGCCGCGGCGATGGCCAAGTTGTTCCTGTTCGACCTCGGCACGCTCGACGGCATCTTCCGCGTCGTCGTGTTCATCGTGGTAGGGCTTGTCCTGCTGGGCATGGGAGCCGGTTATGCCCGGCTGCTGGAGAAACAAGATCTTGCTAATCTGGAATGATTCCAAAGTAGCTGGACGTTGGAAGGCATATGGGTACCACAACACGCCGTAGCGAAGAAGACATACAGGGTTTCCACGCGTCACCGGAGCTCAGCACCAATCTGCAGCGAGTGTTGGTCGATCTGATCGAACTCCACTTGCAGGGCAAGCAGGCGCACTGGAACGTAGTCGGGACCAATTTCCGTGACCTCCATCTTCAGCTCGACGAGCTCGTTGATTTCGCCCGCGAGGCCAGCGACACGATTGCCGAACGGATGCGGGCGCTGGACGCGGTTCCGGACGGCCGGTCCGACACGGTCGCGGGCACGACGACGCTGCCGCAGTTTCCCGGCTACGAGCACAACACTGGCGAGGTCGTCGAACTGATCACCGGTCGCGTCTATGCCGCGGTCGAGACCATTCGCACAGTTCACGACGCCGTCGACGCCGGGGATCCCAGCACCGCCGACATCCTGCATCAGTTGATCGACGGTCTGGAGAAGCTGGCCTGGCTGATCAAGTCGGAGAACCGCAAGGTCTAGTCCGGCGGGGCGCAGATCACGCCGACCGTGGCGTCGATGATCGCGTCGAGCGTGGTGGGATCCGCGCCGGTCCTGGCGCGCACCGAGATGGTGTTGAGCGCCGCCGTTGCGATCTGGGCGAGCGCTTCGGGCGCATGCGGGGCCAGTTCCCCGTGGCCTCTGGCGCGTTCGAACCGTTCTGCGAACGTTGCGGTGAACGCTTTCAACGTCGACTCCACCATGGCCTGTACCGCAGGGTCGCCGTGCGCTTCGGTGACGGCGGTGCCGAGCAGGAAGCAGCCGCGCGGGGCGTCACCGCCCGTGAGGTAGTAGTCGCGGGCATAGCGGTAGACCGCGCTCAGCGCGTCGCGCAATGGCCGTGGCCTGGCCAGTGCGGTCGTCAGCCACGTACGGCTAATCTGCCCATAGTCAGTGGCCGCTCGCAAATACAGCGCGCGCTTGTCGCCGAACGCCGCGTAGATGCTGGGCCGATTCATGCCCATGCCCGCGGCCAGGTCCTCCAGCGAGGTGCCCGAATAACCGGCCCGCCAAAACGTGTCTCTGGCGCGGCGGAGGGCGACTTCCGGTTCGTATGCACGTGGCCGCCCACGGCGTCTGGTCACAGATGCAATTTTATACTAATCTGTACAAAATAATTGTGTTCCACGTAGGGGCCGGCCAAGGGGAGCCGGTGCTTCTTCTGCACGGGTATCCGCAGAGCGCGTCGTGCTGGCGCCATCAGATACCTGCGTTGGCACAGCGATACCGCGTCATCGCGCCGGCCACCTACGACGCCGAAGTCGATCGAATCGACCGGCTTGCCGATGCGCTTGGCCTGGACCGCTTCAATCTGGTCGCGCACGACTACGGCGGCTTCCTCGGCCTGGGCTATGCGCTACGCCGGCCCCGACCGGGTGATGCGCCTGGCCCTGCTGAATACGCGTGCACACAGCATCTTTCGGCCGTGGTTCTACCGCTTCTCGTGGGGCCAGCGGTGGGCCGCGATCCATGCGCTCGAAGACGAATGCCTCGGCTGGATGGACACCCCACGCGGTCGCAACACGTTCGCCGAGTTCTTCACGCACTATCACCTGCCCGCCCTGCCTGAACTCTCGGCAGGGCTGGGCCGGCATCGGCTGTCCGACCGCAATCATCTGGGGTGACCGCGACCGCTATATCCCGTTCGCGACCGCCACGCGAGTTGGCCGAGCGGATCCCTGGCGCGACGTTGACCCAGCTGACCGGCGGCGACCACTACATCATGGAGGAGCGACCCGCCGAGGTGACCGGCGCGCTGCTGGAACTGTTATCGCGGCCCTGCGTTATTTCCGGCGGGGTGGGTAATCCTCTGGCGTGAGCGTGCAACGAGATATAGCCGCGTCCCGCCGACAGGTGTGGGACGTGATGGCCGACGGATGGACATATTCGCAGTGGGTGGTCGGCAACACTCGGATGCGCGCGGTCGACCCCAACTGGCCCGCACCTGGCTCGACGATCCGGCATTCGATCGGTGTCTGGCCGGCGGTGATCAATGACGAAACGGTCGCGGAAGTTTGTATGCCGCTCGAGAAGCTGGTGCTACTGGCCAAGATTGGCCCGCTCGGTGCAGCCCGAGTGACGTTGCGGCTCAGCGATATTCCTAACGGCTGTCGTGTCGAGATGGACGAGGTCGCGGTACGCCCGCCGATGAGCTTGGTGCCATACCCGGTGCAGGCGCTCGGTCTGTGGCCGCGCAACCGCGAAGCACTCTGGCGCCTTGGCGCGCTGGCCGCACGGCTCAAGCCCAGCGATCTGGACTAAGAAGTGGCGGCCGGGGCGCTCTGCTCGACGGCACGTCGCACCGCATCGTCGTCGCGGCGCCCGACCAGGTACCAGGTGTGCATCGCTCCCTTGCCCTTGACGTAGACCGTGCCGCGCTCCTCGAGCAGGAACGCGTGGTTGATCCGTTCATAAACGTTCTGCGGCACCTGGATCCGGCCCTCGATGTCCGTGGTTTCCATCCGGGACGCGACGTTGACGGCGTCACCCCAGACGTCGTAGAAGAACTTGCGCGCGCCGACGACCCCGGCGACTACCGGCCCGGCGGCAAGCCCGATCCGCAGCGGCACCTCTCGCCCCTGCGGATCCTTGAGATCCGCAACAGTTTCCGCCATG
>NZ_DATENY010000126.1:0-16794 GCF_035274705.1 Mycobacterium sp. | reverse complement strand
GGTGCCAGTCCACAAGCTGCCCGGCAAGAACGGCGCATACCTCTTCAACCGCGCCGACGTCGAGAAACTGCAGGCCGAGCTAGCAGCCGAGGCCAGCGCGTGACCGCCCGGCAGATGTGCACACTGACCCCCGTCGAGCACCGCGGCGGCGTCGTCGCCGAGCTGGACATCAAGACCGAGCTCGACGACGGCCGCGCAACGACCATCACCCTCTTCCGCTGGCCGGTCGGCTGGCGGGTGCCGCTCTACCTCGATCTACCCCCATCCCTTAAGCGCGCTGCACTGCGGGTCGCGCGGGAGGTGGTCGCGTGACCGGCATCAACGTCCCTGAGCGCGCGTCGGCCTACTGGGACGCGCTCGATCGCACCCGGCCCAACGAAGCGAGTCCATTCGACGCGTTGCGGCGCTGCACGCCCGAGGGGCGCGAATACTGGTCCGGCCGCGACCTGATGCCCCCGCTTGGCTATGACTCCTGGCGCCGCTTCGCCGACGCGGTGCACCGCGCCAAGATCGCCGCCCAGAACTCCGGATACGACGTGACCAGCCTTTTTGCCGGCGCCGTCAAGAAGACGGACGGGCGGCCCGCAGAGGACTACCACTTGGCGCGGTACGCCTGCTACCTGATCGCGATGAACGGCGACCCGCGCAAGCCTGAGATCGCTGCAGCGCAGACGTATTTCGCGATCAAGACGCGCGAGGCCGAGACGGCACCGGCGCGTGAGCTGAAGGGTCCCCAGCTCGTCGCCGCCGCGCTCATCGAGGCGCACGCGATGCTCGAAGCCAAAGACGCGCGCATCGCCGAGCTGGAGCCGTCTGCGACTGCGTGGGACCGTCTGGGTGATCTGGGGGCCGACTACGAGGTCGCTGACGTACTTGTTCGGGTGTTGGGCGCGGCAATGCCCTTCGCGCTTTGACCTTCGGCAGGCTGTATGAGAAGTCCTCTGCGATTCGGCCGGTGCGGTACGCCCAGCGGTAGAAGCTGGCGAGGGTGTTTCGGTAGCCGCGGCGGGTCTCGTTTCCCCAATGCTTGTTGGCGTCTGAGCCGAACCAGTCGAGAAGTAGGTCTTCGGTGACGTCGTTGGGCATGCATTTCAGTGCGCGTGCCATCCGGGCTAGGTGCGATCGTCGGGTGCTGATCGTCGTCTTCGGTTGGCCAGCGGCCGCATGGGTGACGAGGTAGAGATCGATGAGTTCTTTCCATCCCGGGGGGATTGGTTTCGCGACGCCTGTGCTCACAATCGGGAATTTAAATTCATTCACTATGCAAATACTGTGAATTTGCTGTATTGACGGCTGATTAGTGGCTTATTCGTTATGCCACCGCGACTTTCTGGCGGAAATCTATCGGGATCACGTCGGCCTTGCGCCGGCCGCGTATACCCCAGAAGGTTAGGGGTTCGAATCCCTTCGGGCGCGCTCACTAGTGCTGAGCGGCGGCCGAAGGTGCCGGCTCGAAGCCGTCAACGCATGTTGACGGCCCGCAAAAGAGTCATGCTCCGGCGGAGCCGGGAGACTCGCCTTTTGTAACCCGACGCCCTATCTCTGGGTATGACGCTTCCACAGTTCACGGCAACACGCGCTTCCGGCGCGGTCGTCCTCATCCGCCTCTACGTCGGGCTCATCTTCGCCGGCGAAGGAGTGCTGAAATTCGTCCGGCCTGACGCTCTTGGGCCGGGCCGATTCATCAAGTCCGGCATTCCCGCCGGGACATTCTTCGCCTACCTCGACGGGGTCTTCGAGATCGGATGCGGCCTGCTGATCGTGGTCGGGTTGTTCACCAGGCTGGCGACCCTGCCGATGATCGTCGACATGCTCGGAGCGCTCGGGATCACCAAGGTGCCGCTCCTGTGGGGTCACGCCCCGCTGTACCCGAAAGAGGGCGGCTTCTGGGACTTTTTCCACGAAGGCCGTCTCGAGGTGGCGATGCTGTGCGGCAGCGTCTTCCTGCTGATCGTCGGTGCGGGGGTGTGGTCCCTCGACGCCCGAAGGAACCACCCCGAAACCGCACCCCGTCTAGCCGGCGCCCCGGTCTAGGCACGGGCACAGCATTCCTCAAGGTCGATTCCGGGACGGTGGCGAGTGATCGCAAGCGAAAATGGTGTGCGCCGTCCTCGACCCGTGGAGACGCGAATGTCGCGCTCGAAGGGGGGCCTGCAGTCGGTGACGGATGCGGCGTATCCGGACTGGGAGGCGATATACCGCGACAACATCACCTGGGTCTACCGGTTGATGTTCTCCAAGGTCGGCAATCAGCCCGACGCCGAAGACCTGACTGCGGAAGTGTTCATGACGGCATTGCGGCCGTTGCGGGTTTCGGCGACCGTGCCCGAGGTGCGCAAGTATCTTCGGATGACCGCGCGCACAGTCCTTGCGTCCTACTGGGGTGACCGCATGGGCCGCCAGGTGACAGCGATCGAGGAGGACGTGCCGGAGGTCATCGAACCGGAGACCGTCGCCAGCGACGCGCCCGACAAGGTGCGGCGTCTACTGCAGCACCTGCCCGACAACTATCGCCGAATCCTGGAACTGCGCTTTCTGCAAGCCTTTTCGGTGCGGGAGGCGGCGAGCCAAATGGGCGTCAGCGTCGCGAATGCCAAGGTGTTGCAGCACCGCGCGCTGCGGATGGCGGCACAATCGGGTGAGGAGGCCACGTCGTGAGCAACCGAACCGTACGCCGCTTCGTGGAGGGCCTACTACGAGGGCAACGCACCCAACATGCGCACCCGGACAACGTCGAAGCCGAGGAGATGAAGACCGCGATCGAGTTGCGCGCCGCCCGGCTGGGCAGCGATTCACCACGCGAGGACTTCGTCACCGATCTGCACCGGCGACTCGCCGGTGAGCTGGCCGACGAACAACAGACTGTTGATCACCCCCGATGGGCCCCACGCCGCCGCCAAGTCGTCATCGGAGGTTCGGTCGCGGCGGCCTCCGCGGCGGCCGGGCTGGTGGTCGGGCGCAATCTGCTCGCACCTACCGTGACGCAGCAGGCCACGCCGCAGACACAGGAGGAACTCGAACCCAACGCAGGTACCTGGCGGGCCGTCGGCGCGAGCGTCGACCTCCCTGACGGCGGCGCACTGGCGTTCGACCTCGGTTCCGTCAACGGGTTCGTGCACCGCACCGAGGCCAAGCTCGAGGCGGTCTCAGGTGTGTGCACCCACCAGGGCTGCAAGCTCTGGCTGGACGCGCCGGAGAGCCGGTTGCGCTGTCCGTGCCACTCGACATCGTTCTCGCTGGAAGGCGATACCGTCACCCATCAGTTGCCTATCGCGCCGCCACCGCTACCGAAGTTCCGAGTGCGCGAAATCAATGGTGTGATCGAGGTGTATGCGCCGACGAAATCCGCGTAGCACTAGTACCTCGGCGGGTGTCGGCGCCGCTCCTCGTAGGAGCGCCAGATGGCGAACAACCAGATCGCCAGGGCCACGAAGAAGCCTGCTGCCAGAATCTCCATGCGGACTCACCTGATGTCATTATGCGCCGCTAGATTGGGGCCGTGCGGCTGCTGCTGATCGCCGATACTCACGTCCCCAAACGCGCCAAGGATCTGCCCGCGCGCGTCTGGGACGAGGTATCCAACGCCGACGTGGTCCTGCATGCCGGCGACTGGGTCGAGCCGTCACTGCTCGACGAGCTCGAAGCGAGAGCCAAGCGGGTCGTGGCGTGCTGGGGCAACAACGACGGTGCGGAGCTGCGGCGACGGCTGCCCGAACGCGCCGACGCGACACTCGGCGGGCTGCGTTTCACCGTCGTGCACGAAACCGGCGTGGCCACGGGTCGTGAGGCGCGGATGACCAAGGAATATCCGGACTCCGACGTGCTGGTGTTCGGCCACAGTCACATCCCGTGGGACACCACAGCGAAAACCGGTCTGCGGCTGCTCAATCCGGGTTCGCCGACCGACCGCCGCAGGCAACCGTTCTGCACCTATATGACCGCTACCGTCGACAACGCCGCGCTGTCGGACGTCGTGCTCCACAATCTGGAACGACGTGCCTGACCGCCGGGCCCGCGTCGCCGACGTGCATGAGATCGCCTCGTCGATGCCGCACGTCACCCGGATCGAGGGGCCCAAGGGCAACCCCATCTACCAGGTGGGCGGTAAGTCGTTCGTGTTCTTCCGGACGCCGCAGCCGGATGCGGCCGATCCTGAAACCGGCGAGCGTTATACCGACGTCATCATGATCTGGGTGGAGTCCGAAAGCGACAAGCTGTCGCTGATTCAGGACCCTGACTCGCCGTTCTTCACCACCGACCGTTTTGACGGCCATCTGTCGGTTCTGGTGCGCGCCAGCCGGTTACGGGAAATCGACAGGACCGAGCTCACCGAACTGATTCAGGATGGCTGGCTGTCACGGGCATCAAGGCGCCGCGCCGAACGCTGGCTCGCCGAACAGGAACGCTAGCTCGGCGACACGTTGGCGTGTGCTGCGCCGCAGATGAACAGCGCCAGCCGGGCGGGGGTATCGCCGGGGTTCTTCCACCTATGCCGAGTCCCGTTCTGCACGACGGTGTCACCCGGGTGCAACGTGAGCTCGGCGCCGTCGTCGAGCTCCAGGATGATCGTGCCTTCCAGCACGACTTCGAAGTCGATGGTGGCGGTCGTGTGCATGCCGGGATCGGATGGATCGACGTAGCGCATCAGACCTGGGAGCTTGGCCTCAATATCGGCCATCGCCTCTTCTACAGTCACCGAGCCTTGCTCAGGGGCGCCGGCGATGCCCGGTGGGACGGTGAACATGCCGAACCGAAAGCCGCCGATCGGCGGAAAGTAGGTGTGCCACTCCGGCATAGACCCGTCATCGGGAAACTGCGGCGTCTTGTCCCCGCCCCACAACAGGTGAAACTCGGCGGCCGGCATCATCACCGGCCGGGCAGGCTCGACAGCCTCGTCGCTGACAAACACAGACTTGCCGGACGCATCATGTCCGGTCACCACGCGGCGCACACTCATTCGGTCAGTCAACCACCGGCGGCCACCCTCGCGTGGCAATGTCATCGGCATGGATCAGAAACCGCCGACTGCCGTCATCGAGTCCGCGCACCGCGAACATCTGAACAACCTGCCGTTCGGCGACACCGCCGATTTCGAGGACACCGACCGGGGTTTCATTGCCGCCCAACGACCGTGCGTCATCAAGGCGGCCGATGGCCGAGTGGTGTGGGACAACGACGTCTACTCGTTCCTGACGGGTGATGCGCCGTCATCGGTGCATCCCAGCCTGTGGCGACAGTCGACGCTGGCTGCCAAGCAAGGGCTCTACGAGGTTGTCGAGGGCGTCTACCAGGTGCGCGGATTCGACCTGTCCAACATCAGCTTCATCGAGGGCGACACCGGTGTGATCGTGATCGACCCGCTGATCTCCACAGAAGTCGCCGCGGCCGCGCTGCAGCTGTACCGGGGGCACCGCGGAGATCGTCCAGTCGTCGCCGTCATCTACACCCACAGCCACGTCGACCATTTCGGCGGGGTCCTCGGCGTGACGTCGCAGGCTGACGTCGACGCGGGCAAGGTCGCCGTGCTGGCACCCGAGGGTTTCGTCCAGCATGCCGTGCAGGAGAACGTCTATGCGGGCACGGCGATGACGCGGCGTGCGACATATATGTACGGCACGCTGTTGCCGATCGGTCCTCAAGGTCAGGTCGGCTGCGGCCTCGGGCAGCGCACATCCACCGGTGAGGTCGCCATGATCGTGCCGACCGTCGACGTTCGGGAGACCGGCGAAACGCACACCATCGACGGCGTCGAGATCGAGTTTCAGATGGCGCCCGGCACCGAGGCGCCTGCCGAGATGCACTTCTACTTTCCGCGGTATCGGGCACTGTGCATGGCCGAGAACGCGACCCACAATCTGCACAACCTATTGACGCTGCGCGGTGCGTTGGTCCGCGATCCGCACGTGTGGTCGGGATATCTCACTGAGGCGATAGACAGGTTCGCGGACAAGACGGACGTGGTGTTCGCGTCGCATCACTGGCCGACGTGGGGCCGCGAGCGGATCGTCGAATTCCTCTCGCTGCAACGGGATCTGTATGCGTACCTGCACGACCAGACGCTGCGGCTGCTCAATCAGGGCCACACCGGCATCGAGATCGCCGAGCGATTCCATCTGCCGCCTGCGCTGGAGAAGGCATGGCATGCACACGGCTATTACGGGTCGGTGAGCCACAACGTCAAGGCGGTCTACCAGCGTTACATGGGTTGGTTTGACGGCAATCCCGGCCGGCTGTGGGTACATCCCCCTGCGGCCTTGGCCACTCGTTACGTCGACGCCATCGGTGGAATCGACCGCGTTGTCGAGCTCGCGCGAAAGGCGTTCGACGACGGCGATTTTCGTTGGGCGGCAACGCTACTCGACCATGCTACATTCGCCGATGAAAGCCACGCGGCTGCCAAGGAGCTCTACGCCGACACGCTCGAACAACTCGCGTACGGGGCTGAGAACGCGACCTGGCGCAACTTCTTCCTCTCCGGCGCAATGGAATTGCGGGACGGTAACTTCGGTACTGCGACACAGGCCACATCACCGACGCTGCTGGGGCAGCTGACCGCCGAGCAGATGTTTGACACCCTGGCCATTAGCGTCAACGGCCCGAAGGCATGGGACCTCGACCTTGCGATCGACCTGACGCTCCTCGATGCCGGAACCAACTACCGGCTGACGTTGCGCCATGGCGTTTTGGTGTACCGCAAGGTGCCTGCGGACGAAGGGACCGCCGACGCGACGGTCAAGCTGGCTAACAAGATGCGGCTGTTACTTGTCGCCGCAGGCGATTTCACGTCGCCGGGATTGGACGTCAGTGGAGACGACGACGCGCTGCAGAAGCTGCTCGGCGTGCTCGACAACCCGGACCCGAACTTCAACATCGTCACGCCCTAGGGAATCCCGCCGTCTACCCGGATGGTCGATCCGCTCGTGTAACTCGACGCGTCCGACGCTAGATACAAAGCGGCGCCGATGATTTCGGGTGGATTGCCGAGCCGTTTGAGCGCAAAGTGCTGTGCCCCCGCAGTGGTCTTCGGGATATCCCACGCCTTGCTGATGTCGGTCAGGAACGGACCGGGCATCAAAGTATTGACCCGGACGGTTGGTCCGTAGGCCAGCGCCAGCCCCTCCGTCAAGGCGTTGAGCCCCGCCTTGGCGGCCGAATACGGCAGCTGCTCAGGCCGAGGACGACGCGATCCGCTCGAGCTGACGTTGATGATCGACCCGCCGCCGTCGGCGACCATCCGTTCAGCCACGAGCGTCGATAACCGGAACGGGCCCTTGAGGTTCAGGTTCACCACGGCGTCGAAGAGCTTCTCGGTGACCGAGTCCAGCGACTCGTACAGCGGCGACATGCCCGCGTTGTTGATCAGCACGTCGACCTTGCCGAACCGGTCATAGGCCGCATCGACCAATCCGTCGAGCTGGTCCCACCGCCCGACGTGGACCTCGTACGGGAGCGCGCTGCGGCCCGTCGCGGCCTCGATCTCCTCGGCGGTCTCTACACATGTTTCGTACTTGCGGCTGGCGATGATGACGTCGGCGCCGCACTGGGCCGCCGCGAAGGCCATCTCCCGGCCCAGCCCGCGGCTGCCTCCGGTGACCAGCACCACCCGGTCGGTGAGGTCGAACAGTTCGTCGGCGTAGCCCATGGCCCTATGGTGGCACGGTGCAATTGCTACTCATCCGGCACGCGTTGCCTCTTCGCAGCGAGCCTGGCCAAGGCTCGAACCCAGACCTTTCCGCGGAGGGCATCGAGCAGGCCAAGCGGCTGCCCGACGCGCTGGCGCGCTTCCCGATCACACGGCTGGTCAGCAGCCCGCAGCGGCGGTCGATGCAGACCGCTCAGCCGGTGGCAGATGCCCTCGGGCTGAGCATCGAGATCGACGAACGGCTCGCCGAATACGACCGGGACATGGAGCACTACATCCCGATCGAGCAGATCGCCGCCGAGTTCCCCGAGGAGCTCGCGCGACTGGCCAGCGGGCATTTGCCGAGCAGTGTCGACGAGGCCGCGTTCCTCAGCCGGATCAACGCGGGCATTCGCGACCTGGCGGCCGTTGGCGACCACGATGACACTGTCGCGGTGTTCACCCATGGAGGGGTGATCAACGGGCTGCTCCACACCATTCTGGGCACTGAGAAGGTGCTGTGCGTCAACGTCGACTACGCCGGAGTCACCCGGTTGCTCTCCTCGCGGGAGGGCAACCTGTACGTCGCCGCCGTCAACGGCACCGAGCACGTATGGGACCTGCTCCCGAGAAATCAGCGATGGTAGACAAGTCCAGTGACCACACCGCCCACCTCGCTCGAAGGGCTTGACCTCGCCGCCCTGGATCGCCACCTGCAGTCCGTCGGCATTCCGCGCAGCGGTGAGTTGCGGGCCGAGCTGATCTCGGGCGGCCGGTCCAACCTGACGTTCCTGGTCTCCGACGACGCGTCCAAGTGGGTGCTGCGCCGGCCGCCGCTGCACGGCCTGACGCCGTCGGCGCACGACATGGCGCGCGAGTACAAGGTGGTCGCTGCGCTACAGGACACCCCTGTGCCGGTGGCGCGCGCAGTCACGATGCGCAACGACGACTCCGTGCTCGGGGCGCCGTTCCAGATGGTGGAGCACGTGTCGGGGCGCGTCGTGCGCTACGACGCCGAGCTCGAGAAGCTCGGGGACACGGCCGTCATCAGCGGCTGCGTCGACGCCTTGATCCGGGTGCTCGCCGATCTGCACGCCGTCGATCCGGACGCGGTCGGGCTCGGCGATTTCGGCAAACCCACCGGCTACCTCGAACGGCAGGTGCGCCGCTGGGGCGGCCAGTGGGAGCTGGTTCGGCGGGAAAACGATCCATCGGACGCCGACGTCAAGCGGCTGCATTCGGCTCTGGCAGAAGCGATTCCACCGCAGACCTGCAGCTCGATCGTCCACGGCGACTACCGCATCGACAACACGATTCTCGATTCGCACGACGCCACCAAGGTGGTCGCCGTACTGGACTGGGAGATGTCCACGCTCGGTGATCCGCTCAGTGATGCCGCGCTGATGTGCGTGTACCGGCATCCGATGTTCAATGTCATCCACGCCGCTTCGGCGTGGGCGTCGCCCCTCATGCCGGAGGTCGACGAACTCGCGGATCGCTACTCGCGAGCGTCAGGACAATCGCTGGACAACTGGGATTTCTACATGGCGCTGGGCTACTTCAAAGTGGCAATCATCGCCGCGGGCATCGCATTTCGCGCGCGGATGGGCGGAGGCGTGGCCAAGGACACCGACGCGGTGGATCAGGCGGTGGGCCCGTTGATCGCCGAGGGGCTCAGCATCCTCGGCGGCTAGAGACCGGCCTTCAGATTCTTCTTCGCCGCCCGGCGAAGCTGCACGATCCTGGCGGTGCCGACGGCGACCGTCAGCAACCCGCCGCACACCGCGGCGAGCAGAATCGCCACGCCCACCGGCAGATTCCACTCCCACGCAAAGAAGTGGACGGTGGCCGAATCCGTGTTCTGCAGGATGAACACCAGCAGCAGGATCAGGATCACGAATCCGGCGATCAAGGACGACCACAACGCGGCCGCGCGGGTGAACTTCACCGCGGACTGCGGCGCGAGGAGATACTCGCCGGGAGTTGCCGTCGGATCGGGCGGTGTCCCACGCGAGGATGCCGGTGGCGGGGTCCGCGGCGGTTCGGCGGGATCGCTGGTCATGATATCCATCTTTGCCCTTTCGGCCGTCGAATGAAACCACCGCCGCGCTCACGGTGAGCCAAAGCGCGGCGACATCTTCGGCATGTCGATAGGGTCGCGGGGAGCTAGTGCGCCGAGAGGACATTTGGTATGTCGAGCACACGTAGGTCAAGTCTGGCGATCCTTGCGACCGTCCTTGCGCTGATAATCGCAGCGTGCGGCAGCTCGAACCCCCTCGGCGGCGGATCAGTCTCCGGCGATCTCAAATCGATTGTCGTCGGCTCGGCCGACTTCCCCGAGTCCAAGATCATCGCCGAAATCTACGCGCAGGCGTTGGAAGCCAACGGCTTCACCGTCGGGCGCCAGTTCGGCATCGGCAGCCGCGAAACCTACATACCCGCCGTCAGGGACCATTCCATCGACCTGATCCCGGAGTACACCGGCAACCTGTTGCAGTACTTCGATCCGAAGACCACGGCGACAAGCCCCGACACCGTCTTGCTGGCCTTGTTCCGCGCTCTGCCCGGCGACTTGTCGATCCTCACGCCGTCACCGGCGGAGGACAAGGACACCGTCGCGGTCAACCAGGCCACCGCGCAGAAGTGGAACCTCAAGACCATCGGCGACCTCGCGGCGCATTCGGCGGAGGTGAAGTTCGGTGCGCCGTCGGAATTCCTGAACCGCACAGAAGGTTTGCCGGGCCTCAAGAAGAACTACGGCCTCGACGTTTCGCCGAACAACTTCGTCGCGATCAGTGACGGCGGCGGGCCTGCGACGGTGCGCGCTCTGGTCGACGGCACCGTCACCGCGGCCGACATCTTCTCCACCTCGCCGGCGATACCTCAGAACAAGCTGGTGGTGCTCGAAGATCCGAAGAACAACTTCCTTGCGGCCAACGTCGTCCCACTTGTCAGCTCGCAGAAGAAATCCGATCAGCTCAAGACGGTGCTCGACGCTGTGTCGGCCAAGCTGACCACCGAAGCGCTCATCGAATTGAATTCAGCGGTGTCCGGCAATGCCGGCGTCAACGCGGACGACGCAGCACGAAAATGGGTGCAAGACAACGGCTTTGACAAGCCTATACAGGGGTAGCGGATGATCACCTTTGACGGCGTCACCAAGCAGTACCCCGACGGCACCGTCGCCGTCGACGACCTCACCCTCGAGGTGCCGGACGGCACACTGGCGGTTTTCGTCGGGCCGTCCGGCTGCGGCAAGACCACCTCGATGCGGATGATCAACCGCATGATCGAGCCCACCTCGGGGACGTTGACCGTCAACGGCGACGACGTCACCAAGGTCGATCCCGTCAAGCTGCGGCTCGGCATCGGCTACGTGATCCAAAGTGCGGGCCTGATGCCGCATCAGCGGGTGGTCGACAACGTCGCGACCGTGCCTGTGCTCAAAGGTGAGTCGCGGCGCACCGCCCGCAAGGCCGCGCTCGAGGTGCTTGAGCGCGTCGGGCTGGATCCACAGCTGGCGAACCGCTATCCCGCGCAACTGTCCGGTGGCCAACAACAGCGCGTCGGAGTAGCGCGGGCGCTGGCCGCAGACCCGCCGATCCTGTTGATGGACGAGCCGTTCAGCGCTGTCGACCCAGTGGTCCGCGAGGAGTTGCAGACCGAAATCCTGCGGCTGCAAAACGAATTGCGCAAGACGATCGTCTTTGTCACCCACGACATCGACGAGGCGCTCAAGCTCGGTGAGAAGGTCGCGGTGTTCGGCCGCGGCGGGGTGCTACAGCAGTACGACGAGCCGTTCCGTCTGCTGGCGAACCCGGCAAGCGATTTCGTCGCCGGTTTCATCGGGGCCGACCGCGGATACCGTGGCCTTCAGTGGAGGCACGCGACCGGGCTTCCGCTGCATGAGATTCGCAGCGTCACCGAAACGGAGATCGATGGTCTGTTGCTGGGGCCGAAGGACTGGGTTCTGGTGAAGAAGCCGGACGGCAGGCCGTTCGGCTGGGTCAACGCGGAGGGCGTGGAGTTGCACCGCAAGGGAAGTTCTCTCTACGACAGCACCTTTGGAGGTGGGTCGCTGTTCCGGCCTGACGATTCGCTGCGCCAGGCGCTCGATGCGGCGTTGTCGTCCCCGTCCGGGTTGGGTGTGGCGGTCGACAGTGACGGCCTGCCGGTCGGCGGTGTGCTGGCCGACGACGTGCTCGCGGCTTTGAACGAGCAGCGGCCCAAAGCGCTGCCGAAACTCGGTGCGCAGGACAAAGGCTGAGCGTGCGGTATCTGCTGAACAACCTCGACGACGCGTGGGCCCTGACGCTCGTTCACCTTCGGCTGTCGCTGGTTCCGATCGTGCTGGGATTGCTCATTGCGGTCCCGCTGGGTGCGCTGGTACAGCGCACCACCACGCTGCGTCGGCTCACGACCGTCACGGCGAGCGTCATCTTCACGATTCCCTCGCTGGCGTTGTTCGTCGTGCTGCCGCTGATCATCCCGACCCGAATCCTCGACGAGGCCAACGTCATCGTCGCGCTGACGCTGTACACGACCGCGCTGCTGGTGCGCGCCGTCCCGGAAGCGCTCGACGCGGTGCCCGAACCGGTGCGCGACGCCGCCACGGCCGTGGGCTACAAACCGGTCATCCGGATGCTGAAAGTCGAACTGCCGCTGGCGGTTCCGGTGCTCATTGCGAGTCTACGCGTCGTCGCCGTCACCAACATCTCGATGGTTGCCGTGGGTTCGGTGATCGGCATCGGCGGCCTTGGCACCTGGTTCACCGAGGGCTATCAATCCGACAAGAGTGATCAGATCGTCGCCGGGATCATCGCCATCTTCGTGCTGGCCATCGTCATCGACACACTGATCATGTTCGCGGGGCGATTACTCACGCCGTGGACTCGCGCAAGCCGTGTCACGCGGCCCAAGGCCAAGGCGGTCGCGGCATGAACTTTCTGCAACAGGCGCTGTCGTTCATCTTCACTGCCGCCAACTGGAGTGGGCCGGCCGGGCTGTTCGCCCGCATCGGCGAGCATCTCGAGTACACGGTTATCGCGGTCGTCGTCTCGGTGGTGATCGCCGTGCCGATCGGCATGATCATCGGGCACACCGGTCGCGGCACGTTCCTCGTCGTCACCGGTGTCAATGCGCTGCGCGCCCTGCCCACGCTTGGCGTCCTATTGCTCGGGGTGCTGCTGTGGGGCCTGGGTTTGATTCCCCCGACAGTGGCATTGATGTTGCTCGGCATCCCGCCGCTGCTCGCCGGAACGTATGCCGGCATCGCGAATGTGGACCCCGCGGTGGTCGACGCCGCCCGCTCGATGGGCATGACGGAGACGCGCATACTGCTGCGCGTCGAGACGCCCAATGCGCTGCCGCTGATCGTCGGGGGATTACGGACGGCGACGTTGCAGATCGTCGCGACCGCGACGGTCGCTGCCTATGCGAGCCTCGGCGGGCTGGGCCGCTACCTGATCGACGGCATCAAGGTGCGCCAGTTCTATCTCGCGTTGGTCGGCGCGTTGATGGTCACAGCGCTCGCATTGATCCTCGACGCCGCGCTGGCATTCGCGGTGTGGGCGTCAGTGCCCGGCACCGGCCGGCTACGACGAATGCCGCAGCCGTTGCTCGGCGACGAGGTCGCCCTCGAGTCGCGTGCTGTCGGAAGCCCGCTTCACGCAGGGGAATCGGCTCGTTATCCCGGTGCTTGAGTGCACAATGTGCGGCGGGCCGCGCGCAGCACGGCAGCCGCCTGATCGGGGTTGGCACCGTACTGGCCGGCAGTCGTATCTATAACGACCGAGGAGGACTGGCCGCTGTAAAGCAAATGGCACATCTGCTCCCCAACCAGGAGTAGCTGGTCGTCATCGCCGGGGAAGTTGCCACGCGCCGCATCGAGGAATCGTGTCTGGTCGGGCGCCAACGGTATGGGCCAAGCTGCGGCTGGTGCCGCAGTGGTCGTGAGCAGTGCTCCGATCGCGAGGCCGGCGCCGATGAATCGCTTACTCCGAGACATCAATCATTTCCTGCCTGTCGGGTTCCGAAGGGTGCCACGTTCGCTGGGGCACATGTCCAGCTTATGGGGTGGCTACCATCGCGGTTCGCACTTTTCTTGTGGCGCATCCGGCGAAGCAGCGAGCCTCTGCAATGCAGTTCGAAACCTCGCTACGAACGAGGCGATCCTTCGCCTACGGTAGAGGTGTGAGTGAAGAAGGCCGCTCTGATGTGAAGGAAGGCGCAGGCGCACGTGAAGGGGCGTGGCCCGCGATCTTGACCTGGCGCGCGCATGACGTTCCGCGAATGGAATCGGTCCGGGTGCAGTTGTCCGGCAACCGCATCAAGGCCTACGGCAGAATCGTCGCCGCCGCGACGCGATCTCACCCCGCGTTTTCCGCCTCATACGACCTGGTGACCGACGAGGCGGGCGCGACGAAACGCCTCTCGTTGACCGTCACGCTCGCCGAGCGGGAGCGCCAGCTCTCCATCGCGCGTGACGAGGAGAACATGTGGATGGTTCAGCACCACACCGGTGAGACCAAACGCGCGGCCTACGACGGCGCGCTCGACGTCGACGTGATCTTCAGCCCGTTCTTCAACGCACTGCCGATCCGGCGCACCGGGCTCTATCAGCGCACCGAGTCCGTCACGTGTCCCGTGGTTTACGTGCGCCTGCCTGAGCTGTCGGTGGACCCGGCAGTCATCACCTACAGCAGCGCACCCGAAGGAATCAAACTGCATTCGCCCGTCGCCGAGACCACGATCCGGGTCGACGACGACGGCTTCATCCTCGACTACCCCGGGTTGGCAGAGCGGATCTGATCACCCCGCCCGCGCGGCCGGCGGCGGCCAGTTCCTCGCGCCAGTTCTCCGCACCGACGACGACCGTGACGATCTCGGGGCGGCTGAAACTGTCGTAGCGCACACGCGCGGCATGTCCGGCCTCGACCAGTTCGGACAGCGGGTTCTTGGCCGCCAGCGCGTCACGCGCGTGGCTGAGCAGGCCCAACGTCCGCTCGAGGACGGGCAGCAGCTGGTCGGCGTTCGCCTCGCACATCGCGCGCACCAGATCCGGCGCGGTGGCCGCCACCCGAGAGCCGTCACGGAAGGATCCGGCCGCTAACGCGAATGCCAGCGGTACCTCGCCCGCGGTGATTGCCAGCGCCTCGGCGAGCAGATGCGGCAGATGCGAGATCGTCGCCGCGGCGGCGTCGTGCTCGTCGGAACGGGCCGGGACGACGACCGCGCCGCAGTCCAGGGCCAGGTTCATCACCATCGTCCAGATGTCTGCGTCGACGTGGTCATCAACGCTGATCACCCATGGCGCACCGACGAACAGCCGTGGATGTCCGGCCGCCCAGCCCGATCGCGCGGTGCCGGCCATGGGATGGCCTCCCACGAAGCGATCAAGCAGGCCGAAGGACCGGACTTCGTCCTGGACGCAGCCTTTGACGCTGGTCACGTCGGTCAGCGGGCATTGGGGAGCAGTGTCGCGGATGTGGCCGAGCATGAGCGGCAGCGCAGGCACCGGAACGGCCAGCACGATGAGCGCGTTGGTTTCGGCAGCGCGTGACAACGCCTCATCGATGTTCTCAGTGGCGTCGAAACCATCGAATTTTGCAGCCCGGACCCCCTCGATGGATCGGTTGTAACCGAATACCTCGCGACCGGCCGCCTTGGCGGCGCGCATTACGGAGCCCCCGATAAGTCCCAGACCCACCACACAAACTGGTGTGTTTGTCACCCCCCCAGGTTGGCACATTCGCGCATATCGCCCGACGTCAGGCTCGGTGTGGATTGCTGGTCAAGGCCCTGGTCGGGGACTACCGTTAGCCCACATGGGAGCGCAGAGTGCACAGGCGCAAGGCCAGGCCGCCGATATGCCCGACGGGTTCGGCGTGGCCGTCGTCCGCGAGGACGGCAAATGGCGTTGCTCTGCGATGCGACGAGCGGCCCTGAACAGCTTGACCGCAGCGGAAACCGAGCTGCGCGAATTGCGCAGTGCCGGAGCGGTTTTCGGGTTGCTCGACGTTGACGATGAATTCTTCGTGATCGTGCGGCCTGCGCCGGCGGGGACGCGGCTGCTGCTGTCGGATGCGACCGCGGCGCTGGATTACGACATCGCCGCCGAGGTGCTGGAGAAGCTCGACAACGACATCAGCCCGGAGGAACTGGAAGACGCCGACCCGTTCGAGGAGGGTGATCTCGGGCTGCTGGCAGACGTCGGTCTTCCCGAGGCGGTGCTCGGGGTCATCCTCGACGAGTCGGACCTGTACGCCGACGAACAACTGGGCCGGATCGCGCGGGAGATGGGGTTCGCCGACGAGCTGTCGGCGGTGCTCGAGCGCCTTGATCGGTGAACCGATCGTTGAGCCGGAGCCGGTGACCGACGAACAACTCATCCGGGCCGCATTGGAGGCCGCGTCTGCCGCGGGGCCGGATGATGTGCCGATCGGCGCGGTGATCGTCAGTGCCGACGGGACGGAGTTGGCGCGGGCGGCCAATAGGCGAGAGGAACTGGGCGATCCGACCGCGCACGCGGAGATTTTGGCGATGCGGGCGGCGGCCGGGGTGCTAGGTGACGGGTGGCGGCTGGAAGGCACGACTATTGCCGTCACTGTGGAGCCGTGCACGATGTGCGCCGGTGCACTGGTGATGGCGCGGGTGGCGCGGCTGGTGTTCGGTGCCTGGGAGCCGAAGACGGGGGCGGTCGGATCGTTGTGGGATGTGGTCCGCGATCGGCGGCTGACGCACAGGCCCGAGGTTCACGGCGGAGTGTTGGCATCCGAGTGCGCGGCGCCGTTGGAGGAGTTCTTCGCGCGGCAGCGATGAGCGCTTGCGCGAAGAGCGGAAAGCGCAGTTTGGGTTGTCCGCATGGGCATCGGTAAGCTGCCACACGGTGGCGTGTCCGAGCGGCCTAAGGAGCACGCCTCGAAAGCGTGTGACGGGTAACCCCCGTCCGAGGGTTCAAATCCCTCCGCCACCGCCATTGTGATGTTGCAAGACATCCGAATAGCTCTGAACCCTCGTTGGGGGTTCAGGGTTTTTTTCGTGGGCGTCCGCAGGGGACTCCGCGGGGTTGGTAGTCCCTGGTGGTGTCGATGGTGAGGTGGCGGATGAGCTCGCCGGTGGAGGCGTCGATGATTCTGACATCGAGGTCGTGGACGAGCATGAGAACGCGGGTT
>NZ_DATENY010000125.1:0-21361 GCF_035274705.1 Mycobacterium sp. | reverse complement strand
CAACTTGGTGGCGGCCCGCATCGGCCAGCCGCCGGTCATGCGCCGATCAGTCCTCACATTGTTCAATGACCGTGCCCCCGAGGTCGGCGTGCCTGGCGAGAACCCCAACTTGGCCCAGCCTGGACTGGTGCTCAGTGGCTTCGTCGAGCGGGTCGGCGACCCGGTGCCGCTGGTGGCCGCCGACGGCTCCCCACACAGCGGCGAGCGTGTGCTCGTCGAGGCCCTCGACGCGATGGCGCGCACGGTGGGCGGTGGTGCCCCGATTGCCATCGCCGTACCCGCGCACTGGGGCGCGGCCACCGTCGGCGCACTGCGCGGTGCACTGCGGGCCAAGCCGAGCCTCGCGCCCGACGGCGTGCCCGCGGCGCTCATTCCCGATTCGATCGCAGCGCTGTCCGCGTTGCAGGCCGCGCCAGGGCTGCCGTCGAACGGCGTCGTCGCGCTGGTCGATCTGGGCGGCAGCGGAACCAGCATCACGCTGGCCGACGCGGGCGCGAACTTCGATGCGATCGGCGAGACGGTCCGCTACGCCGACTTCTCCGGCGACCTGATCGACCAGGCACTGCTCGACCATGTGGTCGCAGGCATCGCCGAAGCCAACAACGCCGACCCGACCGGCACCCTGGGACTCGGATCGCTGGCCCGGCTGCGTGACGAGTGCCGGCAGGCCAAGGAACGGCTGTCGGCCGAGACGGCTACTGCCGTGCACGCCGAGCTGCCCGGCTTCAACTCCGACATCCGGGTGACCCGCACCGAGCTCGAGAGCCTCGTCTCCGCACCGCTCGCGGGGCTGCTCGCCGCGATCGAGGAAACGTTGCAGCGCAACAACATTCCTGTCGCGAATGTTTCAGCCGTCGCGACAGTCGGCGGCGGAGCCAACATCCCGCTCGTCACTCAGCAGCTGTCCGAGCGGTTGCGGGCGTCGGTCGTGACGACGCCGCAGTCGCAGCTCAACGTCGCGGCCGGAGCTGCGCTGGTGGCCGACACCGGCCTGGCGGCGGACGCGCCAACAGGGATGGCGGCCGCGGCCGACGCCCCGACGAGCATGGCCGCCGCGGGCTGGGCCGCAGGCGCTGCGGGATTGGCCGCGACCGAATCGGCGTCCGACGGTGCCGGGTCGGCGACCTTCCGGGCGCTGGCGTGGTCGCAAGACGATTCGCCGACCGGCGAGCCCGTGCCCTACTCGGGCGACGACTACACCTTCGAGGCGGGTGCGACGGGTGCCCGCCCGCAGATGGCGTTCGCCCACGAGGAGGAGGGCTACGGCGAGGAGCCGGGGCCACTGCCGTGGTACAAGCGCCCGCCCATTCTCTTCGGCGCGGCGGCAGCGGCGGCACTGCTCGCGGTCGGCGGCCTCGCGGTCACGCTTACCAGCACGAGTGGCAGCAGCAGCCCGGTGACCGAGACGGCCACGCATGTCGAAACCGGGCCTTCGCCAACCGAACCGCCCACGCAAGGGGCACCGCAGACGGTGACCGTGACCGGCTCCGACGGTAGGCCGAGCACGACAGTCGCGCCTTCCCCAACACCGTCCAGCGAGACGACAACGTCGCCGACGACCACCACGACCACCACAACGACCACAACGACCACCACAACCACGACGACCACAACCACGACTACGACAACCCCGCCCACCACCACCACGACGCCGCCGACGACGACGACCTCCAAGCCGCCGACGACCTCGGTGGTCACGACGACGACGGCCGCCGCGCTGTCGCCCGTGACAAACACCCAGCCGTGAGCCCATGGCCAGACCGGCGCCCGATCCGCTGACCGACATTCCGCCGGCCGCGCGAGACGCCGTGGCCACACTGGTCTCCGCTCCCACCGCGGCGATCAAGGTACTGGTCTCCGGAGGCATCGGCACCGGCAAGACTTCGGTTCTCGCCGCGATCCGCGCGGCGCTGCGGGACGCGGGGGTAACGGTGCTGACAAGACCGCCGCGTGACGGTGACGACACGAGCGCCGCGGTTGTGATCGACGACGCGCATCTGCTCGACGACGCCGAACTCGGCGCACTGACCGAGCTGGCGGCCGATCCCGCGTCGACGATCGTGGTCGCCGCCCAACCGCTCGCGCACCATTCGTCGCTGCGTTCCCTGGCCACCACGATGGAACGCGAGAACCCCGTGGTGTCACTCGGTGCTCTGACACCGCAGGAGGTGGGCCGCGCGGCGGCCGAAACACTCGGCGCCCCACCGACTTCCGAGATCGTGCGCTCATTGATGGTCGCGACGGCCGGGCTGCCGTTCCTGCTGCGGCCCGCAATCGCCGCAGCCGCGTCGCCCGATGGCGAAGCACCCGCGACGGCGATCATGCAGGCCGCGAAGTTCGCCCTGATCGGAGGGCTGCGCCGGCTCGACGAACCGGTGCTCGACGCGCTGCTGGTGTCCTCGCTCAGCCCCGAGCTCGGGTCAGACGACGTCGCGGCCGCGCTCGGGGTGGCCGCTGACGAGGCGCAGCGACTGGTCGACCGCGCCCGTGCCAGCGGGTTGATCGAGCCGTCACACAGCCACGCCTTCCTGCGGACGGTGCACCGCTGCATCGCTCAAATCATCGGCAACACTCGCCACCACGACACCGAGATTTCCCTGCTTGTTTCGCAGGTCGAATTGTCAACGCTTTCAGGCGATCTCGCGCTTCGATTAGCGGAGCACGGATTGCGCGATGACCGGCTTGCGAATGCGCTGGCGGACTTGGCTTCCCGCAGCCATGGCCAACCCGCCAGAGCGGCGCGGCTGTATCGCGCCGCCGCGGACGCCGGGGCGACGGCGCTCAACACGCGCCTAGCCGACGCGCTCGCGTTGACCGGTGACTGCGCCACCGCCGGCCGGCTGGCCGATGAATTGCTCGGCAGCGAGGACACGGCCGAACGCGCCGCCGCGGTGAGGATCGCGGCGAGCATCGCCATGCACGACGGCAGCGCGGCTCAGGCCGCCGACCTGTTCCGGTGGCTCGGGCCGTATCCCGACGCGTTCGTCAGCGCCGCGGGCGCGATCGTGGCGGTCGCGACGGGTGACCTCGATTCGGCGAGGGCGGCATTGAGCGCTGAGAGCGCCGGGCCGCCGACGTCGACGGCGCGCGCCGCGCGCAGCCTCGCCGAAGGTCTCATGCTGTCGCTCGATCAGCCGTTCCCGGTCGCCGTCGCGCGGCTGGGTCAGTCGATCACCGCAGAACAGCACCAGCCCGGCGTCGCGCCCGACTCTCCGGCCGCACTCGTGACGCTGGCCGCCCTGCACGGCGGCGACCCGGTTCGGGCCCGCAGTGTGATCGGCCGGGCCGTGCGAGCCGGTAGCCAAACAGACACCGTCGACGAATCCTTCTTCTCCCACCGGCATCGGCTGCTGCTGGGCTGGGTCCGGATGCAGGACGGACAACTGCCGGCCGCGACAGCCGACGTCACGTCGACCGTCGACGCGACGCTGCACCGCAGGGACGCGCTGTGGGCCGCGGCGTTGCAGACGGCGATCGCGCGCCGCAGCGGTGACAGCGGCGCCGTGCAAAAGCACTGGTATGCCGCGATGGAAGTGCTCGCCGAGTACTCCGTCGACCTGTTCGCATTGCTGCCGCTGGGCGAGCTGTGGATGGCTGCCGCGCGAATGCGTCAGGTCGACCGGCTCGAGCACACGCTCGCCGAGGCGTTCGCACTGCTCGAGTCGCTCGGCAAGCCACTGCTGTGGTCGGTGCCGCTGCACTGGGCCGGCGTACACGCCGGCATCCTGGCCAACTCACCGGAAGCCGTGGCGCCGCACGGCCAGGCGTTGACCGCCGCCAGCCGACAAGACGGAGCCCACAGCGCGTTCGCCAAAGCACTGGCCAACGCCGGCCGCACCTGGCTGCGGGTGCTGGCCAACCACGTCGACACCGACGAGGTGACCGCGGCGGCGCGGGGCTTGTCGCAATTCGGCCTGACGTCGGATGCGACGCGGCTGGCCAGTCAGGCCGCCCTGCAGACGCCCGACGGGCGGGTGTCCGGCGCGATGCTGCAGCTGGCGCGCGACCTCAAACAGACCGTCCCCGTCGACGAGGCGCCAGGCGTCGAACCCGCCGCGGTCACCGAAGTGGCGCGCAGCACGCCGTCGCGGCCGACATCTTCCAGGCTGTCGGACCGCGAACGCGAGGTCGCCGAGCTGTTGCTGCTCGGCATGCCGTACCGCGACATCGGCAGTCAGCTGTTCATCTCGGCCAAGACCGTCGAGCACCACGTCGCGCGGATCCGCCGCCGGCTGGGCGCCGAATCGCGTTCGGAGATGCTCTCGATGCTGCGCGCGATGCTCGCCCCCCAGGGCTGAATCCCCCAACGGGCCCACATCCCCTAATCCGAATTCCCCATAGGGACCGCGCCAGCCAGGGGTCCAGCACCGGATTTGCTGGCCCGCCGATCGCCATACCGTCGTTCGCATGTTGAATTCCCCAGGCAATCACGGATATTCACTCGGCCTGTCCGTCGGCGCGACCAACATCGCCGGTACCCGCGACGGGCACACCGCCGCCATCCACCCCGCGGAGGTCACGCTGCAGGGACGACGGCTCACCGGCTTCGTCGACCGAGTCGGTGACCCCGTTCCGCTGGTGGCCCCCGACGGCTCCAAGCACAACTCCGAGCGGCTGGTCGCCGAGGCGCTGGGCGCGATGGCCCACTCGCTGACCGACGGCATGCGGGTCGGCGAGATGGCCGTCACCGTTCCCGCGCACTGGCGCGCGCCGGTTGTCGACACACTTCGCCGCAACCTGCGCGACGGTGTGCCGGTGGTATCCGACGCCACCGCCGCGCTGACGGCTCTACGGGCCAAGCCCGGTCTGCCCACGCACGGCGTGATCGCCCTGTGCGACTTCGGCGGCAGCGGCACCAGCATCACGCTGGCCGATGCGGCGTCGAACTACGCGCCCATCGGCGAGACCGTCCGCGTCTCCGACTTCTCCGGTGATCAGATCGACCAGGCGCTGCTCAGGTACGTCGTGGTCGGGCTGTTGGACGCGTCGCAGGCCGATCCGGCGAGCACCGCGATGGTCGGCTCGCTGGTGCGGCTGCGCGAGGAATGCCGAGGCGCCAAGGAGCGGATGTCTGCGGAGACGTCGACGGCGATCGCGGCCGACGTTCCCGGGTACCGCGGGGATATCCGAGTGACGCGTACCGAGCTCGAAGATCTGATCCAGGAGCCGCTAACGGATTTCCTTGCCGCGCTTGACGACACGCTGGACCGCTACCGCGTGCCCGTCGCAAATGTTTCGGCCGTCGCGACGGTCGGCGGAGGCGCGCGCATTCCGCTGATCACCCAGCGGCTGTCCGAACATCTGCGTGCGCCCGTCGTGACGACACCGCACCCGCAACTGACCGCTGCCGAAGGGGCCGCGCTGATCGCCAACCGCAGCCGCATCGCCGACACGGCGACCGCCCTGACGCCGACCGCTCCTGCCGCAGCGCCGGTGACCGTGTCCCTGGTTTCCCACGAGGAAGCGTTGGCCTGGTCTCAAGACGACTCCAGCGAGGACGTGCTGCCCTACAACGACGTGACGGACTCCCGCCCGGAGGTGCACTTCCGTCACGAGGAATGGCAGGACGAGGAGCCGCCGCGGCGTGGTCCGCTTGTGCTGTTCGGTCTCTCGGCCGCCGCGGCGATTATCGCCAGCGCGGTGTTCGGGATCACCTTGCTCAGCGACACCACCACAACCCCGGTTGAAGCAGCGACCGCCTCGACCACCTCCCCGGCTCCTGCGGCGTCGGCGCCTCTCCCAGCACCCCCGGCGCCGCAGGCCACCCAAGAAGTCACGACGGTCGTGATGCAGAAGCCCGCCCAGCGGTCATACCCGGCGCCACAGCAGCCGCGAACCCAGGCACCCGCAACCCAGCAACCGCCGGCCCCGTCGACGACGACAGAGCCGACGACCACCACGCCAACCACGACGACTACGACCACCACACCTCCGACCACCACGACACCACCCACTACGACACCACCCACTACGACGACGCCATCGCCACCGCCGATCGATCCGGGCACTGGCGGAAGCGGGAAGACGCCGCCTCCGATCGACCCCGGCACCGGCAGCGGCGGGACGGGCGCGACCACTCCGCCGATCGATCCGGGCACGGGCAGCGGAGGTGCCACAACCGCGCCCAAGGCTCAGTTAGGGCAGCCTTGGTAGCGACGTTTCCGCGCAAGATGCAACTATGAGCAGGCATCAAGCGAAAGTTACCGGCTAGTAACGTACTGTAAGTTACTGTTCGGTAACTTAGGAAACGGGAGGCACGCGGTGGATACCCAGATGCTGATCAGGCTTGTCGTCGGGCTGGGACTGACAGCACTAGTACTGGTGTTCGCCGCCAAGCGAGTCTTGTGGCTGACGAGCCTGATCCGTTCGGGGCAGTCCACCAGCGACGAGCACGGACGCAAGGACCACCTCGGCACACGCATCACCACCCAGGTCAAAGAGGTGTTCGGGCAAACCCGGCTGCTGCGCTGGTCGATCCCCGGCCTCGCCCACTTCTTCACGATGTGGGGCTTCTTCATCCTCGGCTCGGTCTACCTCGAGGCGTACGGCCTTCTGTTCGTCCACGACTTCCACATCCCATTCATCGGCCGCTGGGACGGGCTGGGCTTCCTGCAGGACTTCTTCGCCGTCGCAGTGCTGCTCGGCATCATCACGTTCGCGATCATCCGCGTCGTGCGCGAGCCCAAGAAGCACGGCCGCGATTCCCGGTTCTACGGATCGCACACCGGCGGCGCCTGGCTGATCCTGTTCATGATCTTCAACGTCATCTGGACGTACGCACTGGTCCGCGGTTCGGCGGTGAACACCGACAACCTGCCCTACGGCAACGGCGCGTTCTTCTCGCAACTCATGGGCTGGGTCCTGAACCCGCTCGGTCACACCGCCAACGAGTGGATCGAGACGATCGCGCTGCTGCTGCACATCGGCGTGATGCTGGTCTTCCTGTTGATCGTGCTGCACTCCAAGCACCTGCACATCGGCCTGGCCCCGCTCAACGTCACGTTCAAGCGGCTGCCCGATGCGCTTGGCCCGCTGCTACCGGTGGAGTCGAAGGGCGTTCCGATCGACTTCGAGGATCCCGCCGAAGACGCAGTGCTTGGCCGCGGCAAGATCGAGGACTTCACCTGGAAGGGCTATCTCGACTTCACCACCTGTACGGAGTGCGGCCGCTGCCAGTCGCAGTGCCCGGCCTGGAACACCGGCAAGCCGCTGTCTCCCAAGCTCGTGATCATGAATTTGCGCGACCACCTGTTCGCCAAGGCGCCCTACATCCTTGGCGACAAGGAGACCCCGCTGGAGAACACCCCGGAGGGCGGCGTCGGCGAAGAACTCCGCGGCGAGAAGCACGACGAGGAACACCACGTCCCCGAGTCCGGTTTCGAGCGGGTGATGGGCTCCGGACCCGAGCAGGCCACGCGGCCGCTGGTGGGCACGGCAGAACAGCTAGGCGTGATCGACCCCGACGTGCTGTGGTCCTGCACGACGTGCGGCGCGTGCGTCGAGCAGTGCCCGGTGGACATCGAGCACATCGACCACATCGTCGACATGCGCCGCTACCAGGTGATGATGGAGTCGGAGTTCCCGTCCGAACTCGGTGTGCTGTTCAAAAACCTTGAGGCCAAGGGCAATCCGTGGGGTCAGAACTCCAAGGATCGCACCAACTGGATCGACGAGGTCGACTTCGACGTGCCCGTCTACGGCAAGGACGTCGAGTCCTTCGAGGGCTACGAGTATCTGTTCTGGGTCGGTTGCGCCGGCGCCTACGAGGACCGTGCGAAGAAGACCACCAAGGCCGTCGCCGAACTGCTGGCCATCGCGGGTGTGAAGTATCTGGTGCTCGGCGAGGGTGAGACCTGCAACGGCGACTCGGCCCGCCGCTCGGGCAACGAGTTCCTGTTCCAGCAGCTGGCCGCGCAGAACGTCGAGACGCTCAACGACCTGTTCGAGGGTGTGGAGCGGGTGGACCGCAAGGTCGTCGTGACCTGCCCACACTGCTTCAACACGCTGGGCCGCGAGTACCCGCAGGTCGGTGGCAACTACACCGTGCTGCACCACACGCAGCTGCTGAACCGGCTGATCCGGGACAAGAAGCTGGTGCCCGTAAAAGCGGTCGATTCAGACGGGCAGGGCGCCGACATCACCTACCACGACCCGTGCTACCTGGGCCGGCACAACAAGGTCTACGACGCGCCGCGCGAGCTGATCGGCGCATCCGGCGCGAAGCTGACCGAGATGCCGCGCCACGCCGACCGCGGCCTGTGCTGCGGCGCGGGCGGTGCACGGATGTGGATGGAAGAACACATCGGCAAGCGCGTCAACCACGAACGCGTCGAGGAGGCACTGGACACCGGCGCGTCGAAGATCGCGACCGGCTGCCCGTTCTGTCGCGTGATGATCACTGACGGTGTCGACGATGTCGCCGCCGCCAATGACGTGCCGAAGGCCGAGGTGCTCGACGTGGCTCAGCTGTTGCTGGGTTCGCTGGACAAGGACAGCGTCACGCTGCCCGAAAAAGGCACGGCCGCAAAGGAAACCGAGGAACGCGCCGCCAGGAAGGCCGAAGCCGCACCGAAGGCAGAGGCCGCTACCGCGGTCGCCGAACCGGAAGCCAAGCCGGAACCCACCCCATCGACTGCGACCGCAGGTGAGACGAAGCCGGTGACCGGCCTCGGTATCGCAGGCGGCGCGAAGCGTCCAGGCGCAAAGAAGACGGCGGCCCCCGCCGCCGGTGAAGCACCGGCGGCCGCAGCACCACCCGCCAAGGGGCTGGGCATCGCCGCAGGCGCCAAGCGTCCAGGTGCGAAGAAGGCCGCACCAGCCGCCGAAGCACCGGCCGCAGAGGCGCCTGCCAAGCCCGAACCCGAAGTCAAGGGCCTCGGCATCGCGGCCGGGGCACGCCGTCCTGGCGCCAAGACGGCCGCGCCGACGCCTGCCGCCGAACCAGCCTCGACGGCAACGGAACCGCAGTCGACGGCCACCGAGCCTGAACCGACTGCGACCGAGCCTCCCGTCAAGGGCCTCGGTATCGCACCGGGCGCCCGGCGGCCAGGCGCGAAGAAGGCGCCAGCGGCACCGAAACCCGCTGCGCCGCAGCCCGAGCCGCAGGCCGACGGCGAATCGGCCGCTGCGCCTGAGCCTTCCGCCGAGGGCAACGGGGAGAAGTCGGCGCCGCCGGTGAAGGGCCTGGGAATCGCGAAAGGTGCACGTCCGCCCGGCAAGCGGTAGCCATTTGCGCTCCTCGCGTGCGCGGTGACCTGCGTTTTTACAAAATCGCTGGACGGCAGTGAGACCATGGTGGGCGTGACTACCCACCAAGTGCCGTGGCATGCGACCGGCCACCACTCGCGGCAGCGCACGTTCACGCAGTCGTCCAAGCTACAGGACGTCCTGTACGAGATCCGTGGGCCGGTACACGAGCACGCGTCACGGCTGGAGGCCGAGGGGCACCGCATCCTCAAGCTGAACATCGGCAACCCCGCGCCGTTCGGCTTCGAGGCTCCCGACGTCATCATGCGCGACATCATCCAGGCGCTGCCATACGCGCAGGGCTACTCGGATTCCAAGGGCATCATGCCGGCCCGTCGCGCGGTGTTCACTCGTTACGAACTCGTGGAGGGCTTCCCCAAATTCGACGTCGACGACGTCTATCTCGGCAACGGCGCCTCCGAGCTCATCCAGATGACGCTGCAGGCGCTGCTGGACAACGGCGACCAGGTGTTGATCCCCGCACCGGACTATCCGCTGTGGACCGCCTGCACCTCGCTGGCCGGCGGCACCCCGGTGCACTACCTGTGCGACGAGACACAGGGCTGGATGCCCGACATCGCCGACCTGGAGTCGAAGATCACCGACCGCACCAAGGCGATCGTCGTGATCAACCCGAACAACCCGACCGGTGCGGTTTATAGCCGCGAAATCCTCAACCAGATGGCCGATCTCGCGCGCAAGCATCAGCTGCTGCTGTTGGCCGACGAGATCTACGACAAGATCCTCTACGACGACGCCAAGCACATCGCGATGGCGTCGGTGGCGCCGGATGTGTTGACGCTGACCTTCAATGGATTGTCGAAGGCGTACCGCGTCGCCGGCTACCGGTCTGGTTGGCTGGTTATCACCGGTCCCAAAGAACACGCCGAGAGTTTCATCGAGGGCATCAGCCTGCTGGCCAATATGCGGCTGTGCCCCAATGTGCCTGCGCAGCACGCGATCCAGGTCGCGCTCGGCGGCCATCAGAGCATCGACGATCTGGTGCTGCCCGGAGGACGGCTGCTCGAGCAGCGCGACGTGGCATGGACCAAGCTCAACGAGATCCCAGGCGTGTCCTGCGTGAAGCCCGAGGGCGCGCTTTACGCGTTCCCACGGCTGGATCCCGAGGTCTACGACATCGAGGACGACGAGCAGTTGGTGCTCGACCTTCTGCTGCAGGAGAAGATCCTGGTGACTCAGGGCACCGGCTTCAATTGGCCGACACCGGATCACCTGCGCATCGTGACGCTGCCGTGGGCGCGTGATCTGGCCAACGCCATCGAGCGGTTGGGCAACTTCCTCGCCAGCTACCGGCAGTAGGCCGTCCAGGGTCGGCCTCTACCCTGGCCGCGTGACGCATTCGCACGCCCACTCGCACTCGCTAACCGGCCCTGCGCCGCTGGGCCCGCTGGCGGCCAAGATCGTCGTCGGCCTGCTCGTCGCCATCGGGGTGGCCGTCCTGACCGGCGCGGTGTGGCTGTGGCCGAGCCACCAGAAAGTCGACATTCCGCTACCGTTCCAGAACGCGGCCGGCGGCGCGGTGACCACCGAATCCGGACACGTGCTGTCCAGCAAGTTGGCCGCGTGCGGCAGCCCGTCGGCCGGCGCGGTACTGACCGCCGATCCCGTCGCAGCCCAGGGCGAGGGTTCGCAATGCGTGCAGAACCTGGTGGCCATCGACTCCGGCCCCAACAAGGGCGCGAACACGCTGCTGGAGTTCAGCGGCGGTCCGGGCCAGCCACATCTCACCGCCGGCGACCACGTCCGGATCAGCCGCCAGGTGGATGCGGGCGGGTCCACGACGTATGCCTTCTACGACTATGAGCGCACCTGGCCGCTGATCGTGCTAGCCGCGGCGTTCGCGGTCGTGATCGTCGCGGTCGCCCGCTGGCGCGGGCTGCGGGCGCTGATCGGGATCGTCGTCGCGTTCATGGTGCTCGTCGTCTTCCTGCTGCCAGCTCTGCGCGACGGTGCCGCGGCCATACCCGTCGCGCTGGTCGCGTCGGCGGTCATCCTGTACGCAGTCATCTATCTGGCGCACGGCGTGAGCCTGCGCACCAGCGCGGCACTGTTGGGAACTCTGGCCGCGCTAGTCCTAGCCGCACTATTATCCTGGGGCGCAATCGAATTGGCTCATCTGACGGGCCTGTCCGAGGATCAGAACAACGAAGTGGCCGCGTACATGGGCAACGTGTCGATCACCGGATTACTGCTGGCGGGATTCATCATCGGCTCACTCGGTGTGCTCAACGACGTCACCGTCACGCAGGCCTCGACGGCGTTCGAGCTGGCCGAGACCGGCGCCAGCCGCAAAGCAATCTTCCTCGGCGCCATGCGGGTTGGCCGCGACCACATCGCCAGCACCGTCTACACGCTGGTGCTGGCCTATGCGGGCAGCGCGCTACCGCTGCTGCTGCTGTTTTCCGTCGCCAACCGGTCGCTCGGCGACGTGCTGATGAGCGAAAGCGTGGCCATCGAGATCGCCCGCTCGGCCGTCGGCGGCATCGCGCTGGCCCTGTCGGTGCCCCTGACGACAGCGATCGCCGCGGTGCTGGCGACGTCCGGAGGGCAGGAGCGTAGCGACCCGGCAAACAACAGGGGCTACCGCTCCAGCAGCCCCAGTAGGTAATCGCCGTATCCGGACTTGAGAAGCGTTTTCGCGCGTACCGCCAACTGCTGATCGTCGATGAAACCCATGCGCCACGCCACTTCCTCCGGAACGCCGATCTTCAACCCTTGACGGCGCTCGATCGTGCGCACGAAATCGCTTGCGTCCAGCAATGAGTCGAACGTTCCGGTGTCCAGCCACGCCGTACCGCGGTCCAGGGTTTCGACGATCAGCCGGCCCTGGTTCAGGTACGTCAGGTTGATGTCGGTGATCTCGTACTCGCCTCGCGCCGACGGCTTCAGCGACCGCGCGATCTCGACGACGTCGTTGTCGTAGAAGTACAGGCCCGGCACCGCGTAGTGCGACTTCGGCGTTACGGGCTTCTCCTCGATGGACAACGCGGTCCCGTCGTCGGAGAAATCGACCACACCGTATGCCGACGGATTGGCCACCCAGTACGCGAAAATCGCTCCGCCGTCGACGGTTTGGAAGCGGCGCAGCGCGGTACCGAGACGTGGGCCGTAGAAAAGGTTGTCGCCCAAGGCCAACGCCACCGAGCCGGTCCCGATGTGGTCGGCGCCGATCACGAATGCCTGCGCCAGCCCGTCGGGCCGGTCCTGCACTGCGTAGCTGACATCGATGCCGAACGCCGACCCGTCGCCGAGCAACCGATGAAAGGCCGGGGCATCGGCCGCGGTGCTGATGACCAGGATGTCGCGGATTCCGGCCATCATCAGCGTCGAGAGCGGGTAGTAGATCAGCGGCTTGTCGTAGACGGGCAACAGCTGCTTGGACACGCCCATCGTGATCGGATGCAGCCGGGTTCCCGATCCGCCGGCCAGGATGATCCCCCGCATCACCCGGCGAGGTCCTCTTCGGACAATTCCGTCGCGGCAAGCGCGGAGGCGAGATCGTCGTGGCGGAAGACCGATGTGACGTGGTCGTGAACGACACGAAATGCCACCGCCGCGCCGTCCTGTTCCTCGGCGACGACCACACCGTCACGGACGAACAACCGGCCTGGGTCGGCCGCTGTGACGGCCAACGCTGTCGCCCACTCCCGCAAGGCTTGATGTCCTTGGCCCGCGCCGTTCGCATCACCGAACTCGATATCGTCGCTGGATACCTGCAGCAAGGTGTCGAAATCCTGCTCGTTGAGCGCGTCATGCCAGGCGAGGACGGTCGCGATCTCCGAAGTGCTCATGTTCGAGAAACTACGCCACCTAGAACGGTGTGCGCTCGAGCCAGCGGTCCCACACGGCAGCGTCGCCGAGCACCTCGACCCCGCCGTCGGCGGCACTGCGCCGCCGCACGACGGCCAGCAGCAGCTCCTTGGCGGGTCCGCGAAGCGCGGCGTCGCCCTTGCCGTGGTCGTGCGACCAGGCGACACCGTCCTCCACGTCGCTGGTGATCGTCCACTCACCCGTCGGGCCGAGACCGTCGTCGGTGGCATGTAAATGCAGTGTCTGTCCCAACTCCAGCGGCAGCGGCTGCGATCTCGCCTCGATGCTGACGCGCTCGATCCACTCACTGATTCCGTCGGCGGCCAACTCAGGCGACAGCTCGTAGTCGACGCCCAGGGCGAACGCCGCGTCGGCGCGGTGCACCGTGGCTTCGTGCAAGCGCCGGCGGATCCACCAACCGCAGGGCCGCGCACCGAGGAACGTCCACACCCGTGTCTCGGGGCCGACGCGGTCGACGGCGTCGATGATGAGTTGCGCACCCCTGTTCAGCCAGTCGATGGCGGCGTCCGCGTCTTCTGGCGGTTTACCGTCGCGCACCTCGCGGGGATCGAGAGCGTCTGACCGTCGGTCGGCGATGATCTGTGCGGCCCAACGGTTTCCGCGCCCGACGTGGCGGAAGAGCTGTTTCAGCGTCCAGTCGGGGCAGGTCGGTACTGGCGTTGACGGGTCTGTACTGCGGATCAGTTCCCCGAAGGCCCGGGTCTGGTCGAGCAGCGCCGCTCGGAAATCCACGCTACGAACCTACAGCGGTGCGCGCCTTCCCGAGCACGATCGGTAGGGTCGACCACCCGCGCAGTACACGCGTATCGCGACGCACGCCATTGCCGGCCAAGCGTGCGTCGGGGAATCGTTCGAAGAACGTTCGCAGCCCTACCTCACCTTCGGCGCGGGCGAGGGCCGCGCCGAGGCAGAAGTGCCTGCCGCCGGAGAACGACAGGTGCTTGCCGGCGTTCTCGCGTTCGATGTCGAACCGGTGCGGGTCGGTGAAAACCTTGGGGTCGCGGTTGGCGCCGGCGAGGTACAGGATGACGCCTTCGTTTCGGCGGACCAGGGTGCCCGCGATGTCGGTGTCTTTCTGTGCGATCCGGGCAGAAAGTTGTACAGGCGACTCCAGCCGCAGGATCTCCTCGACCGCGTTCGGCCACAGCTCGGGGCGGGCCGCAAGCGTGTCGAGGTGTTCGGGCGTATCGAGCAGCATCCGAATTCCGTTGCCCAGCAGGTTCACCGTCGTCTCGAAACCGGCGGCCAACACCAGTCCGGCAGTGGCCATCAGCTCGTCGTGAGTCAACGGGAGTTCCGATTCTTCGGATGCCCGGATGATCTGGCTCATCAGGTCGTCACCCGGATTGCGCCCCAACTGCTGCAGGTGGCCGGCCAGCCATCGGTTGAAACCTTCGATGGCGCTATAGACCTCGCGATACTGACGCCACGTCAGGCCGATGTCCAAACTCGCCGCGCCGTGCTCACCGAACTCCAGGATGCGGGGCCGCGCGTCGTCGGGCACGCCGAGGATGTCGCCGATCACCGTGACGGGCAGCTGCGAACAATACTGTTCGACCACATCAACCGTCCCCTCATCGCCAGCGAGCTCGTCGAGCAGCGCCTCGGCGGTCTGCTGCACTCGGTCCCGCAGCCCCGCCACGGCGCGCGTGGTGAACACGGACGAGACCAGCTTGCGGTACCGGGTGTGGTCGGGCGGCTCCACCGTGAGCATGGACGGCGGCGCAAGCGGATGCAGCAGATCGGGTTTCGTGCGGTCGACAGCCCATTGCAGCGGCTTGGGCAGGTTTGACCCCATCGCAATGACGTGGAAGTCCTCGGATCGCAACAACTCGTTGCAGATCTTGTGGTCGACGGTGATGTAGACGGCGCGGCCCTTGACGATAGGCCCCTGCGCCCGAAGCTCGTCGGTGAACGCGGCGGGATTGGTCCGCACGACCGGGTCGGCGATCAAGCGGCCCTGTGGATCACCGCGACTGGCGAGGAATCTCGATACCGCGCGGACGACCCCGTGTAGGGCCAGCCACTGCATCCGTTGCTTCATCGCCACACTCCGATCAACCGAATTTCGGTTCGGTTATCTGATGGCAGCGTACCGAATTACCATTCGGTATGGCAAGGAAGCGGATACCGGCCGAGGAGCGACGGGCTCGCATCCTCGCCGCGGCCGTCGAAGTCTTCGCGCAACACGGTTACGCCGAGGCGAAGATGCAGGACATCGCGGCGCGCGCCGGTGTCGTGCCGTCCGTCCTCTACGACCATTTCGGCTCCAAGCGCGAACTCCACATCACGGTCCTCGAGCAACATGCCGGACAGCTGAGGGAACGTTCGCTACGGCGCGTCGAGGGCGCGTCGGCCGAGGAGCTGGTTCGCGCGAGCATCTCGACCTACTTCGAGTTCGTCGAGCAGGACCCGTTCATGTGGCGCTTCCTACACCGAGACCCGCCGGCCGACCCGGAGATCGCGGCGGTCTGTCAGGAGATCGCCGACCGCGGCACCGAAGCCATCGCCGACCTCATCCGCTTCGGAGCCGGTGACGCCAAACCCGTAAAGGGCATCACCGTCGATGACGCGGCGTGGATTCTTGCCCGCGCCACGCAGTCGGCATGTGGTGGCGTCGCCACGTGGTGGTACGAAAACCGCGACGTCCCACGCGAGCGCGTGGTCGAACTCGTCTTCATGCTGTTGTGGCAAGGCTTCGACGGGATGCTCAAGCAGGCGTCTGCTGGTTGACGCTCTTCCCAAGGGCGTAAACCCGCCAGCCGGCGCGGGTCCATCGCTCGACGTCGAGGCAATTGCGGCCGTCGACAACGACTTTGGCGCGCACCGTCTGGGCCAGATCGTCGGGGTCGAGCTCGACGAACTCACGCCATTCGGTGAGCACCAGCACGGCGTCGGCACGGTCGCAGGCCTCCACCACCGACGTCGAGTAGTTCAGTGTCGGGAAGAGGCGCTGCGAGTTCTCCATCGCCTTCGGGTCGTAGACGTTGACGGTGGCGCCGTTGAGCTGAAGCATGCCAGCCACATTCAGCGCCGGCGAGTCACGGACGTCGTCGGACTCCGGCTTGAACGCCGCGCCCAGCACCGCGACGTTGGCTCCGAGCAGGGAGCCGCCGCACGCCTTGGTCGCCAGCTCGACCATGCGGGTGCGGCGTCGCATGTTGATGCTGTCCACCTCGCGCAGGAACGTCAGCGCATGGTTGGCGCCCAGTTCACCCGCCCGCGCCATGAACGCACGGATGTCCTTGGGCAGACAGCCACCGCCGAAACCCAAGCCGGCGTTGAGGAAGCGACGACCGATCCGGGGGTCATGCCCGAGCGCGTCGGCCAGCAGGGTGACGTCGGCGTCGACGGCCTCGCAGACCTCAGAGATCGCGTTGATGAACGAGATCTTGGTGGCCAGAAACGCATTCGCCGACACCTTGACCAGTTCGGCGGTCTGCAGATCCGTCAGAAGGAACGGCACATCCTGGTCGAGCAGCTGCGCATAGAGCTCGCGGATCGCCGCCTCTGCTCGGATCGAATCCTTTTGCACTCCAAGCACAATGCGGTCGGGATGAAGCGTGTCGTGTACGGCGAAGCCTTCGCGCAGGAACTCGGGATTCCAGGCCACTTCGACGTCCACGCCCCCGCGGGCCAGGCCGCGGGCGCGCTGCGCCAACTCGGCGGCTGTGCCGACCGGAACGGTGGACTTGCCGACGATCACCGCGGGCCGCCGAAGGCGCGGCACCAGCGTGTCGATCACGGCATGCACGTGACGAAGGTCAGCGCCGTATTCGCCCTTCTTCTGCGGAGTTCCGACGCCGAGGAAGTGCACGTCGGCGAATTCGGCCGCGTCGTCGTAGTCGGTGGTGAAGCGCAACCGACCTGCAGCAAGGTTGTCGCTCAACATCTTTCGCAGTCCCGGCTCGTAGAACGGGATGTCGCCCGCAGCCAGCTTGGCGACCTTGCCGGGATCGATGTCGACGCCTATTACCTCGTGCCCAAGTTCGGCCATTCCGGCGGCATGCGTCGCGCCAAGATAGCCCGTGCCGAAGACGGTGCATCGCATACTGCCTCTATAGGCAGCCCCTATGAGCTAACCGCTACGGGACACTGAGCGGCAAGCCAACGGAAGGTTACGGCTAGTGGCCGCTGCAGAAGATCAGGAAGCAGCCGCCGCCAGAACCTCCGCGACCGGACGAGCCACCGGAGCCTCCAGAACCACCGGAGCCATAGTCACCAGAGCCGCCCGAGCCGGGGTAACTACCGGAGCCTGAGCCGGGGTAGCTGCCCGAGCCGGAACCACCCGAACTTCCCGAGCCGGAACCAGGCGACTGCCACGGTGGCTGCTGTGGCTGTTGGGTCGGCGGCTGCTGTGGCTCCTGCGGCTCTTGCGGCCACGGCTGCGGCCACGGCGGTGGCGTCCACGTCGGCTTTGGCGGGGTGTACGTCGGCGTCGGCGGTGACCAGGGCGGCGTCCACGGATTCCGCGGGTACGGGTTGTACGGGTTGTACACCGGCGGCGGCAGGTACGGGTTGTACACCGGCGGGATGTAGGCCGGTGCCGGCAGCACGGGCGCCGGCGGAGGCGCCTCGGGAACCGGAGCCGGCGCGGCCGGAGGCGGGGCAGGCGCGGGTGCCTGCGGTGCCGGCGCCTGCTCGACGAACACCTGGCGCGGGGCAGGCGCTTCCTGCACGACGGGCACGGGCGCCTTGATGGTCTCGGCAGGCGGCGGCGGCGCAGGCGGAGCGACGGGCTGCTGAGCCTCGTGCACCGGTGCCGGTGCGGGCGCCTGGACGCTGGGCACGATCGCGCTTTGCGCCGGGCTCGGCCGCTGGTCGACCGTCGGGCGGATGCTGACGGCGAGCGAAATGACCAGTGCCACAACGCCGACCACGAAGATCGACGTCAGCGCGCTGCCGACGAGCAGGAACGGCTTGCGGCTCTCGTCGACGGGCAGCTCCATGTCGGTGTCCGGCGCATAGTCATCGCGCAGCGGATCGGCCCCGCCGACCGGCGCCATCTGGGTTACCGCGGCGGCAAGGCCGGCGTAGACCGAGCCCGCAGTCGTTCCGTCGGGATCCTGGGAGTAGGCCAGGCCGACCGTGGTGGCCTCGAAAGCGGGCGCAGTGGCAGAGGCCAGCGCCGCACCGCGGGCGAGAGCGAGTTCGGGTTCTTCGGGCGCGCTGATCGGGAGGCTGACGAGATGCTCCAGATGTCCCTTGACCGAACTCACATCGACGCCGGAGCCGACGACGAACATGCCCTGCGGCCGCGGTTCCTGTGCGTCGACGGCGGCGACCATGTCGGTCAGCACGGCCATCGCGTCATCGCTGTGAAGGGAGCCGCTCAGCACCTTCACGACGGAGCCGTCGTCGGTCTGAACCACCGACAGCGTGGCGGTGTCGCGGTCGATGAAGAACAGCGCGGTGGTGTCGTAACCGACGGCGCGACCGACCGCCTGTGCAAGGGCCGCGGCGGCGTGACTCTCCGAGACAAGCATGACGTCGTCGATGCCGTGGGCGGCCAACGCGTCGCGCAGAGTGGACGCTTCGGTGTGGTCACGCCACGTGACGCCGATCGACTTGAGGTGATGCCCACTGGACGCGGCGCTTTCCTTGGTGCCGAGCACCGCAGAGACGACCTGTTCGGCCGCGCTCGAATTTGCCCCGCCATCGGCGGCGGTGACGTCGAAGACGTCGTGATCGACGGTGACACCGTCAGCCTTATCGCCTTCGACCAGCACCATGCGGACCGTCGTAGGTGTCATCGACACACCCAATACGATGTCCACTGACCCCTCCAAGTGTTTGCTACGCTATCAAGATCTCCATTAAGGTCTCACGTCACTCGGACCGACGACCCGATATTTCATCGTCGCGACCAGCTTGGTCGTTACATCGAACGGCGTTAGCTGATGGCGCTCGCCAAGCCCGGTATCAAAACCCTACTCGGCTCAACGACAACCCGCGTTGAGCGGTTCAAATTCCCTTATGGGTCAGCCTTCTTGGGCAGTCTCGGTTCGCGGTCCCAGCGCACCCAGGTCACCGAACGACGAAGGGCGCCGCGACGGCAGATGACCGTGCACGTTTTCGGCGTATGCGGTCTCGGCGTGCTGGGCGAAGTCGATGCCGTTGGTCTCGTCCTCAGGGCTGATGCGGAAGCCGATCACCCGGTCGATCAACTTGGCCAGCACGTAGGAAACCGCGAACGCGTACACAGCGACGACCACCGCGCCGAGCGCCTGCTTACCCAGTTGGACAAACCCGCCGTTGTAGAACAGGCCCTGCGGTCCGGCTGTCATCACCTCGGTGGCAAGCAGGCCGATCAGCAGCACGCCGACGAGCCCGCCGACGAAGTGCACGCCGACCACATCGAGTGAGTCGTCGTAACCCCACCGGAATTTCGCACCGACCGCAAACGAGCAGACGATGCCGGCGGCAAGACCAACCACGACGGCGCCGAGCGTGTTGACGGTTCCGCAGGACGGCGTGATCGCGACGAGTCCGGCGACCACACCGGAGGCGGCGCCGAACGTCGTCGGCCTGCCGTCGCGGATCTGCTCGACCGTGAGCCACCCGAGCATGCCGAGGCAGCCGGCGACAAGCGTGTTCAGGAAGATCGCCGAGGCCTTACCGTCGGCCGCCAGGGCCGAACCGGCGTTGAAGCCGAACCACCCGAACCACAGCAGCCCGACGCCGAGCAGCACGAACGGCAGGTTGTGTGGACGCATGGCGTCTTTCTTGAAGCCGATGCGCGGCCCGAGGACCAGAGCCAGCGCGAGCGCGGACGCACCGGAGACGATCTCGACGACCAGGCCGCCTGCGTAGTCCAGCACGCCGAACTCGTAGAGCCAACCGCCGGGGCCCCAAACCCAGTGCGCGACTACCGAATACACAGCGACCACCCAGAGCGGGACGAAGACCATCCAGGCGGCGAACTTCGCGCGGTCGGCGATCGCGCCGCTGACGAGCGCCGCGGTGATGATCGCGAAGGCAAGCTGAAACGTCGCGAACAGAAGCTCGGGAACCGCACCGTGCGTGGTGCTCGGATCGATGCCGAGCATCCCGATGTGCGCAAGGTTGCCGATCAGGCCGGCGGCGCCGTCCTCCGAGAAAGCCAGCGTGTAGCCGAGCAACAGCCACGCCACCGTGACGAGCGGAATCGATATGAAGCTCATCATGATCATGTTGAGCACGCCGGTGGTGCGGACCATGCCGCCGTAGAAGATGGCCAGCCCAGGCGTCATGAGTAGGACGAGTGCGGTGCTGGCCAGCAGCCAGGCGGTGGCGGCAGGATCGATCGCTTGCAAAACAGCTCCCTCCGGTCGGACAAGAGCATAGGGAACCGGTTACGTCGGAGTTACCAGATCCTCACAGAGCCGGCCGTGGGTCAGCTGGATTTGATGAAGTTCTGATACGAGCGCGACGGAGTGGGGCCGCGCTGACCTTGGTACTTCGATCCCGCTTGCGCACTGCCGTAGGGGTGCTCGGCCGGGCTGGTCAACCGCAGCAGGCAGAGCTGACCGATCTTCATGCCGGGCCACAGCGTGATCGGCAGGTTCGCGACGTTGGACAGCTCGAGGGTGATGTGGCCCGAGAACCCGGGGTCGATGAAACCGGCCGTCGAGTGGGTCAGCAGCCCGAGCCGGCCCAGCGACGACTTGCCCTCCAAGCGGCCGGCGAGGTCGTCGGGCAAGGTGCACAACTCCAGCGTCGAACCGAGGACGAACTCTCCGGGGTGGAGCACGAATGGCTCGCCGGGATCCGGCTGCACAAGGCTGGTCAACTCGTCCTGCTGGATGGACGGATCGATGTGGGTGTAGCGGGTGTTGTTGAAGACCCGAAAGAGGCTGTCCAAGCGGACGTCGACGCTCGACGGCTGCACCAGGTCCGGGTCGTAGGGATCGATGCTCAGGCGCTCGGCGGCGATTTCGGCACGGATGTCGCGATCGGAGAGCAGCACGCGGTCGAGCGTAGCCGCTCGGATGTTAGCCTTCGTGGTCAAACAGGCCGATGTAGTTCAATGGCAGAACATCAGCTTCCCAAGCTGAATACGCGGGTTCGATTCCCGTCATCGGCTCCATGTGATGTTGCAAGACATCCGAATAGCTCTGAACCCTCGTTGGGGGTTCAGGGCTTTTTTCGTGGGCGTCCGCAGGGGACTCCGCGGGGTTGGTAGTCCCTGGTGGTGTCGATGGTGAGGTGGCGGATGAGCTCGCCGGTGGAGGCGTCGATGATTCTGACATCGAGGTCGTGGACGAGCATGAGAACGCGGGTT
>NZ_DATENY010000124.1:0-5283 GCF_035274705.1 Mycobacterium sp. | reverse complement strand
TGCCGCCGCCGCCGCGGACGGCGCGGATTCCGCTGCCCGGCGGCGGCGTGCTCAGCAGCCTGCCCGGTGAAGGTGACCTGCTCGCGCTGACCGTCGACGACGGCGTGAGCAGCGATGTGGTGCGCCTCTACACGCAGTTCGCCAAGGACACCGCAATTCGGCTCACGTATTTCGTCAACGGTACGTACTACTCGTGGACGGACAATCGGGACTTGTTGCGCCCCTTGGTGGATGACGGCCAGATCCAGCTGGGCAACCACACATGGAACCACCCCGACCTCACCACGATTTCGGCAAACGATGTGGCAGAACAACTTCGGCGAAACCACCAGTTCCTCTGGAAGACGTATGGCGTCGACGCGCGGCCTTACTTCCGGCCGCCGTATGGAAAGCACAATCCGACCGTCGACAAGGTCGCGGGTGACCTCGGGTACACCGCCGACACGCTATGGTCGGGTTCGCTCGAGGACCAGAACGTGATACCTCAGGACGAGATCGTCAAGATGGCCAACAAGTACTTCAACCCACAAGCCATCGTGATCGGCCATCTGAATCACTTGCCGGTGACCCATGTCTATGGCCAACTTGTCGACGTCATACGGTCCCGCCAGCTGCGGACTGTGACGCTTGACGACGTGTTCCTCAAGCCCGATCGGACCTGACCACATCCGTCACTTCTGTCACACCAAAAACATCTGATTATTGTTCGGCGCGCCTAGTTCAGTTTGCCAGATATCGGGTATCTAATGACTTGATAAGGGCGCTGCGGTAAAGTAGGGCCTGGATCAGCAATCGGTATACCGCAGGAGTTACTACCGTGTACCTCAACCCGATATCTCGGACACGGGTGAGTCGAATCACCTGGTCATTATTGCGCCATCCTCTGAAGAGCCGTGAATTCCCCGCCAAGGCAGAACGGCTGATCACCGCCGACGAGTTACTTCGGTACGGCGTTTAGCAAACCTCGGCGGCTGGTTACGGCGATCCGACAGATCGTGATCCCGCCTTTGCCTGACCGTTATATTTTCGTTACCGTCAACCGCGTTTGCTGAGTCCCGCATGCGTGTGCATGAGGTGTAGCTGGACCCAAACCCCTCCGAGGCCGATTCGCACATGGCGGCGTTGAGCCGTGCGGCGGAAATTCGTGTCAACGAGGCACTCGGTACGCCGGTAGGCTCAGAGTTTGCTATTGCAAGTATCTGTTCACCGGGGCGAGGTGGTGTTGGGTGTCGCAACTAGGGGTCACACCGTCTGAACTCGTTGCTGTTGCGGCGGAGTTGGAATCGGTGGCTGAAGGCTTACGCTCGGGACTTGGCTCACTTGACGGTGAGGTCTCGGGGTTGCTGGGCTCGGGATGGTCAGGCGAGGCGGCCTCCGCGTACAGCGGTGTTTGGCAGGAGTGGCATGACGGCGCCTCGCAAGTCGTCCAAGGGTTGACGGCGATGCATGGCCTATTGCAAGAAGCGGCAGGCAGATACTCAGGAACAGACACCTCCGGCGCCGCCGATGTGTCGGGTTCGGGTCTGTGATGGGTGCTTTCAGCGTGGATCCGTCGGCGGTGTTGACCGTGGTCGATCGGATGTCGGAGTTCGACGGGCAGCTCGAAGCCCATCTCGCGCAGGCGGCGAATTCCGTCGCCCGGTTGGGAACGGCTTGGTACGGCGACGCTGGCGACGCCGAGCGTGCTGCGCAACAGGAGTGGGATGAGGGCGCACGCGAGATGCGGGAGGCGCTGGCCCGGCTGCGGCAGATCGCCGAGCAGGCGCACGAAGACTATTCGAACGCCGCACAGACCAATCTCCGTATGTGGAGCTGATCCACACAGGTTCGATGAAAGCTGATGCGGGCCTGGCCGGGAGCCGGCCATGACGGGACCGTATGCGGTCGACCCGGCGGGGCTGGCCGCGACGGGTGGGACCGTCGGCGGCGAGGGGGACGCGATCGCGTCGGCCGTCGGTGCGCTGAACTCGGCATTGTCGGGCTCGGGAGCGATGTTCGGCCATGACGCGGCTGGGATCGTCTTTGGCAACAACTACACGCAATCAGGCAAGGCGCTGCTGGATGCGGCCGGATCGGCGGTGAATGCGTGTCGTCGGGTGGGTTTCGGCGTCCAGATGTCGGCCGCGAATTATGGCCGCGCGAACGCGGCATCGACGGTCGGAGGTGGCAGCCCACCGGTGGCGCCGCCGAGCAATCCGACAGGATTCGAGGCGCCGAGCATGCCGCCGCCGATGGGTAGTGGAGTTGCGGCCCCGCTGGGTTGGACACTCGTCGAGGCATTTGTGGGCGATGTGTGGCCCGATGGCAATCCCGAGGCCTTGCGCGCAGCGGCGGGGGCATGGAGGACGTTCGGTGCAGCCATAAGTGGCATCGCGGGTCAGGTCGGTGCGACGGGCCCCGGACTGGGTGGGCAGCAGATACCCGAGGCAGGGCGGATGTCCGCGGCGGTCACGAACATCAGTAACGCGCTGACCGGAATTGCGGGGCAGGCACAGGAATTGGCGACTCAGGTCGAGGGCTTCGCCGCGACGGTCGAAACCACGCAGAACGCCGTGCGCGGCCTGCTGGAGCAGCTGAGTCCGGGCGGGATCTTGGAGACGATCGGCGGTGTCTTCACCGGCCATAACCCGATCGACAAGATCAAGCAGATCGCCAACGAGATCAAAACAGTACTGAACAACATGAAGCGCGAGGCCGACGCGAGCAGCCAGCTCTTCAGCCAGGGCATCAACGTGCTCGACTCGCTGACAGGCGACTTCCAATCATGGGCCAAGAAGGAGTTCGTCGACGTCCTCGGCGAGGAAGTCGGCAACCCGCTCGCGACGGTCTTCAACGGGGTTGTCGGTGCCAACAAGAGCGGATTCGAGACGGTACTGCGGACGGTCAACGGTTTGGAAGGCTTCGATCCGACGCGTTTCGCGTACGACCCCGAGGGGGCGTTGCACATGTGGAACGCAGCGGCCCAGAACATGGCGGACATGGCGAATCCCGCCGCTCTTGCAACCCACATGATGACCGATCCACAGGGTGTGCTCGACGAAGCGAAAAACCTTGTGGACTACAAGGATTGGGCGAGCGGTCACTATGCGGATGCGGTGGGCAATATCTCCGCCAATATCGCGATGACGGTATTCCCCGTAGGTGCGGAAGCGAGGCCGGCGGTCACGGCTGCGGAGATGGAGAGCCGAGCGGCCTCGGCTGCGGCCCAAGCCGAAGGACGTACGGCGGCGGGAGGAGCCCGCGATGCGGCGAGCGCGGCAACGCATGCCGCGTCAGCCACCGAGGGCATCACCACCAAAGCCGGCCAGATCGGCGGCGACCTCGACAAGGTCAACATTCCCGAAAGTGGCGCCGCGCCAGGCTCGGCGCCGCCGACCGGCCATGCGCCCGTCGAACCGCCGCGACCAGAAGCAGTGCCGCACACGGAAACACCGACGCCGCGTGTCGACGCCCCGGCACCGCACGCCCCAGCGGAACCAGCGCCGCATGCCCCGGCAGAGCCGGCGCCGCACGCGCAGCCGGAGCCAGCTCGAACTACTGCGTCTGCGTCTCCGCACGATGTACCGTCCCACGCCTCGGAACCGGCGCCTGTTCAGTCGAGTGCAGCTGCGGTGCCGCGAGTTCCGGAACCGGCAATGGTTGGCGCCGCACCCGCTGAAGCGCCCGCGGCCGCCGCGCCACATGCCTCGGCTCCTGTCGGAGCGCCGGCCGAGATGCCAGCCACTGCGTCAGCGGCCCCGCACGTGCCGTCGGCTCCAGCCCCACAAATGCATACGCCGACAGCAGAAGCGCCGCACGCACCGCCCGCCGACCACGGCAGCCCTGCGGTCGAGCAGCCTCCGCACGGAAGTGCCGGCGGATCAGAGGGCATCCCGTCCGATCACGGCGCACCTGAACGGCCAGCACACGATGGGGCAGACCCACCGACATCGGGTAGTAATCTGCACGAGCCGCCGTCAAGCGGAACGCATGACCTGAATTCGGATGGGCACCACGATCCAATTCACAACGGCCAGGAGTCAGGACCAGGATGGCATCGTCTGCCAGACGAACCGATCGTTCCTCATTACGGCGAACCGCTGTCGAGCCATTGGGAATTTCCGCACGATCCACTGGCGGACATTAACCCGCAGGTAGGTGAGTTAATTACGGATCCCGCGGCACCCTATGGGCGTGGGCCAGATGGTGTCGCTTACACGTCAGAGCAATACTCTGAACGGTTCAATAGTTATGGACCGGACGGCCAGCACTATCAGAACTATCCAAATAACGATGGTGCTGTACCAGGGTCAAAAGTGGCATATGACGATCCGTATCAGTTCACGTCGGACTACGGCGATAAGGTAGATAGGATCGGAGGCGACGGGAAGTATTTGGCCGTAATGGAGGATGCAAATCCAGCGCCTTGGGAGCAGCGTGGAATGCACGTCAATTCACTTGGCGATCCCTACAATTCGTATACGTTTGACGCATCGAAGCTTCCTCCAGGCTGGAAGGTGGAGGTGTCAGAGATAGCTCCGGCGACAGGTCAACCAGGCGGCGGGATACAGGTGCGTGTGCTTGACTCAACGAATTCTGCGGTTCCTGTTAGCGTCCTGAAGGACCCGAGGGTGGGAGTGCTGCGATGAGCGATCCAAAAGTCGATATCTCCGACGAGATGGTGGATTTCATTGCGCAGGCCGGCTTTACGACTGTCCGGTCATCCGTAGTCGACGGCCGCACGTTGTTTTGGAATGATACAAGCTCGGAATACTTCGTCGCCTATGAAGATGGGTGGTACAAGGTATCTTCATCAGAGCGACAGAGTCCCGAGCACTTCGACTTCGCGGCGCGCGATTCGGATCTCCTTGAGAAGTACCTAGTAAAGCTATTCGGCAATTTCCTGCGGCAGAAGAATGGGATGCCTGATGCGTATCTGGTCAGCAGGCAACTAGCCGATGGTTACACGGTCGAGTCCATCCCGTTCGAGAACGACGCCTATCTTGGACTGCGAGTGCCCGGTGGCGACTTGCGCGCTATAAGTGGTTGGGATCCATTCCTGGCGAGAATTGAATTGGCCGATATTTCTAATATCATTCAGCAATCCGCGGCGGCATTGCGGACGTCGTACCTGGATCCGAGCGGGGCGCCCCTGCTGGTCGTTCCTTGATATGCCGCTGCTTGTCATTGCCACTCGAAACGAGACGGGGATCCGTCGGAGGCATGTCTTGCCGAGCGTCATCAATCCACGGAAACCACCGAGAAACACATCTAAGTGAGCCGAAAGGATCGTCATGACCCTTG
>NZ_DATENY010000123.1:0-6450 GCF_035274705.1 Mycobacterium sp. | reverse complement strand
CTGGCGGTCAACTTGAAGAAGCGGTTGCCCCCGCCCGACCTGACCACCGCCCAATTGCGGGCCAGGTCATGGTGGACGGGACCGGACGTGGTGCTGCTCGTCGACGACTGGCACATGATCGTCGCGGCCAGCGGCGTCGTGCCGCCGATGGCGCCGCTGTTTCCGCTGCTGCCTGCGGCGGCCGACATCGGTCTGCACGTCATCGCGACGTGCCAGATGAGCCAGGCCCATCGAGCCACCATGGACAAGTTCGTCGGCGCCGCTTACGGCGCCGGTTCACCGACGATGTTCCTTTCCGGCGAGAAGCAGGAGTTTCCGTCCAGCGAGATCAAGCTGAAACGGCGCCCTCCTGGCCAGGCATTCCTCGTCTCTCCTGACGCGAAAGAGGTCATCCAGGCGGCCTACGTCGATCCACCGGAAGAAGAAGTGTTAGCAGCACCTCCGGGGGGCGGTTAAGATATACCAAGACGCTCAGCAAACTTGGTGGTTAGCCGCCAGCAAAGGGATCGGGGAATTGATTCCGGTATGCACAGGCAACCGTTGTTGAGTCCTGCACAAAACAATATCCAGGTTGTTCGAGGTAAGTAAGGAGTCACCGCAAATGCAACCCATGCAGCATAATCCGGGTGCCGTTGGTATCGGTTCGCAAGTGGTCGCAAACGGGGCCCGCGGCCTCGCGGCCGGCACGACCGCTTCGGCAGAGGTCACGGCCCTGGTTCCGGCCGGCGCCGACGAGGTTTCAGCGCACGCTGCGCTGACCTTCGCAAGCGAAGGCGTCGAGGCCATGATGCTGAACAGCTTCGCGCAAGAAGAGCTGTCGCGTGCTGGAGCTGCGTATATGGAGGCTGCGGGCATCTACACCACGGTCGACGGAGAGAACGCCAGCGTTCTGTCGTAGCCCCGCAGCCCTCGGGACCACAACAGAGAAACAGCAATGCCAACACTTCCTCAGATAGTCGCGATGATCTGGCATGGAATGCCGCCAGAATTGAACACCGCCCGGTTGATGGCAGGTGCCGGCGAAGCGCCGATGCTCCAGGCCGCCGCGGGATGGGAAGCGCTCGCGATCTTTTTGGAGACCCAGGCCGACGAATTGGCCGGGAGCCTGGCGGCGCTGTCTTCGGCATGGAGCGGGGCAGCAAGCGAGCGCGCCGTAACTGCAACCATGCCGATGGTCGTTTGGCTAAGGACAACTGCCCTCCAAGCGCAAAAGCGAGCCATGCAGGCGACGTCGCAGGCAAGCTCGTACGCCACGGCGATGGCAACGACGCCACCGATACCGGAGATCGAAGAGAACCACATCACCCACGGCGTCCTGGAGGCCACCAACTTCCTCGGCGTCAACACGGTTCCCATCGCGGTCAACGAGACCGACTACCTCGTCCGCATGTGGAACCAGGCGGCATTCGCGATGGACGCCTATCAGGCGGAGACGGTCGCGAACACACTGTTCGAGCCGATCCCGCCGATGACGCCGATCGTCATCCCCGGCGTCGGTGAATCCACCGTCGGGGCCGCGTTGGGTCAGGTCGCCGCGCAAGCGCCAGGGGCGGTTGCACGTGAGACGGCGTTCGCACACGTCGGCGCGCAGGCGACTGTGGAATCGGCAGGTCTGCAAACCGGGCGCGGCGTTGCTCAGGCCAATCAGATGGCGACGACGGCGGAGGGGCAGGCGCAGAAGACGCAGAACGCCCAGCAGTTCGCCAACCAAGACCAGATGCAACAGGGTGCCCAACAGGGCATGCAGATGGGCATGCAGATGGCCAGCCAGCTCGGGTCGACGCTCGGGCAGCTGCCTCAGCAAGCAAGCCAGATGGTCATGCAACCGATGCAGCAGCTGACCCAGCCGCTGCAGCAGGTGACGTCGATGTTCAGCCAGATGGGTCTCGGCGACAAGAGCGCGCAGATGGGGCTCATCGGCGCCAGCCCGTTGTCCAACCACCCGCTGGTGGGTGGCTCCGGGGCCGGTGCAGGCGCCGGGCTGGTTCGGGCGGCCTCGCTACCAGGTGCCGGTGGCACGTCGGCGCGAACGCCGTTGATGTCCAAGCTCGTTGGGGCTGAGATCGAGCCGAGTGTGTCGCCCGTGGGAGTGGCAGCAGGCGCCGCGGCCGGTGCGACGGCGGCCGGTTTGGCACCCGTCGGCAGTGGCGGCGGCGGCATGGGCCCGATGGGAGCGATGGGCCACGGCGAGAAGAGCGGCGGTTCGAAACAGGGGTTGACGGCACCGGCGCCGCTGCCTCAAAACCTGGGCGAAGACGACGAGGACGACTGGTAGTCGCCCACCGAAGACTTCCCGGCCACCTGGCCGGAAAGACTCGCCATTCCCGTGGTGAGGACACAGGAAGAGAAGGAAAAATCCAGCAATGGCACAGATGAACACAGATGCCGCTGTCCTCGCCAAGGAGGCAGCGAACTTCGAGAGGATCTCGGGCGAGCTCAAGGGCGTCATCGCGCACGTTGAGTCCGTGGCGGGCACCCTCGCCGGCCAGTGGCACGGCCAGGCCGGCACCGCCGCTCAGGCAGCGTTGATGCGTTTCCATGAGGCGGCCGCGCGCCAGGTTCAGGAGCTGAACGACATTTCGGCCAACATCCACACCTCCGGTGTGCAGTACACCTCGACCGACGAGGACCAGTCCTCGACGCTCGCAGGCTCGATGAACCTCTGACCACGACCACTTACAGAAACGGAGCAACAATATGACCGAACAGGTGTGGAACTTCGCCGGCATCGAAGGCGGAGCGAGCGACATTCAGGGATCCGTCTCGACTACTGCCGGCCTACTCGACGAGGGCAAGGGTTCCCTCGCGGCGCTCGCCGCGGTCTGGGGCGGCAGCGGTTCCGAGGCCTACCAGGGTGTGCAGATGCGCTGGGACAGCACTTCTGCCGAGCTGAACTCGGCCCTGCAGAACCTGGCTACGACGATCAGTGAGTCCAGTGCCACGATGGCTCAGACGGAAGCCGGCGTGACCGGGATGTTCGCCTAACACGACGAGCACGCAGGTGGGCGGGTCAACCCCTCCGGGGCGACCCACCCACCGCGTGCGTCTCGGCGTGAATTAGCAATGAGAGGTACCAATGTCGGCTGACTATGACCGGCTTTTCCACTCCTCGGGAGACGCTGTGCAGACAGCCGAGGACGAATCGGCCAAGGCGGATCGTGACGTCGCCGCGCCGATGCCTACCGGGGGCCCGGGGCGTAGCGACGCAACGCCGCCTCCGATGCCCATCGCGCCAGGTAAGACTCAGGCGGCGGCCGCCCCGCCGCCGCGGCAGTCCGAGATCACCACGACCATGCCGCCCACCCGTACGTCGAGCCCGCAGCGGCAGCCCAACGGAATGATGAGGGCGCCCCAGTCACCCGGGCCCGCTGGCGCGCGCTACGAGCAACCGCGTCCCGCACCAACGCCGCCGCCGCGGCCCGCACCGGCTCCCGCGCCGACGCAGCACTTCGCCGAGTCGCAGTCGGAGAAGAGCGCCCGACGGGCGGCTCATTCATCGGCGAATCAGCCGGCGCCGACGTCCGCGGCGACTATCGGCAACCACCGCGCCATCGACGCGTTGTCGCATGTCGGTGTCAAGTCCGCCGTCAAGATGCCGTCTCAGCGCGGCTGGCGGCACTGGCTTTATCTGATGACGCGGATCAACTTCGGCCTGTCGCCGGACGAATTGTATGAGATGGATCTGCACAGCCGGATCCGTCGAAATGCACGCGACTCCTACCAGATTGGCGTATTCGGCCTCAAGGGTGGCGTCGGCAAGACCGCGGTCACGGTCGCATTGGGTTCGGCGCTGGCCAAGGTGCGCGGCGACCGGATCCTGGCGGTCGACGCCGACCCGGACGGCGGCAACCTCGCCGACCGCGCCGGCCGTCAGTCGGCCGCGACGATCGCGGACCTGCTCTCCGACAAAGAGCTGTCGCGTTACAACGACATTCGCGCGTACACGAGCATGAATGGCTCCAATCTCGAGGTGCTGTCCTCCGAGGAGTACAGCGGTGCGCGACGCGAGTTCAACGACGACGACTGGAACGGCGCGACGAACATCGTGTCGCGTTATTACAACCTTGTGCTCGCGGACTGCGGAGCCGGGCTGTTCCAGCCCGCGGCGCGCGGCGTGTTGTCGACGGTGTCGGGTCTGGTGATCGTTGCGAGCGCGTCGATTGACGGCGCCCGTCAAGCCGCGGTGACCATGGACTGGTTGCGGCAGAACGGATATCAGGATCTGCTCGGCCGCTCCTGCGTGGTGATCAACCACATCGTGCCGGGCAAGCCGAACATCGACGTTGACGATCTCGTGCAGCAGTTCGAGCGGCACGTCCCGCCTGGCCGGGTCGTGGTCCTGCCGTACGACAAGCACATCGCGGCCGGTACCGAGATTCAGCTCGATCTGCTCAGCAATCCGTTCCGGCGACGGATCGTCGAGCTGGCGGCGGCGCTGTCGGATGACTTCGACAGGCTCGAGCGCCGTTGACATCCACTGCCGCAGCAGCATCGGCGTCAAGCGTCACCCCGGGCCGGCCATCGACGACGCGGGTGACGATTCTGACTGGTCGGCGGATGACCGACCTCGTGTTGCCGGCGGCGGCGCCGATCGAAAGCTACATCGACGAGACCGTCGCGGTGTTGGCCGAACTCATGGAGGACACGCCTAAGGACGTGCTGGCCGGGTTCGACTTCTCCGCGCAGGGTGTGTGGGCGTTCGCCCGGCCGGGCGCTCCTCCGCTGAAGGCCAGCGAGTCGTTGGACGACGCGGGGGTGGTCGACGGCTCGCTGCTCACCTTGGTGTCGGTGAGCCGCACCGAGCGGTACCGGCCACTGGTCGAGGACGTGATCGACGCGATCGCGGTTCTCGACGAGTCACCCGAGTTCGACCGGACAGCGTTGAGTCGCTTTGTCGGACTTGCCGTTCCGGTGGCTGCCGTGGCGATCACGGTCATGACGCTGGTGTCGTGGTCGCGGACCGGTCACAGCTGGTACTGGCCGCTGGCCCTTGGTGTGCTCGGCCTGTGCTTGCTGGGCGGCAGCGCGATGGCGAAGAACCGGTTCTCCAACATCGACATGGCAGAGAGCCTGCTGGCCGCTTCGGTGCCGGCGCTGGCCGGCGCAGCGGCGTTGGCCGTTCCGCTGCCACGCGGGGTCGACTCGCTGGGGGCACCGCAGGTCGCCGGCGCCGGCGCGGTAGTGCTGCTGTTGACGTTTGCAACCCGCGGCGGGCCGCGCAAGCGCGCGGAGTTGGCGTCGTTCCTGTCGGTCACGGCGATCGCGATTACGGGCGCGGCGATCGCGTACGGGTATGGATGGCAGTACTGGGTCCCGGCGGGAGCAATTGCGTACGGCCTCATTGTGGTGACGAACGCGGCGAAGCTCACCGTGGCGGTGGCACGAATTGCATTACCGCCGATCCCGGCGCCGGGCGAAACGGTGTCCAATGACGAGTTATTGGATCCGGTCGCGTCCGAAATGCCCGACGAGGAATCGCCGACGTGGCAGGCGATCATCGCATCCGTGCCGGACTCAGCGGCGCGGCTGCATGAGCGCAGCCAGTTGGCGAAGAGACTGCTGATCGGTTTCGTGACCGCGGGCGCCTTGGTTTTGTCGACGGGTGCGATTGCAGTTGTCGTGCAGGGACATTTCTTCATGCACAGCCTGATCGTCGCGGGGCTGGTGACGGTTGTGTGCGGCTTCCGCTCACGGTTGTATGCCGAGAGATGGTGTGCCTGGGCACTTTTGGCTGCGACTGTCATCATCCCGACTGGCGTGATGGTCAAACTCAGCCTGTGGTATCCGAACAGTGCATGGCTGGTGCTCAGCGCCTATACGGCGGTGGCGATTGTGGCGATGGTCACCGTTGGCGCGACAGAAAGTGTGCGTCGCGTATCGCCGGTAACCAAACGCATCCTCGAATTGCTTGATGGCGCAGCGATTGCCGCGGTGATCCCGATGCTGCTGTGGATCGCCAGCGTGTACGACTTCTTACGGAACCTGCGGCTCGGCCACTGATATGCCGCCGCTGAGGGTTGATCCGGCGGAGCTGCAGAATGCTGCGGAGTTGGTTGGCCGGGCAGCCGATGAACTTTCGGACCTGCACGCCGACGCGCCACTGGCGGATGCCGCCACGGCGGTATCGCGACTGCAGACGGCCGAGGCATGCCGTAAAGCTCAGGCGGACGTGGCCGCGCAAACGGCAGCGGTTGCGGACGAGGCTAGGCAGTTCGGCGAGAACCTAGGTGCCGCCGCGCGATGGTATGAATTGCGCGACGTGGCTGCGGCCGACGCGTTTCAAAAGATTGATATCCCAAAGTAAATCGACAGGGGACGGCCCAGTGTGGCTTCTGATTCTGAAGGTCGCGCTACTGGTCTTTATTGCCGGCGGTGTCGTCGCCATCGTGGCGACCTATGTCAGGCGGAGTCGGGCAGTGAGGTTCCGTCAGGAACCCGATCCGACCCTTG